>QHSI01000104.1 GCA_003221515.1 Candidatus Rokuibacteriota bacterium
GACCGCGATGCCGTTGCCTTGGTCGGACCCATTCCTGCCGAGGTAGGTGGAGTAGCTGAGGGCGCCGGTGGAACTGAGCTTCGTCACGAAGGCGTCGCCGGGCTCGTCGGGCGGCAGCACGGCGGGGCCGCCAAACACAGTCTGGAAGGCCCCTGTAGTGGTCGGGAAATTGGTCGAGTCAGTGTCGCCCGTCACGTACGCGTTGCCGTTAGTGTCCACCGCGATGGCGAGGCCCTCGTCAAACCCGGTCCCGCCGAGGTAGGTGGAGAAGACGAGGCCCGCGCCGGTAGGATTGAGCTTCGTCACGAAGGCGTCGGCGCCGCCCCTGGCGGCGGTCTGGAAGGCCCCGCCAGTGGTTGGAAAGTTGGTCGAGTCGGTGTTGCCCGTCACGTAGGCGGTGCCGCCGGCGCCCAGCGCAATGCCGAAGCCCTTGTCAGACCCAGTCCCGCCGAGGTAGGTGGAGTAGACGAGGCCCGAGCCGTCGGGCTTGAGCTTCGTCACGAAGGCGTCGCCGCCGCCTCCAACGAAGCCGGTCCGGAAGGCGCCCGGGGTAGTCGGAAAGTTGGGCGTGGCGGGGTTGATGAACGGGACGGTGCTGCCCGTCACGTAGGCGTTGAAGCTGCTGTCCACCGCGATGCCGAAGCCAGCGTCCTGGCCATTCCCGCCGAGGTAGGTAGAGTAGACGAGGCCGGAGCCGTCGGGTCTGAGTTTCGTCACGAAGGCGTCAATGGTTCCCTCGGAGCCGCCGCCACTCACAGTCTGGAAGGCCCCCATAGTGGTCGGGAAGTTGCTCGAGCCGGTGCTGCCCGTCACGTAGGCGCTGCCGATGCTGTCGACCGCGATGCCAAAGCCCCTGTCATCCCCATTCCCGCCGAGGTAGGTGGAGTAGACGAGGGCGGAGCCGTCGGCATTGAGCTGTGTCACGAAGGCGTCGCCGGAGCCGCTCGCGAAGGTGGTCTGGAAGGCCCCCATTGTCGGAAAGTTGAACGAGTCGGTGAAACCCGTCACGTAGGCGTTGCCGGTGGCGGGGTCCACGGCGATGGCGTAGCCCTCGTCAAACGAACCCCCGCCGAGATAGGTGGAATACACGAGGGTTGGATCGATGATGAGTGGCAAGCTCGTATCGTAGGCGGCGACATGAAACCCGACCCGTTGCCCATCCCTGAGGACGTAGTCGCCGGGGATCTCGACCCGGCGCCCGGCAACCTCTTGATAGATGATTGGCTTGCGCTGGCGGATGGCCCCGGCCGCCGTGTGGAGCACCAGGTCGCCCTGGGGGTCGACTTCGAGTCTCTGTGCACCCTGGAAGCCCAGCGCGATGCGGCGAGGATCCGCGGCGGGGCGCACGACGAAGTCGTACTCCAGCTGGCGCTGGTTACCGTAGTACACGAGGTCGATGCCCGGGTAGAGGTCCTCGTAGTGCACCCTGGCGTAGGTCGGCACATTGGTCCGCCAGCCCGCGGGATCATTGCCGATGAAATAGTTGGCCTTGCCGGGCAGCTCCTCGCGCCCGGTCACGCGTACGTCGGGGTTGGCGCCGAGGAACGTCATGCCGAGCGCGGTCCGCGTCGCCGGCCTCGGCTTTGCCAGCTTTGCCTTCGTGCCTTGCCGTTCCCCTCCCTCCGGGTGTTCCCGGGTGATGAAGACCAGGACCGCCTCGGTCGGGGCGAGCAAGAGCGTGTGCTGGGGACCGCGGGAGAGAAACCTCACCTGAGAATCGGTCTGGCCTCGGTTGGCCTCGAAGGACAACGGCAACTGGCCGAAGGCCCCGATCACCCGGACCCGGACAGCGTCATCCGACTTGGACGCGGGGCCCGGCGCCTGGCTTGGCTCCGCCGATGTGAAGTCGTCGACATTCGCGGCAAAGCAAGGGAGCGCCTGCAGCATTCCGATCGCCGCAATGGTGAGCAGCGAAACGATCAGAACGGCTGAGCGACCCCGACCTAACCCACCTCGCAGCGTGTTCGTTCGCATGGCTCCCTCCGTGTGTCGCCGCATTGGCCATTCCCTCCGTGTGTCGGTGCATTGGCCCGGGATAGTGGATTCCTGGAGGGAGGGCTACGACAACACATAGAAACCCGAATAATTCGATGAGGGATTTCCGTCGAGCAGGCGAACCCCTTACAGAAGATCAGGGAATGCCTTACCAGGCCGTAGGAGTTCCCACTAAGGGGATCGTGACGGGAACGAGCCGAGGGCCGGCGGCGGGACCGTCAAGGGAGAATCAGCAGTGACGGTTTCGGGGGGAGCGGCGCCGCTCCCCCCGATCAATATCAAAACACCTCAAATCACATCAAAGCGGCAGAGCCGGCTCTCGATCGCGTCGCTAGTGGCTTGATCGAGATTCGGGTAGAGCGCGCGGATCTTGTCCCACGCCGCGTGGAGCGCGCGGCTCGACGAGGTGAGCGCCGGATGGCGGACCATACGGCACAGGTCGACCGTCGAGTCCTTGATCTTCTCGGCCACGAACACCCCGAAGAACACGATCTGCCGGTCGGTGGCCACGACCAGATGACGGTGGATGCTCGGCAGCCGCACGGGGACGGCGAGCACGTTCAGCTTCGCCAGCACGGCCGCCTGCCGTCGCTGATAGACGTCCAGCAAGCTACCGTACCCGTCCGCGGTCCGCGTCGTCCGTAGCACCTCGTGGATGTTGAGGCGGTTGTCGGCGCCCTTCTGCAAGACCAGCAGCATCTCCTGGATGTACTGGAGCTCGTCGTGGTCGACGATCGGGCTGGTCCCCGGCAGGGGGTACCAGGCGCTCCAGTCGCGCTGTGGCCAGTTCGCCGGCGTGATGCGGCGGCTGTCGGGGTCCTCGGCCGGGCTCGCGGGATTGGGCCGAAGCCCAGCACGGCCGGCCACGACCGCGCCGGCGACGACGGCGCCGCGCGCCGCCGCGAGGGCCGCGACCAGCGTGCGCCTCACCACGCGCAACCGGTCGCGCTTTCTCGCAAGGACGGCTTCGTGCTGTTCGCTGACGAGCGCGCGCAGGCGGTCGCCTTCGGCACGGCTCAACCAGATGCCGTGCTGATTCGGGCACGCGCTGACGAAGAGGTCGCTCTGAGGCAGCGTCGTCCGGAGCAGGTCGCCCAGGCACTCCGGGCACACGGTCGGCGCCTCGCGCGCGTCCGGATCGTTCGCGAGGACGTCGGCCAGGACCCGGTCGACGTCGATCGCGTTCAGATCCTCGACCCGGCGGTCGGAGATCCACATGGCTTCAACGTCCCAGCGCCGGAGCCGGCGCGCGCCGGTCGATCGCCGCCCGCGGCGCGGCGCCGGGCAGGCGCGTGTACCGCCCGCGCAAGCTGTCGAAGGCGCGCGACCGCCAGAGTCCGTGACGGTGCAGGCCGTAGCGGGCCAGGAGCATCAGGATGCGCAGCCCATAGACGGTCGACGCCGAGAAGCTCGCCGACGACGCCTCCGGGAAATAGCGCGTGGGCACCGCGATCTCCGCGATGCGGAAGCCGCCGGCGACGACCTGCGCGATGATCTGCTGGTCGAACACGAAGCCGTCCGAGTCCAGCGCGAAGTTGACGCTCTCGAGCACCTCCCGGCGGAAGGCACGGTAGCCGGTGTGGAACTCGGAGAGCGTCAGACCGAACGCGCGATTTTCTGCGCCCGTGAGGAAGCGGTTCGAGATGTACTTCCACCAGGGCATCCCCTGGGCCAGCGCCGAGCCGCTCTTCAGCCGCGAGCCGAGCACTACGTCGGCCTCCCCACGGACGATCGGTTCGATGATTTGCGGAACCAGCCGCGGATCGTACTGATAGTCGGGGTGCACCATGACCACGATGTCCGCCCCGGCGCGCAGCGCCTCCGCGTAGCACGTCTTCTGGTTCGCGCCGTAACCGTAGTTCCGGTTATGGACGAAGATCTCGAGGCCGAGCTGCCGGGCGACCTCGAGTGTGGCGTCGGTCGAGCCGTCGTCCACGAGGATCACGAGGCTGACGGTGTCCTTCGGCAGCTCCTCGTATGTCAGGCGGAGCGTCCGCCCCGCGTTGTAGGCGGGCATCACGACGACGACCTTCGGTTGCGTCTGCATGGCGCCTCGAGATTGCAGCGGCGATGCCATCTCGTGAGCCGCCGCAATCTCGCGTACTTGGGCCACGCCGGCCCCGAAATCCGGATTCTTCTCGACAAAAAATCGTCTCCGCCGTGGACGAGAATTGTCACCGCCACCGTGAGTGGCCGATAATGCATTCGCGGTGCGCGCCGCAGGCCGTCGTGGGGCTGGGGCCCGGCTGGCCGAGGTGCCTGGACCAGAGATGCGAAACGACTTCTATTTGAGTGATGAGCAGCGCGCGACGCGCGACCTTGCGCGGTCGATCGCGCGCGAGCGCATCGCCCCGCTCGCCGCCAACGTCGACGAGGCGGAGTCGTACCCCGCGGAGCAGCTCGCGCTGCTCGGCCAGCAGGGTCTGATGGGGCTCTACATCCCCGAGGCGTACGGCGGCACAGGCATGGGGACGCTCGCCTTCTGTCTCGCCGTCGAGGAGATCGCCTGGGCGTGCGCCTCGACCGCCGTCATCTATCTCGTCCAGTACGCGGGCGGTTGGCCGATCGTGGCGGCCGGGAGCGAGGCGCAGAAGCGCCGGTATCTGCCGCGTCTGGCGTCGGGCGAGATCACCGCGGCGTTTTCGCTCTCGGAGCCCGGCGCGGGCTCCGACGCGGCCTCGATCTCGACGAAGGCCGTGCGCCGCGGCGACCGCTACATCCTGAACGGCGTGAAGCTCTGGGTGTCCAACGGCAGCCAGGCCTCGGTCATCACGCTCTTCGCCACGGTCGACCGCGGCCGCCGTAAGCAGGGCGTGACCGCCTTCCTGGTCGAGCCCACGTTTCCGGGGATTGCCCTCGGCAAGCTCGAGCGGAAGATGGGAATTCGCGGATCGCCGACCGTGGCCCTGCACCTGACCGACTGCGAGGTGCCGGTCGAGAACCGATTGGGTGAGGAGGGCGAGGGCTACAAGATCGCGCTCCAGGTCCTCGACGGCTCGCGCCCCGCGGTGGGAGCCGAGGCGGTCGGGATCGGGCAGGCCGCGCTCGACGCCGCGGTGGCCTACGCCAAGGAGCGCCAACAGTTCGGCCAGCCGATCGCCAATTTCCAGGGACTTCAATTCATGCTCGCCGACATGGCGATGCAGGTCCACGGGGCGCGACTCCTCGTCCACCACGCGGCCGCGCTCGTCGACCGCGGTGCTCCGTCGACGGCCCTCGAAGCCTCCCTGGCGAAGTGTTTCGCGGCCGACGCGGCGATGAAGGTCACGACCGACGCCGTGCAGATCTTCGGCGGCTACGGGTACACGCGGGAGTATCCAGTGGAGCGATTCATGCGCGACGCCAAGATCACGCAGATCTACGAGGGCACGAACCAGATCCAGCGCGTCGTCATCGCGCGCGAGCTGACCACCCGATGAGCGCCGACCGGAACCACCTTCGCCAGATGCTGGCGAACGTCCAGACCTTCGCCTGGCCCCACATGGGCAACGCCCAGCGGTTTTCGACCGCGTAGTCAGCTCCCGGCGATCGTTCCCCGCTCGTCGGTGTGAAAAATTGACGGGCACCCGCCTTAGGTGGTACGTGTCTAGACATCCTGACAGCAGGGGGGCGGAGTGAACTATCGTCCAGGAATTCCCCGCTATCTCCAGATCGCCGAAAGCATCCGCCACGAGCTCCGCGACGAGGGCGAGCGCATCTCGTCGGAGCACGCGCTGTGCGCGCGCTTCAAGGTGAGCCGCCCGACCATCCGGCAAGCCCTCGAAGTCCTCGTCCAGGAGGGTCGGCTCTACCGTCACGCCGGCCGCGGCACCTTCGCGACGCCGGTTCCCGGAGGCGACCGGAAGCTGCGCGTGATCGGCTCGGTGGGCGACATGATGGCCCTCGGCGACGAGACGTGGTTCAAGCTCGTGTCGCGCGACGTCGTGCTGCTGCCGGCAAACATCGCCCAATCGTTGCGCCTGCCGCCGCGCTCCTCGGCCTACTGCATCGTCGGCGTCCGCTACGCCGAGACCGGCCCCTTCCAGCACGTGACCGCCTACATGCCCCTGACCATCGGGACGGCGCTCTCGGACGAGGACCTCTCCAAGACCTCGATGATCGGCGCCATCGAGCGCGTGCTCGGCGTGCCGATCAAGCTCATGGAGCAGGTCGTGGACGCGGCGCTGGCCCCGCGCCAGGTCGCCGCGCTTCTCCAGATCCGGGGGCGCTCCCCGCTGCTCTGCTTCGAGCGCACCTACTATGCGGCCAGCGGCGAGCCCGTCGAGCACGCGGTGTCCTGGCACACCGGCCGCCGCTATCCTTACAGGATGATCCTGTCGCGCGCCGAGCGGCGGACATGACAATGTCGCCGGCCTCGGGGCCGCCGCGACCCTAGATGCCCTACCGGGTCGGGTTCGACGTCGGCGGAACCTTCACCGACTTCGTGCTCCAGTCGCCGTCGGGCGACCTGCTCACCGCCAAGCGGCTCACGACCTACCCCGACCCGTCCGAGGCGTGCCTGGCCGGCCTCGACGACCTGCTGGCGCAGAGCGCGGTGTCCTGGAGCGACGTGAGCCAGGCGACCCACGGCACCACGCTCGGCTCCAACATCGTCATCGAGCGCAAGGCGCGCGGGGTGGGGCTCCTGACCACGCGCGGGTTTCGCGACGTCCTGATCATCGGCCGCGAGAAGCGCTACCAGGTCTACGACCTCCAGATCGAGAAGCCGGTGCCGCTCATCCCGCGCCGCTTCATCGGTGAGGTGACCGAGCGCATCCTCGCCGACGGCACCGTGCGGACGGAGCTCGACGAGGCCGATGCGCGCCGGGCGATCCGTGCGCTGGCCGCGCGGGGCGTGACCACGCTGGCGATCTGCCTGCTGCACGCCTACCTGAATCCCGTCCACGAGCGGCGGCTCGCCGCGATCGCGGCCGAGGTAGCGCCGCACGTCACGGTCACCCTCTCCCACGAGGTCTCGCCGACGTTTCGCGAGTACGAGCGAACCTCGACGACCGTGGTGAACGCATACGTGATGACGGCGATCCGCGACTATCTGCGCGGGCTGGCGACGGCCATGACCGGGCGCGGCTATCGCGGCCGGCTGTTCGTCATGCAATCGTCGGGCGGCATCGCGACCGCGGAGGCGATGCAGCGCTATCCGGTCCGGATGATCGAGTCCGGCCCCGCCGCCGGGGCCCTGATGGCCGCCGCGTACGGCGAGCTGACCGGCCACCGTGACCTCATCGCGTTCGACATGGGCGGCACCACCGCCAAGCTCGCGTTGATCGAGGCAGGGCGGCCCGCGACGACGACGGCCTTCGAGCTGCACCGGGTGAACAACGCGCCCGGCAGCGGGCTCCCCATGAACATCCAGGCGATCGACCTCGTCGAGATCGGGGCCGGTGGGGGCTCGATCGCGCGGGCCCGGCTGGGCGTCGTCGCCGTCGGGCCCGAGAGCGCGTCGTCGACGCCCGGCCCGGTCTGCTACGACCGAGGCGGCGTCGAGCCAACCGTGACCGACGCCGACGTCGTTCTTGGCTACATCAACCCCGACTACTTCGCCGGCGGCTCGATCACGCTCCGGCCAGGCGCGGCGGCGCGTGCCATCGAGGAGCGGATCGGCAGGCCCCTCGGGCTCTCACTCGAGGACGCCGCGTGGGGCATCCATACGATCGTCAACACCAATATGGAGCTGGCCACGCGCGTGGTGTCGATCGAGCGGGGCCGCGATCCGCGCGACCTCACGCTCGTCGCTTTCGGCGGCTCGGGGCCGGTCCACGGCTGCCGCCTGGCGCAGGCTCTGGGGATCCCGCGCGTCATCCTTCCGGCGGCCGCCGGGGTCACGGCCGCGATCGGCCTGCTCGCCGCCGAGGTCAAGTTCGACGTGGCGCGGACCTACGTGCGCCGCCTCGATGGTCTGGACCCCGCGGCCGTCGACGCGATGTACGGAGAGATGGCGGCGCAGGCGACCGAGGTCGTGCGCGAATCCGCCGTCGCCGGCGAGGTGGCGCTCGTGCGCTCGGCCGACGCGCGCTACGTCGGTCAGGGCTACGAGCTCACCGTGCCGGTGCCGGGCGGGCGACTCGACGCCGACGCGCTCGTCCGCGTGCGGGCGAGCTTCGACGAGGTCTACGCGGCGCGGTACGGGTACGCCAACCCGGCCGAGCCGGTGGAGATCGTGACGTGGAAGCTGTCGGCGGTCGGCGGCGCGCCGCGGATCGCGCTCGCCAAAGCGGCCACGCGCTCGGTGGGCGAGAGCCGCAAGGGAACCCGGCGCGCGTACTTTCCGGAGACTCGAGGCTACGTCGACACGCCCGTCTACGATCGGTACGCGCTCGCCGCGGGGACGTCGCTGAGTGGCCCGGCGATCGTGGAGGAGCGCGAGTCGACCACCGTGCTCCCGCCGGGCCTCACCGCGGCGGTCGACGAGTACGCCAACCTGATCGCGGAGACGGGCCGTCGATGACCGGTCGGGCCGCCAAGACCCTCGGCGTCACGTTTCCCCCGCCGCTTCTGGCGCGCGCCGACGAGGTCGTCCAGTGACGCCCGCCCGCGGGCTCGATCCGGTCACGCTCGGCGTGGTCTGGGGCGCGCTGCAGTCGATCGCGGTCGAGATCGGGACGACCGTGCACAAGACCGCGTACTCCGAGCAGGCGCGCGAAGGCCAGGACTTCTCGGTGGCCGTCTTCGATCCGCAGGGACGCATGGTCGCGCAGGGGCCCTATTCGCCCGGACACATGGGCGCGATGTCGTTCGCGGTCAAGAACGCGCTCGCGGCGCATCCGGTCGAGTCGCTGCGACCCGGCGACGCAATCTTGCTAAACGACCCGCTCCTCGGCTCCGGGCACCTTCCCGACTTCTTCATCACGCAGCCCGCGTTCCACCAGGGCGCGCTGGTGGGCTTCGCGGTGAACATCCTGCACCACACGGACGTGGGCGGTCAGCGGCCGGGGAGCCAGGGCGTCGAAGGGATCTTCGACTACTTCCAGGAAGGACTCCGCATCCCGCCGACAAAAGTCTGGAGGGAGTACCAGGAGCAGGACGGGATCGTCGGCATCATCGCCGCGAACACCCGCACCCCCGACAAGGTCCTCGGCGATCTGCGGGCCCAGCGGAGCGCGCTCCGCGTCGGCGAGCTGAGGCTCCAGGAGCTGGCCGCGCGCTACGGGCGCGACGTGCTGCTGGCCGCGATGGACGAGATCATCGCGCGCACCGAGGCGAGCATGCGAGCGGCGATCCGTGAGATCCCCGACGGCGTGTACCGCTTCGAGGACTTCCTGGACGACTTCGGTCCGGGCACAGATCCGCTCCGGGTCGCGGTGGCCGTGACGGTGGCCGGCGATTCGATGATCGTCGACTACGCGGGCTCGAGCCCGCAGACCGCGTCGGGGATGAACTCGTACATCAACTACACGCGCTCGTATTCGTACGCGGCGGTGAAGTGCCTCACCGACCCGCTGGGACCGATGAACGAGGGCGCGCTCCGGCCGGTCACGGTGACCGCGCCCGAGGGCTCCTTCCTCAACCCGCGTCCGCCGGCCGGCGGCGGGCCGCGCGCGATCATCTGCTACAGGACGTTCGAGTCCGTGCTGGGCGCACTGGCGCCGGCGCTTCCCGACCGCGTCGCGGCCGCTGCCTCGCACATGGCGAACCCGACCTTCGGCGGACGGGACCGCGCGCGCAAGCGCCCGTTCGTGGCCTACGAGCTGGTGCTCTCCGGAACGGGCGCGCGGGCGACCCGGGACGGCTGCGAAGCCATGTCGTGGGCGTTCAACGCGTCGAACATCCCCGTCGAGGCCCAGGAGGCCAACCAGCCCCTGATCGTCGAGCGCTTCGAGCTGATCGGCGACTCCGCGGGCGCCGGCCGGTTCCGCGGGGGGTGCGGCATTCGCCGCGACTTGCGCTTCCTCGCCGACGAGGGCAAGCTCACGAACCTGTCCGACCGGCAGAAGTTCGCGCCGTACGGGCTCGGCGGCGGGAAGCCCGGGAAGCTCGGCCGCACCGTGATCAACCCCGGGCCGAGTGAGCGGATCGTGCACGGCAAGCAATCGCGCGAGTTCGGCTATGACGACGTCATCTCGTTCCAGCAGTCGGGCGCCGGCGGCTACGGCGATCCCCTCGAACGCGACCCACAGCGGGTCCTCGAGGACGTGCTGGACGACTACGTGTCGATCGAAGCGGCCCGCCGCGACTACGGCGTCGTGATCACCGGCGCCGCCCCCGCTCTCACCGTGGACGAACGCGCCACCCGCGAGCTCCGGAAAAGACCGTGATAAAGCTCACGACAGAGCAAGAAAGCTTTCGCCGGGCCGTCGCGAAGTTCGTCGACGCCGAAGTCGTCCCGGTGGCGGAGGCGATCGACGCGCGCGCGGAGTTCCCGACAAAGCTCTTCCGCCGTCTCGGCGAGCTCGGCTACCTCGGGTTGCGTTACCCGGAAGCGTACGGCGGCGCGGGCGCCGACATGGTGACCTATTGCCTGTTCGCCGAGGAGCTCGCTCGGGGCTCGCTGTCGGTGGCCGCCACCGCGGGCATGCAGTCGCTGATGGGCACGTACTTCGTCTACAAGTACGGGTCCGAGGAGCTTCGCCGGCGCTACCTGGTGCCGGCGCTCCGGGGCGATCTGGTCGCGACCTTCGCGCTCACCGAGCCGAACGCCGGCTCGGACGTCGCGAACATCATGACCCGGGCTCAGCGGCGCGGGGATCGGTACGTGTTGCGCGGCACGAAGACGTGGGTCACCAGCGCGCCGGTGGCCGATATGCTGACGGTCGCCGCGAAGACGTCGGACCAGCGCGGCATGGGGAACATCGCGCTCTTCCTGCTCGACCGCGCGACGATGCGCGGGATCACCCTCGGCAAGGCGATCGAGAAGATGTCCGTCCGAGGCTCGGTGACCGGCGAGATCCACCTGGAGGACGTGGAGGTTCCCGCCGAGCACCTGTTGGGCGGCGAGACCGGCGGCGTCGAGAAGATCGGCGGGGTCCTCTCCGAGATCCGCGTGATGACCGCGGCGATCTCGGTGGGCCTCGCGCGCGCGGCGTACGGGGCGGCGCTCGCGTACGCGCGTGAACGGGTGGCCTTCGGCAAGCCGATCGCCGAGCACCAGGCGATCGGCTTCAAGCTCGCCGATATGCTCACCTCGCTCCACGCGGCGATCCTCATGACCTATCAGGCCGCGGCGCAGCTCGACGCCGGCGTGGTCGTCGCGCGCGAGGCCGCGATGACCAAGCTCTTCGCGTCGGAGACGGCGGTGAAGATCACCGACGAGGCGGCGCGGATCTTCGCCTCGTACGGCCTCGCGATGGAATATCCGGTGCAGCGCTATTTCCGGGACGCGCGGTTCCTCCTGCCCGGCGGAGGCACCTCCGAGATCTTGCGCGTGATCATCGGGCGAGATCTCGACTGGGACCGGGGCCAGGCCTTCGTCTGAGGGCCGAGCGACCATCCTCCACTGAAGGAGAGCCATGCAATCACGCGGACGCTATTTCGAGGACTTCAAGGTCGGCGAGATGCTGACGACGAGCCGACGGACCGTGGAGGGCGGCGACGTCTCCCGCTTCGCCGGGCTGACCGGTGACTTCAACCCGCTCCACACCGATGAGGTGTTCGCCCAACAGACACCGTTCGGCGCGCGCGTCGCGCACGGCATCCTCACGCTGGCGGTCTCGAATGGTCAACAGAACCTCTCGGGCTGGTTCGAGGGGACGGCCTTCGCGCTGCTCGGGCTCGATCGAGTGAAGTTCACCGCGCCGGTGAAGTTCGGCGACACCATCCACACCGAGATGACCGTGACGCAGGCGCGCGCCTCGTCCAAGCCCGATCGCGGGGTCGTGTCGTTCGACGTGATGGTGAGGAACCAGCACGGCGAAGTGGTGTGCACCTACGAGACGAGCGTGCTCATGCGGAGGCGAGCGTGAGGCTCGAGCCGTGATGTCGGTGGGATCTGAATGGCGGCCCTCGACGAGCTGATCACGGCGATCAAGCGGCGCGACATCGCCGCCCTGAAGCTCCTGGGTGCGGCGACAAAAAGAGGGACGCGGCCATGAGAAAAGTGGCGCTGGTCGGGGCCGGGGTTTCACGGTTCGGCGTGCGCAAGGCGAGCTACCGCGACCTCATCTGGGAGGCGGGCAAGGCGTGCTTCGACTCGGTGCCCGCGGTGAAGCCCAAGGACGTCGAGGGGCTCGTGGTCGGCTCCGTCATGCCGGAGCGAACGGCGTTCCAGTCGCACATCTCGTCGCTCGCCGCCGAGGCGCTGGGGATCCGGCCGAGTGCCTTGAGCGCCCGCACCGAGCACATGTGCGCGTCGGGCACCGTCGGCATCCGCTACGCGTACGCGTTCATCGCCGCCGGCCTCGCCGACCTCGTCATGGTCCTCGGCGTCGAGAAGCTGAACCAGCCGGCCGGTGAGGAAGCGATCCTCAACATGGGCACCGGGGTCGACCGCGAGTGGGAGGCGTCGTTCGGGCTCACCGCGCCGCCGTGCTTCGCGCTGGCCGCTCAGCGCCACATGGCCCAATACGGGACCACCGAGGAGCAGCTCGCGCGGATCGGCGTGAAGAATCACACGCACGCCTCGAAGAACCCCAACGCGCACTTCCAGAAGGGCGCGACGCTCGCCCAGGTCCTCGGCTCGCGGATGATCTCCTCGCCGCTGCGCCTCTTCATGTGCTCGCCGATCACCGACGGCGCCGCCGCCGTGCTGATCGCCTCCGAGGACCGCGCGCGCTCCCTCACCGACAAGCCCGTCTGGATCCGCGGCACGGCCCAGGCGCTGGACGGCTTTCAGCTCACGTCGCTGCACGAGGACTACGCCCACTGGCCGGCGCTCGCGCGCGCCGCGCAGTCGGCCTATCGCATGGCCGGCGTCACCGCCCGCGACGTGAACGTGGCCGAGGTTCACGACTGCTTCGCGATCGCCGAGCTGATCGCGTACGAGGAGCTGGGGTTCTGTGGCAAGGGCGAAGGCGGGCCGTTCGCCGCGCAGGGCCGGAGCGACTACGGCGGCGACGTGGTGGTGAACCCGCGGGGTGGGCTGATCGGCTGCGGCCACCCGCTCGGGGCCACCGGTGTCGCCCAGGCCGCCGAGGTGTACGCCCAGCTTCGCGGCGAGGCCGGCGCGCGCCAGGCGCCGGATGCGGCGATCGGGCTCACGCACAACAACAGCGGCATGGGCGAGCACGTCGTCATGATCTACGGGCGCGACGCCGGGTAAGCGGCGCCGATGAATCGCGTCGCGGTCCTCGGACCGGGCCGGATCGGCCGCCAGATCGCCCTCGCGTTCGCGCTGGGCGGACACCGCGTGTCGCTGGTCGACGTCAAGAGCCGACCGGCGGGCGGGGCCGACGCGGTCTTCGCCGACGCCCGGCGTGAGATCGCGCGCGATCTCCAGCTCATGGTCGAGGAGGGTGTGATCGCCCGCGCCGACGTGGCGCCGGCGCTCGCCCGGATCGTCGATCAGGTGGGCCTCGACGGGCTCGACGACTGCGCCTTCGTCCAGGAGGCGCTGCCCGAGCTGGTCGACCTCAAGCGCGAGATCCTCGGCCGCGTGTCGACGCTCGTGGCGCCGGAGGCCATCCTCGCGTCGACCAGCTCGACGATCTCGCCGAAGCATCTGGCGGACGCCATCCGCGGCGCCGAGCGCTTCCTGGTCGTCCACTGGCTCAACCCGGCTCACATCATTCCGCTCGTCGAGGTGGTGCCCGGCCAGGCCACGAGCGCGGCGGTCGTCGAGCGCACCGTTGCGCTGCTGGACGCGCTCGGCAAGGTGCCCGTGCGCTGCGCCGACTCGCCGGGATTCATCGGCCCCCGCCTCCAGGCCCTGCTGATGAACGAGGCGGTACGCTTGGTCGAAGAGGGCGTGGCCTCGCCCGAGGACGTGGACCGCGCCTTCAAAGCCGGCATGGGATTTCGCTACGCGACCGTCGGAATCTTCGAGTTCATCGACTGGGGCGGTGTCGACATCCTGCACCGCGCGAGCGGGTTCCTGGCGAAGGCCCTCGGCGAGGAGCGATTCCGCCCCGCGCGCCTGGTCGAGGAGAAGATCGCCCGGAACGAGCTCGGGCCCAAGACCGGACGCGGGTTCTACGACTACACGGGCGACCGGCGGGAAGCGTTCGAGACCGCCAAGGTACGGGCCTTGCTCCGGCAACTCCGACGCGAGGTATCATGACGTACTTCCGGGCGACCGACCCGTTCCCGCTGGAGTCGGCCGACCATACCAAGCTCCATGAGTTCTACACCCGGCTGGCCGCCGGACGGCTCGCGACGACCCGGTGCGCGGGGTGCCGGCGCCTGGCGTGGCCGCCGCGGGCGTTCTGTGGAGAATGCGGCGCCGACCGGTTCGACTGGGTGGATCTTTCGGGTGAGGGCACGGTCCACGCGTTCACGGTGCAGGAGACGGGGCTGCCGGCCGGCTTCCAGGGGCCGCGGGTGTTCGCGATCGTGAAGATCGACGGCCTTCGCGTGTTCTCGATCCTCGTCGACGCTGACCCGGCGAAGGTCGCGATCGGCAGCGCGGTCCGGCTCTCGCCCCTCCGCGTCGCCGATGACCCCGGCGGGAGCGCGCGCTGGCTGCCCGCGTTTCGGCTGGCATGAAGGTGCTGATCGCCAAGCCCGGGCTCGACGGGCACGACCGCGGCGCGAAAGTCGTGGCTCAGGCCCTGCGCGACGCCGGCGTCGAGGTGGTCTACACCGGGCTCAAGCGGACGCCGGACGAGATCGTGCAGGCGGCGATCCAGGAGGACGTGGACGTCGTCGGGCTGTCGGTGCTGTCCGGCGCCCACCTGCTCCTCGCCCGTCGGGTACTCGACGGGCTGCGGGACAACGGCGCCGGCGACATCGCGGTGATCGTGGGCGGCACCATTCCGCCGCGCGACGTGGACGAGCTGCGGGCGCTCGGCGTCCGCCGGGTGTTCCCGATGGGAACGCAACTGCCGGAGATCGTGAAGGCGTTCAAGGAGCTGCCGGGTTGATTCCGACGTGGGTCGATCGAACGGAGTACCCGTTCGAGCCCCGCGCGCTGGACGCGGACGGGGGGCGGCTGAGCTACGTCGACGAGGGCGAGGGCGCGCCGATCGTGATGGTGCACGGCACGCCGACGTGGTCCTTCCTCTATCGCCACCTGATCAAGGGCCTGGCGCCGCGGTACCGGTGCGTGGCGCCCGACCACCTCGGCTTCGGCCTGAGCGAGCGCCCGGCCGCGTGGTCGTATCGTCCCGAGGACCAGGCGAAGAACCTGTCCCGGCTCGTCGACGCGCTCGGACTCAAGGACCTCACGCTCGTCGTCCACGATTTCGGCGGCCCCATCGGCCTCGCCTACGCCATCGAGCACCCGGAGAACGTGCGTCGCCTCGTGCTCTTCAACACGTGGATGTGGTCGTGTGCCGGCGACCCGCACATCGAGTGGTTCGCGCGGATCCTCGGCGGGCGGTTCGGGCGCTTTCTCTACGAGCGCCTCGGCTTCTCGGTGCGGGTGATGCTCCGGCACGCGATCGCCGACCGGCGGCGCTACACGTCGGCGGTCGACCGTCACTATCTGCGCGCGCTCGACGGCCACGCGACCTGGATCTACGCGCGCGAGCTCCTGGGCTCGAGCGCGTGGTATGACGATCTCTGGCGGCGTCGAGACCGGATCGCGAGGACCCCGGCGCTGCTGATCTGGGGGATGAAGGACCCCGCCTTCGGCCGCTACCTCCCACGCTGGCGCGAGGTCTTCGAGCGCGCCGAGGTGGTCGAGCTGGCGGACTGCGGCCACGCGCCGCCGGAGGAGCGGGGGCCCGAAAGCCTGGCGCTCATCGCGCGGTTTCTCGAGCGGCAGGGAGGAGACCCATGAAAGAGCTGAAAGCGAACGCCGGATTCCCGATCGAGCCCGTGTACGGGCCCGAGGATCTCGCCGGCGTCGACGTCGATCGCGACATCGGCCGTCCCGGCGAATACCCGTTCACCCGCGGCATCCACAAGCACATGTACCGGGACCGTGTCTGGACGATGCGGCAATATATCGGCTTCGGCACGCCGGTGGAGACGAATGCCCGCTTCAAATACTTGATGGCGCATGGACAGGATGCCCTCAACGTTGCCTTCGATTTGCCAACCCAGCTCGGGCTCGACTCAGACGATCCGCGGTCCGAGGGCGAGGTCGGTCGGGTGGGTATGGCCATCGACACGCTGGCCGATATGGAGGACGCGTTCGCCGGGATCCCGCTGGATCGCGTCAGCGTCTCGCTCACGATCAACGGGATGGCGGCGCCGATCACCGCGATGTACTACGCGGTCGCCGAGAAGCAGGGCGCCGCGGCCGATCGCGTGGTGACGACGCCGCAGAACGACATCCTGAAGGAGTTCGTCGCGCGCGGCACGTGGGTCTACCCGGTCGATCCGTCGCTGCGGCTGGTCGGCGACCTGATCGAGTTCTCGGCTCGCCACTACCCGCGGGCGAACCCGGTGTCGGTGTGCGGCTACCACATCCGCGAGGCCGGCTGCACGACCGCGCAGGAGATGGCGTACGGCCTCGCGAT
Source organism: Candidatus Rokuibacteriota bacterium (assembly GCA_003221515.1). Taxonomy (GTDB): domain Bacteria; phylum Methylomirabilota; class Methylomirabilia; order Rokubacteriales; family CSP1-6; genus AR31. The sequence continues at coordinate 16,491 of QHSI01000104.1, forward strand.
CGCCGCGGCCTACGTCGAGCTGATGCTCGCGCGCGGGATCGCCGTGGACGACTTCGCGCCGCGGATCTCGTTCAACTTCACCGCGTGGGGCAAGATCTTCGAGGAGGTCGCGAAGTTTCGCGCCGGGCGGCGGCTCTACGCGCGCATGCTCCGCGAGCGCTTCAAGGCCGCGAATCCCAAGTCGTGGATGTTCCGGAGCCTCATCGGCGGCGGCGGCTCGGCGTTCACCGTCCAGGAGCCGGAGAACAACATCGTGCGCGGCGCCTACATCGCGCTGGCCTCGGCGCTGGCGGGCGCGCAGACGATGGCGCTGCCGACCTACGACGAGGCCTATACGATCCCGTCGCCGAAGGCGCAGCTGATCGCGCTGCGCACGATGCAGATCTGCGCCGAGGAGTCGGGCGCCGCCGACACGGTCGATCCGCTGGCCGGCTCCTACTACGTGGAGGCGCTCACCAACGCGATGGAGAAGCAGATCGCGACGGAGCTGGCCCACGTCGAGCGGATGGGCGGCATCGTCGAGGCAATCAGGAGCGGAGCGATCCAGGCCGAGGTCGCGCGTCAGGCCTATCTCTTCGAGCAGCGGATCGCCTCCGGCGAGATCCCGAAGGTCGCCGTCAACTGCCACGTCGGTGACAAGCCGGCCGAGGCCGACCGCGAGATCGAGCTCTATTCCTTCGACGCGAAAGTGGCCGAGGCGCAGCTGGCGCGGCTCGAGCGGACCCGGGCGGGGCGTGACGGTCGCGCGGTCCACGCGGCGCTGGGCCGCCTCCGGGACGAGGCGCGGGGTGGCGGGAACCTCATGTACCCGATCATGGACGCGGTGAAGGCGTACGCGACCCTCGGCGAGATCGCGCGGGCCATGAGGGACGTCTTCGGCGAGCACAAGGAAGCCGTGAAGCTCTGACGATGGCCGGAGGCTTCGACGTCGTCGGCAAGTCCACCCCCAAGCTGGACGGTCCGGACAAGGTCACGGGACGGACGTGCTACCTCCACGACCTGGAGCTGCCGCGCCTGGCCCACGGCAAGATCTTGCGAACGCGGCTGCCGCACGCGCGGATCGTGAGCATCGACACCAGCCGCGCGCGCGTCCTGCCCGGCGTGCTGGCGGTGCTGACCGGCGCCGACGTGGAGCCGCGGCCCTTCGGCTTCGCCAAGGACCAGGTCGCCCTCAAGCGCGGCAAGGTCCGCTGCATCCGCGACGAGGTCGCCGCCGTCGCGGCCGCGACGGCGACGATCGCGGAGGAAGCGCTGGCGCTGATCCAGGTCGAGTACGAGGAGCTGCCGGCGGTGTTCGATCCGCTGGCGGCGCTGGAGCCGGGCGCGCCGCTCGTGCACGACGAGCGGTCGACGAACCTCCACGACCTCCGCTACCGCTTCAACCACGGCGACGTCGAGGGCGCGCTGGCCGCCGCCGCCGCCGTCGTCGAGGACACGTACCGGCTGAACTTCGTCACGCCGGCGTGCCTGGGCACGATGGTCGCCGTCGCCGACTGGGATCCCGCCGGCAACCTCACGATGTGGTCGACGACGCAGGTGCCGTTTCTCTACCAGCGCGATCTGTCGGAGGCCCTGGGGATCGGCGGCGACCGCGTGCGAGTGATGCAGCCGCCGGTCGGCGGCAACTTCGGCCGCGGCCTCGACATCTACCCGATCGACGTCATCGCGGCGCTGCTCGCACGCGTGGCGCGGCGTCCGGTGAAGATCGAGTTCGACCGTCTCGAGGAGTTCATCGCCTGTCCCACCCGCGAGCCCTGCACGATCCGGCTGCGTACCGCCGCCGACCGCGACGGCCGCCTGCTCGCGCGCGACGCGCACGTGACGATCGACGGGGGGGCCTACACGTCGTGGGGCTCGACCACGCCGTACGTGATGCTCTCCACGGTCGCCGGGCTCTACCGGGTGCCGAACGTGCGCTTCGACACCACGATCGTCTACACCAACAACCCCTACTCCGGATCGATGCGCGGCTACGGCAACCCCGAGTCGACCTTCGCGGTCGAGTCGCAGATGGACGATCTGGCCGACCAGCTCGGGATCGATCGCCTCGAGCTGCGGCGGCGCAATCTGTCGAAGCCCGGCGACGTCAATCCACAGCAGTTCGTGCTCACGTCGTTCGCGATGGGCGAATGCCTCGACGCCGTCGCCGACGAGATCCGGAGGGACCCGCCGCCACCGCGGCCGGGCCAGAAGCGCGGCGTGGGCTACGCCGGGATGTTCCACGTCGGCGGCGGCGCGCGGATCTACCGATCGGACGGGTGCGGCGCGATCGTGAAGCTCGACGACTTCGGCAAGGTCACTCTGATCACCGGCGCCAGCGAGATCGGCCAGGGCTCGGAGACGGTGCTCGCGATGATCGTCGCCGAGGCGCTCGGCGTGCCGCTCGAGCGCGTCGACGTCGTCAACTCCGACACGAGCGTGCGCCCGTGGGACGTCGGGACGCACGCCAGCCGGACCACCTTCGTCGCCGGCAACGCCGCGAGGCTTGCGGCGGAGAAAGTGCGAGCCCAGCTCTTGGCGATCGCCGAGGGGCAGCTCGAGGAGCCCGCGGCCGCCCTGGATGTCAAGGGCGGCTGGGTCGTCGTGAAGCGCGATCCCCGGCGCCGGCTCCCGTACGAGGCCGTCGCCCGGGCCGGCCACTTCCGCGACGGCGGCCGCGTGCTGGTGGCCGAGGCGTTCTACGATCCGCCGACGGCCATGCTCGACAAGGACCTTCAGGGCAACGTGTCGGCCGCCTACACGTCGGCCTTCCAGGCGGCGCTGGTCGACGTCGATCCGGAGACCGGCCGCGTCACCGTGCGCAAGGTCGTCTCCGCCCACGACGTGGGCCGCGCGCTCAACCCCGCCGCCGCGGAAGGCCAGGTGCACGGCGGGATCCACATGGGGCTCGGCTACGCGCTTTCGGAGAGGCTCGTGGTCGAGCAGGGGCAGGTGGTGAGCCAGACGTTCATGGACTACGCGTTGTTCAAAGCGGACGACATGCCCGATATCGTCGTGCGGCTGATCGAGTCGATCGACGCCGAGGGACCGTTCGGCGCCAAGGGCCTCGGCGAGTCCGGCGTGATTCCCGTCGCCGCGGCGGTGCGCAACGCGATCAAGGACGCGATCGGCGTGCGCTTCCACGAGCTGCCGCTCACGCCCGAGCGGGTGCACGCCGCCCTGGGGGCCGCGTGAGCGCCGGCGTGGAGCGGTTCACGGTCAGCGAGCGCGCGCTCCACTGGGCGCTCGCCCTCGGTTATCTCCTGCTGCTGGCGAGCGGGCTTCCGCTGATGATGCCCGCGCTGCAGGGCGGGATCCGCGGGTACAGCCTTCTGATCGGCGAGCGGCTGCACATCGCCTGCGCCATCTTCTGGGTGCTGACGATGATCGCGACGTTGGCGCTCGGCGACCGCCGCCGCGTCAAGCGCACGCTCGAAGAGCTCGCGCGGCTCGAGCCGAGCGACCGGCGGTGGCTGCGGAGCTTCCCGCGCTGGCTCGTGGCGGGGCCGCGGGAGCGCGCCCGGCTCGACCGCGACGTCGGCCGCTTCAACGCCGGCCAGAAGGTCAACGCGCTGTTCACGCTGGTGACCGCGTCGCTGCTGCTGGCGACCGGCGTCGCGCTGTGGCCCTTCGGCATCGATGGCATCGTGCGCGACGTGCACCGCTGGCTCACGCTCCTCGTGCTGATCCCGATCGCCGGCCACGTGTATCTGGCGGCCGTCCATCCTTCGACGCGGCACGCGTTGAAGGGAATGCTCGATGGACGGGTGGATCGCGAGTGGGCCGCCTCGCACCATCCGCGATGGGAGGCGAAATGAAGCTCTTCGACGGCATTCGCGTCCTCGACCTCTCGCGTATGCTCGCGGGACCGTACGGCTCGATGTTGCTCGCCGACCAGGGCGCCGAGGTGATCAAGATCGAGGATCCGGATGGCGGCGACCCGATGCGGAGCATGGGCCCGCCGTTCCTGCCCGACGGCGAGTCGGCGTACTTCCTGGCGATCAATCGCAACAAGAAATCGCTCGCGCTCGACCTCCACCGCGAGCGCGGCCGCGAGGTGTTCTACGAGCTCGTCCGTCAGGCGGACGTGGTCTGGGAAAATTTCCGCCCCGGCATCATGGAGCGCCTGGGCCTCGCGTACTCGAAGCTCTGGTCGCTCAACCAGCGGATCATCGTCTGCTCGATCTCCGCCTACGGCCAGGAGGGACCGTACCGCGACTGGCCCGCGTTCGACCTCGCGCTGCAGGCGATGGGCGGCGCCATGTCCGTCACTGGCGAGCCCAACGGGCGCCCGGTCCGCATGGGCTTGCCGATGGCCGACCTGGCCGGCGGGATGTTCGGTGCCTTCGCGGTCGCCGGCGCGCTCTTCCGCCGCGAGCGCACGGGCGAGGGCGGCCAGATCGATCTGTCGCTCCTCGACTGCCAGGTCTCGCTGCTCACGTACATCGCGCAGTACTTCTGGACCAACGGCCGGGTCCCCGTTCCGATGGGCTCGGGCCACGCCTCGGTGGTCCCGTACCAGGCGCTGCCGACGCGTGACGGCCACCTGATCGTCGCGATCTTCGCGGAGAAGTTCTGGGGCGCGTTCTGCCGCGCGGTCGACCATCCGGAATGGGAGCGCGACATGCGCTTCGCGAAGAATCGCGATCGCGTCGTCCACCGCGAGATCCTGATGCCGCTGGTCGAGGCCGCGTTCCGCACGCGGACGACGAAGGACTGGCTCGAGCGGCTCCAGGCTCTCAACGTTCCGGCCACGCCGATCCAGAGCGTCGACCGCGTGCTCGGCGATCCCCAGGTGACCCAGCGCAGCATGGTCGTGGAGATGTCCCATCCGCTCCACGGCAAGACGCGTACGCTCGGGACGCCGGTCAAGCTGGACGGCGCGATGGGTCTCGACGTGACGCCGCCGCCCCGGCTCGGCGAGCACACGGACCAGATCCTCTCCCAGATACTCAAGTACTCGAACGTGAAGATCGCCGAGCTCCGAGCGACCGGCGCCATCGCGTGAGCCGCGCCGGCGTATGAACGTCGCCGTGCTCGGCGGGGGCAACGGCGGGTTCGCGACCGCCGCGGACCTGGCGCTGGCCGGCCACCGCGTGCGCCTCTGGAGCCGCTCGGCGTCGGCGCTGGGCCCGCTGGCCGGCGAGCCCGCGCTCACGCTCGTCGCCGAGGGGCGGCAGGGGCGCGCGCGCCTCGAGCGCGCCACGACCGAGATCGCCGTCGCCGTCGCCGGCGCCGAGGTCGTGATCGTGCCGCTTCCCGCGACGGGCCACGCGGACCTGGCCGAGCGCCTGGCGCCGCACGTGAACGAGGGGCAGACCATCCTGCTCACGCCGGGCACGCTCGGCAGCTACGCGATGGCGCGCGACCTCGCCCGCGCCGGCGGCGCGCGCCCCTACGCGATCGCCGAGACGGGCACGCTGCCGTACCTGGCGCGCAAGACCGGCGCCGCGACCGTGTCGGCGCCGGTGCGGGCTGCGAACCTGCCCCTCGGCGTCTTCCCGGCCTCGCGCAGCGAGCCGACCGTCGCGCGGATCGCCGAGCTCTTCCCGGCCGTGCGGCCGTGCGTCGACGCGCTCGACGTCGCGCTGACGAACGCGGGCCCGGTGATCCATCCGCCGCTGGTCCTCCTGAACGCCGGCTCCATCGACGGCGGGCGCTTCGACGTTCATGCTGCGGGGACGACACCGAACGTGCGGCGACTGATCGACGCGGTCGACGCCGAGCGCGTCGCGATGCGCGAAGGCTGGGGGTATCCCGCGCCGCACTACGAGGTCGCCACGTACTACGACGAGGCGCGCGGCGCCGCGGGACTCTACGGCGCGGGCGCCAAAGCCAAGCTCGTCGCCAGCGGTCTCTGGAGCGAGGTCCTCACGCTCGAACACCGGTACGTGACCGAGGACGTGGTGCTCGGTCTCTCGCTCCTCGAGTCCGCCGGCCGCACGGCGGGCGTCGACACCCCGGCGGTCACGGGGCTGCTGATGATCTTTCGCGTCCTCCTCGGCCAGACGCTGTCCGGCCACGGTCGCGCGCTCGAGCACCTGGCACTCGGGGACTACAGCCGGCGCGAGATCCGCGCGTTCCTGCGCGAGGGCTGGGAGTCGCCCTTGTGGGGCAAGGTGCTCCGGTGAGCGCGCCGGGGGCCGCTCATCTTCGGCGCCATCCTGATTGTGTCCATGCTCTTCATGCCCGGTGGTATCGCGAGCGCTCTGCGGAAGCTTGCAGTCGCCGGCGCGGCGGGCCAGCCACGAACCGGGCCGCCTACGGCGAGCCTCTGACAAGGAGACGATCCATGATTCGTGCCGCGCTCCTGCTCGTCCTGGCGCTGATCCCGACGGCGCTGCCGGCGTCGGCCCAGCCGCCGGGAGTCAGCGACAAGGAGATCCTGATCGGCGGCTCCAACTCGTTCTCGGGGCCGCTGGCCTTCACCGGCGAGCAGATCACCAAGTTCGGCGTCGACCTCTACTTCAAGGTGGTCAACGACGCCGGGGGGATCCACGGCCGGACGATCCGGACCATCTTCTACGACGACGGCTACCGGCCCCAGGACGCGATCGCCAACACCAAGAAGCTCGTCGAGCAGGACAAGATCTTCGCGGTCATCATCCCGCAAGGGTCGCCGCCGGTCATGGCGACGCTGGCCTACCTGGAAGAGAACAAGGTGCCGCTCCTGTTCCCGTACCAGAGCTCGCCGGAGACGCGGGGCAAGCGCTACGTGTTCCAGGGCACGACGGTGAGCGACCGCTCGTCGAAGATGATGATCGACTACCTCGCCGGCCAGCGGAAGCTCAAGAAGTTCGCCGCGCTCTACCAGGACGACGAGTACGGCAAGTCGTTCCTGACCGCGTTCGAGAAGGACCTCGGCCGGTTCGGCCTCAAGCTGGTCGCCGCCGAGTCCGTCAAGCGCGGCGTCACCGACGTGAGCTCGCAGATCGCCAAGCTCCAGGCGGCCAAGCCGGAGGTCACGTTCCTGGTGCTGGTGCCCGGGCCGGGCGCGCAAGCGCTCATCGAGCGGCGGAAGATCGGCTGGACGGACACGCTCATGGTCTCGACGGGCCCGCTGACCGACGAGCGGTACCTCGCGCTGGCCGGCGACGCGGCCGAGGGCGTCGAGGGGTTGTCGCTCTGGCCGGATCCGCTGCTGTCCGATCTGGCCGGTGTCAAGCGCTACCGTGAGCACATGCAGAAGTACTTTCCCAAGAACGCGCCGAACCAGTACTCGATCGCTGGCTACTTCGCGGCGATGCTCTTCACGGAGGGCGCCAGGCGCGCCGGCCGGAACCTGACGCGCGAGTCGCTGATCGCGGCGCTCGAGTCGATCAAAGGCTACGAGAGCGGTATCCTGCCGCCGCTCACGATCGGCGCCGACCACGAGACGCAGAAGCGAGGGTTGTGGGTCCGCGTCGAGAAGGGGCGCTTCAAGCCGCTGACGGACTGGCTCAAGTCCGAGTAGCCGGTGCTCAGTGTCGAAGATCTCTCGATCAGCTTCGGCGGCCTCGACGCGCTGAGCGGGCTCAGCCTCCAGGTCACCGGGCTCGACCGCGTCCTCAAGACGGCGCCATGACGATGTGGCAACCCGAGCTCGAGACGCTGGACCGCGAGTCGCTCGAGCGGCTCGTGCTCGAGCGCATGCGGGCGACGCTCGCGCGCGTGCTGGCCCAGCCGACCTGGGCCCGACGGTTTCACGGCGTCCGTCCCGAGGACGTCGAGCGCGTCGAGGACTGGCGGAAGCTCCCGTTCCTCACCAAGGAGGAGCTGCGCGACGCGTACCCGTACGGGCTCGCGTGCGCGCGGGACGCGGGCTACCAGCGGATCCACATGTCGAGCGGGACGACGGGGAACCCGATCCTGAACCCGTACACGGCCGCCGACGTCGCGCAATGGGGCGAGGTGATGGCGCGCTGCTACGTCGCCGCCGGCGTCGGCCCGAGCGACGTCATCCAGATCACACCCTCGTTCGGCCTCTTCACCGGCGGCTTCGGCTTCCACTACGGCGCCGAGCGGCTCGGCGCGATGGTGATTCCGACCGGCGCCGGGCGGACGACGCTACAGCTCAAGCTCATGCGCGATCTCAAGGCGACCGTCGTCGCGGCGATCGCCACGTATCCGCTGCGGCTGCTGGAGGCGGCGCGCGAGGAACGCTTCGACCTCGCGTCGCTCTCGCTGCGCGTCGGCATCTTCGGCTCCGAGATGTGGTCCGACGAGCTCCGCGCGCGAATCGAGCGGGAGCTCCGCATCCGCACCCACGACATCATCGGCATGACGGAGACCGGCGGGCCGGGGCTCGGCATCGACTGCGCCGCGCGCGGCGGGATCCACGTCTGGGAGGACCACTACCACGTCGAGATCGTCGATCCCGTGACCGGCGCCGTCGTGGCGGACGGCGCCGAGGGCGAGCTGGTCGTCTCGACGCTGACCCGCGAGGGGCTGCCGCTGGTGCGCTACCGCACCCACGACCTGACGCGGGTCGTCTCGCGAGCGCGTTGCGACTGCGGACGCACTGCGCTCCGGCTCGATCGCCTGCGTGGCCGCACCGACGACATGGTGATCTACAAGGGCGTGAACTTCTACCCGCGTCAGATCGAGACGGCGCTCCTGCGACAGCCCGGCGTGAGCCACGAGTACCAGATCGTGCTCGACTCCGAGGGCGGCGGCGAGCGGATGACGATCGACGTCGAAACGGAGCCCGGCTGCGATCCGGCGATCGCCGCGCGGATCCGTCGCGAGCTCGGCGACCTGCTCGCGCTGAGCCCGGAGGTCCGGCTGCGGGCGCACGGCGAGATCGAGCGGCCGCAGGGCAAGGCGGTGCGCGTGGTCGACCGCCGGCCGCGACGGTGAGCGGTCTCCTCGCGGGCGTCACCGTCCTGAGCCTCGAGCAGGCCACCACGCTCCCGTACCTGACGTACCGGCTCGCGTGCGATGGCGCCCGGGTGATCCGCGTCGAGAACGCCGAGCGGCCCGACCCGAACCGGTTCGTGGGCCACGACGTCCTCGGTGAGCCCGCGATGCGCAGCTACTTCCTGCCGAACAACTGCGGCAAGCAGGCCATCACCCTCAACCTCGGCGATCCCGAAGGCCGCGCCCTGCTGCGCCGGCTCATCGTCGGGCTGCGGGTCGACGTCTTCGCGTGCAACCAGCGACCGCGCAGCTACGCCCGGCTCGGCATCGAGCCGGCGGAGCTCAGGGCCGCCAAGCCCGATCTGATCTGGCTCGGGATCACCGGCTTCGGACCGGATCACGACGAGGCCGCGTACGATCCGATCTTGCAGGCGCGCGCCGGGTTCATGGCGCTGACCGGCGACGCCGACAGGCCCCCGACGGTCTTCGGCCTGCCGATGGTGGACCTAGGCGCCGCCGAGCACGGCTACAGCGAGATACTGAAGGCGCTCTACCGCCGCGCGACGCGCGGCGACGGTGCGCGCATCGACGTGTCGATGCTGCGCAGCGCAGTGTCGTGGATGGTCGCGCCGATCGCGCTTTCACGGAGCCTCGGCGAGACGGTGACACGCCGGGGCAATCGCCACCAGTTCTTCGCGCCGGTCGGCGTGCACCGCACGCGCGACGGTCACGTGTATGTGGCGATCGGCAACGATCAGCAGTGGGCGTCGCTGGTCGCTCTGCCGGCCTTCGCGGCGTTGGGCCGTCCGGAGTACGTCAAGAACGCCGGGCGAATCGCCGACGTGGCGCGGCTCGAGCGCGAGCTCTCCGCCGGCTTCGCGAGCCTCTCCACCGACGAGGCGCTCGAGGCGCTGCGGCGCGCAGGCGTCCCGGTCTCCCGCGTCAGCACGCTCGCCGACGTGGCGACCGATCCGCTGATCGCCCAGACGCTCGTCCAGGTCACCGACCCGCGCTCCGGCCGCCGACTCACGCTGCCGGCGCCGCCGGTCGGCGAGCCGGCGCCGCTCAGCTTTCCGCCGCGGCTCGGCGAGCACAATGAGACAATCTACGCCGAGGCGCTTGGCCTGACGCCCGCGGCCGTCGCCGAGCTCCAGCGGCGACGGATCGTCTGAGACAGGTGCGCGACGATACGAGGATGCGGCAATGAACGACGTCTTCTACCTCACCGACGACCAGCGGATGATCCGCGATCTCGCGCGCAAGGTCGCGCGCGAGAAGATCGCGCCGAACGCCGCCGAGTACGACGAGGCCGAGAGCTACCCCGAGAAATCGATGCGGGCGCTCGTCGACTCCGGCCTGTTCGGCATCTGGGTGCCGGAGGAGTTCGGCGGAACGAACATGGGCTGCCTCGCGCTCTCCCTGGTCGCCGAAGAGCTCGGGTGGGCGTGCGCCGGGACCACGACGAACTTCGGCGCGCACCCGCTGGGCGGGCTGCCGATCTTGCTGGCCGGCACCGCGGAGCAGAAGAAGAAGTACCTGCCGCGTCTCGCGGCCGGGGAGCTCATGGCCGCCTACTCGCTCTCGGAGCCGGGCTCCGGCTCCGACGCCGCGAGCCTCCGCACCACCGCGGTCCGGAAAGGCGATCACTACGTCCTGAACGGCTCCAAGCAATGGTGCTCGCACGGCGACCACGCCGACGTGCTCACGGTCTTCGCGACCGTCGATGCCAAGAAGCGCGCCAAGGGCATCACCGCGTTCCTCATCGAGAAGGGCATGCCCGGCTTCTCCGTCGGCAAGAAGGAGCGGAAGATGGGCATCCGGTGCTCGCCGACCGTGGCGCTGCACTTCACGGACTGCCCGGTGCCCGTCGAGCAGCGTCTCGGCGAAGAGGGCGAGGGGTTCAAGATCGCGATGCAGACGCTCGACATCACGCGGCCGATGACGGGCGCGATGGGGGTGGGCATCGGTCAAGCGGCCCTCGACGCCGCGGTGGCCTACGCGAAGGAGCGGCAGCAGTTCGGTCAACCGATCGCGGCCTTCCAGGGGATCCAGTTCATGCTCGCGGACATGGCCATGCAGGTCCACGCCGCGCGGCTGATGGTCCACCACGCCGCGCGACAGGTCGACCTGGGCATCCGCGGCAACACGTACGAAGCGTCGATGGCGAAGTGCTGGGCGGGCGACGCGGCGATGAAGGTCACGACCGACGCGGTCCAGATCTTCGGCGGGTATGGCTACACGCGCGACTATCCGGTCGAGCGGTATATGCGGGACGCGAAGATCATGCAGATCTATGAGGGCACGAACCAGATCCAGCGCATGGTCATCGCCCGAGAGCTCCTGGGCGCGCAATAACGTGGCCTTGATCGGCTGGCGAGCCGGAAGGCCGTGAGGATCAGGGCGATCGTCGCGGCCTGCGGCGCCGCGAGCGCGGTCTTCAGCCTATCCGCGGCATCGTCGCCGGCGGAGATGCAGCAGCCGGTGAAGATGTACCGGGTCGGGATCTTGACGGCGGCCGCAGGGTCTACGGAGAGCTTGCGCCAAAGCCTGCGCGATCTCGGCTACGTCGAAGGCCGGAACGTCATCCTCGAGATTCGGGACACGGAGGGAAGACCCGAGCGGGCGAACGACCTCGCGCTGCAGCTGGCGCGTCTCAAGGTCGACGTCATCGTCGCGACCAATCCGGCCGCCGTATTTGGCGCCAAGCGCGCGACGGCAACGATTCCCATCGTCATGATGCACACGCCGGACCCGGTTCAGCTGGGCCTCGTGGCCAGCCTCGCGCGTCCAGGCGGGAACATCACGGGCACGACCACCTTGAGCGTGGAGCTGAGCGTCAAGCAGCTCGAGCTCCTGAAAGAGGCGGTGCCCCGGGCTTCCCGAATGGCCCTCGTGTGGAATCCGGACAATCCATGGCATCCGCGTGTCGTCAAAGCCCTCCGGGACGAGCATCGATTGCCCGGCGTCCAGCTCCAGATTGTGGAGGCCAGACGCTCCGAGGACTTCAACGCCGCGTTCCAGGCGATGATCCGAGAACGCGCTCAAGGCGTCCTGGTCCTGGCAGACCCGATGACGTTCACGTATCGGAGTCGGCTGGCAGACCTCGCGGCCAAGCATCGTCTGCCCTTGATGGGCGGACCGCGAGGCTACACGGACGCGGGCGGCCTGATGTCCTACTGGGCGGATGAAAGCGAGCTGAGCCGACGGGCTGCCAGCTACGTCGACCGGATTCTGAAAGGCGCGAGCCCTGAAAGCCTTCCAATCGAACAACCGACCAAGTACGACCTGGTGATCAACCTCAAGACCGCGAAGACGCTCGGGCTCACGCTTCCGGCATCGCTGTCGCTTCGCGCGACGGTGGTCGAGTGAGCACGGCAGTGTCGCGCGTTGCCGGGACTGAGCACACGAGCCGAGGAGACGCTTGATGACGAAGCCGCGACTGACCCGCCGCACGTTTCTCGCCACGACCGCCGCTGCCGCCGGGTTCCCGCGGCCGCTCCGCGCGCAGCCGAAGACGTTCAAGATCGGCGTCGTCCATCCGGTGACGGGTCCGCTCGCCGAGCCCGGTCAGGCCTGCCGGCTCGGGGCGCAGATGGCCGCCGACGCGATCAACGCGGCCGGCGGCATCAAGTCGAAGGGCGGCCTCAAGCTCGAGCTGATCGTCGGCGACACGCAGACCAAGCCCGAGAACGGCCGCGTCGAGGCCGAGCGCGTCGTGAACCAGGGCGCCCAGATGCTGATGGGCTCGTTCGACTCCGGCTCCACGAGCGCGATGGTGTCGGTCGCCCAGCAGAAGCGCGTGCCCTTCCTCATCGACATCGCGGCGGCGGATCCCATCACCGCCAACGTCGCGAAGTCGGTCAAGGACGGTGAGCAGAAGGTGCAGTACGTCTACCGCAACTTCCCGACCGGCTCGAGCTTCGGCCGCAAGGCCGTCCAGTACTTCACGGACATCTTCAAGGAAGCCAACGTGTCGCCGAAGCGCGTCGTGCTGATGTACTGCAACGACCTCTTCGGCCAGAACCAGGCGCGCGGCTTCCAGGCGGCCCACAAGGCCGCCAACCCGTCGTGGGAGATCGTCGAGGTCATCCCGTGGCCGGAGCCGCCGTCCGATCTCTCCACCGAGGTGTCGCGCGCGAAGGCCGCCAAGCCCGACGTGATCGCGCCGATCACCCGCCCAGCTTCCGCGCTCTTGCTGCTGCCGGAGATCGTGAAGCAGCGCATCGAGATGCTGGGCATCGTCGGGCCCGGCGGCCCCGGCCTCTACGAGGCGGGCCAGCTGGCCCAGCTCAAGCAGAACCTCGAGTACGTGATGACGAGCGTGCCGTGGCCCAACTTCAAAAATCCAAAAACCGGCGCGGCGGCGGAGGAGTTCCGGAAGCGCTCGAGCGGCAAGACGTTCGACACGAACTCGGGCTACTCCTACGACGGCATGTTCGTGATCGCCGACATCCTCGAGCGCGCATCGAGCCTCGATGATCCCGACACGATCGTCGACGCGATGAAGAAGACCAACTACTCCGGCGGCCTCATGAACTACGGCGGTCCGATCGTCTTCAACGAGGTCGGCGATAATGCCAACGCCATTCCGACGATGATCCAGATCCTCTCGCAAAAACCTGTCGCCGTGTGGCCTCGAGAAGCGGCGGTTCAGAAGTTCATCTTCCCTCGTCCTAAGGCTTAGGGCGGCCGGGACGGCGGGCGCGCGGGGGTGGGAGGGGGCGACCGGACCACGCGGCACGCGTGCGCTGCCCCGCGGCGGCTGGGCTCCATCCGGGCGCGCGGCGCCCGCCGCTCGCTTCACGGGAACGGGTCCTGTCGCCCCCTCCCACCCCCGCCCGCTCGCCGCCCCGGGTCGCGCTTGGCGTCGATTCGACGTCCTCCACTGCTCGGTCGCCCACACGACCACTCGCTCCGGTTTGTACACGCCCGACCTGCCCGTTGTCCGTCCATACGCGTTGGCATGTTGAGGTTTGCGTGGAGCTGTCGAGAGCCCGGGCGCTCATACCGTTGTTGTCCTCGACTGGGTGCTCCGTGGATCTGACGCTGGTAGGGCAGGGGTTGATCAGCGGGGTGCTGTTCGGCGGGGTGTATAGCCTGATGGCGGTGGGGCTCACGCTGATCTTCGGCGTGATGCGCGTCGTGAATTTCGCCCACGGCGACATGATGGTCTGGGGCATGTACTTGGCGTACCTGCTCGCGACGCACGCCGGGGTCGATCCGTACGCGGGGTTCGCCCTCTGCGCGGCCGCGCTGTTCGTGCTCGGTCTCCTGATCCAGCGCGGGCTCGTCGACCGTATCGTGGACGCCCCCCACGAGATGCAGATCCTCCTGATGCTCGGCGTCGCGCTGGTGCTCGAGAACGTCGCGCTGATGGTGTTCGGGCCGGAGCCGACGCGCGTCACGTCGTCGCTGGCGACCGCGACGCTCTGGCTCGGGCCGGTGTTCGTGGACGTGAACCGGCTCGTCGCGTTCGCGGTGGCGGTCGCGCTGACCCTCGCCCTGTCGACGTTCCTGTTCCGGACCGAGCTGGGCCGGACCATCCGGGCCGCGGCCGACAACACCTACGGCGCGCTGGTGATCGGCACCGACGTGCGGCGCGTCTACGCGGTCGCGTTCGGCATCGGCGCCGCCTGCGTGGGCGCCGCCGGCGCTCTGGTCTCCTCGATCCTGCCGTTCCAGCCGCCGACCGGACTCTCGCTGTCGGTGACCTCGTTCAACGTCGTGATCATCGGCGGCATGGGCAGCCTGGCCGGCGCGTTCGTCGGCGGACTGCTGGTGTCGGTCGCCGAGTCGCTGGGCGCCGTGTTCCTCAAGCCGTCGCTGAAGGAGCTGTTCAGCTTCACGCTGCTGATCGTGATCCTCCTGTTCCGGCCGGCGGGGCTCTTCGGCAAGCGCGCGTCATGAGGTGGGCGCTCCTCGCGGCGCTCGCCGTGCTGCTGGCGCTGCCGACGGTGCTCAGCTCGTATGCGGTCACGCTCTTCATCCTGATCTTCTTCTACGGGTTTCTCGGCCAGGCGTGGAACGTCGTCGGCGGCTACGCCGGTCAGCTCTCGGTGGGTCACGCGGCGTTCGTCGGCGTCGGCGGGTACACCGCCGCGATGCTGTCCATCGAGCTCGGCCTGACGCCGTGGCTCGGCATGCTCGTCGGCGCGGCGCTGTCGGCGGTGCTCGGGGCGGTGATCGGCTACCTCGGCTTCCGCTTCGGTCTGCGCGGCTTCTACTTCGTGCTGCTCACGGTGGCGTTCGCCGAGGTGTGCCGCATCGCGGTGTCGAACATCGACGCGCTCGGCGGCGCGCTGGGGCTCTACATCACCTTCACGGGTAATCCGCGTCAGCTCCAGTTCCGCGACGGCCGCGCCTACTACTACCTGGCGCTCGCCCTCCTGCTGCTGGCGACGGCGACCGCGTGGGCGATCGAGCGGCGCCGCTTCGGCGTCTACCTGGCCGCGATCCGCGAGGACGAGGGCGCGGCGGAGGCGCTCGGCGTGAACGCGTTCGCGTACAAGATGCGCGCGATGGTCGTCTCGTCGTTCCTGACGGGCCTCGGTGGGACCTTCTACGCGTTCTATCTCTTCTCGCTCCAGCCCAACACGCTGTTCGGTATTCCGCTGTCCGTCGAGATCGTCATCCGCCCGATCATCGGCGGCGCCGGCACGCTGCTCGGGCCCATTCTGGGCTCGTTCATCCTGACACCGCTCGCCGAGCTCTCGCGGCTCTACCTGGGGCAGGGAGGGCTCCACGGCGCGCACCTGATCGCCTACGGCGTCCTGCTGATCGGCGTCGTGTTGTTCCTGCCGGAAGGCGCCTATCCGCGCCTGCGACGCGCGCTGACCCGTCGCGACCAGTCGGGACTCGCGGCACACACTTCGACTCACGCCACGTCGACCGACGCCGACCGTTCAAGCGGGCGTGCGGAGCCCGCTCGCGCCGATATCAGGCCACGCTCGATCCGAGCCGGCCTCACGGCTCCCGCGACAACAATCCCGGCCGGCCTCAAGAGCCCACTAACCCCCGCGACGACACCACCGCTGCTCGAGACGCGGGGGCTCTCCAGGCGGTTCGGCGGCGTTCAGGCCGTCGCCGACCTCGATCTGGTCCTGGCGCGGGGCGAGATGCTCGGGCTCATCGGCCCCAACGGCGCCGGCAAGACCACCGCCTTCAATCTCCTGTCGGGGTTCCTGGCGCCCGACGCCGGCGAGATCCGGCTCGACGGGCGTTCGATCGTCGGGATGCCACCGCACGCGATCTCGCGTCTGGGGCTGGCGCGCACCTTTCAGATCGTCCGGCCGTTTCCGCGCATGACCGTGCTCGAGAACGTGCGGGTCGGCGCGCTCGCCCGCCATCCGCGCGCCGCGGAGGCTCTGGAGCGCGCCCGCGGCGTCGTCGAGCGCGTGGGACTCGGCGCCCGCGAGCGCGTTCCCGCGTCGGCCCTGACGCTGCCCGAGCGCAAACGCCTCGAGCTGGCGCGCGCGCTCGCCACCGAGCCGGCGCTGCTCCTGCTCGACGAGGTGATGGCCGGCCTCAATCCGACGGAGATCGAGACGCTGATCCAGCTGATCCGGGCCATCCACGCTTCTGGCGTCTCGATTCTCCTGATCGAGCACAACATGCGGGCGGTCATGGCGCTCTCCCAGCGGATCGTGGTGCTGAGCTTCGGCGAGAAGATCGCCGAGGGGACGCCGGCCCACATCGCGCACCACCCGAAGGTGATCGAGGCGTATCTGGGCGACGAGTATGTCGACGCTGCTCCGGCTTGACGGGCTCGACGCCGGCTACGGCGACCTGACGGCAGTGTCCGGCGTCTCGCTCGAGGTGCGGCAGGGCGAGGCGGTGGCGTTGATCGGGTCCAACGGCGCCGGCAAGACCACGACACTCCGGGCGATCACCGGACTGCTGCCGTGCCGCGGCGGGCGCGTCGAGTTCGCGGGCGCGCGGATCGACGGGCTCGGATCGGCGCAGATCGTGGCGCGCGGCATCGCCCACGTGCCCGAGGGGCGCCAGCTGTTCCCGACGCTGACCGTGCGCGACAACCTCGAGCTCGGCAGCCGTGGCGGCGACAGGCGGCGGCGCGACGAAACGCTCGAGTCCGTCTTCACGCTGTTTCCCCGCCTGCGCGAGCGCCAGCGCCAGCTCGCCGGCACCCTCTCGGGCGGCGAGCAGCAGATGTGCGCGATCGGCCGTGGCCTCATGGCGCGGCCGCGGCTCCTCCTGCTCGACGAGCCGAGCCTCGGCCTGGCGCCGGTGGCGGTGAAGCTCATCTTCGAGACGCTCCGTCGCGTGAACGACGCGGGCACCACGCTCCTCCTCGTCGAGCAGAACGTGCCGCGCGCGCTCCAGCTCTCGCACCGGGGCTACGTGCTCGAGAACGGGCGCATCGCGCTCGCCGGCACCCGGGCCGACCTGCTCGCGAACCCCCACGTCAAGCAAGCGTACCTGGGCCTCTGAGCCTCGCGCCGGCGCCTCGCCCCGAGAACGGCGTGAGGCTCGACATCAACCCGCCGTAGCCGTCGTGGCCGCGGGCCCTTTGCCTGGGCGCAAGTGCGGTACTCTTGGCTCAGCCGCGTGGCGGTGCGCGCCCCAGGCCGTCGCGGGGCTGGGGCCCCGCCGGCCGAGGCGCGCGTCGAAATAGAGGAAAGGGGACGTCGGCATGACGAGTCCGATCATCACCGAAGCCGTCCGGGTTCTCATCGACCGGCGCGACCTCACGCGCATCGAAGCCGCCGCGGCGATGGAAGCGATCATGTCGGGCACCGCGACCGACGCGCAAATCGCCGCGTTCCTGACCGCGCTCCGGATGAAGGGCGAGACCGTCGAGGAGCTGATCGGCTTCGCGCAGGTGATGCGGCTCAAGGTGGCGCGCGTCCACGCGCGCGCCGAGGAGACGGCGGCGCTCAGCGGCACGGACCGCGAGATGCTGATCGACACGTGCGGCACCGGCGGCGACGCGTCCGGGACCTTCAACGTCTCGACCGCCACCGCGTTCGTCGTCGCCGGCGCCGGGCTCAATGTCGCCAAGCACGGCAATCGCTCGATGTCCGGGCTCAGCGGAGCCTCGCTCTGCGGCTCCGCCGACGTCGTCGAGACCCTCGGGGTGAACCTCCAGCTCACGCCCGAGCAGGTGGGGCGCTGCGTCGTCGAGGTCGGCATCGGCTTTCTCTACGCGCCGCTGCTGCACACGGCGATGAAGCATGTGATGACCGCCCGGCGGGAGGTCGGCATCCGGACGGTGTTCAACCTGCTCGGCCCGCTCACCAACCCCGCGGGCGCCAACGCCCAGATCATCGGCGTCGCCGCCGCCGCGCTGACCGAGCCCATCGCCCGGGTCCTGGCCGAGCTCGGCACGTATCGCGCCTTCGTGGTCCACGGCGCCGACGGCCTCGACGAGATCTCGAACACCGGCGAGAGCCGCATCTCCGAGGTGCGGGAAGGCACGGTGCGGACCTTCACCGTCCGGCCGGAAGACTTCGGCCTGGCCCGCGCCTCGATCCGCGATCTGCGGGGCGGCGACCGCGAGCAGAACGCCGAGATCATCCGGACCATCCTCGGCGGTGAGCCCGGCCCGCGCCGTGACATCGTGCTGATGAACGCCGCGGCCGCGCTCGTGGTCGGCGCCAAGGCGCGCGATCTGAAGGAAGGGGTCGAGCTCGCGGCGCGGTCGATCGACGGGGGCGCGGCCCGGGCCAAGCTCGAGCGCCTGGTGACCCTTACGCAGAAGCTTGCGCAGCGCGGGTAGGTTGGCCTAAGATAGATCCGCGCGGCAGGCCCAAGTTCCCTTCGGCGTTGCCGTTCCTCTTCCGACCTCGATGCCTCGAGGCCGAGCTTTCCGGAAGAGAGTTCTAGAACACTGAGGTTCTATGAACGGCGTCAGGATGGACGGCAAGCTCGGCGCTCGCGTTCCGCGCTACCACCGCATCGCGGAGGCGCTGCGCGAACGGATCGGTAGCGGCCAGCTCGCGGCAGGCGCCAGACTCGACAATCAGCGAAAGCTCGCGCGGAGTTTCGGCGTTACGCTCATGACGTTGCGGCAGGCGCTCGAGCTGCTCGAGCGCGATCACCTGATCACGCGGCGGCACGGGCTCGGCACGTTCGTCGCCGCGCCGTCGATCGACTACGACATCCTCCAGCTCCGGCGCTTCGCCGGCGACCTCTCGGGCAAGGGCGAGCATGTCGCGACGCGGCTCCTGGGGACGCGGTTCGCGACGGCCGACCGGCGCGTCGCCGTGGCGCTGCGGCTCTCCCCGAACGCGCGAGTGCTCGGCCTCGAGCGGTTGCGGCTGGTCGACGGCCACCCGATGAGCCTGCAGCGGTCGTTCCTGCCGTCGCCGATCGGCGACGAGGTCGTGCGCGCCGACCTGGCGCTGACGCCGCTCCATCAGGTGCTCGAGTTCAAGCTCGGCGTCGTCATCACGCACGCGCGCGAGACCGTCTCGGCGGTGCGGCTCGGCCGGCGCGAAGCGCGCGACCTCGGCTGCCGCGCCGGGGAGCCGGCGTTCGAGTCCGAGCGCGTCTCGTTCAACGCCACCGGCGCGCCAATCGTCTTCGACCGCGTCTTCATTCCGGGCGACCGCTTCCGGATCACCAGGGAACTCCACTACGAAGGAGCGTCGGCATGAAGATTCTCGTGACCATCAAGCAGGTGCCCGACACGGCGACCCAGGTGAAGATCGCCGCCGACGGCAAGACGATCGACCCCACCGGCATCACGTGGATCGTCTCGCCGTACGACGAGTTCGCCGTCGAGGAGGCCTTGCGGATCAAGGAGAAGCGCGGCCAGGGCGAGGTCGTGGCGGTGTCGCTCGGCCCCGATCGCGTGAAGGAGGCGCTGCGCTCCTGCCTTGCGATGGGGTGCGATCGCGCGATCCATCTGAACGACCCGGCGTGGGCGGCCGCCGACACGCTGGTGACGGCGCGGGCGCTGGCCAAGGTGATCGAGCAGGAAAGCGCGCAGCTCGTGCTGTGCGGTCGGCAGGCGATCGACGACGACATGGGCGCGGTGACGGCGCAGCTCGCCGAGCTGCTCGGCTGGCCGTGCGCGTACTGGATCATGGAGGAAACGATCGACGCCGACGCCAAGTCGGTGCGCGCGGCCCGTCAGGTCGAGGGCGGGCTCGAGGTCTTCGACCTCCCGCTGCCGGCTGTGCTGGCCGCCCAGAAGGGGCTCAACGAGCCGCGGTATCCGACGCTGAAGGGGATCATGGGCGCGAAGAAGAAGGAGATCAAAGACCTGAAGGCGTCCGACCTCGGGGGGGCGGTCGAGCCGCCTCAGCTTTCCGTGGTCGGGCTCCAGGCGCTGCCGCCCCGACCGCCCGGGCGCATCATCCAGGGTGACGTTCCCACTGCCGTGAAGGAGCTCGTGCGCAGCCTGCGTGAAGACGCCAAGGCGATCTAGGGGGATCGGGACATGCCCGGAGCATTCTGGTGCATCGTTGAAGACGATCGAAACGGCTCGCCGAAGAAAGTCATGGCCGAGGTCATCGGCGAAGCCGCGCGCCTGGCGCCGGGCCGCGTCGAAGCCGTGTGGCTCACCGACAAGGCGAGCGAGGCCGGGCTGAAGCAGCTCGGCGAGTGGGGCGCCGCGCGGGTGCTGCTGCTCGAGAACGCGGCGTTCGCTCCGTACCGGAGCGAGGTGTGGGTGGCCTCGGCCGCCGAGCTCGCCGGCAAGGAAAGTCCGCAGGCGATCCTCGCGCCGGTCACCAGCCGCCAGCGGGAGTTCGTGGCCAGGCTGGCCGCGCGGCTCGGCGTTGGGCTCGCCGCCGACTCCGTCGGCTTCGCGCTCGAGGGCGACAAGCTCGTCGCGACCCGTCCGGTGTATGCCGGCAAGCTCCTCTCGAAGGTGACGTGGGCGAAGGCGCCGTGGGTCGCGACGCTGCGGCCCAACGTGTTCCGTCCCGCCGCGTCGCAGCCGGGCAAGACCGCGTCGGTCGAGCGCCCGACGGTGACCGCGGCCGGCGCGCTGATGAAGTTCGTCGAGCGACGCGAAGAGGTCTCCACCGGGTTGCCGGAGCTGACCGAGGCCGAGACGGTCATCTCGGGTGGGCGCGGGATGAAGGGGCCCGAGAACTACGTGATCCTCGAGGACCTGGGCCGCGTCATCGGCGCCGCGGTGGGCGCCTCGCGCGCGGCGGTCGACGCTGGCTGGCGGCCGCACCGGTTCCAGATCGGCCAGACCGGACGGACCATCTCGCCCAAGCTCTACCTGGGGTTCGGCGTCTCGGGCGCGATCCAGCACCTGGCCGGCATGCGGACCTCCAAGGTCATCGTCGCGATCAACAAGGACCCGGAGGCGCCGATCTTCAAGATCGCCGACTACGGGATCGTCGCGGATCTGTTCGAGGTCGTCCCGGAGCTCACGAAGGAATTCAAGAAGCTCCTGGAGAAGTAGGGCGTCGCCCAAGAGTCATGAAGCTTGAGCTGAGCGCGGAGCAGCAGATGATCCAGGCGATGGCGCGGGAGTTCGCCGACTCGGCGATCAAGCCCATCGCCGCCGAGATCGACCGCGACGCGCGGTTCCCGCACGAGACCGTCAAGCGCATGGGCGAGCTCGGCCTCATGGGGATCGCGGTTCCGGAGCGATGGGGAGGCAGCGGCGCCGACGCGGTGTCCTACGTGGTGGCGCTCGAGGAAATCGCCCGGGCGTGCGCGAGCCACGCCGTGGTGATGTCGGTCAACAACTCGCTCTACGGTGACCCGCTGTTGCGCTACGGCACCGACGTGCAGCGCGAGCGCTTTCTGAAGCCCGTGGCCTCCGGCCACACCCACGGGTGCTTCGCGCTCACCGAGCCCCAGGCCGGGTCGGACGCGACGAACCAGGCGACGCTGGCGGTCCGCGACGGCGCTGACTACATCGTGAACGGTCGCAAGCGCTTCATCACCACGGGTCGCGAGTCGTCGTTCGCGCTGGTCTTCTGCCAGACTGACCGCGCCGAGGGGCATCGCGGCATCTCCGCGTTCGTGGTCGAGAAGGGCGCGCCCGGCTTCACGGTCGGCAAGACGGAGGACAAGCTCGGCATTCGCGCCTCCGACACCGCCGAGCTGATCTTCGAGGATTGCCGCGTGCCGGCGGCGAATCGGCTCGGCGACGAAGGCCAGGGATTCAAGATCGCGATGACGGCGATCGACGGCGGACGGATCGGGATCGCCGCCCAGGCGGTCGGGATCGCGGCCGGCGCGTACGAGCGCTCGGTCGCCTATGCCCGCGAGCGGAAGGCGTTCGGTGTTCTCATCGGCCAGCACCAGATGGTCCAGTGGATGCTGGCCGACATGGCGACGGCCATCGACGGCGCCCGGCTCCTGACCCTGCGCGCCGCCACGCTCAAGGACGGCGGCCGGCCCTACCGGACCGCCGCGGCGATGGCCAAGCTCTTTGCTTCCGAGACGGCGATGAAGGTCGCGACGGACGCGATCCAGGTCCACGGCGGCTACGGCTTCATCAGGGAGTACGAGGTCGAGCGCGCGTTCCGCGACGCGAAGGTCACGCAACTCTATGAAGGCACGTCGCAGATCCAGAAGCTCGTCATCGCGCGCGACCTCCTGGGAGACCACGATGGCCGAGCCTGAGCGCCCAGCGGAGCGCCCCGTGCGCTTTGAATCGCTGTCCGGAATTCCGCTCGACCCGCTGTACTCACCGGCGAGCCTGCCGGGCTGGTCGTACGACGAGAAGCTCGGACGCCCGGGCGAGTATCCGTTCACCCGCGGCGTCTATCCGACGATGTACCGGGGCCGGCTCTGGACCATGCGCATGTTCGCCGGCTTCGGGCGCCCGGAGGACACGAACGCGCGGTTCAAGTACCTGCTGGCCCAGGGCCAGACCGGCCTGTCGACGGCCTTCGACATGCCCGCGCTGATGGGCTACGACGCGGACCATCCGCGATCGCGGGGCGAGGTCGGCAAGGAGGGCGTGTCGATCTCCACGCTCGACGACTTCGAGCGGCTCTTCGCGGACATTCCGCTGGGCGACGTCACCACCTCGATGACGATCAACTGCACCGCGTCGGTGGCCCTCGCGATGTACCTGGCGATCGCCGAGAAGCAGGGCGTGGCCTGGGACCGAGTCGGCGGCACGATGCAGAACGACATGCTCAAGGAGTTCATCGCGCAGAAGGAATGGATCTGCCCGCCGGACCCGGCGGTCCGGATCGTGGTGGACATGATCGAGTTCACGGCCAAGCACGTGCCGCGCTTCAACCCGGTCTCGATCTCCGGCTACCACATCCGTGAAGCGGGCGCGACGGCGGTGCAGGAGCTCGCGTTCACGCTGGCCGACGGGCTCGGATACGTCGAGGCGGCGGTGACCCGCGGACTCGACATCGACAGCTTCGCGCCGCGGCTCTCGTTCTTCTTCGACATCCACAACGACTTCTTCGAGGAGATCGCCAAGCTCCGGGCCGCCCGACGCGTCTGGGCGCGGTTCATGAAGGAGCGCTTCGGCGCGAAGAAGCCCGAGTCGATGCGGCTGCGCACCCACACGCAGACCGCCGGCGTCTCGGCGACCGCCCAGCAGCCGCTCAACAACATCGCGCGGGTCGCGCTGCAGGCGCTGGCCGCGGTTCTCGGCGGGGCGCAGTCGCTCCACACCAATTCCTACGACGAGACGTGGGCGCTGCCGACCGAGGACGCGGTGACCGTCGCGCTGCGGACCCAGCAGATCATCGCCGACGAGTCCGGGGTGGCGCTGACGATCGATCCGCTCGGCGGCTCGTACTACCTCGAGACGCTGACCGACAAGATGGAAGCCGGCGCCCTCGCGTACATCGGGAAGATCGACGCGATGGGCGGCATGGTTCGCGCGATCGATGCCGGCTATCCGCAGCGGGAGATCGCGGACGCCGCCTATCACAACCAGCTTCTCGAGGACCGCAAGGAGAAGGTCGTCGTCGGCGTCAACAAGTACGTGATGGACGAGGAGCGTCCGATCAACTACCTCAAGATCGACGCCGCGGTCGAGCACGACCAGGTCCAGCGCGTCCAGCGCTTCAAGGCCGCCCGCGACATGCGGAGGGTCGAGCGCAGGCTCAAGCAGCTGGCCGACGCGTGTCGCGGTCGCGACAACGTGATGCCCGTGCTGGTCGACGCGGTGAAGGATTACGTGAGCCTGGGCGAGGTCTCCGACGTGTATCGCCAGGCCTTTGGGCTCTATCGTGAGCCCATCATTTTCTGAGAAATCAGCTGAAGGGTTGCCGCCCGACCGCCGGGCGCGGATGCGCCCCGGCGGCGAACAAGAGGACAGAACATGAGTGAGCCGATCAGGATCAGTCGCGCGAGCGTGAAGAAGCCGAAGCCGAAGGACCGCGAGCTGTCGTTCGGGACGGTCTTCACCGACCACATGTTCGTCATGGACTTCCAGGAGGAGAAGGGCTGGTACGATCCGCGGATCGAGCCCTACGGGCCCCTCTCCCTGGACCCGGCGGCGGCGGTACTCCACTATGCGCAGGCCGTGTTCGACGGGCTCAAGGCCTTCCGCGGAAACGACGGCAAGGTCCGGCTGTTCAGACCCCAGAAGCACCTGGATCGCATCAATATCTCGGCCAAGCGGCTCTGCATCCCGCCGCTCGACCCCGAGCTGGCGCTCAAGGCGCTGGTGACGCTCGTCGGCATCGAGAAGGACTGGGTGCCGTCGACGGTGGGGACGTCCCTCTACGTCCGGCCGACGATCATCGCGAACGAAGCGTTCCTGGGTGTGCGCCCGGCGAAGTCCTACCTCTACTACGTCATCCTGTCGCCGGTGGGCGCGTACTACCCCGAGGGGATGAACCCGGTGAAGATCCTCGTCGTCGACCAGTTCGTGCGCGCGGTCGAGGGCGGCGTGGGCGGCGTCAAGACGGGCGCCAACTACGCGGCGAGCCTCTACGCGTCCGAGGACGCCAAGCACGAGGGCTTCACGCAGGTGCTGTGGCTGGACGGCCGCGAGCGCAAGTACATCGACGAAGTCGGCACGATGAACATCATGCTGAAGATCGACGGCGAGGTCATCACGCCTCCGGCCGGCGGCACGATCTTGGCCGGCGTCACCCGCGATTCGGCGCTCGCGCTGATGCGCGAGTGGGGCCTGCGGGTCAGCGAGCGGCAGATCGCGATCGACGAGGTCGCCGCGGCGGCTCGCCGGGGAACGCTCGAGGAAGTCTGGGGCACCGGGACCGCCGCGGTCATCTCCCCGGTGGGCGAGCTCGCGTACAAGGGCGAGCGCATCGTGGTCAACGGCGGCAAGATCGGTGCGCTCACCAAGAAGCTCTACGACGCGATCGTCGGCATCCAGTACGGCACCGCGCCGGACACCCACGGTTGGACGGTCGTGGTCTAGGAGATTCCGATGGCCGACTGCGTGTTCTGCAAGATCCGCGACGGGCAGATCCCCTCGACCAAGATCTACGAGGACGAGCGGACGCTCTGCATCATGGACATCAATCCGCTCAACGCCGGCCACTGCCTGGTGCTCACCAAGACGCACGCGGCGACGATCTTCGAGGCCGAGCTCGTCGATCTGCAGGCCGCGATCACGACGGCCCAGCGCGTGGCCACGGCCCAGCGGCGCGCGCTCAAGCCGGACGGCCTGAACATGCTGCAGGCCAACGGCCCCGCCGCCTTCCAGTCCGTGCCCCACTTCCACCTGCACCTGATCCCGCGCTGGACCAACGACGGCAAGGGATTCGACTGGAAGCTGGTGCCCGGCGACCGCGACCGGATCGCCAAGGTCGGCGAGCAACTGCGCGCCGAGCTCGGAGGTGGCCGTTGATGGCCGAGCGCTCGATCCGGGTCGTCGTCGCCAAGCCGGGCCTCGACGGGCACGACCGCGGCGCCAAGATCGTGGCGCGGGCGCTGCGCGACGCCGGGTTCGAGGTCATCTACACGGGGCTCCACCAGACGCCGGAGCAGATCGTGGCCACGGCGGTCCAGGAAGACGCCGACGCCATCGGGCTCTCCGTGCTCTCCGGCGCCCACAACTACCTCTTCAAGCGCGTGCTCGATCTGCTCGCGGAGCAGGGCGCCGGGGACATCGCGGTCTTCGGCGGCGGGATCATCCCGCCCGAGGACATCGCCGCCCTGAAGGCGATGGGCGTGAAGGAGCTGTTCACGCCCGGCACCTCGACCCAGGACATCGTCCGCTTCGTCCGCGAGCACATCCGCGCCGCGGTCTGACGTGGACTTCGAGCTGACGCCCGAGCAGCGGCAGGTGCGCGCCGTCGCGCGCGAGTTCGCCCAGGCCGAGCTCGGCGACAAGATCGCCCCGTACGACGAGCGCCACGAGTTTCCCCACGAGATCGTGCAGAAGCTCGGCCCGCTCGGCTTCCTCGGCGTGCTGGTGCCGGAGGAGTACGGCGGCGCCGCGCTCGACTACGTGTCCTACGCGTTGATCGTGGAAGAGCTGTGCCGCGGCGACGCCTCGGTCGGCATCACGATGTGGGCCCACAACTCGCTGTGCACGAACCACATCGCCAGCTTCGCGTCGCCCGAACAGAAGGCGAAGTATCTGCCCGCGCTCGCGACCGGCCGCGGGTTGGGCGCGTGGGGTCTCACCGAGCCGGGCTCGGGCTCCGACGCCGCGGCGTTGCGTACGCGCGCGGAGCTGAAGCAAGGCGAGTGGATCCTGAACGGCAGCAAGGCGTTCATCACGAACGCGTCGGTCGCGTCCACGACGGTGGTCATGGCCCGGACCGAGTCCGATCCGAAAGCCAAGGGCGTCTCGGCCTTCATCCTCGACAAGGGCGTGCCCGGCTTCACCGTCGGCAAGCCCTATCGCAAGCTCGGGCTCCACGCGTCGAACACCGCCGAGCTGATCTTCGAGGACGCGCGCGTTCCCCAGACGGCCTTGATGGGCGCGCGCGGCGCCGGCTTCGCGCAGTCCATGAAAGTCCTCGAGGGCGGACGCATCGCGATGGCGGCGATGGGCGTGGGCATCGCGCAGGCGGCGATCGACCAAGCCGTGAAGTACATGAAGCAGCGGTCCGCGTTCGGACGGACCCTGGCCGAGTTCAACGGGCTCCAGGGGATGGTCGCGGACCTGGCGACCGAGGTCGAGGTGGCGCGTCTCCTCACGCTGCGCGCCGCCACCCTGAAGGATGCCGGGCAGCCCGCCTCGCACGCGGCGGCGATGGCGAAAGTGTTCGCGTCGGAGACCGCGATGAAGGCGGCGACCAAGGCCGTGCAGATCCACGGCGGCGCCGGCTACATCACGGAGTTCCCGGTCGAGCGCATCTTCCGCGACGCGAAGCTGACCGAGATCGGCGAGGGCACGTCCGAGATCCAGCGCATGGTCATCGCTCGGGAAATCCTCCGGCTCTCGTGACCGCCGCGGGCGGCGCGCTCATCGCCATCGAGTCCGTCGCCAAGCGCTACGTCACGAGCTCGGGTCCAGTCGACGCGCTCGACGACATCTCGCTCTCGGTCGCCGAGGGCGAGTTCTGCACGCTGATCGGCCCCTCCGGTTGCGGCAAGTCGACGCTCCTCGGCATGCTCGGCGGCCTCGTGATGCCGGACCGCGGGCGGCTGCTGGTCGCGGGCGCGCCGGTGACGGGCCCGGATCCGCGCCGGGTCGCCACCGTGTTCCAGGACGCCGGCCTCTTCCCGTGGCGCACGGCGCTCGAGAACGTCGAGTTCGGGCTCGAGCTGCAGGGCGTCTCGGCCGAGCGCCGGCGCCGGACGGCCAGCGAGCTCCTCGGCCCGCTCGGGTTGCGCGGCTTCGCCGAGCGCTACCCGCGCGAGCTCTCGGGCGGAATGAAGCAGCGGGTCGCCATCGGGCGCGCGCTGGCCATCGACACGAAGATCCTCTTGATGGACGAGCCGTTCGGCGCCCTCGACGAGCAGACGCGCGTGCTCATGGGCGAGTGGCTCCTCGACATCTGGCGGCGCACGCGAAAGACCGTCATCTTCGTGACCCACAGCCTGCACGAGGCGCTGTTCCTGTCGACGCGCGTCGCGGTCATGACGGCGCGGCCGGGACGGATCAAGTCGGTGCTCGAGCTGACGATGGAGTACCCGCGATCGATGGAGTCGCCCGAGATGGTCGCGCTGCGGGCCAAGCTCTGGAGCGAGATTCGCGAGGAGTCGCTGCGGGCGATGCAATCGACGTGAAGGTCACCGTCCTTCGACTGGCGCTGCTGGCGGCGCTCCTGGCGGCGTGGGAGCTGGCCGGCCGCGCGGCCAACCCGCTGCTCGCCGTCCCGCCCTCGGCGGTCTTGCCGGCGCTACGCGATCTCCTGCTGCTTCGCTCGTACCCTCGGTTGCCGGCGAGCCTCTGCCTGACCGTGCGCGAGATCGGCGTGGCGTACGCGCTGGCGGTCGCGGCCGGCCTGGGCTGCGGCTTTGCGCTCGGGATGAACCGGCTGCTCGGCCGCGCCTGGGGGCCGATGATCGCGGCGCTCTACGCGGTGCCCGCGGTGGTCTGGTACCCGTCGCTCATGCTCTTCTTCGGCCTCGACGCGGCGTCGAAAATCGCCTTCGGCTTCCTGCTCGGATTCTTCCCGATCACGCT
This sequence comes from Candidatus Rokuibacteriota bacterium, assembly GCA_003221515.1. Taxonomy (GTDB): domain Bacteria; phylum Methylomirabilota; class Methylomirabilia; order Rokubacteriales; family CSP1-6; genus AR31. The sequence goes on from QHSI01000104.1 coordinate 44,776, forward strand.
CGCGGTGCTCGCCGGCGTGCGCCAGGTGAACCCGCAGCTGGTCCTCGTCGCGCGGGCGTACGGCGCGGGCGTGGTGACGGTGTTCTTCCGCGTCATGCTGCCTTCGATGCTCTTCACGCTCGTCGGTGGGCTCCGGACCGGGCTCGCGCTGAGCGTGATCGGGGTCGTCGTCGGCGAGATCCTCGGCGCGAAGGACGGGATGGGCGCCCTCATCAACCACGCCTACGGCCTGCTGCGAACGGGAGACTACGTCGCGCTCGTGCTCGTCACGCTGGCCATCGTTGTCGGCTCCGACGTGCTGGCGAGCCTCCTCGAGCGCCGCGCAAAGGCGTGGACGGAGTGAAACGGAGCCGGCTCGCGCCTACCTCAGGCCACCCTCGATCCGAGCCGGCCTCACGGGCCCCGCTACAATAATCAGGTTGCTCCAGCTCGCGACCGTGCTGGCCGGGCTCGCGGCTTGGGAGCTCGCCGCGAGATCTGCCTGGGTCGACCCGCTGTTCATCCCGGCGCCGAGCGCCGTCGCCCGCGCCCTGGCCGCGATCTCGGGTCCCGCGCTGGCGGGCCTCGCCGACACGCTGGCCAAGACGGCCGCCGCCTACGTGCTGTCGGTCGTGCTGGGCGTCAGCGCCGGGGTCGCCGTCGGCTCGGTCAGGCTGCTGCGAGACGTGCTCTCCCCGTATGTGATCGCGCTCTACGGGATGCCGAAGATTCTGGTGCTGCCCTGGATCGTTCTTCTGCTCGGCTACGGCACGGCGCCGGCGGTCTTCTACGGCACCCTCCACGGTCTCTTCCCGATCCTGGTCCTGGTCACGGGGGCGGTCCGCGACGTCGATCGCACCCTCGTGACGGTGGCCCGATCCCTCGGCGCCACGCCCTGGCAGCTCTATTGGAAGGTGCTGCTCCCGGCCATCGTCCCCTCGGTGCTGGCCGGGATGCGGCTGGGCATCGTGTTCTGCCTCCTGGGGGTCCTGGTCGTGGAGATGTTCGCCGGGGTTCGGGGCATGGGGTACGTGATGGGCTCGCTGGCCAACGGATTTCAGGCGCCCGAGCTCTTCGCCGCGACCGCGCTGGTGTCGGCGACGTCGATCGCGATCGTTCTGGGCCTCGATCAACTGAACGAAAGGCTCTCGCGCTGGCGCGGCTGATCCGAGCCGGTACAGCGCTTCCCACCTAGACCGCCCAGTTCCTGAACACCCCCGGCCCGCGTCGAGCGCGCAATCTTATATATCGTGCGGTTACAACGCGGCCATTCCTGGAACGCCGTTTGCTGTTTCTTCGGTGCAGGAGGGCAACGTCAATGAGCGCCTCGGTCGAAGCGGAAGTCGTGACGGTGTATCTCGCTCTCGATGGCGGGATTCATCACGCTCGCTGCAGCCAGCGCCTCACGCTGCACGGGCAGCGCGGGGGCCTGGAGCTGGACTTCTATTGCCTGGCCTGCGCCGAGACGGTGACGATTCCGTTCTGCGTCCTGTCCCGCATTCCCGTCGCTGACGGGGTGTAGAGAGCTACTCGCCCCGTAGGGTGGGGTCGAGCAGGTCGCGGAGCCAGTCGCCCGTACGGCTCACGACGATCGACGTCACCATCAGCACGATGCCCGGCGCGGTCGAGATCCACCACGCCGTGTCGAGGTACTCCCGCCCCTCGTGAACCATCCCGCCCCAGGACGGCGTCGGCGGCTGGATGCCCAGCCCCAGGAACGAAAGCGTCGCCTCCAGCACGATCGCCCGCGCCAGCTCGAGCGTCGCGATCACGACCAGTGACGAGAGCACGTTCGGCAGGATGTGGCGGCTCACCATGCGCGTCACCGACCCGCCCAGGGCCCGGATGGCGTCCACGAACTCCCGCGAGCGGAGGACCAGCACCTGCGACCGGAGGATCCGCGCGTAGTTGACCCATCCGGAGAGGCCGATGACCACGATCAGGGTGGGAAAGCTCGGCCCGAGCACGGCGATGATGCCGATCGCCAGCAGGATGAAGGGAAACGCGAGCTGCGCGTCGGCGATGGTCATGATCGTGCTGTCCGTCCAGCCGCCGCGAAATCCGGCGACGATGCCGAGCGTGGCCCCGATCAGGCCGCCCACCACCACCGCCGCGAAGCCCACCAGCAGCGAGACGCGCGCCCCATAGACCATGCGCGAGAGGACGTCGCGCCCGAGGTGATCCGTCCCCAGCACGTGCGCCTTGCCGTCGGCGGCGGAGAGCGTGGGCGCCGCCAGCCGTGCCCGCAGTGACTGTCGAATGGGATCGTGCGGCGCGATCGCCGGCGCCGCCAGCGCCGCCACGACCAGCAGCAGGACGAAGGCGCCGCCGGCGAGCGCGAGCACCCGCGTGCGCCGCGAGCGGCCGACGGACGTCGCCGTCGCCGCGGGCGACGCCAGCTCAGCCCGAGCGGACGCGGGGATCGAGGACGCCATAGAGCAGGTCGATGCAGAAGTTGATCACGATGAAGAGCACGGCCGAGAGAAACACCGTGCACTGCACCACCGGATAGTCGCGGTTGTAGATCGACTGGATGGCGAGCCGCCCGATGCCCGGCCACGCGAACACGGTCTCGGTCACGACGGCGCCGCCCAGCAGCGTGCCGAACTGCAGCCCGGTGATCGTCACGATCGGGACGGCGGCGTTCTTGAGCGTGTGCTTGGCGACCACCAACCCCTCCGACAGGCCCTTCGCGCGCGCCGTGCGCACGTAGTCGGCACGCAAGACCTCGAGCACCGACGAGCGGGTGAGCCGGGCGATCGAGGCCATAGCGAAGGCGCCGAGCGTGAGCGCGGGCAGGACGAGATGACGCCAGCCCTCGCGGCCCGAGGTCGGCAGCAGGCCCAGGTTCAGCGAGACGATCAGGATCAGGAGAATGCCGATGAAGAAGGTCGGCGCCGACTGTCCGACCAGCGCCAGCCCCATCGCCGTCTGGTCGACGGCGGAGTTGCGCCGCACCGCGGAGATCACGCCGATCGGGAGCGCGACCACGATCGCCAGCGCGAAGGCTGTGAGGCCGAGCTCGAGCGTCGCCGGCAGGTAGCCGACGACCACGCGGAACGCGGGCTGGCGGAAGTGGATCGACCGGCCGAAATCGCCGCGGAGCGCGTTGCCGAGGAAGACCGCGTACTGCACCGGCAGCGGGCGATCCAGGCCGAGCTCGGCGCGCACGCGGAAGATCTCGCTGCGCGGCGCGTCCGGCGGCAGCAGCAGCGGCACCGGATCGCCCGACAGGCGCATGACGACGAAGACCACGGTGGAGACGAGCCACAGCGCGACGGCGGCGCGGACGAGGCGGGAGGCGAGGAACGGGAGCAGACTGCGCATGCGCGACGGGGCGGAGCCGGACGGCGCCGCCCCGGGAACGCGGGTCTACGCGCGACGGAACTTGAAGTTGAACTTCCGGATCTCGAGCTGCTGGAGCGGATCCGGCGTCCACTCGACGTACTTCTGCAGGCCGTAGTCCTCGTACGGCTGGATCACCGGGATCCAGGGCAAGTGCTCGAGGAAGATCTTCGTCATCCTCTTGTAGGCGTCACCGCGGAACTTCTCGTCGACCGAGAAACGGGCGGCGTTGCCGAGCTCGTCGAACTCCGCATGCCGCCAGTAGTCCTGCGGCCCGCCCGGGCCCAGGAGCCGCCACATCATGCCGTCCGGATCGCGCAGCGTGGACGTCGGGTCCGACCACCACAGGCCCTTGAAGGTCTTGTCGCGGTTCTTCTGGGCACGGACCGAATACTCGAAGATCTCGACCTTGGCATTGACGCCGACGTCCCGCCACATGGCCTGGATGGCCTCGCTCATGGGCTTGTCGCCGGCCATGTAGCCCGAAGTGGTCTCGATGACGATCTCCTCGCCCTTGTAGCCGGACTTCTTGAGGCGGTCCTTCGCCTCGGCCGGCTTGAACGCGAGCGGGGGCAGCGAGGCCTCGAAGTGGTTGTCGCCCTGGGCGACCATCGAGTTCGGGACCACGCCGCGGCCGCGCCACAGCTCCTTCACGATCGCCTCGCGGTCGATGGCCAGGGACAGCGCCTGCTTCAGCAGCGGATTGTCGAGCGGGGGCCGCTGCGAGTTCACCGCGAGCACGTAGAGGCCGCCGTAGAGCGCACCGGCCACCGCGGTCGAGGCGTTGGCCTTGATCCGCTCGCCCTGATCCGGGGGCACCTGGGTGATCAGGTCGACCTCGCCCTTGAGCAGCGCGGCGACCCGGGGCGCCATCTCGGGAAGCGCCCGAACGACGAGCCGGTCGAAGTCCACGCGGCCGCCCCAGTAGCTCGGGTTCGCCTCGAGCACGATCCGATCGTCTTTCGTCCACGACACGAAGCGCACCGGCCCGGTCCCGATCGGCTTCTGGTTGAAGGTGTCGGGGCCGACTTGTTCCACGTACTTCTTGGGGATCATCTGTCCGCCGTAGAAGCCCAAGCGCGCCGGCAGCAGCGGATCGGGCTTCTTCGTGTGAACGACCACGGTGCTCGGGTCCGGCGCCTCGACGCGATCGACCGTCGTCAGGACGGTGCTCACGCGGTTGCCCTTCAACGTCTTGTCGAGCGAGCGGTCGATGCTGAACTTGACGTCGGCCGACGAGAACGACTCGCCGTCGTGCCACTTGACGCCCGAGCGGAGCTTGAACACCCACGTCGTCTGGCCCTGCAGCTTCCACTCCGTCGCGAGACCGGGGGCGAGCTTGCCGTCGGGCCGGCGACTGGTGAGGTTGTCGAAGATGTTGAACGAGATGCGGATGTCGTTCGACGACGTGCTCTGGTGCGGATCGAACGCCGCGACGTCACCGCCCTGGGCGACGACCAGCTCCTTCTTCTGCGTCGTTTGCGCGGCCGCCGGGCGCGGAAGACCGGCCGGGAGCGCGGCCATCGCGCCCGCCGCGGCGGCGGTCTTGAGCACGTCACGTCGGGTGATCTCTGCCATACACGCCTCCTGGAAAATCGATCGGTGGGGGTCTATATGGGGGCGCTTCGCGGCTCCTGTCAAGGCCCCGGCGGTCTAGCTCGGCTCCGGCTGCACGAGGTACGAGCGGCGCACGCGGGCCTGCACGTCGACGACGACGTCGCGCTCCAGCGTGATCTCGACCTCGTGCTGCTCGGCGGACCAGCGGCTCACCGTCGCGAGCCAGCCGAGGCTCCGCCCGGCCTGCGGCGCGATGCGGCGCCCGCGATAGACCAGCGTCCGTCGCTCGGGCGCGTTGAGCTCCTCGCGCTCCTCGGTGTTGGGTCCGCAGAGCCGCAGCACCTCCTGGGACGTCGTCGACCCGGGCGTGACCCGGGCGAGGGTGTCGCGCGAGAGGACCACGCCGGTCTGCCGCACGGCGCCCGGGCCGAGCCGGACGCGGCCGGCGAGCCTCGCGCCGAAGCGCCGCACCAGCGCCATGACCAGCGGGGTCGCCAGGTTGCCGAGCGCGAAGAAGACGATCGGGATCAGGACGGGCATCCACGCGCGCCAGCCGTGGAAGTACGCGAACCGTACCGTGAGCACCTGCGGGCTGAGGCCCTCGGACGGGTCGATGAAGAGCGAGACCTCCTCCGTGGTGTCGAGCGTCTCGCTGAGCCGGCGGCGGGCCGAGCTGGGAAACACCTCGTGGATTTTCAGGTGCTCGGAGTCGCGGAGATTCACGATCAGCTGCGACGGATCGGCGGCCAGACGGATGATCCGATCCCGCTTCTCGAAGTAGAGGGGGAACAGCGCGCGGGGTCGGACGTCGTTGAAGGTGAGCGACAGCGCGTGCGTCGGGCCCCAGAACGCGTCCTCGATCCAGGTCGCTTGCCGCCGGCGGAGGAGGTTCGGCTGCTCGATGCGGAGATCCATCAGGAACGTGCGATTGGCGAGCATGGGGGTCCACGGGATCCGCACGTAGGTCGCCGGCGACGTCAGGCCGAGCGGCCCGCCCTCCTGGATGAACGTCACGAACGGGGCGCCACCCGCGGTGGGCTGCGGGGGGACGTCGTCGCCGGCGCGGTAGAGACTCTCGGCGAAGAGCGGCAGCCGCCCCTCGGCGATCGGCACGAAGCCGCGCGCCTTGATGGAGGCGACCAGCGCCGCGTCAGGTGCCGCGCCCGTCAGCGCGCCGCCGACCGGGCCGGGCCAGAGGAGGTAGAGGTCCTGCTCGATGGCGGCCCCGCTCTTCGCCGGCGGAATCACGAGACTCCACAGGACGTCGACCGTGACCGCGTGCAGCTCCGGCGTCACGTTCGCGCGGACGAAGAGCGGGCCGATCGTGAACTCGGGGCTCGGCCGCGACGCGAGGAAGATCTGGCCCTCCGCGACGGTGGGCGCCGCGGCCAGGACCAACACCGCGAGCCAGGCGCGGCGCATCCGCGGCGCGCCTCAGGCCGGGTTGGGCTGGGTCAGGCGGGTGCGGTGCACCTGGGCCTGAACGTCGCGCACGCGATCGCCGTCGAGCTCGATCTCCAGCTCGTGGTGCTCGACGTCCCAGCTCTGCACCGTCGCCAGCCATCCGAACTGCCGGCGCCGGTGGGGGACCGTGCGGCGCCCGCGATAGACCAGCGTTCGCCGACCGGGCGCGTTGAGCCGCTCGCGCTCCTCCGGATCGGGTCCACAGATCTTCAAGATCTCGTCGTACGTCGTCTCGCCCGGGGCGATCCGGGTCAGCGTCTCGCGCGGGACGATCGTGCCGACATGCTGCTCGGCGCCGGCGCCGCTGCGCGGCCCGAAGCGGATGCGTCCCTGGAGCCGCGCGCCGAGCCGCCTGGCGAGGGTGGCGACGAGGGGGCCAGCGACGTTGCCGAGGACGAAGAACAACGTCGCGAAGAGCACCGGCGCCCACGACTGCCAGCCGGAGAAGTAGCCGTACTGCACGGTCAACACTTGAGGGCGGAGACCCTCCGACGGATCGATGTAGGTCGAGACGATCTCGGTCCCCCGGCGCGACTCGCTCGTGCGCCGTTGGCTCGAGCCCGGAAAGACTTCGTGGATCTTGAGGTGGTCGGAGTCCGCGAACGTGATGGTGAGTGTCGATGGATCGTCGGAGAGGTGGACCACCCGATCGCGATACGCGAGGTACATGGGGAACGTGGCGCGCGTGCGCACGTCGTTGAAGCTCAGCGTGACCAGGTGACGCTCGCCCCAGAGGAAGTTCTCCAGCCAGGTGGCCTGCTTCGGCCGCCTGAGCCCGGTGAGACGCATCCTGAGGTCGATCAAGAACGAGCGGTCGACGAGCCGCGGCGTCCACGGGATCCGGATCCAGGTGGCCGGCGTGGGCAGGCCGAGCGGCCCCGCCTCTCGAGTGTAGGTGACGAACGGCGCGCCGCCAGGGAGCGGCTCCGGCTTCGCGCGCTGAGGGCCGGAATACACGGCGCGGGCGGACAGCGGCAGGCGGCCCTCGCGGGCGACCTGGAACCCACGTTCCTCCACGGTCCGGCGCAGTGCCGGGTCCGGTTCTCCCGCGACCATCTCGCCGTCCACCGCGCCCGGCCACAGGAGATAGAGATCTTGCTCGAGCGCAGCGGCGCCGACGTTCGGCGGCACCACGAGACTCCAGAGCAGGCTGACTTCGACCGGACCACCGGCCGGCACCACGTTCGCGCGGATCGACAGCGGACCGATCGTGAACTCCGGCTTCGGCTTGGACGCGAGAAAGATCTGAGCGTGCGCCGGCGCCGCGACCAGCGCCAGCAGCACGGCGACGAGCAAGACGAGCAAACGGCGGGTTGTCCGCAGACCGGCGCGGGTTGTCCGCAGACCGGTGCCCCGAGCATCTATCTCAGGCCACCCTCGGTTCAAACCGGCCTCACGGTCCCCGTTACAACATTCCCGCGACAATAACTACAGCTTCACCGGGGTGAAGTCACGCGTGTAGTGCTCGTCGAGCGCGAGCTTTTTCTTGATGAGCCCGTGCTCGATGAGCGCGTCCTGCATCGCGGCGAGCGCGTCCACGTTGATGCGCCCGTCGACGGGCAGCAGCGGGCCGGAGATCTTGTGGGCGCCGAGCACCGCCTCGGCGCTCCAGCCGAGCTTCTTGCCGACCACCTCGGCGATCTCGCCCGGCTTGTCGCGCATGATCTTGATCGCGCGGAACAGCGCGCGCTGGCTCTTCTGGATCGTGTCGGCCTGCTTCTTGATGGCGTCCTCGGACGCGTACTGGATCTGGCTGATCCACTTGGGCGTCACGGCGTCCAGGCGCAAGAGCACTTTGGACTTACCCTGGAGCTCGGTGACCGCGCCGCCGTCGCCCCAGACGTAGGCGGCGATCTCCTTGCGAGCCATGGCGGCGAGCTGAGCGTCGAGGCCGCCGAGCCCCACGACCTGCACGTCCTTGTCGGGATCCCACCCTTCCTTCTTCGCGAGCATGCGGGCGAAGACCCACGTCGTGGCGCCGGCCCGGGTGACGCCGATCGCCTTGCCCTTGAGGTCGGCGATCTTCTGCACGTCGGCCGCGACGTTGAGCGTGAAGTGGTTCCCCTCGGTGTGGGTGGCGATCATCTTCATCGGCGAGCCGGCCTCGCGGAAGACGAGGATGTCGGTGCTGCCGGTGATCCCAACGAGGCACTCGCCCGCCATCACCGCCTTGAGCAGATCGGGACCGCCGCGGAACGGCACGAACTCGGCGGCGAGCCCCTCGCTCTTGAAGAAGCCGCGCTCGAGCGCGACGATCACCGGCCCGGCCATCGAATAGTCGCCCAGCACCGCGGTGCCGATCTTGACCGACGTCTGCGCACGGGCGGCGCGCGCGAGTGCGGGCACGGTGCCCGCCGCGGCGGCGGCGGCCAGGAATCGACGCCGTGAGATCACGAGCATGAACACGCCTCCTTACGAGACCGGGCGGCCTTGACTTTCCTCTGACACCCGGTGATCGTACAACTTCGTGAGCGTCGTCGACAACGTTAGCGGCGCCGCGCCGGTCACCTACGAGGCGAAGGACGGCGTCGGCTGGATCACGCTGAACCGTCCTGAGGTTCTCAACGCGCTCTCCACCGAGCTGGCCGCCGCGCTCGCCGACTGCGCCGCGACGGCGGCCGCCGACGCCTCCGCCAGCCAGGTCGTCGTCCGTGGCGCCGGACGCGCGTTCTGCTCGGGCATGGACCGCACGGCGATGTCCGCCGGGTCGATCGGTGACGCGTTCTACCGCCACTGGAACCGGGCGCTCGACGGCCTGGAGGACATGTCGAAGATCACGCTCGCGGTGCTGCACGGCTACTCGATCGGCGGCGGCCTGCAGCTGGCGCTGGCATGCGATCTCCGCCTCGCCACCGACGACGCCGTCCTCGGTCTGGGCGCGACGCGCCACGGCCTCGTCCCCGACGGCGCGGTGCTGCGGCTGGCGCGGGTGGTCGGCGTCGGCCGCGCCAAGGAGCTCGCGCTGCTCAACGACACCCTGAGCCCCGCCGAGGCGCGGGCCATCGGTCTCGTCAACTGGGTGTGCGCGCCGGCCGACCTCGACGCGACGCTGGCCGCCGTCGTCGCCAAGGCCCGCGCCGCCTCGCCGACCGCCACCGGCCACACCAAGCGCCTCCTGCACGAGTCGTTTCACCGCGACCCGCGCACGCTGCTGGAGGACGTGCTGGCGGCGCAGGACGAGTGCATGTCGTCGTGGGAGATCGACGAGGCCAACCGGGCGTGGCAGGAGAAGCGGGAGGCGCGCTTCTACCCGCCGCCGCCGGCCCGTCCTTAGAAATGGCCGACGACGTCATCCTCGAGACGGAGGCGCTGACCAAGGAGTTTCGCGGGTTCGTGGCGGTGAAGGACGTGAAGCTCCGTGTCCGCCGCGGCACCATCCACGCGCTGATCGGTCCCAACGGCGCCGGCAAGACGACCTGCTTCAATCTGCTGACGCACTTCCTCACGCCGACGCGCGGCCGAATCCGGTTCAACGGGCGCGACATCACCGGATCGCGGCCGGCCGACATCGCGCGGCTCGGGCTCGTCCGCTCGTTCCAGATCTCGGCGGTGTTCCCCCATCTCTCGGTGCTCGAGAACGTGCGCATCGCGCTCCAGCGCGAGCGCGGCGGCTCGTTCGATTTCTGGCGCTCGGCGCGCGCGCTCGACCGCCTGAACGGCCGCGCGCTCGAGCTGATCGAGGCGGTCGGCCTCGCCGCGTTCGCGGCGACGCCGGCGGTCGAGCTGCCGTACGGGCGCAAGCGCGCGCTCGAGATCGCCACCACGCTCGCGCTCGCGCCGCAGATGATGCTGCTCGACGAGCCGACCGCCGGCATGGCCCACGACGACGTCGACCGCATCTCGGCGCTGATCAAGCGGGTGGCGGCGAACCGCACCGTCCTGATGGTCGAGCACAATCTGCGAGTGGTCGAGAACCTCTCGGACACCATCACGGTGCTGGCGCGCGGCGAGATTCTCGCCGAGGGCGACTACCGGAGCGTGTCGCGCAACGCGGACGTGATCCAGGCCTACATGGGGTCGGGCCATGCCTGAGCCGCTGCTCGAGGTCCGCGGGCTCGAAGCATGGTACGGCGAGTCGCACATCCTCCACGGCGTCGACTTCGAGATCCGCCCGGGCGAGATGGTGACGCTCCTGGGCCGCAACGGCGCCGGCAAGACGACGACGCTCAAGTCGATCATGGGCATCGTGAGCCGCCGGCGGGGCTCCGTGCGCCTCGAGGGCCGTGAGCTCATCCATCTGCCGTCGAACCGCATCGCGCGGCTCGGGCTCGCGTTTTGCCCGGAGGAGCGCGGAATCTTCGCGAGCCTCACCGTCGAGGAGAATCTGCTGCTGCCGCCGGTGGTCAGGACCGGCGGGCTCGGCGTCGACGCGATCTACGAGCTCTTTCCCAATCTCCGGGAGCGACTGCGCGCCGGCGGCACCACGCTCTCGGGCGGCGAGCAGCAGATGCTGGCGATCGGCCGGATCCTGAGAACCGGCGCCCGGCTGCTGCTGCTCGACGAGCCAACCGAAGGGCTGGCCCCGGTGATCGTGCAACAGATCGGCGCCACGCTGGGGCGACTCAAGCGTGAGGGGTTCACCGTACTCCTCGTCGAGCAGAACTTCCGCTTCGCCGCCACCGTCGCCGACCGCCACTACGTGATGGAGAACGGCCGGGTGGTGGACATGATCCCCAACGGTGACCTCGACGCCAACATGTCCAAGCTGCACGACTACCTCGGGGTATAGTGCCGCCGTACGCGGCCGCCCTCGAGCGCAGCCGGCGATCGCCAAAGGAGCAGAGCGCATGACCATCGCTCGCATCGCCGCCGCATTCATCGTCGTCTTGAGCCTGGCCGTCGGCCCGGCGCACGCCCAGATCTCCGATGGCGTCGTCAAGATCGGCGTCCTCAACGATCAGTCGAGCCTCTACGCCGACCTGGCCGGCCAGGGCTCGGTGGTCGCGGCACGCATGGCCGTCGAGGATTTCGGCGCCGCCGCCAAAGGGCTGAAAGTCGAGATCGTGTTCGCCGACCATCAGAACAAGGCCGATGTCGGCTCGCAGATCGCGCGCCAGTGGTACGACGCCGAGAAGGTCGATCTCATCCTCGACGTACCGAACTCGGGCGTGGCGCTGGCCGTCAATCAGATCACCCGCGACAAGGGCAAGGCGTTCATCGTTTCCTCCGCGGCGTCCTCGGATCTCACCGGCAAGGCGTGCTCGCCCAACACCGTCCACTGGACGTACGACACGTGGGCGCTCGCCAACGGCACCGGTAACGCGGTCGTGAAGACCGGCGGCGACACGTGGTTCTTCATCACCGCCGACTACGCGTTCGGCCACGCCCTCGAGCGCGACGTCGAGGCGGTGGTGCTGAAGAACGGCGGCAAGGTGCTGGGCAAGGTGCGCCACCCGCTCAACACGCAGGACTTCTCGTCGTTCCTCCTCCAGGCCCAGGCTTCGAAGGCCAAGGTCATCGGGCTGGCCAACGCCGGCGGCGACACGACCAACGCGATCAAGCAGGGCGCCGAGTTCGGCATCGCGAAGGGCGGGCAGATCTTCGCGGGCCTGCTGGTGTTCCTCACCGACGTGCACGCGCTCGGCCTCGAGAAGGCCCAGGGGCTCACGTTCACCGAGACCTTCTACTGGGACATGAACGAGAAGACGCGCGCGTTCGCCAAGCGGTTCGCCGAGCGCAACCGGCAGATCCATCCGACGATGATCCACGCGGGCGCCTACGCGGGCACGCTGCACTACCTGAAGGCCGTCGAGGCGCTCAAGAGCGACGACGGCGCCAAGGTCATCGCCAAGATGAAAGAGATGCCGACGGACGACCCGCTCTTCGGCAAGGGGACGATTCGTGTCGACGGCCGCAAGATTCATCCGGCGTATCTCGTCGAGGTCAAGAAGCCCTCCGAGTCCAAGTACCCGTGGGACTACTACAAGATCCGCGCAACTATCCCCGCTGAGCAGGCGTTCCGGCCTCTGGATCAGGGGGGCTGTGAGCTCGTGAAGAAGTAGGCGCGTTGCGGCGGGCCCGGGGGCGGGGGTGCGAGAGGGGTGCGGCGACCACGAGGCACGCGAGCGCATTGCCCGGTGCGGCTGGGCTCCATCTGGGTGCGGCTCGCACGACGCTCGCTTGGAGGGAACGGGTCGGCGCACCCCTCTCCCACCCCCACCCCCGGGCCCTCACACAGCGACGCTTCGTCTACGTATTGCCGCACCTGATCCAACCCCGGCTCCGGCTGCATCGGCGCGTGAAATCACTGCGCACCGTGCACGAGTCGTCGGACCTACGCGGCATTCGCATCCTTCGCAACGCACGTTTGGGCGCGTCGACGCCATGCCGCTCCCCGCACCGGGGATGAACGGGCGGATCGGAGCCACGGCGCGTCGAGCGCGCGGGTTGTGCGGGCGGGTCGGCGCCGGCGCGCGATCGCCGCGTGGGTTGGCCGGGCGGGTCGGCGCCGGCGCGCAATCGCCGCGTGGGATGGCCGGGCGGGTCGGCGCCGGCGCGCAATCGCCGCGTGGGATGGCCGGGCGGGTCGGCGCCGGCTGGCAATCGGCGCGCGGGTTGTACGGGCGTGTCGGAGCCGGCTCGCATCTACAGCAGGCCACCCTCGGCATGAGCCGTTCTCAAGCTCCTATACAATGACGCAGGCGTTGTTCGGGCAGCTGCTGATCGGGCTGATCAACGGCTCGTTCTACGCGATGCTGAGCCTCGGGCTGTCGGTCATCTTCGGGTTGCTCAACATCATCAACTTCACGCACGGCGCCCAGTACATGATGGGCGCGTTCGTCGCCTACTTCCTGTTGAACTGGGCCGGGCTCGGCTACTGGTGGGCGCTGCTCATCGCGCCGGTCGTGGTAGGGATCACCGGGGTCGTGCTCGAGCGCACGACGCTCAAGCGGCTCTACCAGCTCGATCACCTGTACGGCCTGCTGCTCACGTTCGGCTTCGCGCTGATCATCCAGGGCCTGTTCCGGCACGAGTACGGCTCATCGGGCTTGCCCTACGCGATGCCCGCGCAGCTCGGCGGAGGCCGCAACCTCGGGTTCATGTTCCTGCCCAACTACCGGGCGTGGGTCATCGTATTCTCGCTCGCGGTGTGCCTGGCGACCTGGTACGTGATCGAGCGCACGCGCCTGGGCGCGTACCTGCGCGCCGCGACCGAGAATCCGTCGCTGGTGCAGGCGTTCGGGATCAACGTGCCCCGGATGATCACGCTGACCTACGGGTTCGGCGTCGGCCTCGCGGCCCTGGCCGGCGTGCTGGCGGCGCCGATCTACCAGGTGAACCCGCTCATGGGCGCCGATCTGATCATCGTCGTCTTCGCGGTGGTCGTCATCGGTGGGCTGGGCTCGATCTTGGGCTCGATCGTCACGGGCTTCGCGCTCGGGGTGGTCGAGGGCTTCACCAAGGTCTTCTATCCGGAGGCGTCCAACACGGTGATCTTCGTCATCATGGCGCTCGTGCTGCTGGTGCGGCCCGCCGGCCTCTTCGGGCGAGCCACGTGACCACGGCTGCCGACGCCCCCGCCGCGGCCGTCGGCATCGGGGCGGTGACACCCGTGCCCGCGCATCAGATCGTCGTCTTCGGCGTAATGGTGGCGGCGCTGGCGGCGGCGCCGTTCTTCGTGTACCCGGTGTTCCTCATGAAGGCGCTCTGCTTCGCGCTCTTCGCGTGCGCCTTCAACCTCCTGATCGGCTACGTCGGGCTCCTGTCCTTCGGTCACGCCGCTTTCCTGGGCGCGGCCGGCTATGGCGCGGCCCACTCGGCGAAGGCGTGGGGCTTCCCGCCGGAGCTCGCGATCCTCTTCGGCACGGCCGTCGCGACGGGCCTCGGGGTGGTCATCGGCGCCCTGGCGATCCGCAGCAAGGGCATCTACTTCGCGAACATCACGCTGGCCTTCGCCCAGATGGCGTACTTCTTCAGCCTGCAGGCCAAGTTCACGGGCGGTGAGGACGGCATCCAGTCGGTGCCGCGCGGCACGTTCTTGAGCGTGCTCGATCTCCGGCAGACGCTGACCCTCTACTTCGTCGTGCTCGCGATCTTCCTGGGCGGCTTCCTCCTGATCTACCGGGCGATCCATTCGCCGTTCGGTCAGGTGTTGAAGGCGATCCGCGAGAACGAGCCGCGCGCGATCTCGCTCGGCTACCGCGCCGAGCGATACAAGCTCGTCGCATTCGTGCTCTCCGCGACGTTCTCGGGGCTGGCCGGCGCCACGAAGGCTCTCGTCTTCCAGCTGGCGTCCCTCACCGACGTCCACTGGACGATGTCCGGCGAGGTCGTGCTGATGACGCTGCTGGGCGGCCTCGGCACCGTGTTCGGTCCCGTGGTCGGCGCGGTCATCGTGGTGACGCTCGAGAACTATCTGGCGCAGCTGGGCGCGTGGGTCACGGTGGTGCAGGGCGCGATCTTCGTGATCTGCGTGCTGACGTTCCGCCGCGGCGTGATCGGCGAGCTCGGCCACCGCTTCAAGAAATCGCTCTAGCCGGTCGGAGGTCCCATGGCCTACACGGACATCCTCTACGAGAAAAAGAACGGGGTCGCGTGGATCACGATCAACCGTCCCGAGGTGCGCAACGCCTTCCGCACGATCACGGTGGCAGAGCTGACCGACGCGTTCCTGGACGCGCGCTGGGATCCCGCCGTCGGGGTGGCCGTGCTCACCGGCGCCGGTGACAAGGCCTTCTGTTCCGGCGGCGACCAGAAGGAGCGGGGCGAGGGGGGCTACGCGCCCGGCGCTCGTCCCATGGACGTCGAGGCGTTGCACAGCGCGATCCGCCACATCCCGAAGCCGGTCATCGCGATGGTCAACGGTTTCGCGATCGGGGGAGGCCACGTGCTGCACGTGCTCTGCGACCTCTCGATCGCCTCCGAGAACGCGATCTTCGGCCAGACCGGCCCTCGTGTGGGCAGCGTCGACGCCGGCCACGGTACGGGGTTCCTGGCACGGGTCGTGGGCGAGAAGAAGGCGCGCGAGATCTGGTACCTCTGCCGGCAGTACTCGGCGGCGGACGCTCTCGCGATGGGGCTCGTGAACAAGGTCGTGCCGTTGAAGGACCTGCGGGCGGAGGTCGAGAAGTGGTGCGCCGAGCTCCTCGAAAAGAGCCCGACGGCGCTCGCGCTCGCCAAGCAGTCGTTCAACATCGACTCCGAGCCGCGCGCCGGCGTGGCGCAGTTCGCTCACACGGCGCTCGGGCTCTACTACCAGACGGCGGAAGCGATGGAGGGCCGCAACGCGTTCGTGGAAAAACGGCCCGTCGACTTCAAGAGATTCCGGAAGTGACAAGCGGCCCCGCGATGACAAGCCGGCGTCGGCGAGGTGACCCCGGAGCCGGCCGCCGAAGACCGATTTCGCAGACCTTTCGTAGGCTTCACGGCCAGCGGATCCTGGCAGCGCCCTCGCCTATCACGAGTGGTATGGCAACTCGTCTCGGCTCGCTCTTCGTCACGCTCACCCTCGGGCTGACCGTGGCCGGCGCTACCGGCCAAACGATCCTGATGCCCGCGGCGCCGGTGCTGGTGCCCGCCGTGCTCGGCGACGGTACCGGCGAGCTGATCAGGGTGTTCGAGGAAGGCAAGGACGCCGCCGAGAAGGTGGATCCGCCGGAGATCAGCCTCGGCCCCGCCTTCGAGCCGCCACCAGAATACCGATAGCTCCTCGCTCGATGTAAACTGCGGCCCGGGCGTCACGACCTTCATGGTGATGGCCTACATCATCTTCGTGAACCCCGTGATCCTCGGGTTCACCGGCGTTCCCCTCGCGCTCGCGGCCGGCATGGGGCTCAACGCGGTCGTCGCCTTCGAGCCAACGCCGCCTTCGTCGTCTACTTCTGCCTGCCCCTGATCGAGACCGCACTGAAGTAACCGCCGGCGGCCCGCTCCCCGGCGCTTCGTAAGTCCTTGTCATTCCGGTCTGATTTCTTGACAGTCCTGGAGGGCTTGGCTAGACTCGGGCCGCTCGACCCTGCCCTCCTCACGTGGCAGCACTCGGAGCATCGCGGAGGCGATTTGAACGCACCGGCGCGGCGCAGCGACGCTCACGGGCTCGACGACGGGCTCGACACCTTTCCCAAGCTCGTCCGGCTCAACGCCCGCCGCCGTCCCGACAAGATCGCGATCCGAGAGAAGGACCTGGGGATCTGGCAGTCGTACACGTGGTCCGCGTACTTCGAGCAGGCCCGCCTCATCGCGCAGGGCCTCGCCTCGCTCGGGTTCGCGCGCGGCGACCGGGTCGCCATCATCGGCGACAACCGACCGCAGCTCTACTGGGCGGTCATGGCGACCCAGGCTCTGGGCGGCGTCCCGGTACCCATCTACCAGGACTCCATCGAGAAGGAGGTCGAGTTCGTCATCGATCACGCCGAGGCCCGGTTCGCCGTCGTCGAGGACCAGGAGCAGGTCGACAAGCTCCTCAACGTGAAGGCGCGATGTCCGCGCCTTCAGCACGTCGTCTACGACGATCCACGCGGGATGCGCCGCTACGGCGATCCGTGCCTGATGAGCCTCGCCGAGCTGCAGGAGCTCGGGAAGAAGTTCGAGGCCGGCCATCCGAATCACTTCGACGACGAGATGGCCCGAGGCGGCGCGGACGACGTCGCCATCATCTGCTACACCTCGGGGACGACCGGCACGCCGAAGGGCGCGATGCTGTCCCATCGGAACTTGATCGTGACCGCGCGCAACGCGGCGCGCTTCGAGGGTCTCGGAGCGGACGAGGAGATCCTCTCGTACCTGCCGATGGCCTGGGTCGGCGACCACATCTTCTCGTACGCGCAGGCCATCATCACCGGGTTCGCCATCAACTGCCCGGAGAGCGCGGCGACCGTCCTGCACGACCTCAAGGAGATCGCCCCGACCTATTTCTTCGGCCCGCCGCGCATCTGGGAGAGCATCCTCACCAGTGTCATGGTCCGCGTCGAGGACGCGCTATGGGTCAAGCGCGCGACGGTGCAGCTGTTCCTGCGCCTCGCGCAGGACATCGAGCGCCGGCGGCTCGGCCGGCAGCCGGTCGCGCTCTGGCAGCGTCTGCTCTATCCGCTGGGGAACCTCCTCGTGTACGGCCCGCTCAAGGACAACCTCGGCCTTCGACGCGTGCGCCGGGCCTACACCGCCGGCGAGGCGATCGGCCCCGAGATCTTTCTCTTCTTCCGCGGGCTGGGGGTCAACGTCAAGCAGCTCTACGGCATGACCGAGGCCAGCGTGTTCGTCACGATCCAGCGCGACGGCGACGTCCGCCTCGACACCGTCGGGACCCCGATCACCGACGTGGAGATCCGACTCTCGGAGCAGGGCGAGGTGCTCTTCAGGAGCCCGGGAGTCTTTCTCGGGTACGCCAAGAATCCCGAGGCCACGCGCGAGACCCTCGAGGACGGCTGGATCCATTCCGGGGACGCCGGCTTCCTCGGCCAGGACGGACACCTGAAGATCATCGACCGGGCCCGGGACGTGGGCCGCCTGGCCGACGGCACGCTGTTCGCGCCGAAGTTTCTCGAGAACAAGCTCAAGTTTTCCCCCTACGTCCGGGAGGCCGTGTGCGTCGGCCAGACGCGGCCCTGGGTGACCGCGCTCGTCAACATCGATCTGGCGGCGGTCGGGAACTGGGCGGAGCGCCGGAACATCGCCTACACGAGCTACACCGACCTGGCCCAGAAGCCGGAAGTCTACGAGCTGATCCAGCGTGAAGTGGAGCGGGTGAACCGGAGCCTCGCCGAGGACCAGGCGCTGCGAGGAGCCCAGGTCAGGCGCTTCCTGATCCTTCACAAGGAGCTGGATCCGGACGACGAGGAGATCACACGGACGCGGAAGATCCGGCGCGGGTACATCGGGCAAAAATACGCGCCGCTCATCGAAGCCCTCTACTCCGACCGGGACCACGTCCCGGTCGAGGCGAAGGTGACGTACGAGGACGGGCGCGCCGGCACGATGCGCGCGGACGTGAAGATCCGTGACGCGTCGGTCTTCGCCGTGCCGGAGGCGCGGTGAGCCAGCCCGCGCCGGCGCGGCCGCTGCTCGAGGTCGACGGCGTCAGCGTGCGGTTCGGCGCCCTCGTCGCGGTCAACCGGGTGAGCCTGGCGATCGCTCCGGGGGAAATTCTGGCGATCATCGGGCCCAACGGCGCCGGCAAGACGACGCTGCTCAACGCCATCAGCGGGTTCTACCATCCGTACGAGGGACGGATCGCGTTCGACTCCACCGACCGAACGATGCTGAGTCCCCCGGATGTCGCCGCGCTCGGCATCGCCCGGACCTTCCAGAACGTCGCCCTCTTCAAGGGCATGACCGTGCTCGACAACATCATGACCGGTCGCCTGCTGAAGATGCGGGGGAACTTCCTGCTGGAAGCGCTCTACTGGGGCCCAGCCCGGCGCCAGGAGCTGGAGCATCGCGCCTTCGTGGAGCGCATCATCGACTTTCTCGAGATCCAGGCGATCCGCAAGACACCGGCGGGCCGGCTGCCGTACGGGCTGCAGAAACGGGTCGAGCTCGCCCGGGCGCTCGCCGCCGAGCCCAAGCTCCTGCTGCTCGACGAGCCGATGGCGGGGATGAACGTCGAGGAGAAGGAGGACATGTGCCGCTTCGTCCTCGACACCAACCAGGAGTTCGGCACGACCATCGCGCTGATCGAGCACGACATGGGCGTGGTCATGGACATCTCCGACCGGGTGGTGGTCCTCGACTACGGGCGCAAGATCGCTGACGGCGCGCCGGAGCACATCCGGAAGGACCAGGCGGTCCTCGACGCGTACCTGGGCGTGGCCCATGACTGACCTCCTCTACCTGGTGGCCGTCGCGCCCTTCACGGATATGGCCGGCTCGCCCGCCTTCCTGGTGGAGGTGCTGCTGGGCGGCGTCTTCGCCGGGTTGATGTACTCCCTGGTCGCGCTCGGCTTCGTGCTGATCTTCAAGGCCTCGGGCGTGTTCAACTTCGCCCAGGGCGTGATGGTGCTGTTCGCGGCCCTCACGCTCGTCGGGCTGCTCGAGCGGGGCGTGCCGGTGGTCGTGGCCCTCGCCCTGACCACCGCCGTCATGGTGGCGTTGGCGTTCGCGATCGAGCGGCTGGTGCTCCGGCCGCTCGTCAACCAGGAGCACATCATCCTGTTCATGGCGACGATCGGGTTGAACTTCTTCCTCGAGGGCTTCGGCGAGATGGTGTGGGGCGCCAACGTCAAGCGGCTCGACATCGGGATTCCGGACCGATCGTTCATCG
The DNA here is from genome assembly GCA_003221515.1 of Candidatus Rokuibacteriota bacterium. Classification (GTDB taxonomy): domain Bacteria; phylum Methylomirabilota; class Methylomirabilia; order Rokubacteriales; family CSP1-6; genus AR31. Next base: position 64,319 of record QHSI01000104.1, read on the forward strand.
TGCGGGGCGTCCAGATCAACCAGCTCGAGCTGACGGCGGCGCTGACGGCCGCCGTCCTCGTCACGGTGCTGGCGCTGTTCTTCCAGAAGACGCGGATCGGCCGAGCCTTACGCGCGGTGGCCGACGACCACGAGGCCGCGCTCTCCATCGGCATCCCGCTCAAGACGATCTGGGTGGTCGTGTGGTCGGTGGCGGGCGTCGTCGCGATCGTCGCCGGCGTGATGTGGGGCGCCAAGAGCGGCGTGCAGTTCAGCCTCTCGCTCATCGCGCTCAAGGCGCTGCCGGTGCTCATCCTCGGCGGGTTCGAGTCGGTGCCGGGCGCCATCGTCGGGGGCCTGATCATCGGCGTCGGCGAGAAGGTCGGCGAAGTCTACTGGGGCCCGCTCGTCGGCGGCGCCATCGAGAACTGGTTCGCGTACGTCCTCGCCCTGGCCTTCCTGCTGGCGAGGCCGCAAGGCCTCTTCGGCGAGAAGATCATCGAGCGCGTGTGACGGGCGTCGCACCGTGATCTATCGAGAGGCCGGTCAGTTCAAGACGAGCTACGCGAGCGACCAGGCCATCTTCCCGATCGCGCAAGATCGCGCCGTGGTGTTGCTGGCGCTCGCCGCGGCGTTCGTCGGGCCGCCGCTGCTGGCCAGCGAGTACTGGCTCCAGGCGATTCTCATTCCGCTCCTGATCTATTCGCTGGCCGCGATCGGCTTGAACCTCCTCACCGGCTACGCCGGGCAGCTCTCGCTCGGTACGGGCGGGTTCATGGCCGTCGGGGCCTACGCCGCGTTCAAGCTCACCACGGCGTTCCCTCAGGTCAGCATCGTTCTCGTCTTCCTGCTCTCGGGGCTCGTCGCGGCCGGCGTCGGGCTCGTCTTCGGCATCCCCTCGCTCCGTATCAAGGGCTTCTACCTCGCCGTGGCGACCCTCGCGTCGCAGTTCTTCCTCGTCTGGCTTTTCAACAAGGTCGCGTGGTTCTCCAACTACGCCTCGTCCGGCACCATCACCGCCCCCGACCGCGCCGTGCTCGGCGTGACGGTCACCGGCCCCAGCGCCACCGCCTCCGCGCGCTACCTGACCGCGCTGGCGCTCGTCACCGTCTTCGCGCTGGTCGCGAAGAACCTGGTGCGCGGACGCGTCGGCCGGTCGTGGATGGCGATCCGCGACCGCGACATCGCCGCCGAGATCATCGGCGTGCGGCCGTTGCGGACGAAGCTGCTGGCCTTCGGGATCAGCTCGTTCTATTGCGGCGTGGCCGGCGCCGAGCTGGTGTTCCTCTACCTCGGCAGCGCCGAGACGCAGGCGTTCGACATCGGCCTCTCGTTCCTCATCCTGTTCATGGTGATCATCGGCGGGCGGGGCAGCATCCTGGGCTCCGTCCTCGGGGCGGTGTTCATCGTGCTGGTCCCGATCTTCCTGACGAACGCGCCGCACGCGCTCGGGCTGAGGCTGCCGGTCGCGCTCCAGAAGCAGATCGAGCTGATGGTCTTCGGCGGGCTCATCGTCTTCTTCCTGATCGTCGAGCCCCGCGGCCTCGCCCGGCTCTGGCAGATCACGAAGGAAAAGCTGCGACTCTGGCCCTTCCCCCACTAACCCTGAGGAGACAACGATGAACGCTCGGACCCTCTTGACCATGGCGCTGGCCGCCGCCGTCGCGGCCGGGCCCGCGGTGACGACCGCCCTGGCCGCGGGTGAAATGTTCGTGCCGCTCCTGGTCTATCGCACCGGACCGTACGCGCCGAACGGCATCCCGTTGGCCAACGGCTTCAACGACTACTTCAACCTGATCAACGATCGGGACGGCGGCGTCAACGGCGTCCGGATCGCCTTCGAGGAGTGCGAGACCCAGTACGACACCAAGCAGGGCGTCGAGTGCTACGAGCGCCTCAAGGGGCGGAGCCCGGTGCTCGTCAATCCCTTCAGCACCGGCATCACCTATCAGCTGATTCCCAAGGCGCCGGGCGACAAGATCGTCGTTCACTCCTCGGGGTACGGCATGACGGCGTCCGCCGACGGGCGCTGGTTCCCCTGGGTCTTCAACTTCCCGATGACCTACTGGAGCCAGGCCTCGGCGTTCGTCAAGTACGTCGCCCAGCAGGAAGGCGGGACGGACAAGCTCAAGGGCAAGAAGATCGTCCACGTGTACCACAACAGCCCGTACGGCAAGGAGGCGAACCCGACGCTCGAGACGCTGGCCCGCGATCTCGGGTTCGAGCTGACGCTGCTGGCGGTCGACCACCCTGGTCAGGAGCAGAAGGCGACGTGGCTGCAGGTGCGCCGGCTCAATCCGGCGTGGATCTACGTGTCCGGCTGGGGCGTGATGAACCAGGTGGCGGTGAAGGAGGCAGCCGCGATCGGCTTCCCCATGGACCACGTGGTCGGCAACTGGTGGACGGGGACCGAGGCGGACGTGGTTCCGGCCGGCGAGGGCGCCAAGGGCTACAAGTCGATGACCTTCCACGCCCCCGGCCACGGGTTCAAGGTGCATCAGGACATCTTCAAGCACGTCTACGACAAGGGGAAGGGCGCCGCGAAGCGGGAGGACGTCGGCGAGGTCCTCTACAACCGCTCGATCATCAACGCGATGCTCGACACCGAGGCGATGCGCCTCGCGATGACGAGGTTCGGCAACAAACCGCTGACGGGTGAGCAGCTCCGCTGGGGCATGGAGAACCTCAACGTCACCGAGAAGCGCCTGGAGGAGCTGGGCATGAAGGGCATGCTGCGCCCCCTCCGGATGACCTGCGAGAACCACGAGGGCAACGGCACGGCGGCGGTGCAGCAGTGGGACGGCAAGAAGTGGACGATCATCTCGGACTGGATCGAGCCCATGCGCGACGTCGTCCGCCCGAAGCTCGAGGCCGCCGCGGTCGAGGAGGCCAAGAAGCTCGGCTACGTGATGCGCGACTGCGCCAAGGAGAAGTAGCGCGCGCCGTGGCGAGCGACGCGACCCGGCCGCTTCTGTCGGTCAAGAACGTCGAGGTGATCTACGACCACGTGATCCTCGTGTTGAAGGGCGTGTCGCTCTCGGTCCCGGAGGGGGGCATCGTCGCCCTCCTCGGGGCCAACGGCGCGGGCAAGTCGACGACGCTGAAGGCCATCTCCGGCCTCCTGCGGACCGAGCGCGGCGAGGTGACGAAGGGGGTCATCGAGTTCCGGGGCGATCCGACGCTGCGCCGGGATCCGTCCGAGGTGGTGCGGCGCGGCATCGTCCAGGTGATGGAGGGGCGGCACGTCTTCGAGCACCTGACCGTCGAGGAAAATCTCCTCACCGGCGCCTACACCCGCCGGGATGGCCACGCCGCCCAGCGGGACCTCGATCTCGTCTACCGCTATTTTCCCCGGCTGGCCGAGCGCCGCGGCTTCGCGGCGGGCTACGTCTCCGGGGGCGAGCAGCAGATGGTCGCGATCGGCCGCGCGCTGATGGCCCGGCCCACCCTCATGCTCCTCGACGAGCCCTCCATGGGCCTGGCGCCAATGCTCGTGAAGGAGATCTTCGATATCGTCGCCCGCCTGAACCGGGAGGAGGGGCTCGCGGTGCTGCTCGCCGAGCAAAACGCGACCATGGCATTGCGGGTTGCCCAATACGGCTATGTCATGGAAAATGGCCGGATCGTGCTCGACGGCGACGCCAGGACGATCAGCGAGAACGAGGACATCAAGGAGTTTTATCTGGGCCTGACCGGGGTTGGCCAGCGGAAGAGCTATCGGGACGTCAAGCACTATCGCCGGCGGAAGCGGTGGCTGTCGTGAGCGGCCTCCTCGAGATCCGCGACGCGTCGAAGTCCTTCGGCGGCGTGCAGGCCGTGACCAGGGTGTCTCTCGAAGCCCAGAAGGGCGAGATCCTCTCGGTCATCGGTCCGAACGGTGCCGGCAAGACGACCGTGCTCAACATGATCAGCGGCTTCTATCACCCTGACAGCGGCCGGATCTCGCTCGAAGGACGCGACGTCACCGAGCTGGCGCCGAGCCGCATCGCCGAGCTCGGCGTTGCGCGCACCTTCCAGAACATCGCGCTGTTCAGGGGCATGACCGTCCTCGACAACTTGATGCTGGGGCGCCACGTGCACATGAAGACCGGCGTCTTGAGCGCCTGCGCCTACTGGGGCCTGGCGCAGAAGGAAGAGGTGGTCCACCGCCGACGGGTCGAGGACATCATCGACTTCCTGCGCATCCAGGATCTGCGCCGCCGGCCGACGGGCTCGCTCCCCTACGGCCTGCAGAAGCGCGTCGAGCTGGGACGGGCGCTGGCGCTGGACCCGAAGGTGCTCCTCCTCGACGAGCCGATGGGCGGCTGCAACCACGAAGAGAAGGAAGACATGGCGCGCTTCATCCTCGACGTCAACGAGGAGTGGGGCGTCACCGTGATCCTGATCGAGCACGACATGGGCGTGGTCATGGACATCTCGGACCGCGTGGCCGTGCTCGACATGGGGCAGAAGATCGCCGAGGGCACCCCCGACGAGGTCCGCGCGAACCCGCGCGTGATCAAGGCCTACCTGGGCGAGACCAAGGCGGTGCCGAGCACTGGAGGGTCGCGTGTCTGAGGCGACGACGCTCGCGAGAATGCTGCGGCGGAACGCCCGCGATCTTCGTGACCGGCCGGCCATCCGGGAGAAGGACCGCGGCATCTGGCAGACCTGGACGTGGGGACAGTACTACGAGCAGGTCCGCGATTTCGCGCTCGGGCTCGTCGCCCTCGGCTTCAAGCGGGGCGAGCGGCTGTCGGTGATCGGCGACAACCGCCCGCGGCTCTACTGGGCCCAGGTCGCCGCGCAGTGTCTCGGCGGGGTGCCCGTGCCCGTCTACCAGGACTCGATCGCCAAGGAGCTGGCGTTCGTCTGGAACCACGCGGAGTGCTCGGTGATCGTCGCCGAGGACCAGGAGCAGGTCGACAAGGTGCTGGGTCTCCGGGACCAGCTCCCGGCCTTACGTCTCGTCGTCTACGACGACCCCCGTGGTCTCGTGCACTACAAGCACGAGTGGTTGCGCTCCTACCAGGAGGTCCAGGAGCTCGGGCGCGCGTTCGCCGCCCGGCACCCCCACGACTTCGAGGCGGAGATCGAGAAGGGGAAGCCGGAGGACGTCGCCATCATCTGTTACACCTCCGGCACCACCGGCAACCCGAAGGGCGTCATGCTGACCAACGCCAACGCGATCGGCATCGCCGACGCGTTCCGCAGGGCGGAAGACGTCCGCGCGGATGACGACGCCCTCGCGTACCTGCCGATGGCGTGGGCCGGAGACGCCGCCTACACGCTGTTCCTCAGCCTGGTCGTGGGCTTCTGCTCGAACTGCCCGGAGAGCCCGGAGACCGTCCAGCGCGACCTGCGCGAGCTGGGGCCGACGACGGTGCTGGCGCCACCGCGCATCTGGGAGAACATGCTGACCGGCGTGCAGGTGAAGGCCGCCGACGCCCCCGCCCTCAAGCGCTGGGTCTTCGAGCGCTTCCGCGCCGCCGCCGAGCGTGCGGAAATCCGACGTTCTGACGGCAAGCCGATCCCACTGGGGCTGCGTCTGGCGTGCATGCTGGGCAACGTCCTGGTCTACACGCCGATCCGCGATCAGCTCGGGCTGCGCCGCGCGCGGTGGGCGCTCACTGGCGGCGCCCCCCTCGGGCCGGACACCTTCCGCTTCTTCCGGTCGATCGGCGTCAACCTCAAGCAGGTCTACGGGTCGACCGAGACGACCGGCCTGGTGTCGCTGCAGCCGAGCGCCGAGGCCAACCCGACGACCGCCGGGCGCCCGTGCCCGGGCATCGAGGTGAAGATCGCCGACCGGGGCGAGGTGCTGGTCCGCGGTCCCGTCATCTTCAAGGGCTATCTCAAGAACGAGGAGGCGACGCGCGAGGTCATCGACCCCGAGGGCTGGTTCCGCACCGGCGACGCCGGCTTCATGGATCCGCGCGGCCACCTGGTCATCATCGATCGCGCGAAGGACGTGGGCGCCCTGCGGGACGGCACGCCGTTCGCGCCGCAGTTCATCGAGAACAAGCTGAAGTTCAGTCCGTTCATCCGCGAGGCGGTCGCCTTCGGCAACGAGTACCCGTTCGTCAGCGCGATGGTCGCCATCGACCTGAACACGGTCGGGAACTGGGCCGAGCGCCGGGGGATTCCCTATACGAGCTACATGGACCTGAGCCAGAAGCCGGAGGTGTGCGACCTGATCCGCGAGGAAATCCGGAAAGGCAACGAGACCTTGCCGGCGTCCACGCGCATCCGCCGCTTCTTGCTCCTCACCAAGGACCTGGAGGCCGACGACGCCGAGATGACGCGCACCCGCAAGGTGCGGCGGAAATTCGTTGCCGAGAAGTACGCTTCGGTGATCGATGCGTTCTACGCGGGCGGCCACGCGGTGGAGCTGGAAGCGAGCATCACCTACGAGGACGGCCGCACGGCCATCATGAAGTCGCACGTGCGCGTCGAGGACGTCGAGGCGGAGACCACGGCCCGTGTCTGACGACCTGAGCTTCTTCTTCCTCCTGATGTCGAACGGCCTCCTGATCGGCCTGATGTACTCGCTGATCGCGCTGGGGTTCGTGCTGGTCTACAAGGCGACCGACGCCATCAACTTCGCCCAGGGCGAGTTCGTGATGATCGCGGGCTTCGTGACGGCGGGGGCCCTCATGGTGTGGGGGGCGCCGCTCTGGGTCGCCGTCGCGCTGGCGCTGGTGAGCCTGGTCGCCTTCGGCTTCGTCCTCGAGCGCGTGATGCTGCGACGACTCATCGGGCGACCCGTGATCGCCGTGGTCATGGCGACCATCGGGCTGGCGGCGATCCTGCGCGGCGTCGGGCCGTTCGTCATCTTCTCCGGGACCAAGCCGCTGCCGCTGCCCATTCGCGACGAGCCGTTCATGCTGGGGCCGATCTTCATCCCGCCCATCCAGCTGCTCGGGGCCGGGGTGAGCCTGGCCTTCCTGGCCGGCTTCGGCTGGTTCTTCCTGAAGTCTCGCAAGGGCATCGCCATGCGGGCGGTGGCCGACAACCAGCAAGTCGCCATGGCGATGGGCATCGACGTCGAGCGCTACTTCGGCGTGGCGTGGGCGATGACCGGCGTCGTGTCGGCCCTGGGCGGGATCCTGTGGGGTAACCTGCTCGGCGTCGACGTGAACCTGGCCCTCGTCGGCTTCAAGGTGTTTCCCGTCGTGATCCTGGGCGGGCTGGACTCGATTCCGGGCGCGATCATCGGCGGCCTCATCGTCGGCGTCGTCGAGAACATCGCGGCCGGCTACGTCGATCCCTACGTCGGCGGCGGCACCAAAGACTTCGCCCCCTACGTCCTGATGATTCTCGCCCTCATGATTCGCCCATATGGAATCTTCGGGAAGCGAATCATTGAGCGGGTCTAGGGCGACGATAACGGCGCATCTGCTTCGTTGCCTCGTCGCTGCCTCCCTGCGGCGTATGCGGCATACGCCTCAGTCGTCAGCTCCTCGGCGCCTCGCATCTGCACCGTTCTCGTCGCCCTGCCCGGCGCTCTTCAGAAAGGGGGCGCGTTGATTCATCGGGAATGCGGCGTTCTCAAGACGACGTACGAGGCGGATATGGGACTCTATCCGCTTCCGATTGCCAAGTGGACGGTGGCGGCGTTGGGCGTGCTGTTCGTCGTGGTGATCCCGCTCTCGCTGCACGAATATTACCTGTCGGTGGCGAATCTCGTCTGGATCGCCGTCATCGGCGCGCTCGGGCTCAACATCCTGGTGGGCTACACCGGGCAGGTGTCCATCGGTCACGGCGCCTTCATGTCGGTGGGCGCCTACACCGCGGCGAATCTCGCGAACCGCCTGGGCTCGCCCTGGCCGGTCAATTTGTTGGCCGGCGGACTGATGGCGGCGCTCATCGGCGCGATCGTCGGGATCCCGTCGCTTCGCATCAAGGGGCTCTACCTGGCCATCGCCACGCTGGCCGGCCAGCTCATCATCGAGTGGACCATCAACCACGTGACGTTCATCAGCGGTGGCGTGCAAGCCTCGATCGAGGTCGCGCGCCCGCGTCTGGGCCCGATGGTCCTCAGCAGCCAGCGGGACATGTACTACTTCCTGCTGGTGTTCGTCGTCCTGGGCATCGCGGGCACCATGAATCTCATGCGGACCCGAGTCGGGCGCGCCTTCATCGCCATCCGCGACCATGACATCGCCGCCGAGATCATCGGCATCAACATCTTCCGCTACAAGCTGCTGGCGTTCGCGATCTCGTCGTTCTACGCCGGGGTCACCGGCGTGCTGTACACGTACTTCCTCGGCATCGCCAACTACGAGCAGTTCCAGATCGGGGTGTCGATCGACTACCTGGCCATGATCATCATCGGCGGCCTCGGCTCGGTGCTGGGCTCGATCTTCGGCGCCATCTTCGTCACCCTGCTGCCCATCGTCATCCGCTACGCCATGGAGGCCTTCGGCGGGATCTTCTTCGCGCCGCAAACCGTGCTCAACCTGATTCCCAATCTCCGCCTCATGCTGTTCGGCGCCCTCATCATCTTTTTCCTGATCGTCGAGCCCGAGGGACTGAACCGGCTCTGGCGGAACATCCGCAGCTACTTTCGGGTCTGGCCATTCGCGTACTGACGTACGCGAGGGAAGGAGAGCATTCATGAAACAGTTCCTGGCGATCGCAACGGCGCTGGTGCTGGCAGCAGGCAGCCTGCTGACGGCCGCGCCGTCTCACGCGCAAGCAAAGGGCGACGTCGTCATCGGCCTGCAGTGCGACCGCACCGGCCCCACGCAGATCGTGGGCACGGTCCTCTGCCCCGGCTTCCACGACTACATCGCCCTCATCAATTCCAAGGGCGGCGTCGAGGGCCGCCAGATCAAGGCCCTCGAGATCGACCATGAGTACAAGGTGCCGCCGGGCATCGAAGCCTACGAGCGCCACAAGAAGGAAGGCGCGGTCACGATGGCGGTGTACGGCACGCCGCACATCTACGCGATGGCCGCGAAGCTGACGGAAGACCGGATCCCCGGGACCTCGCCGGGCTTCGGCAGCGCCGCCGCCGCCGATGGCATCCGGTACCCGTACATCTTCCCGATCGCCGCCACGTACTGGTCGCAGGGCGCCGCGGCGGTGGACTTCGTCAAGAAGCAGCTCGGCGGCAGCCTGAAGGGCAAGAAGATCGCGTTCATCTTCTACGACAACCCGGCCGGCCGGGAGCCGATCGAGGTGCTCGAGGATCTCTCGGCTCTGGAAGGCTTCCAGCTCAAGACCTTCGCGGTGCCGCCGCCCGGCGTCGAGATGGGCGCCCAGGTGCTCGACATCGCTCAGCGCTATCGCGCGGACTTCGTGATCGGGCACCTGTTCGGCGGCGCGCCGTCGGTGTCGATCAAGGAGTTCAAGCGGGTCGGCTATCCGCTGCGCAAGTTCGTCTCGTTCGTGTGGGGCGCCGGGGAGGCCAACATCGAGGGCGCCGGCGGCTTCGCGGTGGCCGAAGGGTACTACGTGATGCAGTTCGCCGGCGTGGGTACCGACTACCCGGTGCTCAACGAGATCCGCGAGATGTACAAGAAGCAGGGCAAGCCGGCGCCGAAGGAAATGGCGTCGACCGTGTTCTACAACCGAGGCGTGCTGATCGCCGCGCTGCACGTCGAGGCGATCCGCAACGCCTTGAAGGCCAAGCCCGACGGCAAGATCACGGGCGAGGACACCAAGAAGGGTTTTGAGAAGATCTCGAACTTCACGCTCGGCGGGCTGGTGCCGCCGCTCAAGGTGACGCCGACCGACCACGAGGGTGGTGGGCTCGTTCAGATCTGGCAGGTCAAGGGCGGGAAGTTCGAGAAGGTCACCGACTGGTTCGCGGCGTACCAGGACGTCGTCGCCAAGCACATCAAGGAGGCTGGCGCTAAGAAGTAACCCGCGCGGGGCCGGCGCCCGCTGACGGGGCCGGCGCCGTGGGGGTGGGACGGACCTGGAAATCCGCGAGCCGCTGTGCTCGACGACATTGTCGATCGCGGCAGCCTTCGGCAACGGTGCCTACACGGATTTCCAGGACCGTCCCACCCCCACGGCGCCGGCCCCGTCCGTGGGAGGTCGGCGAGCCCGGCGGTTGCTCCTCGCAAGACCGTTACTGCTGGTCGTCGAAACGGGCGGCTCGTCGAACCGATGCAAGCGCTTCTCGAAGAGGTGGCGTAGGCAATGCTGGGTTTGAATAATGTCGAGGTGATTTATGACGGGGTGATCCTCGTGCTCAAGGGCGTGTCGTTGAACGTCCGTGACGGTGGGATCACCACGCTGCTCGGGGCCAACGGGGCGGGGAAGACGACGACGCTCAAGGCGGTGTCGGGGCTGCTGCGCTCCGAGCGCGGCGACGTCACGAAAGGTTCGATCGAGTTCAGCGGGGAGCGGATCGATCGTTTGCCGCCGCACGCGGTCGTCCGGCGCGGCATCGTGCAGGTGTTCGAGGGCCGACGCGTCTTCGAGCACCTGACCACCGAGGAGAATCTGATCGCCGGCGCGCACATCCAGAAGGACCGGCAGCGCGTGGCCGGAGGAATCGAGCGCGTCTACGAATACTTCCCGCGGCTCAAGGAGCGGCGCTCCGTGCAGTCCGGGTACCTGTCGGGCGGGGAGCAGCAGATGCTCGTGATCGGGCGAGCGCTGATGGCGAACCCGCACGTCATGCTCCTCGACGAGCCCTCGCTCGGCCTGGCGCCGATGCTGGTCGAGGAGATCTTCGGCATCGTCCAGCAGCTGAACCGGCAGGAGAAGCTGACCGTCCTGCTGGTCGAGCAGAACGCCGCGCTGGCGTTGACCATCGCCGAGCACGGCTACGTGATGGAGAACGGACGGATCGTGCTCGACGGCAGCGCGGATGCGCTCCGGGAGAACCCCGACATCAAGGAGTTCTATCTCGGGCTGACCGAGGTCGGCGCCCGCCGATCGTACCGGGACGTCAAGCACTACAAGCGCCGGAAACGCTGGCTCTCCTAGCAAGGAGCGCGTGCCATGGGACGCACTCGTGCGATCGGACTGGGACTCGTGCTGCTCATCGGGGCGTTGAACCTCGTCGCGTGCGCGACGACGGCGGATCAGGGGCCGTCGCTCTACAAGCGCCTGAACGGGCGCGAGGGCATCGCGCTCGTCGTCGGCGACTTCGTCGCCAACATGGCCGGCGACGCCCGCGTCAACGAGCGCTTCAAGGCCATGAAGCCGGCGGATATCGAGAAGCTCAAGTCGTATCTGTCCGACCAGATCTGTGACGCGACCGGCGGGCCCTGTTCGTACGTGGGCCGCGACATGAAGACCACGCACAAGGGCATGCAGATCAGCGACGCCGAGTGGAACGCGACCGTCGAGAACCTGGTCAAGGCCCTGGACAAGAACAAGGTCGCCGCCAAGGAGAAGAGCGAGCTGCTGGGCGTGCTCGGACCGATGAAGGCGGACATCGTCGGTCAGTGACGGACTCGTCGACGTTCGCCGAGCACCACCACATGTTTCGCGCGGCGGTGCGGGCGTTCGTCGACCGTGAGGTGGCGCCGCAGGTCGAGGCGTGGGAGGCGGCCGGCCGCATCCCGAAGACGATCTGGCCGCGCATGGGCGAGCTCGGCTTCCTGGGCGTCGAGTACGAGGAGAAATACGGGGGCGCCGGCGCCGACCTCTTCACCACGGTGGTCCTGCACGAGGAGTGCGCGCGCTCCCGCAGCGGCTCGTTCGCGATGGCGGTCGGCGTCCACACCGACATGGCCTCGCCGCATCTCTACTGGACCGGCAGCGAAGCGCTGAAGGAGAAGTACCTGCCGGCGATCTGCCGCGGCGAGAAGCTGTGCGCGATCGCCGTCACCGAGCCGGGCGGCGGCAGCGACGTCGCGGCGATCCGCACCCGCGCGGTCCGCGACGGCGATCACTATGTCCTGAACGGCTCGAAGATGTTCATCACCAACGGCGCGCTGGCGGACCTCTACTTCGTGGCGGCGCGCGTCGAGGCCGGAGACGAAACCCGGCGTCACCGGGGCATCTCGATGTTCCTGGTCGAGCGCGAGACGCCGGGCTTCGCCGTCAGCCGGACGCTCGACAAGATGGGGATGCGCGCCTCCGACACGGCGGCGCTGTCGTTCCAGGACGTGCGCGTACCGGCCGGAAATCTCCTCGGCCGCGAGGGCGTCGGCTTCTACGAGGTCATGCGCGTGTTCCAGCGCGAGCGCCTGGTGGCCGGCGTGCATGCCGTCGCCATGGCCGAGCGCGCGCTCGAGGACACGATCGCGTACGTGCGCGAACGCCAGGCCTTCGGCGGCCCGCTGTCCGAGAAGCAGGTGGTGCGCCACAAGCTCGCCGACCTCGCCACGCTGATCGAAGCCGGCAAGCGGCTCACCTACGCCGCCTGGCAGAAGCACGCGGCCGGTGAGGACGCGGTGCGCGAGGCGTCCATGGTGAAGCTGTTCACCGCCGAGATGGCCAACCGGGTCGCCTACGATTGCGTCCAGCTCCACGGCGGCTACGGCTACATGCGCGAGTACGCCATCGAGCGCTTCGCCCGCGACGTCCGGCTGTTCACGATCGGCGGCGGCACGAGCGAGATCATGAAAGAGATCATCGCCAAGGAGCTCCGGCTCTGATCCGGGCGTGAGCGCGCCTGACTTCGTCGCCATCGGGCACGTCACCCTCGACCGCATCGGCGACGCCACGCGCCCGGGCGGCGCCGCGCTGTTCGCCGCCATCACCGCGTACCGGCTCGGGCTTTCGGTCGGGCTCCTCACGAGCTACGGCGACGACTTCCCGCTCGACCTGATCCCGTCGCAGATCGAGGTCGTCAGCGTCCCGGCCGCGGACACGACGCGCTTCGAGCACCGGCAGGATCCCCAGGGGCGCGTGTCGCACGTCCGTGCCGCAGCCGGTCCGCTCGCGAAGGCCGACGTGCCGGACGACTGGCGCGGAGCCGCGCTGACGCTGCTGGCCCCGGTCCTCGACGAGGTCGAGCCTATGATCGCGACCCTCTTCACCGACGGCGCGGTCGGCGCCGCGGCGCAGGGATGGCTACGGACCACGGCGCCCGACGGGCTCGTCGTCGGTCGGCCCTGGCAGACGCCGGAGCCCCTGTTGCATTCGGTGCAGGCCCTGTTCCTGAGCCGCGAGGACATCCGCGGGCAGGAGGCCGCCGTCGTCCAGTGGTTCCAGCGCATCCCGGTCGGCGTCCTGACCGCCGACCGCGACGGCGCGCTCCTGTTCGTCAACGGCGAGCGCTACGACGTTCGGCCCCGCCCGGCGCGCGAGATCGATCCGACCGGCGCCGGCGACGTCTTCGCGGCGACCTTCATGGTCCAATACCAGCGCGACGGCGACCCCTGGCTGGCCGCCGCCGCCGCCGCCTGCGCCGGCTCCCTCGCCGTCGAAGGCATAGGCTGGTCCTCGCTCGCCGACCGTCCCACCCTCGACGCCTTGCTCGCTTCCTACCAGCGCCACGAGGAAGCGCCCGGGGGTGGTGCGGGGTAGTGGGGGCGGGGTCGCGCGACCACGAGGCGCGCGTGCGCTGCCCCGGGCGGCTGGGCTCCATCCAGGTGCTCCACCTCCGACGCCGCGTGGAGGGAACGGGTCTCGTCGACCCCGCCCCCACTACCCCGCACCACCCCCGGGCGCCGTTGCGGTGATTCAAGCGCGCGCGCATGACGACGGCCGCAGGCGCGCGCGTGACGGCGGTGCACGTGGGTGACTTGAGTGCTTTCATGCTCGCGCGTGACGGAGTGTCAACCGCGCGGGTGAACTGGTGGTGGGCGGGGACGGCGCGGGTGCGGTGGGGCTCGAAGGAACCCGTTCCCTCCATGCGGCGACGGGAGTGGAGTGCCCGGATGGAGCCCAGCCGCCTCGGAGCAGCGGACGCGTGCCGCGTGGTTCTCTCGAGCCCCACCGCACCCGCGCCGGCCTCGCCCACCGCCAGCCTCGAGCGCGTTCTTGACACACCTCGGAAGCACGGCCTAGGCTGGCCTTGTGAGTCAGACGATCGTGATCACGGCCGGGAACGTCGCGGCGTCGGCGCGGCTCAACGACTCGTCGACGGCGCGCGCGATCTGGGACGCGCTCCCGATCGAGGCGAAGGGCGAGACGTGGGGCGACGAGATCTACTTCGACATCGGCCTCACGGCAGAGCCCGAGGCCGCGATGTCGTGGGCAAGGTCTTCGGCGATGCGACAATCTTCAAGCAGGTGCGCGCGGGCACACGCGTTTCCCTGAGGAGGGCGGAATGAAGATCTTCCTGGACACGGCCAACGTCAGCGAGATCAAAGAGGGCGTGGCGATCGGCGTCGTCGACGGGGTGACCACCAACCCCTCGCTGATCGCGAAGGAGAAGCGCCCGTTTCGTCCACTCATCGAGGAGATCTGCTCGATCGTCCCCGGCGACGTGAGCCTCGAGGTGATCGCGACCAACTTCGAGGGGATGGTGAAAGAGGGCGAGGAGCTGGCCCAGGTCGCGCCCAACGCGGTCGTGAAGTGCCCGCTGACCAAGGACGGCCTCAAGGCCGTGAAGTATCTCTCGAGCAAAGGGATCCGCGTCAACCAGACCCTGTGCTTCTCGGCGACCCAGGCGCTCCTGTCCGCGAAGGCGGGCGCCTTCTATATCAGCCCGTTCCTCGGCCGCCTCGACGACATCGCCCACGTCGGCATGGACCTGATCCGCGACATCTGCGAGATCTACCGGGTCCAGGGATATCGGACCCAGGTGCTGGCGGCGTCGATCCGCAACCCGCTCCACGTCGTGGACGCGGCGAAGGCCGGCGCGCACGTCGCCACGATGCCGTTCAACGTGCTCGAGCAGCTCATGAAGCATCCGCTCACCGACATCGGGCTCAAGAAGTTCCTCGACGACTGGGCGAAGCTCGGCGAGAAGATCTAGCCCCGACGCGGCCCTCGATCGCCGTCGACCATGAAGGCGATGGTGATTCGCGAGTGCGGCCCGCCGGAGGTGATGCGGCTCGAGGAGATCTCGACGCCGACGCCCGGCCCGGGTGAGGTGCTGATCCGCGTTCACGCGGTCTCGGTGAATCGCACGCTCGACCTCGCGGTCCGCGCCGGCACCTACGCGGTGCGACCCACGCTCCCGCACATCCTCGGGGTCGATCCGTCCGGCGTGGTCGCCACCGTCGGTGCCGGCGTGGTCGGACGCCGCGTCGGCGACCGCGTCGTCACCCGTCAAATAGTTCGCCCGGCCACCGCGTCCCAGGGGCCGGGGATCCTCGGCGTCCACGCGTGGGGCGGCTATGCCGAATACGTGAAGGTGCACGCCGACGCCACGCACCCGATGCCCGACGGCCTCGATTTCGTCACGGCGACGGTCGTCGCGCGGCACGGGCCCACGGCGCTCAGCATGCTCCGGGACGTCGCCAGGCTTGCGGCCGACGAGTGGGTCCTGGTGATGGGCGCCTCGGGCGGGCTGGGCATCGCCGGCATCCAGGTGGCGAAGTCACTCGGAGCCCGGGTGATCGCGGCGGCGGGCGCCGACGCGCGCGTGCGCGCGGCACTCGACTTCGGCGCCGACGTGGGCGTGAACTATCGCGCGCGCGACCTGACGGACGAGGCGCGCCGGATCACGAACGGCCTCGGCGTCGACGTCGTGTTCGAGAACATCGCCGACGTCGACCTCTTTCCCAAGGCCTTCGCGAGCCTGGCGCGCAACGGCCGGCTCGTCACCGCCGGCGCCCATGGGGGCGGCACGGTGCCGCTCGACGTCAAGCACCTCTACCTGAACGGGATCTCGGTGATCGGCTCGGTGGGGCGCATCACCGCCGAGGACCTCAAGCTCACGCTCGCGTGGGCGGCCGAGGGCCGCTATCGGGTGCTGGTGGACCGAGTGCTCCCGCTGGCCGAGGCGGCCCACGCTCATCGCATCGTCGAGGATCGATCCGGCATCGGCAAGGTGATGCTCCAGCCCTAAGGGATTTCCCCGGTGTCAATCCACTCGGTTTTCGACACGGAGACTTACACCTTGTAGAAGAAATACGCGTGGTGCTCCGACCCTGGCGCCCGCAACGTCCTGAGTTTGCGCGCGTCGCTCACGTGGCAGGCCCCTTGCTCTCGCACACCTTGGCGCTCAGTCCGTCGGGCCGAGTTGGTAGTACGGCGACAAAGCGAGGAGACTGGCAATGCAGCTGTCGCGCCGGGACTTTCTGCGTAGCTCACCACCGACCCCGGCCATGAGCGCTCCAATGGCCACCAGGCTCGCCGACCTCGCCCGCGATCATCCGGAGTGGCGGCCGTGGCTGGCGCTCCTTTCCGTCGCGCAAGGAACGTTCGGCGATCCGCTCTGGCTTCGAGCCGTTCCGGATGGCCCGGCCACCGTGGAGCCGGAGCCGTTGCCGGCGCCGCTCCTGGAGGGCGCCGTGCTCATGATCGACCCTGACGGTGCGGACCGCTTCGTTCGCCAGATCTTCGACGTCGCCAAGAGCAACGGCGGATCCGCGGCGCCGCTCGAAGCCGCGGCGGGCGACGCGCGCCTGGACGCGCTCGCGATCCTGGAAGCGGCGATTCGTCAGGACGGGCGTGGCTTGAACCGGTGGGCGACCTCGCTGGCCGTCGAACCCTCGGCGCTTCGCGTCGTCTCGGCCGTCGTGGCCACGCCGCTGCTCCACGCTTGCCGCGGCGCCTGGCACGACCGGCTGCCGCATGGATGGACGCAGGGCTACTGCCCCGTGTGCGGCGCCTGGCCGACGCTCGCCGAGGCCCGCGGCGTGGAACAGAGCCGTCATCTTCGCTGCGGCCGCTGCGGCGGCGACTGGCGCGGGGACGGGCTGGGTTGCCCCTTCTGCGCCAACGCGGACCACGCGATGCTGGGCTCGCTGGTCGGCGACGAGCCGCGGGAGAGCCGAAAGATCGAGACGTGTGGCGCGTGTGGCGGCTATCTGAAGTCGATCGCCACGCTCGGGGCCACGCCAGCCGACGCGCTCACGCTCGTCGACCTGGACACGGTCGAGCTCGACATCGCCGCGCTCGAGCACGGATACGTGCGGCCCGAGGAGCCGGGCTATCGCGTGAGGGCGCGGGTGGTCGGCGCGTCCCAGTGAGGCGTGGAGCCAGGAGCGACCCGGCTCCGCACGCCCGTTTTCGTCGGTGAGGTCTGCGAGCCCGGCACCTGGCTAGTCCCCATACACGATGCGCTCGCCGAGCTCGCCCTCCTGGATCATCTGCGCCAGCCGCGAGTGCTGGATCTTGCCGCTCGACGTCTTGGGGATCGTGCTCGATCGGACGAGGATGACCCGGGCCGGCCGGTGGCCGCGCGCCTTGTGGACGCGGCTGGTGATCTCGCGCACGAGTCCGTGGTAGTCGTCGGGCGACGCGTTCTCGCTGCGCACCTCCGCGACGACGTGGAGCCGCTGGGTGCCGGTCCGCTCGCTGTCGATGCCGACGGCGGCCGAGTAGCGCACGCCCTCGATGTGGTCGACGACCTCCTCGATGTCGGCCGGCAGCACGTTGACGCCGCCGAGGATGATGAGGTCCTTGAGGCGCCCGGTGATGTAGAGGAAGCCTTCGGCGTCGACGAAGCCGAGGTCGCCCGTGCGGAGCCAGCCGCCCGGCATCAGGACCTTCGCCGTCGCCACCGGGTTGTTGTAGTAGCCCTTCATGACGCCGGGGCTCTTGACGCAGATCTCGCCTTCCTCGCCCATCGGACGCTCGGCGTTCGGCGCCTCGTCCTGCGGCGCCAGGATGCGGACGGAGACGCCGCGGCACGGCCGCCCGACCGAGAGGAAGCGCCGGTTCGCGTCGAGCCGGAGCGGCGCTCCACGCGGCACGATGGCCACCGCCAGCGTCGCCTCGGCCAGGCCGTAGCAAGGCCGGACGATTCGCTCCAGGCCGAAGTGCGACTCGAACGCCGCGATCGTCGACGTGCGCACGGGCTCGGCCCCGGAGAGCGCCGCCTTGAGGCTGCTGAGATCGATCCCGGTCGTGTCGCGGACGTTGCGCACGCAGTTCCGATATCCGAAATCGGGCGAGACGGTGAACGTCGCACGCACTTCCGTGCACAGCGTGAGCCACTGGCGCGGGTTGCGAAGGTCAGGCGGCAAGAGCCAGAGCGGCGTGGCGGTGAGCGGCGGCGTGAAGGAGCAGCCGATCAGGCCCATGTCGTGGTAGAGCGGCAGCCACGACACGACGCGGTCGTCGGCGGTGAGCCCGGCGGCCTCGGCCATGAAGTGGATGGTCGACACCACGTTGGCGTGCGTCAGCATCACGCCGCGTGGCTGGCCCGTGCTCCCCGACGTGTACTGCAGGAACGCCAGGTCCTCGGCCTTCACCTCCACGAACGGCGACGAGGACGTGTCGACGTCGAGGTCGGACGGCTCCAGGACCATGCGGACGTTGGACGCCAGCGCGCGGCTCTCGTCCACGCCGGTGCGGAACCAGCCGATGGTCGCGACCGCGATCGCCTGGGAGTCGCGAAAGATGTTGGCCGTCATCTCCACGCCGAGCGTGGGATAGAGCGGGACCGGGATCGCACCGAGCCGTAGCGCGCCGAAGAACGTGTAGAAGAACTCGGCGCAGGTCGGATAGATGAGGCAGACCTTGTCGCCGACGCCCACGCCGGCGCGCGCAAGCCCGGCGGCGTACCGCGCGCTCTGCGCCCAGAGCTTGCCGTACGTCACCGTCTCGTCGAATAGATGGAAGTACTGCTGGTCGGGTGAGCGATCGGCGCGCCGCCGCATCATCTCGGTGAGCGTGGTGGCGGCTCTCACGTCGGCATCGGCCAAGCGGGACTCTTCCTGGCGGCCTTCCACGGGCTCAGCTAGTCCGCGCGCGCGCCGAGCGTCGCCGTCGTGGCGTGTGCTTCGCCGTCCCTGAGATAGAGCACCGAGACGACGTCGCCGGGCCGCCGGTCGCGGAGCAGCGTTCTCACGTCCTCGAGCCCGTCGATCAGCGTCCCGGCGATGCGGACGATCACGTCGCCTTCGCGCAATCCCGCCTGCGCGGCCGCTGTTCCCGCGACCACACTGGCCAGCCGCAGACCGTCGCTGCCGCTAGGCGGCGCGGCGATGCCGAGGAACGCGCCGCCCGGTGCGGTGGCGGCGGGCGCCCGGCGCCCAGCCGGTCGAGGGACCTGGGCGTAGACGGGCCGCGCGCCGTCGCTCGCGAGCTGCTCGATCATCCGTACCGCGACGGCGGCCAGGCGCGCCATGCCCCCTGCGTTGATCTTGTCCGCCGTGTCCGTCGGGCGATGGTAGTCGCCGTGACCGCCGGTGTAGAAGAACAGCACCGGAACCCCCGCCTCGTAGAAGCGGCCGTGATCAGACGGCCCGTGGGGATTGCCGAGGAGCTCGGCCGTCACGCCTTCGTGCTGGGCCGCGTCGCCCGCCATCGCGCGGAGGCCGCTGCCGCTGTCGCCGCCGGCGATGGTGACGCGCGTCCCTTGCATCCGCCCGACCATGTCGAAGTTGAGCATCGCGACGGTCCTCGTGAGCGGGATCGGCGGATGGCTCACGTAGTGGCGCGAGCCCAGCAGCCCGAGCTCCTCGCCGCCGAACAGCACGAAGACCAGCGTTCGCTGGGCGCCGCCCGCCGCCCCGAACGCGCGCGCCAGGCCGAGGACGACGGCGCTGCCTGATGCATTGTCGTCGGCGCCGGGGTGCACGACGCCGTCGACGCGACCGAGATGATCGTAGTGGGCGCCGATCACGATGGCCTCGCCCGCGCGCGCCGGATCGGTGCCGGGGAGGATTCCCACGACGTTCGCCGCCCGGATCTCGTCCGCGGCCATCTCGACTCGAATCTTGACGCGCGCGCCCGTCGTGAACGACGCCGGCGCCCGCGCCGCGACCAGATCCTTCACGGCCGCGGCCGTGGTTTGGCCGGCCGGCGCCAGCAGGACGTCGGCCGTCTGGCGCGTGAGCGCAGCCGACACGAGGCCTACCCGGGCCGCGGTCGCCGGGGACGTCGGCACGCCGTCGCCGGCGATCAGCAGCGCGGCCGCGCCGTGCCGCTTCGCGGCGATCAGCTTGTCGAGCCGGCTCACGCGTGTTCCGCCGAGGTGCGGCGGCGCCCCTTCCAGCGCGAGCGCGATCTTTCCGCCGACGTCGACGGACGCGTAGTCGTCGTACCCGGCGTCCGGAAGGTCCGCGCTGTAGCCGACGAAGACGACATCGCCGCCGGCCTCGCCGGCCAGCGACCCACCGTGCGGGGCCCACTCGCGGCCGGACTCGAAGCGCCGCGACGACGGCGCGGCGAGCTCCAGGCTGCTCGATGCCGCCGGGCGCGTCGTGGTCTCGAGGACGAACGTCTGGAGATACGATCCCGCGTCGCCGCCGGGCCGAAGGCCCGCGGCCGCGAGCCAGTCGGCGATCTGACGCGCGGCGCGATCGCCGCCGGCGGTGCCCGAGCGGCGGCCCTCCATTTCCGGAGCCGCCAGCGTCTCCACGTCGGCGCCGAGCCGCGCAGCGTCGGGCGGGACGACGGCGGCGCGCGCGAAAGCGCCCACGGCGGCGACCAGCAGAGACGCGAGCAGCAGGAAGGGGACAACCAGGCGGCGAGTCACACTCACATTTTACTCCAGCGGTGGTGCGGCGTACCCTCTCCAGCACGGGAGGAGTCGTAATGAAAATGTACGTGGCCGGCCAGTGGATCGACAAGGACCAGAAGATCGAGGTGCGCAACTCCTACGACAACAGCGTCATCGACACCGTGCCGCGCGCCGATCGGAGCGACATCGAGCGCGCGCTCCAGTCGGCCGAGCGTGGCGCCCGGGCGATGGCGAAGCTGACGAGCTACGAGCGCTGGAAGATCCTCCATCGCGCGGCCGAGCTGCTGGCCGCGCGCGTCGAGGAGCTCGGCACGCTGATCTCGAAGGAGGAAGGAAAGATCCTCGCCGAGGGACGCAGCGAGGCGCTGCGGGCCGTCGACACGATCATGGAGTCGGCCGAGGAGGCCAAGCGGGTCCACGGCGAGACGGTCGCGCTCGACGCGGCGTCCCACGGCAAGGGGAAGTTCGGCGTGACGATCCGCGTGCCGTGCGGCGTCGTGGTCGCCATCAGCCCCTTCAACTTTCCGCTGAACCTCGTGTGTCACAAGGTCGGCCCCGCGATCGCGGGCGGCAACGCCGTGATCGTGAAGCCGGCGACCGACACGCCGCTGTCGGCGATCCGGCTGACCGAGATCCTGCTCGAGGCCGGTCTGCCCCCCGAGGGCATCAACACGCTCACCGGGTCGGGTGGGGACATCGGCGACGCGCTGGTGGCCGATCGCCGCGTGCGCAAGATCACCTTCACCGGGAGTCGCGACGTCGGCGAGCACATCTGCAAGACGGCCGGCATCAAGCGCGTGACGATGGAGCTCGGCTCGAACGCGCCGGTGATCGTGATGCCCGACGCCGACCTGGACAGGGTCGCCGCCGCGGTCGCGTCGACCGGTTACGCGAACGCGGGGCAGGTCTGCATCTCCACCCAGCGCGTGCTGACCGCGTCGCGCGTCTACGACGACTTCCTCTCCGCGCTTCGGCCCAAGGTCAGCGGGCTCAAGGTCGGCAACCAGCTCGACGCCAGCGTCCAGATCGGCCCGATGATCCGCGAGAAGGAGGCGGTCCGGGTGGACGAGTGGGTGCGCGAGGCGGTGGCGAGCGGCGCGCGGGTCGTCACCGGCGGCACGCGCCAGGGCGCCATGTACGCGCCGACCATCGTGGCGGACGTCAAGCCGGACATGCGCATCTCGTGCGACGAGCTGTTCGGTCCGGCCGTCGCCGTCTCGCCGTTCACCGACATCGACGAGGCGATCGCGCTCGCCAACGACACGAACTACGGGCTCGCCGCCGGGATCTTCACCGAGAACCTCGAGTGGGCGTGGAAATTCGCGCGCGAGGTGCAGTCGGGGAACCTGCACGTGAACTGGGGCCCGCAGTGGCGCGCCGATCGCATGCCGTACGGCGGCCTCAAGGAGTCGGGCTTCGGAAAGGAGGGGCCGGCCTACGCGATCGAGGAGATGACCGAGCTGAAGATGGTCATCTTCCACCTCCAGTCCTGACGGGCGCGACGCGGCCGCCAGTCATCCGCACGAGGTCGTCGGGCGTGAGCTTGAAGACCGTGTTCGGGTGACCGGCCGCCGCCCAGATCTCCGGCCACTGCATCAGGTCTTCGTCGATCAGGATCGTGAGCGGCTCGGTGTGGGCGATCGGCGGGACGCCGCCGATCGCGTAGCCCGTCTTGGCGCGCACGAAGTCGGCGTCCGCGCGCGCGATGGGCTCGGCGAGGAGCCCGGCGACCTTCAGCTCGTCGACGCGATTGGCGCCGCTCGCGACGACCAGCACGGCGCGCTGGCTCTGGGCGCCGCGGAACACGAGCGACTTCGCGATCTGCTCGACGCGGCAGCCGACCGCGCGCGCCGCCTCGGCCGCCGTCCGCGCCGGCTGCTGCAGCGCGACCACGGAGTGGCCGCCGCCGACCGCGGCCAGCGCGTCCTGCACTCGCTGAACGCTGGCATTTGGGATCATTGATAGACTCGCCTCGTCGGAGGCACCGTCTCGGCTCGTACGACCATCATTGATAGACTCGCCTCGTCGGAGCACCGTCTCGGCTCGTACGACCATCACTTGATCGCGCGCACCGCGCGGGCGACGTCGGTCGGGTCGGGTCGCACCTGGTAGTTGTCGGCCACCGTGAGCCAGCGGACGATCCCGTCGCGGTCGAGGACGATGGTCGCCGGCGCCGGCACGTCCTGGCCCTTGTCGCCACCGCGAGCGTGGAGGAGGCCGTACCGCTGCGTCACCGCGAGGTCGCGGTCGGCGAGAAAGCGGTAGCGGGCCTTCAGCCGCTCGGCGAGCCCCTGGCTCCGCTCGTTCGTATCGGGGCTGATCGCCAGGATCTGCACGCCCTCGTCACCCAGCTCTGTGAGCACCGCTCCAAGCCCTTGGAGCTCCGACACGCAGAAGGGTCACCAGTAGCCGCGGTAGAAGACCACCACGACCGGCGTGCGGCCGCGGAACGACGCGAGCGCGACGGGCGTTCCCTTGGCGTCCGGCAGCGTGAAGTCCGGCGCGGGCTGGCCGACGCGCAGTATGGGCGGACCCAGCGGGATCCTCGCCATGACGAAATTGAAGTAGCCGCCGAGCCCCAGGAGCGTCACCGAGAGCGCGAGCGCAATCAGATTGGGCCAGCGGGGCGCTCGCACCGTGGCAACGGCCGCGATCGCCGCCGCGAGCGCGAACGCGGCGACGTAGAGCGCCGGGTGGTTGCGAATGACGGGCACGCGCAGGAAGGAGAAGTAGCCGACGATGGCCCCGATCGAGAGCGCCACGCTGAACAGCGCCGGGCCGTACTTGCTCATCGCCCGAGAACGATCCGGTCGAAGGTCTCCGCGAACGCGTAGCCCTTCGGCTTGCCGAGCTCGGCCGAGCGTTCGCGCACGCGCTTCTCGACCCCCTCGAAGTCCTTGAACTGGCTCGCGTGGCACGCCAGCGCCTTGATCTTCAGATCGATGACGTCGGTGATGTCAACCACGAGGTTCGGGGTCTCCCACTGCATCAGGTAGACCTCGAGCACCTTGTGCGGCTCGTAGTCGGGCATGAGCTCCGGGAACGACATGTGGTCGCGGGCCAGCGGATAGACGCAGTCGAGGGCGACGCCGGCGGTGACGCGATGATCGCGGTGCGAGCCGCCGAGGTTGTACGTGCGATTCGGGTTCATCGCGATCAGAAGGTCCGGACGCCACTTGCGGATCTGTCGCGTCACGTCGCGGCGCAAGTCGCGGGTGTCCTCGACCTCACAGTCGGGATAGCCGAGGAACTCGATGCGCGACACCCCGAGCGTGCGGGCGGCGTTGCGCTGCTCCTCCGCGCGAATCAGCGCCAGGCGCTCGGGCGTCATCGTACGGTCGCTCGAGCCCTTGTTGCCGTTCGTCACGATCACGTACGTGACCTCGCAGCCGTCCTTGACCAGCTTGGCGATGGTTCCACCGGCGCCGAACTCGGAATCGTCGGGGTGCGCCGTGACGACCATAGCGCGTTGGATCTTCTCGGACACTTTCGCCGCCTCCTGTTGTAGCGGGGTCCGTGAGGCCGGCTTGCACCGAGGGTGGCCTGAGATAGATGCGACCCGGCTCCGCTCGCCCGGTCAACCCTTTGATGCGACCCGGCTCCGCTTGCCCGGTCAACCGTTCGATGCGATTCCGGCTCCGCTTGCCTGGTCAACCCTTTGGTGCGACCCGGCTCCGCTCGCCCGGTCAACCGTTCGATGCGATTCCGGCTCCGCACGCCCGCTCATCCCTTCGATGCTGGTCGAACCCGCTTAGATGCGTGGGTCCAGGATACTGATTCTGGGGGTGGGGTGGGAACGGCTATAATCGCGCGATGCCGACGGCCGCTCGGCGCCGGGCGGGAGTCGTGGCCCTGCTCGGTCTCCTCGCCGGCGCGCTCCTTCTGATGCCGGCGCCGGGCAACCCGGGAGCACTCAGGCTCGCCGGGATCAGCCTGCTCTGGTGGTACGCCGCTCTCGTCGCTCCGCTCGCCGCCGTGCTCGTGGTGGTCGCCGTCGAGCGGGGGGCCGCGGCCGAGGGCGCGGCGCCCGCCGGCTCCGCCGCGGTCAGCGTCGCGGCGTGGGCGTCACCCATCGTCCTCGCGGTCGTCGCGGCCTCCGTCTTCACCGGCGCCGTCGAAGCGCCGGCCGCGATTCTCGCGATCACGGTGGCGCCGCTGATCGCGCTGCTCGTCCCGTCCACGCGCGAGACGATACGCGAGAATCCCGTCGCGCCCGTGGCGACGGGCCTGAGCATCGGGCTGATCCTCTGGGCGAACCTCTCGCTGCTGGGTGACGTCGCGGGCGCACTGGGCTATCCACGGCGCACGTCGAGCCTGCTGGCCGCGGCGCTCGCCCTGGTGGCCGTCCGCTTGCGCGCCGACTTCGTCGCCGGCGGTAAGGGGCTCGTCCTGCTCTACGCCGGCGTTCTCGGCTTCGTCGTCCCGGTGGCGTTCGTCGCGCCGACGGTGGCGGTTGCTCCTTGGAACGCGTGGCGCGACGTGGCGTCGAGGCCGGCA
Source organism: Candidatus Rokuibacteriota bacterium (assembly GCA_003221515.1). GTDB lineage: Bacteria > Methylomirabilota > Methylomirabilia > Rokubacteriales > CSP1-6 > AR31. The sequence goes on from QHSI01000104.1 coordinate 89,222, forward strand.
CTCACGTTCGGCGAGCGCCATGCGTGGGTGACCGAGGGTCGGACCCTCGTGATGCCGGTCGCCCTCGACTTCACGGAGGCGCATCGCGTCACCGCGCTCGCGCCGGCGACGTTTCGAGTCTTCGAGCTCGACCGGCTCCGCGAATGGCAGCTGCGCGCGGGCGACTCGCTCTCGCTGCGCCCCGGCGACCGGCTGGTGCTGGACGCCGGGGCGCGCTTGAAGTTCGAATCGGGCAAGCGTGTCCCGGGGGCGGCGGCCTCGGGTATCACGTGGGCCGATCCGCCGGAGCGGGGAACCGCGTCGACGGCGGCGCGGGCGCTCGGGGCGGTGTTCTCGCTGGTCGGAGGCGCGCTCGCGCTGTTCCGGTCGCGCCGGGCCGCGTCCGGTGAGGGCCTGCCGACCGGCGCGGGACTCATGCTCTCGCTGGTGCTCGTGGCCGCCTGCCTCGGTATCTACGCCGCCTATGCCGCGCCAGGGCTTTCCATCGGGGTACCGCCGCTCGCCGCGGTGTTCGGCTTGCCGGCGGCGGTGGTTCCGGGCGCTGCCGGCCGGACCCTCGCCCTGGTGGGCGCCGCCGGGCTCCTCGTCCTCTTCCTCGCCACCGCGACCGCGTTGAGCGACATCCTCGACGCGACGCTCGCGGGTTCGGGCCGACGGAAGTCGGGCTTCTCCATCGGGTCGCCCCTGGTGCGAACGTTGCTCTCCGATCCACCGACCGTGATCCTGGTCCTGTCGGCCGGCGCCGCGGTCGTGTCGCCGGACGACGCTTCGCGCATCCTGTTCGCCGGGCTCGGGCTGACGGCGTCGACGATCGTGGCGCCCCGTCTCGCGGGCGACGGCCGCTGGGCGCGGCTGGTCGGCTCGCTCGTCGGCATGATCGCGTTCGCCGCGGTCGCCTTGTACGGTAGGCACCTGCCGGGGTGGGCCGGCGCGGTGTGGACCTACCCGGCGCTCGCCGCCGCCCCCTTGGCGTGGACCGCGAGCCGTATAATAGAGCGCCATGGCGAGTGATCGGATCGTGATCCGCGGTGCCCGAGAGCACAACCTCAAGAACATCGACCTCGAGATTCCCCGCGATCAGCTGGTGGTGATCACCGGGCTCTCCGGCTCGGGCAAATCATCGCTCGCCTTCGACACGATCTACGCGGAAGGCCAGCGTCGCTACGTCGAGTCGCTTTCGGCCTATGCGCGTCAGTTCCTCGAGCAGATGGAAAAGCCGGAGGTGGACTCGATCGAAGGTCTCTCGCCCGCCATTTCCATAGAGCAGAAGACCACGTCGAAGAATCCCCGCTCGACCGTGGGCACCGTCACCGAGATCTACGACTACCTGCGCGTGCTGTTCGCGCGGATCGGCGTGCCGCACTGCCCGAGCTGCGATCGTGTGATCGCCGCGCAGACGGTCCAGCAGATGGTCGACCGAGTGCTCGCGCAGCCGTCCGGCACGCGGCTGCTGGTGCTGGCGCCCGTCATTCGCGGCCGCAAGGGCGAGTACAAGAAGCTCTTCTTCGACCTGCAGCGCCAGGGGTACTCGCGGGTCCGCGTCAACGGCACGATCCGTGAGGTTGGCGAGGACATCGAGCTGGATAAGAAACGCAAGCACACGATCGAGGTGGTGGTGGATCGGCTGATCGTGCGCGAGAACCTCGGCTCACGCCTGGCGGACTCGCTGGAGACCGCCTTACGCCTGGCCGACGGCATCGTCACGGTCGAGACGGTTGACGGAGACGGAGCCACGAGCACCTCCAGCAGGCCACCCGCGGCCAAAGCCGGTCTCAAGGACCTCGGTACAACAATCAAAGCCGGCCTCAAGGACCTCACCACCACAACCGGCCCCGCCCACACGTTCTCCGAGAAGCTCGCCTGCGCCGAGTGCGGGATCTCGTTCCCCGAAGTCTCGCCGCGGATGTTCTCGTTCAACAACCCGTACGGCGCCTGCCCGGAGTGTAGCGGGATCGGCTCGCGCGAGGAGATCGACCCCGACCGGCTCGTACCGAATCCCGCGCGCTCGCTCAAGGACGGCGCGCTGGCGCCGTGGGCGGGGCGCGAGACGACGTACTTCCGGCAGACGCTTCAGGTGTTGGCGAAGCGGCACCGGTTCTCCCTCGAGACGCCGTGGTCCGAGCTGCGCAAGGGCGTGCGCGAGGTGATCCTGCACGGCGAGCGCGACGGCGGATTCGAGGGCGTCGTCAAGACGCTCGAGCGCCGATATCGCGAGACCACGTCGGACGAGGCGCGGTCCGACATCGAGCTGTTCATGACCGAGCGTGCCTGCCCGGCGTGCAAGGGCTCGCGGCTGCGCCCGGAGTCGCTCGGCGTCAAGGTCGGCGGCCGCTCGATCGCGGACGTCGTGCGGCAGACCATCAAGGACGCGGGCACGTTCTTCGACGCCCTCACGCTGACCGAGCGGGAGACGGCCATCGCCCGGCGCGTGCTCAAGGAGATCCGCGAGCGGCTCGGCTTCCTGATGAACGTCGGCCTCGACTACCTGACGCTCGACCGGCCGGCCGGCACGCTGTCGGGCGGCGAAGGGCAGCGGATTCGCCTCGCGACCCAGATCGGGTCGAGCCTGGTCGGCGTCCTCTATATTCTCGATGAGCCATCGATCGGACTGCATCAGAGGGACAATCGAAGACTGCTCGAGACCCTGAAGCGCCTTCGTGATCTCGGTAACACGGTGCTCGTCGTGGAGCACGACGAGGAGACGATCCGCTCGGCGGATTATGTTATCGACCTGGGGCCGGGCGCCGGCGAGCTCGGCGGCCACCTCGTCGCCGTCGGCACCCCCGACGAGATCATGGCGAACGGCGACTCGCTGACCGGGCGCTACCTCGCGCGCGCGATGACGATCCCGGTGCCGGCGACTCGGCGCAAGGGCAGCGGCCACTTCATCACGATCCACAACCCGCGCGAGCACAACCTCAAGGGCATGGCGGTGAAGATCCCGCTCGGGACCTTCACCTCCGTCACCGGCGTGTCGGGCTCGGGCAAGTCGACGCTGGTCAACGACATCCTTTACCGCGCGCTCGCGCAGATGCTGCATCGCGCGCAGGACCGCCCGGGCGCGCACGACCGGGTCGAGGGCGCGCAGCGGATCGACAAGGTCGTGGACATCGACCAGTCGCCGATCGGCCGCACGCCGCGCTCGAACCCGGCGACCTACACCGGCGTGTTCACGTTCATCCGGACGCTGTTCGCGCGGACGCCCGAGGCGCGGATGCGCGGCTACCAGCCCGGCCGGTTCTCGTTCAACGTCAAGGGCGGGCGCTGCGAGGCCTGCCAGGGTGACGGGCTCGTCAAGATCGAGATGCACTTCTTGCCCGACGTCTACGTGACCTGCGACGTGTGCAAGGGGCGGCGCTACAACCGCGAGACGCTCGACGTCCACTACAAGGGGATGAGCATCGCCGCGGTCCTGGACATGACCGTGCGCGAAGCGCTGGCGTTCTTCGACGCGGTGCCCGTGATCAAGTCCAAGCTGGCGACCCTCGACGACGTCGGCCTCGACTACATCCGCCTGGGCCAGTCGGCGACGACCCTGTCGGGCGGCGAGGCGCAGCGCGTGAAGCTCGCCACCGAGCTCTCGCGACGCGCCACCGGCAAGACGCTCTACATCCTCGACGAGCCGACGACCGGTCTGCACTTCGCGGACATCCAGAAGCTCCTGGAGGTGCTCAACAAGCTCGTCGATCAGGGCAACACCGTGGTGATCATCGAGCACAACCTCGACGTGGTGAAGACCGCCGACTGGGTCATCGACCTCGGGCCCGAGGGCGGCGACGACGGCGGCCGCGTGGTGGCCACCGGCACGCCCGAGGAGCTCATCCGTCACCCGGAGCGGACCTATACCGGGCAATTCCTGCGACCGCTCTTGACCGGCGCCTGACGCATGCGCCGGACCAAGATCGTTTGCACGATCGGTCCCGCCAGCAGCAGCACCGCCGAGCTCGACCGGCTGGTCGCGGCCGGTCTGGACGTCGCGCGCCTCAACTTCTCGCACGGCACGCACGAGGAGCACGCCGAGGTCATCCGTAGAATTCGCGAGGGCGAGGCGCGGTGGGGCCGGCCGGTCGCGATCTTGCAGGATTTGCAGGGGCCCAAGATCCGGCTGGGCACGTTCGGGCCCGGCGGCGGCGCGCGCGTCGACCTCGAGCCGGACGGCGTGTTCGCGCTCAGCATGCGATCGGTCGTCGGCACCGCCGAGCGCGCGTCGATCACCCATCCCGAGTTCTTGAAGGACTTGCGGCCGGGCGATCAGCTCTGGATGGACGACGGGATGATCCAGCTTCGCGTCGAGGCCGTGCTGGCGGACGAGGTCCGCTGCCGGGTGGTCGTCGGCGGGCGCATCAGCGACCACAAGGGGCTCTCGCTGCCGCACGTGTCGCTGCCGATGTCCTGCCTGACCGACAAGGACCGCGAAGATCTGAAATTCGGCCTCCGGCAGCGCGTCGACTTCGTCGCGGTCTCGTTCGTGCGCTCGGCCGGCGACATCGAGGAAGTGCGGAGCTTCCTGCGGGCCGAGGGCGCCGACGACGTGCCGCTGGTCGCCAAGCTCGAGCGGCACGAGGTCCTCGCCAACTTGCCCGGCATCCTGAACGTCGTCGACGCGGTCATGGTCGCCCGCGGCGACCTCGGCGTGGACGTGCCGCTGGAGGACGTGCCGCACATCCAGAAGGAGATCATCCGCCAGGCGCGCGGCGCCAAGGCCGCCGTGATCGTCGCCACCCAGATGCTCGAGTCGATGGTGACGCATCTGCGCCCGACCCGCGCCGAGGTCTCGGACGTCGCGACGGCGATCTTCGACGGCGCCGACGCGGTCATGCTGTCGGCCGAGACGGCCACCGGACGGTATCCGGCCGAGGCCGTCGCGGTCATGGCGCGGATTGCCGAGCGCGCGGACGGCGCCGTGCTGACCATCGACCGGGAGCGGCGACGGCGTCCGAGCGCGAGCTTTCCGGAGGCGATCTCGGACGCGGCGGCGACCGCGGCGCAGGCGCTCGACGCGCGCGCGATCGTGGCGTTCACCGAATCGGGCTTCTCGGCTCGCCTCATCTCCCAGGCGCGCCCGAGCGTGCCGATCATCGCGCTCACGCCGTTCGTCGAGGTCCAGCGACGGCTGGCCCTCTCGTGGGGAGTCGCCTCGCGTCTCATCCGGAAGGTCGAGACGACCGACGAGATGATCGAGGAGGTCGAGGCGACCCTGCTCGGCGACGGCGCGGTGCGCGCCAACGACGTGATCGTCATCATCTCGGGCTCGCCGATGTGGGTCCGGGGCACGACGAATCTGCTCAAGCTCCATCGGGTGGGCGAGCGCCGCACGTGAGGCTCGCGCTCGGACACCGATCCGTGCGCGGCCTGATCCTCCTTCTCGTCGGTCTCCTCACGCTCTGGTCCGTCGCCGGCTTCCTGCTGTCGCGCCAGCTCGCGTCGCGCCAGGCGACCACCGTCGGCGCCGCGCTCGCGTCTGTCCAGGCCATCGTGGCGACCGCGTTCGAGGACGTGCGCCGCGAGGCGTGGCTTCTGTCCCAGGACCCGGCGGTCGTCGAGGGCACGAACCGAAGCGACTGGGCCACGCTCGCACGCGGCGCGGGGCCGCGGATGCAGGCGTTGACGCGAGAGCGCTTCGCCGACCTGCTGCTCATCGTCGACGCGACCGGCACCCCGCTGGTCCAGGTGCCGGTGGCGCGGCCCGTCCTCGTGCCGGCGATGGCCCGGCCGCGGGAGACCGTCGCGCGCCTCGCCGTCGTCGACGAGCGGCTCTACGTCCTCGGCATCGCGCCGCTGCCCTCCGGCATGGTGGTCGTCGGCCGGCGCTTCGAGGCGCTCGAAGCCTCGCTGGCGCGCTTGCCGGCGCGTGCCGCGCTCGTGGTGGTCTCGGGCGACCGGGCTCTCGGCTCCACGCTGGCCGGCGCGCCGACGCAGGGCTGGGAGGCCGTCGTCCGGGCCGGGCAGATGAGCATCAAGGGCGAGTCGTGGACCTTACGTCCGGTCGCCGAAGCCGGCGGCGGCCTCTGGGTGCTGGTGTCCGAGCGCGAGCATCACGGTGAGAGTCGGCGGCTCTGGTTCTGGTGGGCGGTCTCGCTCTGCGGCGCGGTGGCCGCCGCGGTCGGCGTGGTCGTCGTCGGCATGGTCGGGGGGCGGTCGAGCGCCCCGACCGACGGCGAAGCGCGCAAGGGCTCGCCGCGCGAGGCGCCGTCGCGAGAGCTGCGCGGGCCTGAGGGACGCGAGGCGCCGGCCGCGCGGCGCAGCCGCGAGCTGGAGGCGCTGCACGCCATCGCGGTGGCGACCGGCAGCGGCGACGACCTCGGCGTCACCGCCGAGCGCACACTCGAAGTGGCGTGCGCGCTGGCGCGGACGCCCGCCGGGGGCGTGCTCCGCTACGACCGCGCGGCGGAGACGCTCGTCCTGGTCGGCCATCGCGGTCTTCCGCCCGCCGACGTGGAGCGGCTCCGCGTCCGCCCGCTCGAGGGGAGCCACGTCGGCGAGGTGATCCGCACCGGCCGTCCCGTCGTCGCGGACCTCGCGGCGTCGCACGTGCTGACGCCCGAGCTCGCCGAACGAGTCACGGCCGAAGGCTACCGGACCCAGCTCGCGCTGCCGATCCCGGTGAGCGGCCGGACGTGGGGCGTGATGGCGTTGATCTCACGGGACGTGCTCGCCTTCGACGCCGACGAGCTGAATTTGTTCCAGGCGGTCGCGCATCAGGTGGGGCAGGGGGTCGCCCGCGCCACCCTCCTGGCCGAGAGTCGCGAGAAGAGCCGCCGGCTCGAGACGCTCGCGCGCCTGGCCCACACGCTGACCGCCACGCTGTCGCTCGACGAGGTGTTCCAGCGCGTGGTCGACGCCGCGGTCGAGCTGTTCGGCTCGAGCGCCGCGCAGCTGTGGATCGTGGACGACGACGAGCGTCACGTCTCGCTCCGGACCGAGGCGGGGACGACCGGTCGAGCGAATCTGGTCGCGCGTCTGCCGGTGGGCGACGGGCTGGTCGGGAGCGTCGTCGCCACGGGCGAGCCGCTCGAGGTCCTGGACGTGCTCAACGACCCACGCTCCCGTTTCGTCGAGCGTGTCCGCGCCGAAGGCGTGGTCAGCGTCGTCATCGTGCCGCTGGAGGTCGGAGTCCGAGCCCTCGGCGCGCTCGCCCTCGGCGCCCGCGTCCGGCACGCCCACACCCTCGAAGAGATCCAGCTCCTGGGCTCCCTGGCCTCGCACGCCGCGAACGCGATCAACAACGCCAAGGCGTTCGCCGACGAGCGCGCCCGGCGCGCGTACCTGGCGGCGCTGCTCGAGATCAACAAGAAGATCGGCGGGGTGACGCCGACCGCCGGGCTGCTCTCCTCGATCGCCGAGGAGGCGGCCCGTCTTCTCGAGGTCGACAACGCGGGGTTTCGCCTGCTCGACGGCGACGAGCTGGTCCTGGCGGGGCTCGCCGGCGCCGCCCGCGAGACGATGATCCGCCAGCGCATCCGGGTCGACGAGAGCCTGAGCGGCCGCGTCATGATGAGCGGCGGGACGATCAACTGCGAGCTCGCGGCGGTCAGCGACGTGGTGCCGGAGCATCACGAAGCGCAGCAGCGGCTCGGGTACACGACGTTCCTCGGTGTGCCGCTCAAGGTGGCGGCCCGCACGATCGGCGTGCTCAGCTTCCGGGCGCGGCGACCGTTCTCGGCCCGCGACGAGGAGATCGCCGAGGCGTTCGCCGGGCAGGCGGCGATCGCCCTCGAGCACTCCCGCCTCTACCACGAGGCCACGCGCCAGGCGCAGCGCATGCGCGCGCTGGCCGACCTCGGCCGGCTCCTGTCGGAGACCCTCGATCCCGACCTGGTCGCGCAGCGGGTCGCCGACAACGCCCGCGGCGTGCTGGGCGCGGAGTCCTCCACGCTCTATCGGCTCGAGGCCGAGTCCGCGACGCTCGTCGCCTTCGCCGTCTCGGGCGATTCGGGCGTGGCGCTCGGCCGGAACCGGGTGATGCCCCGGGGCGTCGGCGTCGCGGGCCTCGCGGTCGAGGAGCGCCGGCCCTTCGCGACCGCCGACATCTCGACGGACGGTCGCTTCACGTTCACGGACGAGACGCGTCCGCGCCCCGAGCTCGGCGGCCATCGCGCGGTGCTGGCCGTGCCGCTGCGCGTGGGCGAGCGCGTCGTCGGAGCGCTCGCCGTCGGCGACCAGCCCGGGCGGCGATTCGGCGAGGACGAGATCCGCGTGGCCGAGGCGCTCGCCGACCAGGCGGCCCTCGCGCTGGAGAACGCCCGGCTCTACACGGAGGGCGCGCGCCGCCGGCTCGAGGCGGAAGAGCTGGCGCGGCTCGCCCGCACGCTCACCGAGAGCCTGGATCCCAAGGCGGTCGGCGAGCAGATCGTCGAGAGCGCCATCGCCTTCTTCCGCGCCCAGTCCGCGGCGCTGCGGTTGCTCCAGACGGACGGGTCGCTCGTGACGCTCGCGCTGGGCGGGCACATTCGCACCACGCTGGAGCTCGGATCCACCGTGCCCGCCGGTGTGGGGGCGTCGGGCCGCGCCGTCGCCGAAGGGCGGGCGGTCGCGTCATCCGATGTCTTCACGGATCCCGCCTTCGTCATGACCGACGAGCTGCGGGCGACGATGCGACGCGCCGGCGACGCCGCCGTCCTGGCGGTGCCGCTCCGGGCGAAGGGACGGATCATCGGTGCCCTGTACCTCGGCGATGCGTCCGGCCGCGTCTTCTCCCCGGCGGAGGCGGCGCTGCTCGAGGCGATCGCCGACCAGGCCGCGCTGGCGCTGGAGAACGCGCGGCTGTTCTCGCTCGAGGCGGCGCGCCGCGCGCAGATCGCGACGCTGGCCGAGGCCGAGCGCGAGCTGGCGCCCGAGCTCGACCCCGCGCGTCTGTTCACGCTGATCGTCGAGCGCGCCACGCGCTTGTTCGAGGCCAGCGGCGTCATCTACGTCGTCGAGCGCGATCGCCTGCTGGTGCCCCGCGCGTGGACCGAGGGCGGCGGGTTCGGGGACATCACCGTCCCCTTCGGGCACGGCGTCGTCGGCGCCTGCGCCGACCAGCGCCGCGGACTGATCGTGAACGACTACGCGGAGTCGGGCGTCGCGCTCCAGCGCTGGCTCGATCTCGGCGTGCGGCGGGCGATGGCGTGCCCGCTGATCTTCCAGGACCGGCTGCTCGGCGTCATCGCCATGAATCGCGCGGGGGACCACGCGGCGGCCTTCCTCGACGACGACCTGGCGGTGCTGGAGAGCTTCGCCGCGCGGGCGGCCATCGCGCTGGAGAACGCGCGGCTCTACGCCGAGGCTCGCGAGCGGGTGCGCGAGACGGAGACGCTGCTCTCGCTGAGCCAGGCGATGTCGACGACGCTCGACCTCCAGGCCCTCATCCGCCATTTCCTCCGCCGCGTGACGCATGCCCTCGGCGCGGACACGGCGGGTGTCTGGTTGCTCGACGAGGAGGGGACGCGCCTCCAGCCAACCGCCGGCTATCACGTTCCCGATGATCTCCGTGCGCGCCTGACGGGGTATAGCGTCGCGCTCGCCGAGCACGCCTACTTCGAGGAGGCGATCCGGACGAAGCGGCCGGTCTTCTCGGCCGATGTGGCCGGCGATCCGCGCATTCCGAAGTTCGCCAAGGATCTGCTGACGCCCCGGAGCGACCTGTTCGTCCCGATCTTCGCGAAGGAGCGGGTGATCGGCGGGTTCTCGGTGATCTGGTGGGACCAGGTGCGCGAGCTCTCGGCGAGCGAGGTGGCCCTGATGGAAGCCGTCGCGACGCAGGCCGGGGTCGCCCTCGAGAACGTCCGACTCTTCGAGGAAAACCGGCGGCAGGTCGAGGAGCTCTCGGTGCTCCACGAGCTGTCGCGGGCGGTCACCGGGCAGCTCGATCGGGTGGCGCTCATCGACGCCATCCGGGTGCAGGTCGCGCGCGTGCTGGACGCCCGTCACCTGTTCGTCGCGCTCCACGACCCGGAGCGCCGGGAGCTCGAGATCGCGCTCCGCGTCGTCGACGGCGCGCCGGACGCGCGGGCGCCCCTCCGGTATCCGGTCGGCTCGTTCGGGCTCATGGCGGTCGTCATCCAGAGCGGCCGTCCGCTCCGCACCGACGACTATCTCGGTGAGTGCGCGCGCCTCGGCGTCGAGCCCACGGTGGCCGTCGCGCCGCTGCGGTACTTTCTCGCCGTGCCGATGACCGCGGACGAGACGGTGCTCGGCGTGCTGGGGCTTCGGAGCGGGGAGCGGGCCTTCACCGCCGCCCAGGAGCGTCTGCTCACGAACATCGCCCACCTCGCCGCGCTCGCGCTGCGCAGCGCGCAGCTCTTCGAGGAGCGCACGCGGACGTACCGCGAGCTGACCGCGGCGCAAGACCAGCTGGTCCGGACGGAGAAGCTGCGCGCGCTCGGCGAGATGGCGTCGGGCGTGGCCCACGACTTCAACAACCTGCTCGCCTCGATCCTGGGCCGAGCCCAGCTCACGCTCCAGCGACTCGAGGACCCGCAGCTGCGTCAATGGCTCAAGGTGATCGAGCGCGCCGCGCTCGACGGGGCGCAGACCGTGCGGCGGCTCCAGGAATTCACGCGGACGCGCCGCGACCAGCCCTTCGTCGCGGTCGACCTCAACGAGATCGTGCGCGAGGCGCTCGAGATCACCCAGCCGCGCTGGAAGGAAGAGCCGAGTAGCCGCGGCGTGGCGCTCGACGTGCGCACCTCGTTCGCGCGCGTGCCACGGGTGGCGGGCGACCCCGCCGAGCTGCGCGAGGCGATGACCAACCTCATCCTGAACGCGCTGGACGCGATGCCGGGCGGCGGGTCGCTGACGCTCGCCACCTTCACCGAGGACGACGAGGTCGTGGTGACCGTGGCCGACTCCGGCGTCGGCATCCCCGAGGCCATCCGCGGCAAGATTTTCGACCCGTTCTTCACGACGAAGGGCCCGTCGGGGACCGGGCTCGGGCTCTCCATGACGTACGGCATCCTGACGCGCCACGGCGCGCGCGTCGCCGTCGAGAGCCAGGAGGGCCACGGCACCACGTTCCGCCTGCGGTTCACGCCGAGCACGGCGCCCGAGCGCGTGGAGAGCGGGTCGACCGCGGAGGTCACGCCGCCCGGGGTGTCGCTGCGCTGTCTGGTCGTCGACGACGAGGACGAAGTGGGCGCGGTGCTCGGCGACGTGCTCGAGATGGCGGGTCATCGGGTGGTCGTGCTCAACGACGGTGGTGAGGCGATCGAGCGGATCCGCACCGAATTCTTCGACCTGGTGTTCACCGACCTGGCGATGCCGCGGGTGTCCGGCTGGCAGGTCGCCCAGGCCGTGAAGGAACATGCCCCCGAGGTGCCCGTGGTCCTCGTCTCCGGATTCGGGGTCGAGCTGTCGGCGGAGGAGCGCCGGACCCAGGGCGTGGATCTGGTGCTCGGGAAGCCGTTGAGGATGCAGGACGTCTTGAACGTCGTCGGCGCGGTGGCCCGGCGACGCCTCGGACTGGCCTGAACCGGAGGACGACCGATGAGCTTCGAGTTCTTGACGCTGGACCGCAGTGAAGGAGTCGCGACGATCACGCTCAACCGGCCGGACGCGTTCAACGCGCTCAGCCTCGGGCTCGGCCGCGAGCTGTTCCACGCCGCGCTCGACGTCGACGAGGACCCGGCCGTCCGCTGCGTCGTCGTCACCGGGGCCGGCCGCGCCTTCTGCGCCGGCGGCGACGTGAAGGATTTCTCCGACAACCTCGAGCGCATCGGCGTGCTGGTCAAGGAGCTCACGACGTATCTGCACGGGACCGTGTCGCGGTTCTGCCGCAGCGACAAGCCCGTCATCATGGCGGTGAACGGTGTCGCCGCCGGCGGCGGTCTCAGCTTCGCGCTCTCCGGCGACATCGTCGTGGCCTGCGAGTCCGCGCGCTTCACGATGGCGTACTCGCGGATCGCCGCCACGCCCGACGGGTCGTCGTCCTACTTCCTGCCGCGGCTCGTCGGGCTCCGCCGCGCGATGGAGCTCTACTTCACGAACCGCGTCCTCACGGCGCGGGAAGCGCTCGAGTGGGGGCTGGTGACGCGCGTGGTGCCGGACGCCGAGCTCGCGACCGCGGTCAAGACGCTGGCCCGGGAGCTCGCGCAGGGACCGTCGAAGGCCTTCGGTGGCGCCAAGCGGCTGTTCCATCAATCGACGTGGGAGAGCCTCGAGACCCAGATGGAGCACGAGGCGCAGGCGATCGCCGCCAGCGGCCGCACCGAGGATTTCAGGAACGGGGTGACCGCGTTCGCCCGCAAGCAGGCGCCGACGTTCCGCGGGAAGTGACCCGTGGGCGATCGCAACCCGAGTCGGAAGGAGGAGCCATGCTGAAGAGATTCGCGTTCGCCCATTCTCTGGCAGTGCTCTGCGGGGCCTTCTACGTGGTCTTCTATGTCCTGGCGGTCGTGCAACGGGACGTGTTCCGATTCGTGTTCAACGCTCAGTTCTTCGGGGCCGACGTCGCGGCGCTCCTCCCACCGAGCCTGACCTATGGTGGGTTCCTCGGCACCCTGCTCATGCTGATCGTGGGCTCGTGGGTCGCGGCGTTCGCGTGGGCGTGGCTCTACAATCGCCTGGCGGCCTTGGGTGTCGACTGAGACCGAGTGGCCGGGTACAATCGTGACCGAGATTCCACTGGGGGGAACGACATGAGCAAGGTAGCGGGGACGCCGGTCAAGCTCTTCTACCGCCCGGGCTGATCGTCCTGCGCCAAGACGAAGGAGCTCCTCTCGTCTTGGGGGGTCGAGTTCGACCCGGTTGACGTGCAGGCGAACCCGGCCGGCTACGACGAGCTCAAGCGGTTGGGCGTGTCGCGTGTGCCCGCGGTCACCGTCGGCGACCGCGCCGCGCACGGCTGGAACCCCCCGGCGTACGCCGCGCTGCTCGGCATCCCGTACGCCGCGGCGACCAAGCATCCCCCGACGGAGCTGGCCCGGCGGCTCGACGTCGTCCTGGACACGACGCAGCAGTTCATTCGGATCGTGCCGGACAAGCATCTCGAGTGGCGGCCGCCCGAGCGCAACCGGACCTTCCGCAACCTCGGCTACCATGTCTTCCGGCTCTCGCTGGCGTTCGTCGACGGCATGGACCTCGGCGAGTTTCCGGAGACCTGGCTGCTCGACCAGGCGCCCGACGACCTGCGCGACGGCCCGGCCATCGCGCGCTACGGCGCCCTCGTGCGCGGGCGCATCGCCGGCTGGTTCGAGGGCGCCTCACCGCGTGAGTTCGAGCGCGTGATCAAGGTCTACTACGGCCCGCAGTCCGGCCACGACCTGCTCGAACGCACGACGTGGCACGCCGCGCAGCACCTGCGGCAGCTCTACGCGCTCGCCGAGCGGCTCGACATCACGCCACCGCTGCCGCTGCCGACCCACGAGTTCAAGGGCCTGCCGCTGCCCGACGCCTTGTGGTGACGCCGGTCGACTACGACCGCGATCTCTATCGCACGTATCGCGCCGGTCGCGCGCTGGCGTCGGACACCGGCCGGCTCTGGATGGACGCGATCGCCGCGCACCTCGGGCGCCGCAGCGCGCGGGCGATCCTCGACCTGGGCGCCGGCACCGGACGCTTCTCGGGCATGCTGGCCGACACCTTCGGCGCTCGCGTCGTCGCCGTGGAGCCGTCGGCCCGGATGCGCGAGGAAGCGGAGCGGCATGGCGCGAACCGCGACGTCGTCTACCTCAGCGGCGCCGCCGACGCCATCCCGGCTGACGACGGCGCGTTCGACTTCGCGTTCCTCTCGATGGTGATCCATCACGTCGGCGATCTCGGCGCGTGCGCGCGCGAGCTGCGCCGAGTCCTCGAGCCCGGCGGCCTCGTGTTCATCCGTAACACCTTCGCCGGCCGCCTCGACCGCGTGCGCTACTTCGAGTTCTTTCCCGAAGCGCGCGCCGCCGACGAAGCCCGCCTGCCGACCGTCGAGTCGGTGCGCGCCGCCTTCGCCGGCCACGGCTTCGAGCTGGTGACTCTCGACACGCTCGAGCAGGAGATCGACTGGAGCCTCGCCGCCCACTACGACCGCATCAAGCAGCGCGCCCTGTCGACCTTCGCCCTGATCACCGACGCCCAGTTCGAAGCCGGCCTGACCCGCATGCGCCAAGCCGCCGAAAGCGAAACCACCCCCACCCCCGTGCTCGAGGGCATCGATCTCCTCGTCCTCCGCCGCCCAAAAAACTGACCGCCGCTCCAAGGCAGATCGCGGCGCGCTGTGACGCGCGCTCGGCTCTGAGCTGAGCCCTACGTCCTGAGCTAAGCGCTACGAGAAGGGCAGCCGGGCGAGCGGCGGGTCGAGGGGGTGGGGTGGGCCCTCGGTGACCCGTGTAATCAGGACTGAGCAAATCGCAGCGCGTGGTAAATCATCGCCGCCGGCATTTGCTAGCGTGGTCACCGAGGGCCCACCCCACCCCCTCGACCCGCCGCTCGCCCGCCGCCTAGTCCTCCTCAACCCAAGCCGCAGTAAGCCGGCGGGTGAGCTCCCGATGGCTGGTGAAGAAGTACGCGAGCATGGCGGCAGTAGCGAGAAGATTGCCGACGAAGATCGTCCAGCCGGCGATCTCGTCCAGTAGCCACGTGGCCGCGATGAGCACGCCGCCGATGAAAAAGACCTCGAACGCGGTGAAGAAGATCACCAGGGCGAACACGAAGAGCGGCTGGCGCTCGGCGGCGGCGATCAGCATCGCGCCGACGATGCCGAACAGCGCGAACGCGATGCCGTGAACGATCGTGTACGAGACGATCGCGGTGGACGCGTCGGGCTGACGGAGCAGGCCCGTGCCCAGGAGCCGCGGCGTCCGCATCGGCTCGCCCTGAATCGCGTCGATCGCCAGGAACCACAGCGCGACGACGGCGGCGGCGAGGAGTCCGGCCACGATGCCCTCGCGGGCGACGCGGCCCCAGGAGCCGATCAGCGTGCGCGACAGCGCCCGGTGGGCGCGGAAGAAGTACCAGAGCATCGCGAGGGACGCGAGCAGGTTGCCGATCAGGATCGCCCACCACACCAGGGCGCCTAGCATCGACTTGCCGAGCGCGCCCACGACGCCGAACACGAACACCTCGAAGCTGGCGAAGAGGATCACGAACGCGAGGAGCAGGGTGGGCTCGCGCTCGCTCACGGCTATGAGGCTCGCCGCGACCACGCCGAACGCGATGAACGCCAGGCCGTGGACGATCGTGTAGCCGAGGACGTTGCCGACGGTGGGCTGGACGCCGATCGGGTTGTTCACGCCCTGGAACACGGCGGCGCCGAGCAATCCCGGCGTCAGGAACGGTTGCCCTCGCCAGAGATCGAACAGCAGGAACCAGACCGCCACGACGGCCGCGCCGATCAGGCCGGCAAAGATCCCCTCCCTCAGGATCGACTCCCGCGCGGGCGCCATGTGATTCGCGGGTATTGTACGCCGTCAGGCGCGGACGAGGCGCACGCCGTAGTCGGAGTAGCGCAGGTGCGGCGGCAGCGAGGAGCGGTGCGCGACGGGGCTCCACGGATCGGCGTGGCGCCAGGCGCCGCCGCGGCTCACGCGCCGTTCTCCGCTCTCGGGCCCGCAGGGGTTGCGTGCCGGCGAGTGGAGATAGTACGCGTCGTCGTACCAGTCGGCGCACCATTCGTGGCAGACGCCCGAGAGATCCGTGAGTCCGAGCGCGTTGGCGAGCGTCCGACCCACGCGCGGCGGGCGGCCGAACGTCGCATCGGGCCGCGCGTCGCCCCAGGGGAAACGTCGGTCCTCCACGCCGGCGCGCGCGGCCTTCTCCCACTCGGCCTCCGTCGGCAGGCGCGCGCCGGACCATTGCGCGAACGCGACGGCGTCGGCCCACGACAGACCGACGACGGGCTGGAGCGGGTCGGCGAACGTCGGGTCGGTCCAGAACGGCGGCGCCGCGGCGCCGGTGGCGGCCAGATACGCGGCGAAGTCGGCGTTCGTCGCCGGGGTGCGCGCGATCAGGAAGGTGTCGACCCACACGACGTGCGCCGGACGCTCGCACGGGTGACCGTCGGACCAGCCCATGCGGAACGATCCGGCCGGAACGTTGACGAAGTCCACAGCCTATAATAGGGCTCCCGAAGAGACGCGAACGGCCCATAGGTCGTGCGAGCCGCAGCACGTCGCGGGGCGGGGGCCCCGCCGTGCGAGGCGAGCCCAATATAGGTCGTGCGAGCCGCAGCACGTCGCGGGGCGGGGGCCCCGCCGTGCGAGGCGAGCCCAATAAAGGAGAAGCTGATGAACATCGCCTCACGGATGGCGCGGCTCGGCACCGAATCAGCGTTCGAGGTGCTGGCCCGCGCGCGCCAGCTCGAACGCTCCGGACGCGAGATCGTTCACCTCGAGATCGGCGAGCCGGACTTCGACACGCCGGTGCACATCAAGGACGCCGCCAAGCAGGCCCTCGACGCGGGGGCCACCCACTACGGCCCGTCGGCCGGATTGCCGGAGCTGCGCGAGGCGATCGCCAAGCACGTCGCCGAGACGCGCGGCGTGCCCGTGTCGCCGGAGGAGGTCGTCGTCACGCCGGGCGCCAAGCCGATCATGTTCTTCACGATCATGGCCATGATCGGCGAGGGTGACGAGGTCATCCATCCGAATCCCGGCTTCCCGATCTACGAGTCCGTCATCAACTTCGTCGGCGGCAAGCCGGTGCCGATCCCGCTGCGCGAGGAGAGCGGCTTCGGGTTCGACCTGGAGCTGTTCGAGCGCAGCGTCTCGTCGAAGACGAAGCTGATCGTGATCAATTCGCCCGAGAATCCCACCGGCGGCGTGCTGGACCGGTCGCAGCTCGAGCGCATCGCGGCGATCGCCGTCGCCCACCAGATCCCGGTGCTCACCGACGAGATCTACCGCCAGTTCCTCTACGAGGGCGAGTTCGCGTCGATCATGAACATGCGCGGCATGCGCGACCTGACGATCCTGCTCGACGGCTTCTCGAAGTCGTACGCGATGACCGGCTGGCGTCTCGGCTACGGCGTGATGCCGCCGAAGCTCGCCGAGCACGTATCGCGGCTCATGGTGAACTCGAATTCCTGCACGGCGTCCTTCGTGCAGCTGGCCGGCATCGCGGCGCTCCAGGGCGATCAGACGCCGGTCGCCCGCATGGTGGCCGAGTTCAAACGGCGCCGCGACCTGCTGGTGGACGGGCTCAACCAGCTGCCGCGGCGCTGTCGGGCGCCGCGTTCGGCGCTCACGGCGAGGGCTATCTGCGGTTCTCGTATGCCAACTCGGAAGCCAATCTGAAAAAAGCGCTCGAGCGGATGCGGCCGGTGTTCGAGAGCTTCGCGAGGAAATGACCATCTTCATCAACACCGGGTTCATCCGCGCCGCGCTCTGCCGGCTGGCCACGGAATGGGCGGGCGACGCGGGATTCCTGAAGCGGCTCGCGTTCCAGATGCGGCGCCCGCACCTGCGGGGCGACACCATCGCCGTCAGGGGGCGCGTGGCCCGCAAGTGGCGCGACGGCGACAACGGCGCCGTCGATCTCGACGTGTGGATCGAGAACCCTCGCGACGGCGTCGCCACTCCCGGGCGCGCGACGATCTACCTGCCCTCGCGCACCACGTGAGGCGCACCACCGTCGCCGACGTCGTCGTCGACGGCCTGAAGCGCGCCGGCACGCCTCGTATCTTCGGTGTCCCGAGCGGCGGCGCCAACCTCGCGCTGGTTGAGGCGGCGCGCGCCGCCGGGCTGCCGACGACGCTGGCGTCCGGGGAGACCGCCGCGTGCATCATGGCCGCGGTCACCGGCGACCTCGTCGATGCGGCCGGCGCGGTCGTGATCGGGCCGGGACCGGGCGTCGCGGCGGCCATCGCCGGTGTCGTCCACGGGCTGCTGGATCGCGCGCCGGTGGTCCTGTTGACCAGCGGCCACCCCACTGCCGTGCTCGCCTGCAAGGAAACGCTTGGCGTCGAGCCCGAGTCGGCGGCGCACCGGGTCGCCCACGCGGCCCGGCTCACCATGAGCGAGCCGCGCGGTCCGGTCCATCTGGACGTCGCCGCCGAGATCCTCGCCCGCCCGGCTGTGCCGGTGGCGACGTCGTGCCGTCCCGATCCGCTGCCGTATCCGGAGGCCTCGGAGCTCGACGCGGCGGCTCGCGTGCTGTCCGGCGCCTCTCGCCCCTTGCTGCTCGCGGGCCTTCACTGTCGCTCGGCCGGGGCCGCGCAGTGGCTGCGCGCGCTCGCCGAGGCGCTGCCGGCGCCGCTGCTGGCCACGGCCCGGGCCAAGGGCGCCCTGCCGGATCCACATCCGCTGATGCTGGGCGTGCTCGGCGCCGCCGGCATCGAAGATCGGTTGCTGAGCCGCGCCGATCTCGTGGTGGGAATCGGGCTCGACGCGCTCGAGCCCGTGCCCGCCGCGTGCTGGTCGACCGCTCCGGTGCTCGGCTTCGGTCCACCGCAAGCGCTCGACGACTGGGTGCCTGCCCTCCAGGTGCTCGGCGACATCGGCGCGGTCATCGAAGAGCTGGCGCAGCGGCTGCGCGACCAGCCCCGCGCGGACTGGGACGTCGCCGAGCTCGATCGCCTCCGGCGCGAGGGCGCGGCGCGCTGCGCCGGCGACGGGCTCACGGCCCGCGTCGTGCGCCTCGCGCGCGAGGCCACACCCGCCGGTACGATCGCGACGGTCGACGCCGGCCAGCATCACGCGTGCGTCGCCAGTGCCTGGCCGGCCGTGGCCCCGCGGGAGTTCCTGACCTCCAACGGGCTCGCGACGGCGGGGTTCGCCCTGCCCGCCGCGATCGCGGCCCACCTCGTCCACCCCGATCGTCGCGTCGTCTGCTTCACCAGCACCGCCGGGCTGACCGCGGCCGCGACCGAGCTCGGCACCGCGGCGCGGCTGGGCGCGCCTATCGTCGTGGTCGCGTTCCGGGACGCCGCGGTGGACGCGTCAGATCCGGTCAGATTGGCTCGAAGCTTCGGGGTGGCCTCGTCCGCCGCCGACGGCGCGGAGACGTTCGCCGCGGCACTCGGGCGGGCGCTGCGCGGCGCTGATCCCGCCGTCATCTCCGTCTTGGCCTAGCGCTCACTCGCGACTGACGCCGGCGACGCGGCGCTACACCGCGACGATCGCGGGGTCGATGCGCGCGACGATGTAGCCCGCGACCGCCCCGGCGCCGAAGCCCGGCGCGAGGATGCGCAGCGGGCGGTCGATGACGCCGTCGAGCACGGCGTCCTGGATCGCGATCGGGATCGAGGCCGATGACGTGTTGCCCACCTTCTCGATGTCGAAGTAGAGCCGCTCGCGCCCCACCCCGGCCGCCTGCGCGAGCTTGATGACCATCGTCTTGTTGGCCTGGTGCGGGACGATCAGGTCGACCGCGTCCAGGAGCGAGCCCGGCGCCCCGTCGGGGCGGGGGAGGCCGCGGAGCTCGTCGATCATCTGCGTGAGGTAGCGCCTGGCCAGCGCGATCACTTGAGGCCCGTAGACCGTGATGTTGTTGTTGAACTCGGGGTTCGGCCACACGATCGAGTCGACTTCGCTCATGGGGCCGCTGGCGTAGGTCTGGAGCCACTCGATGTCGGGTGGCGCGCCGGCCGGCGCCGGTGCGACCACGAGGGCCGCCGCGCCGTCGCCGAAGATCATCCGCGACGTGCGCACCGTG
This sequence comes from Candidatus Rokuibacteriota bacterium, assembly GCA_003221515.1. Lineage (GTDB taxonomy): Bacteria > Methylomirabilota > Methylomirabilia > Rokubacteriales > CSP1-6 > AR31. The sequence goes on from QHSI01000104.1 coordinate 108,773, forward strand.
CCGATCTTGTCCGAGAACTTCTCGCCGCAGACGACCAGCACCGGACGGTCGACTTCCTGCAGGAGCCGCACCGCCTCCGAGAGGCCGTAGGGCAGGCCGGCGCAGGCGGCGACGACGTCGCAGGACGCGTGGGTCTGGAAGATGCCGAGCTGTCCCGAGAGCCACGTGGCCAGCGAGGGCATCATCTTCGCGCTGGTGCACGAGCAGAAGATGACCGCGCCGATCTCCTCGGGGCGCCGGCCCGACTTCGCCACGGCCCGCTGCGCGGCCAGGAGCGCCATGTGGTCGAGGTCGAGCTCGGTGTACAGGCGCTCGACGATCCCCGTCTTCTCCTCGATCTCCTTGGCGGTCATGGGGGACCAGCAGTAGGCGCTGTTCCGGATGAGGTCGTCGTTGGTGCAGACGCGCTCGCCGCGATAGACCGCCAGCGCCTCGAGCTTCGGCATGACGGAGAAGCGCGCGCGCACGTCGACCGGCGCGAACGGCCGCGTCGGCGGGCGCGATTCGGCCGGCACCGGCCGCGGCGCCGGCGCGCGCCGTGCGCTCTTCACGCGACGGATGAACTGGAGCACGTCGGGGCTCCGCGGCTGGAAGAGCACCACGAAGTCGTCGTCGTGGAGCTTGCCCACCTCGATCACCCGCGTCTTCGCGCGGTCCCACCGGTACTGGTTGTGGAGCACCATCGTCTGGCGCATGAGCGCCTCGAGCTCCGGGACCCGGTGCGTGTACTCGATGATGTCGTCCCAGCCGTAGCCCGGATAGTCCGGATCGTACCCGAGGAGGTGATAGGTGAGGCTGGTCGGCCTGGCCAGGAGCTCGGCCACCGTCGGCTTGAGCGCGGGCAGCTCGGCGCCCGCGCCCTTCTTGTGGCGGAAGACGTCGAGCAGCACCCGAGCGATCTGGTCCTCAGTGCCCTCGTCGAAGCTCGGCGGTAGCGCCCGGTAGCCGTCCTCGATCATCGCGGTCAGCCCGCGGCCCTCCCAGCCCTTGAAGACCGGCAGGAAGACGTCGTCACGGCTCTTGGGCACGTCGCGCCAGCGGGTGGGGCGCTTCTCGTACATCGTCATCGCGTACCGGTTGACCCAGAAGAGGTCGAGGGCCAAGTCGCGCAGCAGATCGTAGCGCCCCGCGTAGGTATGCGCCTCGACGCGCGCGGCGATGTCCGCTTCGGTCGGCGCCTTCTCCTCGAAGTCGCGCTTGATGACCGCGGTGAACTGCTCGAGGGTCTCGAAGACCGAGAAGTCGAGCTCGGGGAAAAAATTGAACGGGAAGACGATCCGACCGTAGCGGTTGACCACGAAGGGCTTCATCGCCCGCCCCCTCGAGAGTGATTCTAACAGTATAATGACGCCCGTGCCCATCCTGACCGAGCGCGACCAGGCCGCCGTCCGCAAGGAATTCGAGCGCATTTCCGGAAAGGTGAAGCTCGTCGCCTTCTCGCAGGAGCTCACCGCCGCCGACCGGTGTCGGCAGAACGAGCAGCTCGTGCGGGAGGTCGCCGCGCTCTCCGCGCAGATCACCGTCGAGGTGCTCAACCTCGCCATCGACCGCGAGCGCGCCGAGGCCTACGGCATCGACCAGGTGCCGGCGATCGTCGTCGAGGGCGCGCGTGACTACGGCCTCCGCTTCTACGGCGTCCCGCTCGGCTACGAGTTCAGCAACCTGATCGACTCGATCATCGTGGCCTCGACCGGCGTGCCGGCGCTGAGCGAGGACACCCTGGCGTCGCTGCGGGCGCTCGCGTCCGACGTCGACATCAAGGTGTTCTCGACCCCCACCTGACCGCACTGCCCCCGGGCCGTGCGCCTGGCGCAGCACATGTCGGTGGCGTCGGACCGCGTGCGCTCCACCGTCATCGAGGCGACCGAGTTCCCCGAGCTGTCGCGCGCGTATCAGGTGATGGGCGTGCCGAAGGTCGTGATCAACGACCGGGTACGGTTCGAGGGCGCCGTCCCGGAGCGTGATTTCCTCGGCGCGGTCCTCCAGGCGGTGGAGACCTCCTGACCGCCGGCCGCCGTTCCCGCGGCGACGCCTCTCCGTTGCTCTTCGCCTACGGAACGTTCATGCGCGGCTACGTCCTGCATCCGCTGCTCACGGGCGGCTCGACGTTTCTGGGCGTGGGCCGCGTACGCGGGCGCCTGCTCGATCTCGGCCGGTGGCCGGCGCTGATCGACGGCGCCGGCACCACGCGCGGCGAGCTGTACCGGCTGGACGACCCCGCGCTTCTGGCGGTGCTCGACCGCGAAGAGGTGGGGTACAATTTCGAGCGTCGTCGGACGGTCGTCACGCTCACGAGCGGCCGGCGGGAGCACGCCTGGGTCTATCGCTATCGTGGGCCGCAGCATCGGGCCGTCGTCATCCCGGACGGTGACTACCGGCGGGCCCGCCCGAGCCGTTCACCGGCTCCACCAGGGAGGAAGCAATGGCGCTAACCGCGGCAGAACTGGTCAAGGCCGATCAAGATCACCTGATCCACCCGCTCCACCATCCGGTCGACAACTCCGAGCCGGTCATCTACGTCCGCGGGCGCGGCGCGATGATCCAGGAGATCGGGGGCCACGAGTACATCGACGGGCTCTCGGGGCTCTGGAACGTCAACGTGGGCCACGGGCGCACCGAGCTGGCCGACGCCGCGGCGGCGCAGATGAAGGACCTCGCGTACTTCTCCGGCTACGTCGGCTCGTCGAGCGTGCCGGCGATCACGCTGGCGAACCGCCTCATGGAGATCACGTACGACAACATGCAGGCGGTGTTCTTCACCTGCGGCGGCGCCGAGGCGAACGAGTCGGCGTTCAAGACGGCGCGCTTCTACTGGAAGGCCAAGGGCAAGCCGGACAAGGTCAAGATCATCTCGCGCGAGCAGGGCTACCACGGTGTCACGCTGCAGGCGATGAGCGCCACCGGGATGGGCGCCTACTGGAAGATGTTCGAGCCGCGCGTGCCGGGCTTCGTCCATATCCAGACGTGCTATCCGTACCGGTTCCAGGGCGCCAAGCCCGGCGAGAGCGTGGGCCAGGCGGCCGCGCGCGCGCTCGAGGAGGCGATCCTGCGCGAGGGCCCCGACACCGTCGGGGCGTTCATCGGCGAGCCGATCCACGGCGGCGGCGGCATCATCTATCCCACCGACGACTACTGGCCGCGCGT
>QHSI01000055.1 GCA_003221515.1 Candidatus Rokuibacteriota bacterium
TCGGTCATGCTGATCGACGAGCCGACTGAAGGGTTGGCGCCGATGCTCGTCCAGAACCTCACCGAGATCCTGGCGGCGATCAACCGGCGCGGGACCACGATCCTCCTGGTCGAGCAGACGCTCGAGGTCGCGATGCGGCTGTCTCACCGGCTCTACGTCATGGACCAGGGGCAGATTCAATTCGAGGGCACGCCCGACCAGCTCCGCCGCGACCCGACGATCCAGCAGCGGTTTCTTGAAATTTAGGCCCTCTAAATCCCCAACGCTCGGACGCGCCCCGGACTGGGCCGGGGCGCTGGAGAGTGATGGCTTGGGGGCGTCGAGCCCCGTCTAATTCAGTCCCTGTCGTCGTGGCCGTGGTACCCGTATTGGCCGTGCTGCCTTTTCCTGTGGCCCCAGCCGCGCTCCTCCACCACGATGACTCGCGCCGGCGCGTAGGCTGGTGCGTAGTACACCGGCGCGTAGTAAACCGGAGGCGGCGGGACGTAGACGGGCTGCGGCTGGACGTACACGGGATAGTACTCGCGGACGACCACCCTCTCCTGGACCGGCGGCGCGACGACGACAGGCTGAGCCGCCGGGCGGTACCCACCGAAGATCCCCGTGCCCGAGATGATCTGGTTGAAGACGGCGAAGGCGCCGAGACCGAGGGCAGCGTCAGTGGACGACCCTGCAAACGCCGCGCCCGGAACGAGCAGCGCCAGGACCATGACAGCGGCGGCGAGCTTTCTCATTGTCAGTGCCTCCCTGGGGCGGCCTTACTACCCACCCTCTGGCCGATTAGACGGCCGGCGCCGACAAGTATTTCACCCCCGGTTTACCCCCGGGGCTTCGACCCGGCGACGTTGAACATCGCGGCGTCGAGCCCGAGGACGCTCTTGCCGATCGCCTCGAGCATCCGGTCCACGGTAGGAGGCATGAGGGTCGAGGTGCGGAGATCCCGGAACGCGCGTTCGGCCGGGAAGTCCTTGTAGGAGCCGCGGCCGCCGACGATCTGGATGGCCTTCGACGTCACGTGCAGGCCGACCTCGGTGGCGAGATACTTGGCGCGATTGGCGAGGAGTCCTCGCTCGACCACGTCGGCTCCGTCCCATCGGGCTGCCGAGTCGGCCAGGACCAGATTGGCCGCGTCGAGCTGGGCGGCCAACTCGCCGACGTGCCGCTGGACCGCGGGATCCATCGCGACCGCGACGTTCTCGGGCCTCACGATCCGCTTCTTGGCGTAGTCGATGGCGAACGCGAGAGCCGCCTCGGCGATGCCGAGGTACACCGCCGCGTAGCCGAGAGCGAAAATCTCGATGACTCCGACCCGCGTCGCCGCGCCGGGATCGCCCAGCCGACCCTCGGCCGGCACGCGGACGCCGGTGAACGTGACCGAAGGACTAAACGTCGCGCGCATGCCGAGCGTGTCCCACTTGCCATCGGTGGTGATCCCCGGCGCGTCGGCGTCCACCAGGACCAGCTGTAAGGATTTGGCCATGTCGGTGCCACCGTCCAGGGCGCACCAGACCATGTAGTGCGACGCGCCGAGCGCCATCGTGCAGAAGTGCTTCACACCGTCCACGACGTAGTCGGCGCCTTCCCGGCGAACCGTCGTCTCCATCAAGATGGACCGCGAGAGGCTGACCGCGGGCTCGCTGCCCCAGCTACCGAAGAGCTTGCCGTGGCGAACGACCTCGTCGAAATAGCGCCGCTGCTGTTCGACGCTCCCGATCGTGGCGATGAACCGCATGACCGTCGAGTGCATGTGGACGGTCATCGCGGTGTTGGCGCAGCCGCGGGCGATCGTGCGGATCACGGCGACGTAGGTCGCGGTGTCGAGCCCCAGGCCGCCGTGCGCGGCCGGGATCGCGCCGGCGAGAATGCCTTCGCGCCAGAGGTCGCGCCAGCTCTCGACGGGGTTGGCGCCGGCCAGATCGTACTCGGCGGCGCGGGGCGCGATCTTCTCGCGGGTCAGCCGATCGATGCGCTCGACGAGGGCGGACTGGATCGGGCTCACGACCCGATCCCGCGCGACGTCAGCGTGCCCCAGATGCCTCGCGGCAGGAACAGGACGAACGCCATGAAGATCACGCCGATGACCAGCGGCCAGGCCTCGATGAAGAGGCTGAGGCGGTCGGCGAGCACCAGGTAGGTCGCGGCGCCGACGAAGGGCCCGAAGAACGTTCCGGCTCCGCCGAGGAGGGTCATGATCACGACCTGTCCCGAGGTCGACCAGTAGAGCGACTCGACGGGCACGACCGTGAGGCGGAGCGCGTCGAGCGCGCCGGCCAGCCCCGTGAAGAGCGCGGAGAACACGAAGGACAGCAGCTTCACGCGGTTGATGTCGTAGCCGCAAGCCACCGCACGGTCGCTGTTCTCGCGGATCGCCCGCAGCACGGCGCCGAAGGGCGAGTCGAGGATGCGCTTGAGGCCGGCCACCGCGGGCACGACCAGCACGTAGGCGAAGTAGTAGAAGGCGAGCGGGTGCCGCAGTGACACCGACACGCCGAAGAGCGAGAGCGGGAGCAGCGGAATCCCGCGCAGCCCGTCGTCACCACCCGTCAGGTCCGCGGCGTGGAAGGCGATGAAGTAGAGCATCTGCGCAAAGGCGAGCGTGAGCATGGCGAAGTAGATCCCGCGCCGGCGCAGGCAGAAAAAGCCCACCAGCGCGCCGCCCACGACCGCGGCCCCGAGGCCGATGCCGAGGGCGAGCCACAGCGACGTCACCTTGAGCTTGGCCAGGGCGAGGCCGGCGCCGTAGGCGCCGAGCCCGTAGTAGGCGGCGTGACCGAAGGAGAGGAGCCCGGTGTAGCCGTAGAGGAGGTTGAAGCCCAGCGCGAAGAGCCCGAAGATCAGTACCTGCGTCGCGAGCGCCTGGTAGGGCGCGATGAACGGGAAGATCGCGAAGAAGACGACGAACGAGGCGATCGGATGAACCGTCACCCACGCCGTGAAGGGGCCGAACGCGCCGCGGATCACTCCGCCAGTCCCGCTTCGCCGAAGAGCCCGCTCGGCCGGACGAGCAGCACCACCGCCATCACCACGAAGACGACGATCTCAGCGAGCTTGGGGGCGAAGAACGTCGTGAGGCTGACGATCTCACCCATGAGCAAACCAGCGACGATCGCCCCGGCGAGGCTGCCCATGCCGCCGACCACCACCACCACGAAGCACTCGATGATGATCTCCACGCCCATCTCGGCGTAGACGCCACGCATCGGGCCCGCCAGGACGCCGGCCAGGCCGGCCATACCGATGCCGATCCCGAACACGAGCAGCCAGATCCGGTTGAGGTCCAGGCCGAGCGCCCGAACCATCAGCGCGTCGCGTGAGCCGGCGCGGATGATCAGCCCGACGTTGGTCTTCTCGAGAAAGAGCCACAGCGCCACCAGCGCCGCGGCGGTCACCGCGATCACGAACAGCCGGTACACCGGGAAGTTCATGAAGCCCAGATCGACGGCGGAGGAGAGCTGCTTCGGCGGATCGACGGTGAGGCCGATCTTCCCCCACAGGAGCTTCACGCCCTCGACCATCGCCAGCGACAACCCGAACGTGAGCAGCAAGGGATCGTCCGGACTGCGTCCGTAGAGCCGCCGGATGAGAAGGCGCTCGACGAGAAGGCCGAGCGTGCCCACCACGAGGGGCGCGAGAACGAGCGTCGCCCAGAAGCTCTTCGTCAGCCCGAGCAGGGAGAACGCGACGTACGCCCCGAGCATGTAGAAGGCGCCGTGGGCGAAGTTCACCACGGTCATCAGCCCGAAGATCAGGCTGAGCCCGATGGCCATGAGGACCAGGATGCCGCCCAGAACGAGACCGGTGAACACCTGGGCGACCAGCGCCGACAGCGGGACGTCGAACACGCCGCTAAGCGTGCCCTTTCTCGGCGCAGGTCCGGTCCAGCTCCTCGTTGGCCGCCACCTTGCCGATGACGTCGAAGAGCCCCCACTCGCCCTTCACCTGCTGGGGCGAGCGGACCCTGATGATCCACAGATCCTGGAAGGACTTGTTGTCGCAGGCTCGCCACCACTGCTTGCCCTTGTAGTGGTCGTACTCGCGGTTCTTGCGGAGCGCGTTGGCGACCGCGTCGGAGTCGGTGGACTTGGCCAGCTCGACGCCGCGCGCTACTTCGTGGATCCCGTTGAAGCCGTAGCCGGAGTACGCGTCCGGCGGCTGGTTGAAGCGCTTCGTGAACGCCTCGACGTAGCGCTTGGCCTGGGGCAGCGTCTCGGCCAGCTCGTGGCAGAAGTGGGTCGCCCCGTAGATGTCCTGGAAGACCTCGGCGCCGCCTTCCTTCGTGTAGTAGAGGAAGTGGAGCGGCTGCGCGATCTTCGCGTCCTTCTTCAGACCGAAGCTGATGGCCTGCTTCAGGAACGGCACGTTGTCGGCGCCCGGCGTCACGGCGTAGATCGCGTCGGGCTTGGCCGCCTGGATCTTCGGCAGGTGCGCCGAGAACTCGGGCTTGCCGAGCGGATAGGGCGTGCTCCCGAGCACGGTGCCGCCGAGCTTGGCGATGGCGGCATTGAACACGACGTTGTTCTGCTTGCCCCAGGCGTAGTCGGCGTAGACGACCCACCACTTCTTGCCGATGTTCTGCATGCCGTAGGTGGCCATCGCCCGGCTGGTGATCGTCGGGTTCAGCGCCTCGTGGAAGGTCAGCGGGCTGGTATCGGGCTTGGCGCTGATCTCGTCGGACTGGCTCACGGAGATGTAGAGCTTCTTCGCCGCCTTCGTCTGCTCGTTGATGGCCATCTGCACGTGGGCCGCGAGGCCGCCCACGACGAAGTCCACCTTCTGGTTCTCGATGAGCTCCTTGGTGCGCTGGGCGCCGACGGCCGGCTTGAGCTCGTCGTCACGGAACAGCACCTCCAGCTTGCGGCCCATGACGCCGCCCTTGGCGTTGATCTCTTCCACGGCGAGCTGGGCGCCCTTCTGCAAATCAGCGGCGATGGCGGCGAACGTCCCGGTCAGCGGAAGCGGAAAGCCGATGCGGATCGGCTCCTTGCTCTGCGCGCGCAGCACGGCGGGAAACGCCAGGAGCGTCACTCCGGCGGCCGTTGTCGTCAGGAACCCGCGTCGATGCATGACCACCTCCGTCTGAGCGCCGTGTGTAAAAGTCTCGGGTGGCGCGATCATAGGGGGGCCGGTCAGCGCGTGTCAACAATCGTGACCTCGCCCGTCGCCGGTAACATTTGACCGCGAGTATAGCGCGCGCTACTTCGCTCGAGTCGACCCGAAGCGCGTTGCAAGAGTCAACGGCCAGCCGACGGTCGTGTTAGATTCCCGCCGTGCCGGCGCCGGCGGGACACATCGGAGCGCGCGTCAAACGCGGCGACGATCCCCGTCTGCTCACGGGGCGGGGCCGCTACGTGGACGACCTAACGCTGCCGCGCATGGTCCACGTCGCCTTCGTGCGCAGCGCCCACGCCCACGCGCGCCTCATCCGCGTCGGTCTCGTTGACGCGCGTCGCGCGCCCGGCGTGGCCGGCGTGCTCGCGGGCGACGCCGTTGCACGGCTCTGTAAGCCCTACCGCGGCGTGCTCCTGCACTACCAGGGCATGAAGACGGGCGCGATGCTACCGCTGGCCGTCGAACGCGTGCGCTACGTCGGCGAGCCGATCGTGGCCATCGCCGCCGAGAGTCGCGCCGCCGCCGAGGACGCCGCGGCGCTCGTCGAGGTGGAGTACGAGCCGCTGCCCGCGGTGCTCACGCCCGACGCGGCCCTCGCCGCCGGCGCGCCCCTGATCCACCCCGAGCTCGGCGACAACCTGCTCTACGAGACGCGCCTAGCCGCCGGCGACGCCGACATCGCCTTCGCGGCGGCGCATCGCACGTGGACGCGCACCTTCACGACGGGCCGGCACACCGGCGTGCCGATCGAGCCGCGGGGGCTCGTCGCCGACTACGAGCCCGCCACCCGCGCGCTCACGCTCTGGATCTCCACGCAGGTCCCGCACATGATGCAGGCGGTGCTCGCCGACCTCTTCGGTCTGGCCGAGCAGCGCGTGCGGGTGAGCGCGCCCGACGTGGGCGGGAGCTTCGGCATCAAGATCCACGTCTACCAGGACGACATGGCCGCGTGCGCGATGGCGCTCGTGCTCGGCCGACCCGTCAAGTTCGTCGCCGCGCGAAGCGAGTCGTTTCTGTCCGACATCCACGCGCGCGAGCAGACGATCCGCGTCGAGGTCGCGGCCGACCGCGACGGCGTCCTCACCGCGATGCGGGCGTCGATCACCGCGGCGGTGGGGCCGTACTCCGCCTATCCTCGCTCGAGCGTCGTGGAAGGTGGCCAGGTGCTCCGTCTCCTGCCCGGGCCCTACCGTTTGCGGCACTACGACGCGACCCTCCGCGTGGTCGCGCAGAACAAGGTCGTCACCTCGCAGTACCGCGCGGTCGGCCACCCGATCGCCACCGCGGTGACGGAGAGCATGGTCGACCTGATCGCGCGCGACCTCGAGCTCGACCCCGGCGAGGTGCGCCGCCGCAATCTCGTGCGTCCCGAGGAGCTCCCGTACACCTCGGCGGCGGGGAACGTCTACGACAGCGGCAGCTATCAGGCGGCGCTGGCGCGGCTGCTGGAGGCCGGGTCGTACGACCGCTTGCGACGCGAGCAGGCGTCGGCGCGCGCGCAGGGCCGCTATCTCGGCATCGGCCTTTCCTGCTTCATCGAGCTCACCGGCCCAGGCGCGCAGTTCTACGGCGTGGGCGGCGCGCCGATCTCGGGCCAGGAGGGAACCACGGTGCGCCTCGAGCCTGGCGGCGCCGTCACCGCGCTGGTCGGCGTCACCAACCAGGGGCAGGGCACCCACACCGCGCTCTCCCAGATCATCGCCGACGAGCTCGACGTGCCGCTCGACCAGATCGCCGTGCTCTCGGGAGACACCGCTGTCGTGCCGTACGGCGGAGGCACCTGGGCGAGCCGCGGAATGCCGATCGGCGGCAGCGCCACGATGCTCGCGGCGCGCGCGCTCGGCGAGAAAATCCGCGCGATCGCCGCCGGGCTCCTGGAGGCGCACGCCGGCGACATCGAGCTCAGGCAGGGCCGGGCGGAGGTCCGCGGCAGCCCCGGGCGCTTCGTGAGCTTCGGCGATCTGGCGCGGACCGCGCACTTCCGCTCGAACGAGCTGCGTGGTCTGGAGCCGAGCCTCGAGGCAACGGTGCACTACACGAACCCGGCGGCGTGGACCTTCAGCAACGGAGCGCACCTCGCCGTCGTCGAGGTGGACGTGGACACGGGCAAGGTCCGCGTGCTGCGCTACGTCGCCGTCGACGACTGCGGCCGGATCGTCAATCCCGCGCTCGTGGAGGGTCAGATCGCGGGCGGCATCGCCCAGGGTCTGGGCGGTGCCCTCGCCGAGCACTGCGTCTACGACGAGGCGGGCCAGCTCCTGACCGCCACGCTGATGGACTACGCGGTGCCGACCTTCGCGGACGTTCCGCCGATCGAGATGCACCACCTGGAGACCCCGGCCCCGGGCATCGCCGGTGGCTTCAAGGGGGCGGGCGAGGCTGGAGCGACGGGCGCGCCCGCGGCGATCCTGAACGCGGTCAACGACGCGCTGGCTCCGCTGGGTGTGATGCTGACCGAGCAGCCGATCACCCCGGAGCGCGTCGTGCGGGCGCTGCGCCAAAAGGCGTAGCTTGCCGTCATGTCCTGGGGTAGGCTGGCTCTCGATGAAGCGATGGCTCGTCGGTCTGGGCGCAACGCTCCTGCTCGTGTCGGCGCTCACCTACGCGCCGCGGGCTGCCACGCCACCGGACTTCGCGAGCATGCAGATCCAGCCCTACTCCCCTCCCAAGCCGGCACCGACCTTCTCGCTGCCGGACCTCGAGGGCAAGACGGTGAACCTCGCCGACCTGCGCGGCAAGGTCGTCATGCTCTTTTTCTGGGCGACGTGGTGACCGACGTGCCGGGAGGAGTTGCCTCCCGTCCAGAAGGTCTACCAGGAGCTGAAGGGTAAGGGCTTCGAGGTCGTTCTCATCAGCTTCAGGGAGAACCCCGGGACCGTCAAACAGGCGGTTCGGGATCGGAAGTACACGGCACCCGTCCTCCTCGACGAAAGCGGCGACGTGACGGGCAAGGTGTACGGCGTCTGGGGGCCCCCGACGGTCTACATAGTGGACCGCCAGGGTCGGCTGGTCGGCCGTGCCGCCGGACCCCGGGCGTGGGACAGTCCGGCAGGCCGGCGGTTCATCCAGGCCCTGCTCGAGACTCCAGCCACCCCCTGAGCTTCGGCTCCAACCCCCCGCCCCAGCGGCCTGGGCGGGTCCCGAGAGCCTCACCCACGAACCGCGGCGCCAAATTTGCTTACGGATAAACCCGGATGCTAGGCTCGAATGATACGGATTTGCATGAGCACGGCCGGTAGGTCCCCGTCGACCGCTCGGCCATTGAATTGTGGAGACGGAGCGCGCCCCGGAGCAGGCGAGGACGGTCATGGACGTCACATCCGCTGCTGAAACCCGAGAGCGAATCACGAAGTGGGTCGAGGAGACCCGTCAGATCTTCGGCCTCCTGCCCGAGCTGCTCTCGGCCGACCACCAGGCGGGTGAGCGCGTGAGCGCGGCACAAAGAGAGACCGAAAAGCTGCACAGGGACGTCGAGGAGCTCAGGCGGGAGAATCAGCAGCTTCGGCTCGAGAAGGACGAGATCACGCAGGCGATGGGACAGATCGCCGCGAAGCTCGGACTCACGCCGCGCCGGAGCCCCTTCGAGCGGGCAGCGCCCGGCGATCAGCTGAAGGCTCCCGAGCCCGTGAGGGTCGCCGACGGCGTCAAGCCCGCCGAGACTCCGAAAGCCGCCGAAGCCCCGAAGGCCTGAGCCTTACGCGGTCCGGGACGAGCGGAAGGTACCGGCCGACTGCTTGGTGGACTGCCTGAGGCTCAACGTCAGCTCGTACTTCTTCTCAGAACCCGGATCGGGATTGAAGACCGCGACCCACAGCGTCGCGTAGTCGCGCCCCAGACCCGGCACCGACGACCCATCCGACCCCAGCCGTTGCAGCTCTGACTTGAGGTCGGCCCGACCGACGGGCGGCATCGTCATCAGCCACGCGTTGTCGGAGTCGGTGCGCCCGTCCTGAAGCTTGACGTCGATCGACCGGGGCTCCCGGAGGTCGGCGGCGATCGCGAAGAATCGCGTCGTGAGCGCCGGCACGACGATCGGGAACCGATGATCCGCGAAGCGCTGCCGCTCCTGGGTCAGACGCTGGGAATTGTGCTCGGGATCGCCGATCCGGTTGCTCGGATGCGTGAAGATCCGGGTCTCGGTGGTCGACTCGAGAATCCTCGCGTGAGTCCATAGGCCGGGCTCCGGCACCGCCGCGAGCAGGACCTCTTTCACGAAATCCGGATACTGATCGCGCAGGCGCCCCTCTGACACCAGGACGTTGTAGAGGTGCGCGCCCACGGACGTCGATTGACCGCCGGGCTGAAACGTCTTGAGGCTGTTGAGCGCCTTGTTGATGAACCCCTGAGCTCGGTGCTCGATGTAGTCGAGCAGGATCGAGTAGCCGTATGCGAGGAGCCCGTCTTCGTAGTCCGTGCTCTTCTGAATCGGGACGCTGAGGACATAGTTGTATTTGCCCAGTTCTTCCTTCACGGCATCCACGAAGGAGAGCGTGCCCCGCCAGCTCGTCCAGCGTGCCCAGGCCGACACCCACCACTGCGCGGCCTCGTCCTGCGTGGCCGGCTCGACGGCCTGGGCGGGAGCGGGAGCAGCGGCATTGGCGTGCACGTGCTCCGACGGGCCCGGCGTCTTGGGCGGAGGGGCAACGGGCGTTCCGGTGCCCACGATGACAGGCTCGGGTCGCGGCGGCGCAGAGGGCGGAGTTGGAGCCGCCGGCTTGACCGCGGGCTCCGCCGCCTTGGGGGCAGGCTGGGCCGGACGCTCCGGGGCGGCCGGCGCGGGGCTGCCGACCAGGAGCTTGCCGCGCGTCGCCGCGACGGCGACCGCGCGCCCGAACGCCTGGGTGACCGTATCCTCGAGCGCGGCGAACTTCTCGTCGTCGAGCGCCTCGCGACCTTCGATCATCGAGAGCAGCGCGGCGAACGACGGCGTGCTCTCGAGGAAGGCCGGCGCGTTGTCGGTGTCGAACGCCTTGGGGTCCTGCGCCGCCGCTTGGATCTCCTTGGCCTTCGCCTGGCACTGGACGAGTGCGGCGAAGTTCGGGCCGTCGGCGTGCACGATGGTCAGCACCCGATCGAGAACCGCCATCACGCGCTTGCGCGCCTCGGTCGCGGCGTTGCGCTTCTCTTCGGCGATGACGGCCTGAACGACCGACTCGAGCACAGGCTCGAGCGCATTGATGCTGTCGATCTCGGACATCGCGGGGCTGTTGAGCGCCAGCGCCCGCGCGGCATCGAGCACGCGATGGCGGACATCACCGAAATCTGCGCGCACCTTGGTGATTTCGTCGAGAAGCGACTCGGGCGGCAGCGAACCGGAGATCTGGAGCTGCCGGGCGGTCTGGGCGAGCGATTCAGCCAGGACGGAGAACCGTTCGCTCAGCGTCGACAGGCGTTTCCGAAGGTCGTCAGCGTTCAACGGCATGGGATAAGACGATTCTAACGCGGGGCGGCCGGAACCTGTCAAAAGTCCGGCGACGCGGCCTGCCCTCCCCGTGGGGGGAGGCCGTCCAACCAGCGCGCCCCGCGGTGATAGACTCCTGGCGTGGCGCACCCCCTCGAAGGCATCGTCGTTGCCGATCTGACCCAGAACGTCGCCGGCCCGTTCTGCACGCAGATCCTCGGCGACATGGGAGCCGAGGTCGTCAAGGTCGAGCGACCCGGTAGGGGGGACGACGCGAGGGCGTGGGCGCCGCCCTACTGGGGCAGCGAGAGCGCGACGTTCATTGCGTTGAATCGCAACAAGAAGAGCCTCGCCCTCGATCTCAAGTCTCCAGGTGGCCTCGAGGTGCTGCGACGGCTGGTGAGCCGCGCCGACGTGTTCGTCCAGAGCCTGCGGCCGGGAGCCATCGACGAACTCGGGCTCGACTTCGCGGGCACGGCACGACTGAATCCGCGGATCGTCTACTGCTCGGTGACGGCGTTCGGGACCCGGGGGCCCCTCCGCCACCTGCCCGGCTACGATCCGCTGATGCAGGCGTACAGCGGCCTGATGTCGATCAACGGTCACCCCGGCCAGGAGCCGGCGCGGGTCGGAACGTCGATCGTCGACATGGGGACGGGCATGTGGGCCGCGCTCGGCATCGTCGCCGCCCTGCGCCAGCGCGACGCGAGCGGGCGCGCCGTCGAAGTCACGACGGCGCTCTTCGAGACGGCGCTGATGTGGGTGTCCTATCAGGCCGCCGGCTATCTCGCGTCGGGCGAGGTGCCGCAGCCGCAGGGCTCGGGCACCGCGATGATCGCGCCGTACCAGGCCTTCCCGACGGCGGACGGGTTCACGATGATCGGCGCGGGCTCCGACGCGCTCTTCGCCCGCCTGACGTCGGCGCTCGGCACTCCCGGACTCGCCGACGACCCGCGATTCAAGGACAACCCCTCGCGCGTGAGCAATCGCGCCGCCCTCGTCGAGGCGATCTCGGCGCTGACGCGCCAGCGGAAATCGGCCGAGCTCGTCGAGGCGCTGCGCGTCGCCGGCGTGCCGGCGTCGCCGATCCTCACCGTGGACCAGATGCTGGCGGAGCCGCAAACGCGCGAGAGCGGCGTGCTCGTGCGCGCGCAGCACCCGCGCCTGCCCGAGTATCGATCCATCGGTCTGCCACTCACGTGGGACGGCGTCCGGCCCGCGGTGCGGCGCGTGCCGCCGCTCCTGGGCGAGCACAGCGGCGACGTTCTCACCTGGCTCGGCTACACCCTCGACGACGTCCGCAGCCTCAAGGGAAAAGGCGTGATCCAGTGAGCGGCTACCGTCATCTCTTGATCACGCGATCGGACGACGGGCACGTCGTCACGGTGACGCTGAACCGCCCGGAGCAGATGAACGCGATGAACACCGCGATGGGCGAGGACCTGCTCGCCTGCTTCGACGGCTTCCAGCGCGACGCCGACGCGCGCGCGATCGTGTTCACCGGCGCGGGCGACCGCGCGTTCTGCGCGGGCGGTGATCTGAAGGAACGCAACGAGATGACCGACGAGACGTGGCGCGCCCAGCACGTGATCTTCGAGCAGGCGGCGTTCCGTGTGTTGCGCTGCCCCCTGCCGGTGATTGCGGCGGTCGAGGGCTTCGCGCTCGCCGGCGGCTGCGAGCTGGCGATCCTGTCCGACTTCATCGTCGCCAGCGAGACCGCGGTGTTCGGCGTACCGGAGACGACGCTCGGAATCTTCCCGGGCATCGGGGGCACCCAGCTCCTGCCGCGGATCATCGGCGCGCCGCTCGCCAAGGAGCTGATCTTCACCGGGCGACGGATGCGCGCCGACGAGGCGAAGGCGGCGGGCCTCGTCAACCGCCTGGTGCCCACGGGCCAGGCGCGGGCGACGGCGACCGAGATCGCGACCACCATCGCCGCCAACGGGCCCATCGCGGTGCGGCAGGCCAAGAAGGCGATCGCCTACGGCGCCGAGACGGATCTGGACACCGCGATGATCCTGGCGATCGAGGCCTACAACGCGACGGTCGTGACCGAGGATCGCCTCGAGGGCGTGCGCGCCTTCAACGAAAAGCGGAAACCTCAGTTCAAGGGGAAGTGACGACGATGGCCTCTATCGAGCTCGCTCTCACCGAAGAGCAACGCGCGCTCCGCGCGGGCGTGCTGGAGATCTGCCGGCGCTATCCCGGGGAATACTGGCGCGACCTCGACTCGCGCCGCGAGTACCCGGAGAAGTTCGTCAGCGAGCTCACGCAGGCCGGCTACCTCGCCGCGTTGATCCCGCAAGAATACGGCGGCGCCGGGCTCGGCATCTTCGAGGGCGGCCTGATCCTCGAGACCATCAACTATTCCGGCGGCAATGCCGGCGCCTGTCACGCGCAGATGTACATCATGGGCACCGTGCTCAGGCACGGCTCCGAGGCCCAGAAGCGCGAATACCTGCCCAAGATCGCCACCGGCGCGCTGCGCTTGCAGGCCTTCGGCGTCACCGAGCCGAACTCGGGCTCGGACACGACCAAGCTCCAGACGACGGCGATCCGCACGGGCGACCGCTACGTCGTCAACGGCCAGAAGATGTTCATCTCGCGGGTGCTCCAGTCGGATCTGATGCTGCTGCTGGCCCGCACGACGCCCGTCGAGCAGGTGAAGCGCAAGACCGACGGGCTCTCGGTGTTCCTGATCGACATCCGCGACCTCAAGGGGTTCGAGGTGCGCCCGCTGCGGATGATGATGAACCACTCGACCAATGCGCTCTTCTTCGACAACGTCGAGATCCCGGCCGACAGCCTGATCGGCCAGGAGGGCAAGGGCTTCCACTACATCCTGGACGGCATGAACGCCGAGCGCATCCTGGTCGCGTCCGACTCGCTCGGCGACGCGCGCTGGTTCACCGAGAAGGCGGTCGCGTACTCCAACCAGCGTGTGATCTTCGGCCGGCCGATCGGGGCCAACCAGGGCGTGCAGTTCGCGATCGCCCGCGCTCACATCTCGACCGACGCCGCCCAGCTCATGCGCGACAAGGCGGCGGCGCTGTTCGACGCGGGCCAGCCGTGCGGCGGCGAGGCCAACATGGCGAAGTATCTCGGCGCCGAGGCCGCGTGGGAGGCGGGCAACGCCTGCATCGACTGCCACGGTGGCTACGGGTACGCCGAGGAGTACGACGTCGAGCGCAAGTTCCGCGAGTGCCGCCTCTACAAGACGGCCCCGGTCAACAACAACCTCGTGCTCGCGTACGTCGGCGAGCACGTGCTCGGGATGCCGAGAAGTTATTGAGAGGTCCGGACCCCGGAGGATGCCATGAAGCTACCAGCGCGCGCCACGATTTGCGAGGTGGGGACTCGAGACGGATTCCAGATCGAGCCCGACTTCATCCCGACGGAGCTGAAGGTCGAGGTCGTGGATCTCCTGTCCAACGCCGGCGTGCCGCGGATCGAGGTGACCTCGTTCGTGCATCCGAAAGTCGTCCCGCAGCTGCGCGACGCCGAGGCGGTCATGGCGAAGATCCGCCGCCGCCCGGGCGTGCGCTACGCGGCGCTCGTCCCCAACGACAAGGGCGCGGTGCGCGCGGTGGACGCGGGCGTCAACGCGATCCACACCGTGGTCTCGGCCAGCGAGAGCCACAACCTCGCCAACGTCAACATGACGATCGCCGAGTCGATGGAAAAGCTCCGCGCGGTCATGCAAGTGGCCGCGCGCGCGAAGGTCGCGGTGAGCTGCGGCATCTCCACGTCGTTCGGCTGCCCGTTCGAGGGCGACGTTCCGCTGGACCAGCTCGAGAGCGTCGTCGGACGTCTCGTCGACATGGGCGCCCGCGCGATCGGCCTCGCCGACACGACCGGCATGGCGAATCCCCGTCAGGTGGCGCGCGTGTGCGAGCACCTGATGCCGCGCTTTCCGTCCATCGAGTGGACGCTGCACACGCACGACACCCGCGCGATGGCGATCCCGAACATCCTGGCCGCCATGGAGTGCGGCGTCACGAATCTCGACGGCTCGATCGGCGGCCTGGGCGGTTGCCCGTTCGCGCCGGGCGCCTCCGGCAACGTCTGCAGCGAGGACCTCGTGCACTGCCTGCACGCCATGGGCATCGAGACCGGGATCGATCTCGATCGGCTGGTCGCGACGTCGCGGCGGGTCCAGGAGATCATCGGCCGGGCGCTCCCCGGTCAGATCGTCAAGGCCGGGAAGTCCACGCGGCGCTATCCCTTGCCCGACACCGTCGCCGCCCGCCGCCCGGCCGCCCGCGCGTGACCAAACAAGCGCGCCGGATGCTCGCGCTGATGGACCGGGCGACGACGCGCTGGCACATCCCGACCGTCGGTCGCGTCAAGGGCCGCATCATTCGCCGGCTGCTCGACCGTCATCGCCCCACGCGCGCCATCGAGCTCGGCTCCCTGCTCGGCTACTCGGCCATCCTCATCGCCGGCTCCATGCCACCGAAGGGCCGGCTCACGTGCGTCGAGGCGAATCCCTTCCTGGCCTGGCTCGTGCGCGCGAACGTCGCGGAGGCGGGACTGGCCCGGCGAGTGAAGGTGGTGGCCGGCGACGCGCTGCGGGCGATCCCGCTCCTGCCCGGCCGCTTCGACTTCGCCTTCATCGACGCCGAAAAGGAGGACTACCTCGACTACGTGCGCCAGCTCGAGCCGAAGCTCGTCCCGGGCGCGATCGTCGTCGCCGACAACACGGGCATCGC
>QHSI01000145.1 GCA_003221515.1 Candidatus Rokuibacteriota bacterium
CAGCCGCGAGTTCAGCGTGCCCTGTGAGCGCCGCGAGCGTCGCGAGCAAGAGAGGCTCGGGTGCTTTGGGCGGTGGATAGGCCCGCAGCACGGAATCCGCCAACGCCCGCGCGGCGCGCAGCCCCGCCACATCGGCGGGGACGGAAAACTTGACTAGCATCCAAACCTCGCCAGCGCCGATGCGAACGCGCTCGCCGGGCGTGGTCGCGAGGGCCGAGGCCCGCCGGAGCGTGTCGAGGGCGGCGGGATTGCCGAGCATCTCCAGAGCGATTGCCAGTGCTTCCAGGGCGTCGGCGCTACGCGGAAAGGCCGTCACCCAAGCCGTGGCGACCTCGAGGAAGAGCTCGCGCTGGTGGCGCGCAGCCACAGTCACCGCCTTGGGCACGATCTCGGGGCTGGCAAGCGCTTCGCGAGGGTAGGGGAGGAGCGCCAGCGTGTCCCCTTGCCACATGGGCCGGGCTGCAAAGACGGTGGTGTCCGGCGCGACCGCGCGACCCATTCGCACGTTGTTTCCCCCCGTCATCAGCAATTGCCGCACCGACTCGTACGAGTCGCCGCGCAGCGCCCTGTGTATGGACGGCAGTAATTGGAACGCGTGCACATATGCTCTGATCGCCTGCTGGTAGCTGCTGCGGAAACGCCACCCCGATGCAGTGGTGGGGTCGCGCTGCACCGCATCGTCGCGGCTGAGGCAGTTGCCCAGTCCGTACCACGAGGCAAAGTCGTAAGGATCGACGACCGTCAGCCGGGTCCAGACGCGACAGGCACGGTCCACCTCTCCTCGCCCGAGAGCAAGCAAGGCATCCGAGAGTAGCTGGTCGCGGCTGGAGAGCCGCGCCCGTCCCGCGGCTGCTCGCTCCGCCGCCGACTGCCAGGTGGCCACGGGTGTGTCGCTCCACGCCCGGCCTTGCGCCATCCATGACCGTGTCTGTGCCAACCACAGAAAGGCCTGAGCGTACTGCGGATCGAAGCGGGTCGCGGCTGCGAAGGCGGAGTCCGCTGCCGCTAGGTCCCAGCGTTCGATCGCGGCGTGCCCCTGCGCGTACGCCTGGCGGGCTGGAAACGAGCTTGTGCCGGTCTGACTCTCGACCCGGGCGCCCGGACCCGCGCTCCCGAACAGCAGCCGCTCGCCCAGCGCCGCGAAGGCCGCCTCGGATCTGGCCAAGTTGCTCCCGAGCTTCACCGTGCCGTCCCGCACGAACGAGCCTCCGCGGGTCACGTCGTACAACGCCGCGTACACCCTGACTGAATCGCCGATGTGCGACACCTCCCCGCGCAGGTAGCGGCCCGCGCCCAAGTCCATGGCCACAGCCCGCGCGTCGCTGCCGCTCAGGGCGCGGCCCTCCCGCCGCGCCAGGGCGTCCCGCACCTGGAACGGGTCGACCACCGCAATGCCACTCCAGTGCGTCAACGCGTCCTGTAGCAGCTCGCCTTCGTTAAGGGGCGTGACGGCGCCTGCATGCACGAATGGCAAGATCACGTAGCGTGAGGTGTCGGCCCAGCCGGCGGCAGCGGCCCCGTTGCTCCCGGACGGCCGGATCGCAAACACCCAGTACAGCGCCACAGCCGCCGCCACTGCTGCGACCCCGGCACCGAGCCACGGCCGCAGATGCGGGCGAGCCGCCGCCGGTGCCTCGAGCGCGTCCGCGAATTGCGTGACGGTGGCGAACCGGTCCGCCGGCACCTTCTCGAGCGCGCGCAAGATCGCTTGCTCGACCGACGCCGGCACGCTGCGCCGCACCGTGCGCAGCGGCGGCACGGGATCGCTCAAGTGGCGCGCCAGAATCGCCTGGGGCGTGGATCCCGTGAACGGCGGGCTCCCCGCGAGCATCTCGTACGACACGCAGCCGAGGCTGTAGATGTCGCTGCGGCCGTCGAGCCGGGTCGAGCCGCTCGCCTGCTCGGGGCTCATGTAGCCGGGCGTCCCGACCGCCAGCCCCGTCTGCGTCAGCTTGTCTTCGCCCGCGGCGGCAAACGCCCGCGCGATGCCGAAATCGGCGATCATCGCCTGATCGTTGGCCAGCAGGATGTTTGCGGGCTTGATATCGCGGTGCACCACGCCGTAGCGGTGGGCGTAGTCGAGCGCTTCGGCCACCTCGCGCGTGATCCGGAGCGCCTCGTCCAGGCGCAGCTGCTTCTCACGCTCCAGCCGCTCGCGCAGCGACTCGCCGGCGACGAACGGCATGACATAATAAAGGAACCCGCTGGCTTGGCCCGAGTCGTACAGCGGCAAGATGTGGGGGTGCTGCAGCTGGGCCGCGAGCCGGATCTCCCGCAAGAACCGCTCGACCCCGATCGCGCTCGATACTTCCGGGTCGACCACCTTGATGGCGGCTGCGCGATCGTGCTTCAGGTCGTGCGCGAGGTACACGGTCGCCATCCCGCCGCGGCCGAGCTCGCGCTGGATTATATAGTGGCCGGCGAGGGCAGCCTGCAGGCGCGTCAGAGCGTCGGCCAAGAAGAGGGTCCCGGCGGGGGATGATCTCCATCATAGAGCCCCTCGTGGCGTGGGGTAAGAGGGCGCGCACCTGCGCCCCTACGGGGCGCACATTGGAGCCGAGCGCCGGCTCTCAGCCCGCGTAAAATCAATCGCGCAGTAGCAGCCTTCGATCCCTAGCCGCCTTCAATCCTTACCTTAGCCGCCTTCAATCCCTAGCAACCTTCAATCCCTACCCTAGCCGCCGTCAATCCTTGAATGAGTCGAGCGGCATCAAACGAGTCGTGGGTCATCGACGTGGGACGACCTTATGAGGGATCTCGTAGCGCCGAGGGACGGGAAGCGCACGGCCGCATCGTTTGGAACGCACCCTGAGAGAGCACGCTCGGCGCGCGCGTGCGCCCCTACGGGGCGCACCTTGGAGCCGAGCGCGGGCTCTTAGCCCGCGAAATCCTGGCCCCGCGAGTGGAGATGGTCTGGCAGGAGCAGCCCGACATCCGCACGCGCACCGTGGAGATGCACGTTAGCGTCTGCGGCAGAAGGTTCTGGACATCACCGTCGGAGGGCACACCGCGGGCTCTCAGCCCGCGGCTGAATCACGCCGCTACGCCGATCTGTCGAAACCCCTGCTGGTGACGGTCGATTCGTCGCACCACCATCATGGCGAGCACCGCCGCGACCAGTCCGACGGCGTGGACGAACAGCCCCAAGTCGGTCACGTTGGTCAGCTGCTCGAGCGTATAGGCGTCCCGTGCCAGAAGGGCCACCACCACCCCCAGTGCTCCCCACGTCAGGGACACCCCCCACCACGTCGCGAGCAGCGCGGGGGCGGGCAGGCCGTCATACCCGTCGCGGTCGTTCATCGATTCGCTCCGCTGCCACAGATCCCTCATGATCTGGTAGGCGCGCACGAGGTTGACGACGGGAATGAACCAACAGCCGATGGCCCAGCCCCGACTGAAGCGCGACCGCTTCGAGCCGATCAGCGTAAGGTTACCGTACGCTCGATGCAGCCACACGAGCCACGCGATGCCGGTGCATGCGAACGCCGCCAGCTGTAGCATGCCGAGAGGCCCCGGTCGTGGTGGGCTCGCCGCAGCTTCGCCGGGCACAAGTTGCGCGCCCGCCATGGCGCGGGCGAGCAACGAGCGTTGCGAGAAGCCGGACACGATCGCAATCGCGTCGAGCGCCAGGCAGGCGAATAGGAGGTACGTAGTCCACCGCGCCCCTGCGTGCTCGGCGCGGCGCACGGTGCTCAGGTCGTCGGGCATAGGCGCGTGATCCAGCCTCCCCCCCGTGCAATCCCTATGCCTTCTAAGGGATGCGGACCGGCGATTCGGCCGGCTCGTTGCCCCCCTGCTTGATTCCTGCGTAGCTTTCCGCCCGTGCCCGCCTCCGACACCCTGCAAGCGCGCGTCGAGCGCGCCCTCGCCCAGCTCCAGAACCCCCGCCTCGGTAAGGACGTCCTCTCGGCAGGCATGGTGAAGGACGTGGCGGTGGACGGCGCGGGGCAGGTGACGTTCACGTTTGTGCTCACGCAAGCCGACCCACCGACCCTCGCGCGCGAGGCTCGCAAGGCGGTACAGGCCGTGGAGGGTGTAACCGCCGTGCGGGTTAACGTCACCGACGCCGGCGCCGGACCGGCAGGGACCACTCCGCGCGAAGCCGCTCGCCGGCCCGGCCCCGGAGCAGTGCCGCCACCGCCCACGCCGGTCGAATTGCCGCACCTCGGCAAAGTGCTCGCGGTCTCGTCCGGCAAGGGCGGGGTGGGGAAGTCCACGGTCTCGGCGAACGTCGCGGTCGCCCTCGCCCAACAGGGGCACCGCGTCGGGCTCATGGATGCGGACATCTACGGGCCCAACGTTCCCCGCATGATGGGCGTGGACCAGAAGCCCGAGGTGCGGGGCGGCAAGATTCAGCCGCTCGAGAGTCACG
>QHSI01000056.1 GCA_003221515.1 Candidatus Rokuibacteriota bacterium
GAAGACCCAGGCCCCGTGAGACGTCATCGTCTGCTCGGTCTGGTGCTGCTAGTGGCGCTGGCGCCGGCGGCATCGTCCGCGACGGCGGACACCATCGACGACTACATCCGGACGGAAATGAAGGCGCGTCGCATTCCCGGCCTGACGCTGGCCGTCGTCCTAAACGGGACGGTCACGAAGATGCAGGGGTACGGTGTGGCCAACCTCGAGCACGACGTTCCGGTCAGGCCCGACACCGTCTTCGAGCTGGCGTCGGTCAGCAAGCAGTTCACTGCAACGGCGATCATGGTGCTCGTCGAGGCTGGCAAGGTCCAGCTCGACGAGCCGATCCTCTCGTATCTGCCTCGCGGACCCGAGACGTGGAAGGGCATCACGGTGCGCCACCTCCTGACCCACACGTCGGGCTTGCCGACGCTCGGGGAGGATTTCAAGGCGCTGCGCCCTGGCGGGACTCGAAAGGACTACTCGACCGCGCAGCTCTTCGACGCCGCGAGCAAGGACACGCTGAGTTTTCCCGCGGGCGCGCGGTTCCAGTACAGCGACGTGGGCTACTTCGTGCTCGGGATGATCATCGAGCAGGCGAGCGGGCGACGCTACCGTGACTTTCTCGAGGAACGGTTCTTCAAGCCGCTGGGGATGTCGTCCACCTCCGTGCTCGACCACTGGAAGATCCTGAAGCATCGCGCCGCCGGCTACACGCTTCGCGAAAATGAGCTCGTGAACAGCCGGCGTGTGACGCAGAGCGAGCTGCCGTCGTGGGGCGGCGTGCTCTCGAGCGTGAAGGACCTCATCACCTGGCAGGCGGCGCTGACGGCGGGGCGGGTCGTGAAGCCGTCGACGCTCGCGCATATGTGGACGCCGGTCCGCCTGAACGACGGCGCCAGCTATCCGTACGGCTTCGGCTGGCAGGTCGACGAGCGTCGGGGACATCGCTGGATCTCGCACGGCGGTATCACGGGCACCGAGGTGTCGGAGTTTCCCGACGACCGTCTGACGGTGATCGTGCTCAGCAATCTCGGCCAGACCCTGGGCTGGACGAGGGTCAACGCCTGGGGGCTGACCTACGGCGTGGCCGGACGTCACATCGCGGGCTTGCTCGTGGGGCCGGAGACCGCGCAACCCGATCCGGATGCCGGGCTCAGCCAGCGCCTGCGCGACGTCCTGGCGGCCATCAGCCGTGGCGAGAACGCGCCGCTCGTCACTCCGCGCCTCGCGCAGTACTTCACGAGCTTCACCCAGCAGGTGACCGCCGAGCGGCTCGCCACCCTTAAGTCGTTCACGTTCGTCACCTGCGACGACGTCCGCGGTCGCGCGATGGAGCGGTTTGGCGCCACCGTCCATCGCATCTGCCACTACCGTCTCATCAACGCTGCGGAGATCCGCTACTACTCCTTCTGGTTGACAGGGGAGGGCCGCATCGCCGACATCTGGTCGTCGACGGAGTAGCGCAGCCGCCGCGCGGCGCCCAGCCTGAAATAATCCTCGGGCGTCGCCCGTACTCTCTTGGCAGACGGCGAGGAGCGTGGCAGCCACCCAGGACCCGGATGCGGACAACCGGCGGGCAGAGTTCGAGCTTGCACGTCGCGCTCGCCGCGGCGATGCGGCGGCCTTCGATGAGCTGGTACGCCGCTTTCACCGGCCCGTCCATCGCTTCTGCTGGCGACTGCTCCGATCGCCCGACGCCGAGGATCTCGCGCAGGACACATTCGTGCGGGCCTTCGTCCATTTCGAGCGGTTCGATCCAGAGCGGCCGGTTCTACCGTGGCTCATCGCCATCGCGCGCCGGCTCTGCCTGGACGTGCTGCGGCGGCGAACGATGATGAGCCGCGTGGAGACGATGCCGGTCACCAGCCCGCCGCCACGCGGACCCGAGGGCGAGGCCTCGCTGCGGGAGCAGCTTTCGCGCCTCGATCGGGCTCTCGCCGATCTCGATGAGGGGCCAAGGGAAGCCATCGTCCTCTTCCATATCGAGGAAATGTCGTACAGGGACATCGCGGCGGCCCTCGAGGTGCCGATGGGCACGGTGATGACGTGGCTCCATCGCGGTCGGGCTCGGCTCAGGACGGCGCTGGAAGGCGCGCCCTTCGCATGAGCCGGCGAGCCGACGAGCGTGACGAGCTCACCAGCCTGCTCCGGGCTCTTCCCGCGCCGGAGCCATCGGCCGAGTTCCTGGCCGGCGCGCGGCGCCGGTATCTCGAGGCGATCGAGGCCCGCGAACGTCGGGCGGTCTTCACCGGCCTCGCGGCCGCGGTCGTCGGTCTCGTGGCGATCGCCACACTGCTGACGACCACCGTCGGGCTCGTCGCCCTCGCCGTCTGGCTCGCGGAGGCGGCGGCCGACCTCGCCAGATGGGTCGCCGGTGTCGGCGTCGTCATGGACCTCGTGCCGCTGGGCATCTGGATGTCGATCGTCCTGGGCTCCACCGTGTCCGTCCTGTCACTGTTCCTCATCGCTCGGGCCCGATCGCTGGCGCTCATGAAATAAGGCTGGCGTTCGACCGTACTCCCGGGCGAAGGGAGATCGGACATGAGCGCAGCCAAGGTGATTGTCGTTCTCGCCGTCGCACTCCTCCTGCTGCCTGGCCTCGCCGGGACGGCCACGCCGGCGAGCGGGCGTCTGGAGGGTCGTTTGCCCGACAACGCGCCCGTCGTCTCCATCGACCAGCCACGCGGCACGGCCCTCGACGCGCTGAGCGCGATCGCCAAGCAGACGGGCTGGAGCCTCGTGGTCACCGCGCCGGAGAGCGCGACCACACGCCCGCTCAGCCTCCAGATTTCGAAGCGCCCCGCCGGCGAGGTGCTCGATCTCGTCCTCGAGGCGGCCTCGCTCCGCGCCTCGTTCGCCGACGGCGTCCTCCGGGTTCGCGCGGACGCACCCGCAGTGTCAGGCGATTCCTGGCGCGAGCGACGGCGTGAGCGGCGTGGTCGCCACGGATCCGAGCGCGTGGTGTTCGGCCACTCGTTCACCGTCGGCGCCGACGAGACCGTCGACAAGGCCGTGGCCATCGGCGGCTCCGTCACGATCGCGGGCCACGTACGCCGAGATGCGGTGGCGATTGGCGGCTCGGTCACGCTCGAGCCGGGCGCCCGCGTCGAGGGTGACGCGGTGGCGATCGGCGGAGCCGTGTCGGTCGCGGAGGGCGCCACGCTCGAAGGGGACAACGTGAGTCTCGGCGGGACGATCCCGACGACCGTCGGCTCGATGGTCCGCTGGGTGGTTGGCGGGCCTCACATGTTCTCGATGTTCAGTGTCGCCTCGCGCCTGACGCGCGCCGTGCTGCTGTTCGTCATCGCGTTGCTCATCGCGGTCGCCTTCCCCGGCGCCTTGACGCGCATCGGCACGTACCTGGTCAATCGGCCCGGGCTCTCGGCGCTCGGCGGCTTCGCGCTCCTCCTGGGATTCGTGCCGCTCGTCGTCCTGCTGGCCGTGACGATCATCGGCATCCCGCTGATCCCGGTGGCGGTGATATCCCTTGTCGCCCTCCTGCTCTTCGGGTTCACGGTCTCCGCCGGATGGCTCGGTGAGAAGCTGCCGTTTCTGCGAGAGAACAAGACGCCCCTCAGGACGGTCGCCCTCGGAGGCGTTGTCCTCGTCCTGGTTGGTCTCATTCCCTGGATCGGGACGGTGGTAGTCGTCCTCGCGGCCGTGGTGGCCGCCGGGGCGACGCTGCTCTCCCGGTTCGGCCGGAGAGTCGAGGTCGCCGCCTAGCCCCAGAGCTGCTTCGTCGCCAGCCGCGCGCCCTCGGCCAGCGCCTGGAACTTCGCCCAGGCGATGGTCGGGTGGCCCACGCGCGTGCCCAGCCCGCAGTCGGTCCCGGCCACGACATTCTCGCGCCCCGCCAGCTTCGCGTACTTGACCAGCCGCTCGGCGACGAGCTCCGGATGCTCGATGAAGTCGCTGTAGTGGCCCACGACGCCGGGCACGAGGAACTTGCCCGGCGGGAGCTTGACGGTCGCCCACACCCGCCACTCGTGCTCGTGACACGGGTTCGACGCCTCGATCGAGTACGCGTCGGCCCGTACCTTGAGAATCAGATCCACGATGTCGCGCAGCGGGATGTCGACGCGGTGCGGGCCGTGATAGCTCCCCCAGCACATGTGGAAGCGCACGCGGTCGGTCGGAATGTCGCGGAGCGCGTAGTTCAGCGCGTCGATGCGGAGGCCGGCGAACTTCCGGTACTCGCCGACACTCATCTGCGGATGGATCTGCCAGGCGTCGGCCAGGTCGGGATCGTCGATCTGTAAGACGAACCCGGCGTCGACGATCGCCAGGTATTCGTCGCGCATCGCGTCGGCGATCGCGAACAGATAGGCCTCGTCGCTGGGGTAGTGCTCGTTGCGCAGCCAGTGCTCGATCGTGCCCGGCGCGACCGCGGGCAGGTACACCTCCTCGACGCGCACGCCCCGGAGCGCCGCGCGGAGGTTCTCGACGTCCGCCCGCACGGCGTTCGCCCCGATGTACCGGATGGGCCCGGTGCACAGCACGGGCCGTTGGCCGGCTCCGCGGAACGTCATCCGGCCGGCGAAGTACTCCGGGAACTGCTCGGCGTCGCGGCCGAAGATCAACTGGCGCGCGGGCTGCCGGCTGGGCAGGGGCTCCTGGGCCTCGAATCCGCTGATGCGCTCGCGGACGTAGTCGGTGAAGTTTGGCTTGCTGAGCTCGCCGTCGTTGATGCTGTCGATGCCGGACTCCACCTGCTGGCGGACGACCTCGGCGACGGCCTTGGGCAGGCGGCGGGCCAGCGCATCGCGATCGTAGGGCTCCCCGGCCGCTTTCGCGGCGATCAGCGTCTTGACGTCGTCCGGCCGCGGCAGGCTGCCCGCATGGGTCGTCAGGATCCGGCTGGTGCTGCGCTTCATGGTCCTCCTCCTGGCTTGCGGCGGCTACGCGGGCGAGTGTACTCTCGCCCCACGATGCCGACCGCGATGCAGTTCGGCCGATGATGCGCGCGCAGTTCCCGCGAGTACGTCAGGGCTCGTCCTCACAGGAGACGACATGCCAAAGAAAGAGATCGTTCAGGTCAACCCAGCCGCGCCGAACCCCAACCTGTCGCCGGCCACCAGATTCGGCAACCTCGTCTTCGTGTCCGGGCAGACCGGACGGCATCCGGTCAGCGGCGAGGTGGGCAAGGACATCCGCGAGCAGACGCGCAACGTCCTGGAGCGGATCAAGCTGATCCTGGCCGCCGCCGGCACGTCGCTCGACAATGTCCTGACCGCGACGACCTATGTCACTAGGCGGGACGACGTGCCCGCCTACAACGAGGAGTACGCGAAGTACTTTCCGAACAACAAGCCGGCCCGCACCACCGTGACGGTGGCGTCGCTGAACTCGCCCGAGCTGCTGATCGAGATCACCGTCACGGCCTGTATCCCGAGCTGACGCGCCCTCAGTCGGGCACGCGGAGCGCGAGCGCGGCCGGCATCACGTCGGCCAGCGCTCGCGCGAGCTGGCCCTTCTGATCCCACGACGCGAATCGCAGGATGGGCGTCGTGCAGCCGGCGTCGACGTACGCGCGGATCTTCTCGACGACGGCGGCGGGCGGCCCATACGCGAGCCAGCCCTCGATGTACTCGCGGCTCATGGCCGGGCTGTAGTAGGTGTGCAGGAACTTGACGGCCTCCTCGAAGGCGGCCCGCTGGTCGTCGTTGATGTTGACCATCAGGTGCAGCGCGGACTCCATCGAGTCCGTTGGCCGCTTGGCCTCCCGCGCCACCTCGCGGATCAGCTCCCAGCGCTCCTTGAAGCGCGCGGCGGGCGTGTTGTCGGTCATCCAGCCGTCGGCCATGAGCCCCACGCGCCGCAGCGCCCGGTCCGCGACGCGCGGTGTGGTCAGCTCGGGCTTGGGATTGGTCGCGATCCAGATCGGCGGGCACGGCTTCTGGATCGGCTTCGGCTCGAGCGTGAGGTCCCGGAACTCATAGAACCGGCTCTGATGACTCACGCGATCTTCGGTCCAGAGCTTCCGGAGGATCGTGATCCCCTCCTCGAGCCTCGGGCCGCGGTCGGCGAGCTTCACCTTGAACGGCTCGAACTCGGCCTCGGCCTTCTCGCGCGGGAGACTGCCGCCCACGCACGCGCCGAGGATCATCCGACCACTCGACACGTGATCGAGCGCCGCCCACTGGGCGGCGAGGAACAGCGGATCGCGGAGCGGAAACGTCGAGAGGCAGCAGGTGCCGAGCCGGACGCGCCGGGTGCGCGCGGCGATGGCCGAGAGCAGCACGAGGGACTCGAGCCGAGGCTTGGCGAAGAGGCTGTCGCCGACCCAGATGGAGTCGATGACGCCCGACGCGTCGGCCTGCTCCGAGACCGCGAGCAGCTCGTCGACGCTCGTCGCGCCGAAGAGCACGCCTCGGTTGGGCAGGCTCAGCCCGTATCGTGGAGCGCGTCCCATGCTCGAAGCTCAGGCCCCGCGCTGCGGGTGCCGCTGCCAGACGGCCGCCAGCGCGTCGCGGTCGAGCTTGCCGTTAGCGTTCTTCGGGACCGCGTCGACGACGACCACGGCCGCCGGCACCTTGAAGGCCACGAGCTTCGCGCGGCAGTGGTCGAGCAGCGTGGCCTCGGGCACGCTCCGCCCCGGACGGAGCGCGGCGAAGCCCACGGGCACCTCGCCGTAGATCTCGTCCTTCACCCCGAGTGTGCCGGCGTCGGCGACGTCGGCGTGCTCGAGCAGGCAGTTCGTGATCTCGAGCGAGGCGATGTTGACGCCGCCCTTGATGATGATGTCCTTCTTGCGCCCGGTGATGTAGACGTAGCCCTCTTCGTCTTGCCGGGCGAGGTCGCCGTTCCTGAATCCATCTTGAGGTATCGGCACGAGCTTGTCCGGCCCGTGCCAGTAGGCCGACGCGAGCTGGCGGCCGCTGACGACCATCTCGCCTTCCTGGCCACGCGGCACCTCGCGGCCCGCGTCGTCGAGGAGGCGAAGGCGCAGGTTGAGGGTCGGCCGGCCGATGGACCCGTGTTTCCGCGCGCCGGGATGGTTGCCGCACATGAAGCCGGTCTCGGTGCCGCCGGCGAGCTGCACGATCGGGATGCCGTAGGTCTTCTCGAACTCCAGGTGCTTGTCGACCGAGAGCGGCGCGGTGCTCGAGGTCATGAAGCGGAGCGCCGGCAGGTCGGCGCCCGTCACGCTCACCGGGCGCGCCAGCAGCATATTGATCACCGTCGGGATCCCGACCGCGACGGTGACGCGATAGTCGCGCAGCCAGTCGAAGAACCGCGCCTGCGAGAACTTCCGCGCCAGCACCAGGGTGGCGCCGGTGAGCATCGTCGGGCCGATCGACAGGATCTGCGGCGAGGACCAGCTGAAGTGGCGGTAGTCGAGGATCGTGTCGTCGGGCCCGATCTCGAGCCGGTCCACTGGCGACTCGCACATCGCGTAGTAGGCCTCATGAGTCCAGATCGCGCCCTTGGGCGCGTCGGTCGTCCCGGACGTGTAGTCGATCAGCGACCAGTCGTTGCGCGCCGGGCGCGTCGCGACGGGCGCGGGTGAGGCGTCGCGCAGCCGAGCGAAGAGATCGTCGGCCGGCGCGCTCGGCGCGTTCCATCGGCCGAACGGGATCCAGGGCGCGCCGCCGGTCGCCAGCGCGCGCGGATCGCCCGGCAGCTCGCGGCTCCAGAGGACGGCCTTGGGCGCCACGTCGTGGAGGATCTGGCTCACGTGCTTCTCGCGGATCTCGACGTTGACCGGGTTGACGGTCACGCCGGCGCGCAGCGCGCCCCAGAAGACGATCAGCGGCTCGATCCCGTTGTCGGAGAGCAGCGAGATCCGGTCACCCGGGCGTACACCCTCGTCCGCCAGGAAGTTGGCGAAGCGCCGGGTCAGCGCCTCGAGCTCGCCGTACGTGATGCGCGCGTCCTGATCCGGGCTCTCGACGACGATCTTGTCCGGACGGCGGCCCGCATGCTGCTCGAGCAGCGTGTTGACGTCCGTGTAGGCGTTCGAGCCCTGGTCGCTCACCGGGAGGGATACTGCGCCGTCGGCGGCGGCGCCGTCAAGGCTGCTGTAGAATCCTGTTGTAGAATCCCGACAAGAAGACCGAAAGGAGCCCGCTATGCCGCGAGCGACGCCCATCACGGCCAGGGAACAGGTGTCCAAGGAGCACCAGCCGATCTTCGACGCGGTCGCGGAGGGCCGCGGCAGCGTGCGCGGTCCCTTCAGCATCATGATGTACAGCCCGCAGATGTGCGAGCGGGTGATCGGCACCAGCAACTATCTTCGCTTCCAGTCGTCGGTGAAGCCCAAGGAGGGCGAGCTGGCCATCCTCGCCACCGCGCGCGAGAAGGACTGCTCGTACGTCTGGTCCGCGCACGTGACACTGGCGCGCAAGGCCGGGACACGCGAGGAAGCGATCGGCGTGGTGCGCGACCGGAAGGACGCCGGCGGCCTCGCGCCCGAAGAGCGAGCGATCGTCACCTACGTGCGCCAGCTGCTGCAGAAAAACCGGGTCGATCAGGCCGTCTTCGACGCGTTGAAGGACCGCTACGGCGTGCCCTGGGTCGTCGAGCTGACAGGGATCATCGGCCACTACGGCTTCGTGACCGGCATGCTCAACGCGTTCGAGATGATGCCGGCACCGGACGCCGAGAAGCTCACGTAATTCAGGTCGGTAGTGACCGGCGTCCCATCTCGTCGAGATGCGGACGGCGCTCACCGCCGTCTTCACCGCGCGCGGGCTCCCGGCCCCGGCCTGGACCGATCCGGTGATCACGCCGGGGACGACCGCGATCAAGGCCGCGCACGTCACCGAGCTCCGCACCGCGACGCTTGCCCTTCAGTAGATCGCCCGCCTGACTGGACCGAGGCGCTACACTAGCGGCGCCATGGTCCTTCGTTTGTATCCGCGCCTCGGAGACACGCCGTGATCAAAGCCAAGCCGGAAGTCGAGGCGCTGACCCCCTACGTCGCGCCGCTCGAAGGGCGCCGGTCGCTCCTGCGCCTGGACTTCAACGAGAGCACGGTGGGGCCGAGTCCCAAGGTGGTGGAGGCGATCCGCGGCCTGCCCCCGGACGCGTACGCCGCCTATCCGGAGTACGCGGGGCTCAACGAGGCGTACGCGGCGTCGATCGGCGCGCCCGTCGAGAACGTCCAGGCCGTCAACGGTGTCGACGCCGCGATCAAGGCGGTCTTCGACGCCTACGGCGACAAGGGCGGCACGTTCCTGACGACCGTGCCGACGTTCGGCTACTACGAGCCTTGCGCCCAGCAGCAGGGGATGGTGATCGACGAAGTCCCGTACGCTGACGACCTCGGCTACCCGCTGGCGGCCGTCACGAAGAAGCTCGAGGCCGCGCCCCGCCTCTTCTTCGTCTGCAACCCGAACAACCCCACCGGGACGATGCTGGCCCCCGAGGTCGTCGTCGCGCTCGCGCGATCGGCGCCGCAAACGCTGGTGGTCGTGGACGAGCTCTACGTCGCGTTCACGGGCCGATCCGTCCTCCCCGCGGCCCTCGCGCTCCCGAACCTGGTCGTGCTGCACTCGCTGTCGAAGGCCGCCGGGATCGCGGCGCTGCGGCTGGGGTTCGCGATCGGCCACCGGAGCATCGTCGAGCGCCTGCGCCGTGTGATCGGACCGTACGATATCAACATGTTCGCGGTGGTGGCGGGCAAGGCCGCGCTTGGCGATCCCGAGCACATGCGACGCTACGTCGCGCAGGTGCACGAAGCCCGGGCGTGGACAGTGGGCGAGCTACGGCGTCTGGGCGTGCGCCACCACACGGGCGGCGGCAACTACACGCTCGTGTGGCCGCCGGGCGACGTCGAAGGCGTGGTGAGGAAGCTGCGTGACCGGGGGATCCTGGTCCGGAGCATGGCGGGCAAGCCGCTCATCGACGGGAGCTTCCGCCTCACGATCGGCGCGCCAGAGCAGATGCAGCGCTTCATGACGGCGTTCACCGCCGCGGCGTCGCTTCAGTCCGGATCGCTCCGGTAGTGGGTCGCGTAGGCGCGCCGGCAGCGCTCGCGTAGCTCGGCCTCGTCGAGCTCGCGGCCAGCGAACCGCGCGGTCGAGATCTCCGACAGGTCGAGCGCCGGCGCGCCGTCCAGGATCCACTGGGCCATCGCCTCACCCAGCGCGGGAGAAGCGCTGAGACCGCCGACGCAACATCCGCTCATCACCCAGGCGCCCGGCACGCCGGGCAGGGGTCCGACGAGATAGCGGTCGTCGGTCGTGAGCGTCGGCAAGCCGCCGCGGTGCTCGGCGATCCGGATCGCCGGATCCTGGAAGATCGGGAACTGCTCGCTCACGCTGCCGGCCAGCCGCCGGAGCACCTCGATGTCGAGCGGCAGATCGGCCGTCTCGA
Source organism: Candidatus Rokuibacteriota bacterium (assembly GCA_003221515.1). Lineage (GTDB taxonomy): Bacteria > Methylomirabilota > Methylomirabilia > Rokubacteriales > CSP1-6 > AR31. Next base: position 10,306 of record QHSI01000056.1, read on the forward strand.
ACGACTCCGGGAGCGCGCCCACGTCGACCTGCATCGGGTCGGGCTCGTAGCCGCCCAGCATGAGCCCGCCGCGCTCGTGGCGGACGTAGACGTTGGCGTCGATCACGCGCGCGATCGGGAACTCGGGGCCGACGCCCGCGATCGGCTCGGTGATCAGGAGCTGATGGCGGGTCGGCACCACCGGGAGCGCGCCGCCGAGCCGCCCGGCGACGATACGCGACCACGCGCCGGCGGCGTCGACCACGACGCGCGTGGCGATCGTGCCGTGCGGCGTGCGCACGCCCTCGACGCCGCCGGGGCCGATCTCGAAGCCGATCGCGGGCGTGTGCGGCAGCAGCACCGCGCCGAGCTTCTCGGCGGCCCGGCAGTAGCCGAGCGGCAGCTCGGACGGCTCGACGTTGCAGTCGGTGGGGCTCCAGGTGATCGCGACGATGCCGCGCTCGCCCAGGATTGGCAGACGTCGCCGCGCCTCGGCAATGGTGACCCAGTCGATCTCGATGCCGGCCGCGCGTCCGCGCGCGATCTCGCGGCCGAGCTGCTCGCCGTCGCGGTCGGTGCGCGCGATCTTGAGGGCGCCGCTCTGGGTGAACCGCAGGGGCTGGCTCGTCTCGTCGGCGAACGCCGCGAGCTTGACGACCGCGCGCCGCGCGAGCTTCGTGAGCGACGGCGTCGCGCGGATCTGGCTCGTCAAGCCGGCCGCGCGAGGCGACGTCTGGGAGGCGAGGTGTCCGCGCTCGAGCAGCGCTACACGGGCGCCGCGGCGGGCCAGGTGGTACGCGGCGCTGGCGCCGAAGGCGCCGGAGCCGACGACGACGGCGTCGGCCGAGGCGATCATCGCCGGAGCGCGATCAGCCGGCGAGCTCCTGCAGCTTCTTGACGATCATGGGCTTCGGCACGCGGCCGACGAGCGTGTCGACGAGCTTGCCGTCCTTGAAGAACAGGAGCGAGGGCAGCGCCTGGACCCCGTAGCGGCTGGCGATGGCCGGCTCTTCCTCGACGTTGACCTTGCCGATGACCGCGGTACCCGCCAGCTCCTTCGCGATCCCGTCGAGCACCGGGGTCAGCGCCTTGCACGGCACGCACCACTCCGCCCAGAAATCGACGAGGACGGGCTCCTTGCGGTTCAGCACCTGCTCGTCGAAGGACGCCGTGGTCAGGTGAACCATCCCTTGGTCCGTCATGTGGCCTCCCGGGGTCAGCCCGGCCGGCGCTCGATGAAGCGCGCGACCTCGTTCATGTGCTCGTCGAAGAACGCGAACACCGGAATCGAGCGGTACAACCCCTTCTTGAGATACTGATCCATCAGGTCGGGATTCGCGTCCCGCGGGAACAGGCGGAGCTCGATGTCCGGCTTTCCCTCGACCAGCTTGACCACGAACGGCACCTGATCCAGGCAGGTCCCGCACCAGTCCTCCGAGATGACCATCACCTTGCGGACCGCGCCCATGCGGTCGAGGAGCTTCGCTTCCGACGGCTCGATGGTGGTCTCGTCGAGCGCCTCGACGAAGCGCTCGCGGTTGATGGACATGTGGTCGATGTACTCCTGCAGCGTCATGCCCTGCGCGAAGCGCTCCTTCGTGACCATCGCTGGGCTACCCTATCACGAAGCTCAAGCGTTCCACTCGCGCGGGCCCTCGTCGTCGTAGCCGCACTGCTCGCACGGGCTGAAGTAGTGCGTCGCCGGCGGCATCGCCACCGCGAGTCGCAGCGAGTTCTCGGTCCCCACCGTCTTGATGTGGTGCACGGTGCCGCGCGGCACCCACACGATGTCGTCCTTGCGCGCCTCGACGACGACGCCACCCGTCAGCTCCCAGCGGAACTCGCCGGCCATCACCACCCACCACTCGTCGAAGTCCGCGTGCCAGTGCGGGCGGTTGCCGCCGCCCGGACGGTTGGCGATCAGGGTCACGAGGTTGCGCTCGTCGGCGATGACCCGGCGGGACCACGGCGGCGGCCCCATCTTCTCCACCAGCTCGGAGACGCGGGTGCGCAGGGTGTTGGGCCCTTCGGCGTTGGCCTTGGTCGGCGGTGTCGGGCCCGTCGCCAAGAACGGGATCGTGATGGTGGTGGTGGGCATGGTTCCTCCGGCGCCGCTAGTCGACCGCCTTGAACATCCGCTCGTCGTAGAGCGCGCCCGACATGGGCCCGAGCTTGTCACGGAACGAGCGCGTCGCATCCGCCATCGTGTGGGCGTCGACCGCCTTCGCGTCTTTCCAGATCTCGACGACCGTGAAGTGATTGGGGCGGTTGGTCTGCTGCACCACCTCGAAGCGCACGTTGCCGGCGGCGCCGCGGCTGTCGGCGCCGAGCTGCTTGACGGCGGCGAGGCCGTCTTCCTTGCGCGGTGGGATGACGTCGACGTGGGTGACGACGTAGACCGCGTCGCCGGCCGGCCCGGGCTGGAGCGGACCCACGGAGACGCCGACGTGCACGCGC
>QHSI01000057.1 GCA_003221515.1 Candidatus Rokuibacteriota bacterium
AACTGATCGACCCACGTGTAGTAGCTCGCCTCGGCGCTCCCCGAGTCGGACACGTTCATGAGCTGGGGTCCCGGGAACGGATGAAGCGTCCAGCCCTCCGGGCAGTGCGGGCCGATCGCGGTGGGCCCGTTGAGCAGCCCCTTGCACTTTCGCCGGTCGAAGCTTGCCAGGTGTCCGCTCGACAACGGCGTCCAGACGACGCCGTGCCGATCGATGTCCATGCCGCGGGGTCCGTATCCGGGCAACGGCGGCTCGTACACCTCCGCCAGCGCGGTCGCCGGAGGATTCGGGCCCGGATTGAGGCGAATGACGTATCCCGGGAAGCCCAGCACCGTACCCCAGACGGTCCCGTCGACCGGGTTCACGCCGATGCCGTAGAAGGCCGCCACGACCCGTTTGTCCTTGGTCGGATCGACCGCTTGATTGGGCTCGACGTAGTCGTCCCGCCTGCCGTTGCCGTTGGTGTCGAGGACGAGCGGTGTCCACCCCTGGGACTTCTGCTCGTCGCCGGTCGCCTCGAACATCTTTCGGTCGAGCCAGCCGATGACGCCGCTGCCCGGGCCGCCCGCGCTGGTCCACAGCGTGTTGTTGGCGTCCTCCGCGAAGACCAGATGGTGGGTGGGGAAGCACGTCCTGATCAGCGTGATCTTCCCGGTCTTCGGATCGTACATGGAGAGATGGCGATTGGACTGTTCGACCGGGAACAGCTTCGCCGACGGGTGCTCGGAGCCCTTCTTGCAGAAATCGGGATTTGCCGGCGCGCCGACGCGAGAGGTGAACCAGACGCGGCCTTTCTCGTCGAACATCGGGTTGTGCATGCTCGTCTGGCTGTCCCAGATCCGCTCGTCGCCCCAGTACGGCGACGGCGTCAGCGGATTCTGCTTCGACGAGGGCGTGTTCGGATCGCGCACGAGCATCTTCACCTGGGTGGCCTTGTGGCCCACCGGATCGAGCACCGGGAAGAGATCCGTGCTCTCCTCGGTCGCCCCGTAGATCAGGCCGTTCGCGTTGACCGTGGGCTTGCGCTTGTCGGTCGAGATCTCGTCGTGCAGATAGTCCTTGGGACCGGCCCAGTCCCACAGGGTGACGACGACGTTGCGCTCGGCGCCTTGCGGGCGAGTCGGCTTCGACGTCGGCAGCTCGCCGGCGGCGATCCGATCGGTCCAGTCGGCGAACAGCTTGTAGGCGCGCTGCGGCCCGATCCGGCTGACGTTGTTGACCATCTGGGTCATGGCCTGCCCGGACACAATGCGGCGGGCCCACGCCTCGGCCGAGGAATCGAAGCGGCCTAGCTCTTTCGGAATCGTGCGCGTCGCCTTGTTGCCGAGCGCGTGACATGTGTAGCAGCCATTGGTCTTGACGACGTCGAGCCACTGGGCCTGGCTCTTGAGGGCGACCGGCACGCCGTTGCCTTGCGGTCCTGTGCCGGGGAACTCGCTCTTCTCCGGAACTCTCAGCATCGAGTACCAGTAGATGGCCGGGTAGTATTCGGCCGCCGCGGCCGCGTTCGGCGCCACCACCGCGCTCAGGTTGAGGAGCTTTCCGGGCGCGGTCCGAATCTTCGGCGAGTCGATGAGCCCGTAGCCGCGCACCCACACGCTGTAGCCGGCTTTCGGCAGATCGGGCATGACGTAGCGTCCGCGGTCGTCGGTCACCACGATCTTGGCGAACTTGGTGGGAAGCTCGGTCGTCTCCGCGATCACCCAGACCCCGGCTTCCGGCCCATTCGCGCTGGTGACCACGCCGCCCAGGTCGCTCGGGCCGATCCGGATCGCCGGGTCGGCGCTCTGCTGGGCATCGGGCCCGGCGGGCCAAACGGCCAACAGCGCGGCGATACCCAC
>QHSI01000105.1 GCA_003221515.1 Candidatus Rokuibacteriota bacterium
AGGTCGTGCGGCAGCAACGCGGCTCGACGGCCGGCCGTGTTGGGGAACACGACCGGGACGGGCCCGAGCTTGATTCGGACCCACTGTTGGGCGTAGCCACCGTCGTCCGCGATGCCGTTCGCCCGGAAGTACTGGGCGCGCGCTTCACGAAGAGTCAAGTCTCTCTGATCCATTCCGTCGCGAGTCGAACAACTGTTAGAGATTGGCCGCCCGGCCTCTCCTCAGATCGTCGTACTCCCAGTACGCGCCGATCAAGTGCTGAATCCCATGGGAGTCACCGACGTACGTTGGGGACTTCCCGTGCGGGTTGGCACGAGAAGAGCGTCGGCGATCCTCGCGAGTTCCCGACTCGAGAGACAAAGTCATCAACGTGATCGATCTACTCCTTCGGTCCCGAGTAGCGAGCCAGCACTCCGCCCCAGAGGATGGGATCCGGCGGCGGGCGATTCATGCTTCGTCGTGTTCGATCGCCGTTGATCGTGAGCATCCGTCCGCTCCACGACAGGCGCAGTGTCGGCTCTTCCCTGAAGTACAGGATCGTCTGCGCCGTCCACCAGAAGGGCCGTCGTGTGAGCAACACCTGCCGGTTGAAGCCGGTCACGGCGCCGCAGTCCACCTGGGCGACGGCGGCTCGATATCGACCATTCGGCGAGACCGCCTCGTCGAATGTCGTCGTTTCGCACATGAGGGGGCGGACCACGAGACCCAGGGCCGACGGCAGCATGAATGCCACGACAACGACGGCGCCCACCGAAGCGACGATCGCGCCGCCTATCACGATCCCACGCGCGACTTCCGAGGCGACAAGCTGTCTGCGCCGTACGACGACCCGCCACGTTGTCCACGTGCAGACGGCGAACGCGACGCCGATCAGCTCGGCAGCGAAGAGCCAGATCACGAACAGGAAGTCGATGGCGAGCCACACCACGGGCGGCACCGATGCTTCTCCCCCGTGGCTGACGCGTCCGTAGACCCAGGGGGTGACCAGGAACTCCAGGCCGCCGAGCGATCCGACTCCCGCAACGACGATCCACGCGTAGATGGCGAACCGAACGCGCCGATCGGCGGGGCTCGCGGCACGACGCCAGGCTTCGGTCCGCGCTACGGCCGCCGGCTCCAGCGCAGATCGGGCTCGCGCGCGGCCTTCGTCTGATCGAGGCGCCGCACCGGCGTGGTCAGGGGCGCGTCGTGGATCACGGCGGCGGTCGTCTCGGTCTCCCGCGCGATCTGGATCATCGCGTCGCAGAACTGGTCGAGCGTTTCCTTGGCCTCCGTCTCGGTGGGCTCGATCATCAGCGCTTCCTCGACGATCAGCGGGAAGTAGGTCGACGGCGCGTAGAAGCCGAGATCCAGGAGGCGCTTCGCGATGTCGGTGGCAGTCACACCGAGTTTCTTCTGACGACGCGCCGACAATACACACTCGTGCATACACGGGCCGGGGACGGCGATGTCGTAAACCTTCTCCAGGCGCTTCATGATGTAGTTCGCGTTCAGGATCGCGTTGTCGGAGACGGCGCGCAGGCCGTCGGGTCCCATCGTCCTTATATAGGTGTAGGCGCGCACGAGCATGCCGAAGTTGCCCCAGAAGGCTTGGAGCTTGCCGATGGACTTGGGCCGCTTCCAGTCGAGCGCGTAGGCGTCGCCGGCCTTCGTGACCACCGGCACCGGCAGGAACGGCTCGAGGTGCGCCTTGACGCCGACCGGGCCGGCGCCCGGGCCGCCGCCGCCGTGCGGGGTCGTGAAGGTCTTGTGCAGGTTGAAGTGGCACACGTCGAAGCCGAGGTCGCCGGGGCGCGTAATCCCGAGGATCGCGTTGAGGTTGGCGCCGTCCATGTAGACCTGGACGCCCCTGGCGTGGCAGAGCTCGGTGATCTCGACGATGCGCGGCTCGAACATCCCGAGCGTGTTCGGGACCGTGATCATGAACGCCGCCACGTCGGTGTCGAGCGTGCGGGCGAGCGCGTCCACGTCCACCTCGCCGTTCGCCAGCGACTTCACCTCGACGACTTCGTAGCCGGCGAGCGCGGTCGACGCCGGGTTCGTGCCGTGCGCGGAGTCGGGCACCAGCACCTTCGTGCGCTTCTCGCCGCGCGACCGGTGGTACGCGCGGATCATGAGCACGCCGGCGAACTCGCCCTGGGCGCCGGCGGCGGGCTGGAGCGAGACGGCGTCCATTCCGGCGATCTCGGCGAGGTCCCGCGCCAGCTCGTGCATGAGCTGGAGCGCTCCCTGCGCGACGGCTTCCGCCGCCAGTGGGTGCAGACGCGCGAAGCCGGCCAGGCGCGCCATGTCCTCGTTGATCCTCGGGTTGTACTTCATCGTGCACGAGCCGAGCGGGTAGAAGTGCGTGTCGACGGCGTAGTTCATGCGCGAGAGCCGCGAGTAGTGGCGGACGACATCGAACTCGGAGACCTCGGGCAGCGCCGGCGCTTCGGAACGCAGGTGCTTGGCCGGCAGCAGCGTGCGTGCATCGGCCTCCGGCACGTCGGCGTCGGCCAGCGACCAGGCCACGCGCCCGGGCGAGGACAGCTCGAAGATCAGCTTGTCATACGCCGCCGCGGCGGAATGGGCCATCACGCCACCGCCTTCTCGAGCGCGGCGGCGAATCCGTCGATCTCGGCCTTCGTGCGCTTCTCGGTCACCGCGACCAGCAGGCAGTCGGCCAGGGCCCGGTCGAAGCTCTTGAGCGGCACGCCGGCCAGGAAGCCCTGCTTCGCGAGCCGCGTGACCACGCGTTCCGGTGGCTTCGCCAGCTTCAGCGCGAACTCCTTGAAGAACGGCGCCGCGAAGCGGAGCGAGATGCCCGGGATCTTCGTGAGCCGCTCGGCCGCGTAGTGGGCCTTGGCGGTCGACAGCTCGCCGACCCGCACGAGCCCGCGACGGCCCAGCGTGGCGAGGTACACCGTCGCCATCAACGCGCAGAGCGCCACGTTCGTGCAGATGTTCGAGGTCGCCTTGGCCCGGCGGATGTGCTGCTCGCGCGTCTGGAGCGTCAGCACGAAGCCGCGCGCGCCGTCGCTATCCACGGTGGCGCCGACGAGCCGCCCGGGCATCCGGCGCACCAGCTCCTTCTTGGCGGCGAACACGCCGAGGTTCGGGCCGCCGAAGCTCAGCGGCACGCCGAGCCCCTGCCCCTCGCCGATAACGATATCCGCGCCGAGCTTCCCGGGCGCTTCGAGCACCCCAAGATTTACTGGGTCAGCAACCACTACCAGCAGCGCTCCAGCGCCATGTGCAATCTCGGCAGCGACCGCGACGTCCTCCAGGCATCCGTAGAAGTTCGGCGTCTGGATGACCAGGGCCGCGGTCTTGGCGCCGACGACCTTCCTCGCCGCCTCGAGATCGGTGACGCCGTCGGGCCCGGCGGCATCGCGCAGGCGGATGCCCGGCCCCTCGCAATAGGTGGCGGTGACGCGCTTGTAGAGCGGATGCACCCCACGCGACAGCACGATCTCGTTGCGCGCGGTGACCGCGTGGGCCATCAGCGCCGCCTCGGCCAGCGACGACGCGCCGTCGTAGATCGACGCGTTCGCGACGTCCATGCCGGTCAGCTCGGCGATCATCGTCTGGTACTCGTAGATCGTCCGCAACGTACCCTGGCTCGCCTCGGGCTGGTACGGCGTGTACGCGGTGAAGAACTCCCCCCGCGAGACCAGATGGTTGATCGGGCTCGGCACGTAGTGGTCGTACGAGCCCGCGCCCATGAAGCAGACATGGCTGTCCGCGTCGGCGTTCTTTCCCGCGAGCGCCTTCAGGTGGCGGATCAGGTCGGTCTCGGCCATCGCCGGAACGAGGCCGAGCGGCCGGGCCAGGCGCACCTTCGCCGGGATCTTGACCAGCAGCTCCTCGATCGAGCCGGCGCCGATCACGCCGAGCATCCGCTTCTGCTCGTCCGCGGTGTTCGCGATGTAGCGCGATGCCATCAGTGGGCCGCCCGCGCCAGGAAGTCCTCGTACTGCTGGGCGGTCAGGAGCTGGTCCCACTCGCCCTTGTTCGAGGGCTTCACCACGATCATCCAGCCGCGGCCGTACGGATCCTGGTTCACCGTCTCGGGCTTCTGCGACAGCTCCCCGTTGATCTCGACGACCTCACCCGAGATCGGCGCGAAGAGATCGGAGACCGCCTTCACCGATTCCACGACGCCGAAGTTCTTGGTGGCCGTCACCTTCGCGCCGACCTTCGGCAGTTCGACGAACACGACATCGCCGAGCTGCTCCTGGGCGTAGGCGGTGATCCCCACGCGCACGCTGTCACCTTCCTGCTTGGCCCACTCGTGCTCGCGCGTGTACTTGAGGTCCTTGGGAACGTTGGCCATGGGCTATGCCCTCTTCACTCGTGAGGGGTGGAAGGGCGTCTTGACCACGCGCGCCGCCTTCCCTTGCCCGCGGACCTCGACGGCCAGCGCGGTGCCGACGGCGGCCAGCGCGGTCTCGACGTAGGCCATCGCGATGTACTTGTCCACCGAGGGCCCATACGAGCCCGACGTCACGATGCCGACCTCGCGGCCGTCCCTCCGCACCGGATAGCCGTGGCGGGCGATGGCCGTGTCGACCATCTCGATCCCGATCAGGCGCCGGCGCACGCCCTCGGCCCGGATCTTCTCGAGCGCGTCGCGGCCGACGAAGTCACCCTTCGCGGGCTTGACGACCCAGCCGAGCCCGGCCTCGAGCGGGGTGGTGGTGTCGTCGATGTCGTTGCCGTAGAGCGCGTACTTCATCTCGAGCCGCAACGTGTCGCGGGCGCCCAGGCCGATCGACGCCACCCCGTCGGCGCGGCCCGCATCGAGCAGCGCCGTCCAGAGCCGCGGCGTGTCGGCGGCGGCCGCGTAGAGCTCGAAGCCGTCCTCGCCGGTGTAGCCCGTGCGCGAAATCAGCGTGGCAACGCCCGCCACCGCGCCCCGCGCGAACCGATAGTAGCCGATCTTCGTCACGTCCTGATCGGCCAGACGGCCCACCAGCGCTTCGGCCTTCGGCCCTTGCACCGCGATGAGCCCCGTCTGGTCGGAGACGTTCCGCCAGCGCGCCGCCTTCGCGTGGTGGGTGACCCACGCGTAGTCCTTGTCGATGTTGGAGGCGTTCACCGTGAGCATGTAGCGGTCGGCGGCGAGCCGGTACACGGTGAGGTCGTCGACGATCGTGCCGTTCGGATAGCAGAAGACCGAGTACTGGACCTGGCCGATCTCCAGCGCCGCGACGTCGTTGGTGGTGACGGACTGGAGCGCGGCCAGCGCGGCGGGCCCGTTGCACTCGAACTCGCCCATGTGGCTCACGTCGAAGAGGCCGACGGCGCCGCGCACCGTCCGATGCTCGTCGAGGATGCCGGTGTACTGGACCGGCATGTCCCAGCCACCGAAGGGCACCATGCGCGCGCCCGCGGCGACGTGCGCGGCATGGAGCGGCGTGCGCTTGAGTGGCGCCTCGCTCACGCCTTGGGCAGCCAGTCGCGCAGCGGCTTCACCTGACAGCCCGCGCGCTCGAGCCCCTCGCGGACGGCTTTCACGATCCGCTGGGCGCCCGGCGTGTCGCCGTGACAGCAGATGGTCTGCACGGAGATGTCGACCTCGACGCCGTCGATCGTCCGCACCTTGCCCTCCGTCGCCATCTTCACGGCCTGGGCGGCGGCGCGCTCGGGATCGGTGATCAGCGAGTTCGGGAGCTTGCGCGAGACCAGCGTGAGATCGATGTTGTAGGCGCGATCGGCGAACCCTTCCGACGCCACGCGCACGCCCATCTTGCGGGCGAGCCGGTCGTAATTCCCCGACGCCAGCGCCATCAGGATCAGGTCGCGGCCGGACTCCCGCGCCGCCTCGGCCACCGCGGTAGCCAGTGGCTCGTCCTTCTCGATCATGCCGTACAGGATCCCGTGGGGCTTGGTGTGCTGCAGGTCGCCGCCGGCGGCGCGCAGGTACTCGCGCAGCGCGCCGGTCTGGTAGCAGAGGTAGTCCTTCAGCTCCTGTGGCGTGACGTCCATCACGCGGCGCCCGAAGCCCATCAGGTCCGGCAGCGAGGGGTGCGAGCCGACCGCCACGTTGTAGCGGAGCGCCAGCGCCACGGTCTTGCGCATCACGTGCGGGTCCCCGCCGTGGAAGCCGCAGGCGACGTTGGCCGACGTGATGTTCGGCATGATCTCTTCGTCGGCGCCGAGCGTCCAGCGGCCGTAGCTCTCGCCCATGTCGCAGTTGAGGTCGATGATCTTGGCCATGGGAGACTCCTTACGCTCTCGCGTTCACGCGTGCGAGCGCATTCACGAAACGGTCCACGTCCTCGTCGGTCATCGCGAGCGAGCAGGCGCCGAGGCCGCGCTGCGTGGTCAGGATCCCCTCGTTCAGGAGCCCCAGGAACACGCGCATCGGGGCGTCGGCTTCCTTCGGCTTCGCCGAGCGATAGTCGGTCAGCGGCTCGGACGTCCAGTGTAACCAGAAGAGCGATCCGAGGCCGGTCACCTGCCCCTTGCGCCGGGTGCCGGCGAGCAGGCGGGTGACGCCGCCGCGCAGCCGCTCGCCCAGCGCGTCGAGCCGCGTGTACGCCTCGGGCGTGAGGGCGTTCAGCGTCGCCAGACCCGCCGCCATCGTCACCGGGTTCGCGTTGAAGGTGCCGCCGTGGCTGATACGGGCGCCGCTCTTGCGCGGGTCGTAGAAATCCATGATGTCGCGCCGGCCCCCGAAGGCGCCGACCGGCAGGCCGCCGCCGATGATCTTGCCGAACGTCGTGAGATCGGGCCGGATCCCGAACCGCTCCTGGGCGCCGCCCCACGCGGTGCGGAACGAGATCACCTCGTCGAAGATCAGCACAATATTGTGCCGTTCGGTGATCTCGCGCAGGCGCGCCAGGAACCCGTCGACCGGCGGTATCAGGCCGGCATTACTCATCATCGGATCCACGATCAGGCAGGCCAGTTGCGTGGCTTCTTCTTCCAGGATCTCCGCGCACGCGTCCGCGTCGTTCCACGGCAGCACCACCACGTGCTTGAGCACCGCCGGCGGCACACCGGACGACCAGGCGACCGGCTTGGGCCGCTTGCGGCTGCCGGTACCCTTGCCGTCGCCGCCGCTGACGCTCACCATCACCCAGTCGTGCGTGCCGTGATAGGCGCCCTCGAACTTCGCGATCTTCGCCCGGCCCGTGAACGCGCGCGCCAGCCGCACCGCGTTCATCGTGGCTTCGGTGCCCGAGTTCGTGAAGCGGATCGACTGCACCGACGGTACCCGGCGCGTCAGCGCCTCGGCCAGGCGCACCTCGTACTCGGTCGGCCCGGGGAACGACAGCCCGTTCTCGGCCGCCTGCTGCACGGCCTTCACGACGTCCGGCGGTGCGTGGCCGAGGATGAGGCTCGTGTAGTTGCCGTTGAAGTCGAGGCGGCCGACCCCGTCGGCGTCCCAGACGTGCGCGCCCTGGCCGCGCTGGATCGCGAACGGATACGGATCGAAGAAGGTCGTGGTGCGGCTGTTGCCGCCCGGCATGACCGCCAGCGCCTCTTCGTGCAGCACGCGCGAGCGGCCGGTCTTCGCGGTGTACTCGCTCAGCTCCTTGTCGATGCTCATGCGATCTCCTCTCTCACCGCCGTCTCCAGAAGCGCGTCGGCGTCCCGCAGCAGCCGGTGCGCCTCCGCCACCGTGACGGCGCGGAAGCGCAATGTCTGTCCCGGCCGGCGCTGACCGATGCGCCACACGTCGAAGGAACACACGGTCGCCACTTTCGTGTAGCCCCCGGTCGACTGCCGGTCGGCCAGCAGCACGATCGGTTGGCCGTCGCCGGGCACCTGGATCGACCCAGGCGCGATCCCGTCGGAGATGATGTCGTGCCCGCGCGCGTGCTCGATCCGAGGCCCACGCAGCCGCGTGCCCATGCGGTCGGACTGGGGCAGCACCTCGTAAGTATCGCCGAGCAGCGTGCGAATCCCCCCATCCGTGAAGCGGTCGTTCTGCGGCCCCAGGACGACCCGGGCGGTCAGCTCGGCGCCATAGTCCGGGATGGCCCGCGGCGTCACGCGCCGCCGCGCCGCCGGGCGTCCGGCGCCGGACGCCAGGACCCGCAGCACGTCGCCCTTTCTCAGCGCGCGCCCTTCCATCCCGCCCAGACGCCCGCGCAAATACGTCGAGCGGGACCCGAGCACGAGCGGCACGTCGAGCCCGCCCCCGAACGCGACGTAGGATCGCACGCCGGTTCGCGCCGCGCCGAGCTTGACGACGTCGCCGGCGGCGAGCGCGATCGCGACCCATCCAGCCGCCTCGCGGCCGTTCACGGTCAGCGCCATGTCGGCGCCGGTCACCGCGATCATCAGCGGCCCACCGACCTCGAAGCGCGGGCCCATCAGCGTGCACTCGAGCGCGGCGGCCGTGTCGGGGTTGCCGACGAGCCGGTTCGCGAGCACGAAGGCGAAGCGGTCCACCGGTCCCGACGGCGGAATGCCGTAGCGAAGCTGGCCGGCGCGGCCGAGATCCTGCACGGTGGTCTGCGGCCCGGCGTCGCTGATGGTGATCATCGCGCGATCAGGGGCCGGTAGGTCCGCGCGGCGACCGTCGTGGTGATCGCGTCGAACTCGCCGCGCGTGATCGGTCGAAAGCGCACGCGGTCGCCCGGACGCAGCAGTGTGGGCTCGGCCGCGTCGGCGTCGTAGAGACGCAGCGGCGTGCGGCCGAGGATCCAGAAGCCGCCGGGGCTCTCGACCGAGTAGATGCAGCACTGGATGCCGCCGATCCCGACGCTGCCGGGCGGCGTCTTCGTGCGCGGCGTGTCCAGGCGCGGGATGTTGATCCGCTCGGGCATGCCCGTCATGTACGGCAAGCCCGGCGTGAAGCCGATGAAGTACACGAGGTACTCGGCGCCGGCGTGGAGGCGCACCAGCTCGTCGACCGGCAGCTCGAGACGGCCGGCCGCCGCCTCGAGGTCGAAGCCGAGCTCCGTGTCGTAGCAACAGGGCAGCTCGACCGTGCGCGCCGGCGGCAGGACCCCGGTGGTCGCCTGCGGAACGAGCTCGGCGATCGCCGCGCACAGAGCCTCGTAGCCGACGGCGCGCGGGTCGTAGTAGACGAGCAGCGAGGAGAACGTCGGCACCGTCTCGACGACGCCGGTGAGGCCCTTCTGCTGGATGAGGAACTCGAGCGCGCGGACGCGGGTATTGACGTCTACGCTGATTTCCTGGCCGAGCTCGACGGAGACTGCGAGATCGCCCGCCGGCCGGAACCGCAACGCGCTAGATCGCCGACAGCGCGGAGTTCGGCACATCCGTGATGAACATGTGCCCCGGGCTGTGCGTGATCATGAACGACGGCTTCGAGGCGAGCGCGACGGCCTGGGGCGTGACACCGCAGGCCCAGAAGACCGGCACGTCGCCAGGGCGAAACTCCTGGGCGTCCCCCCAGTCCGGTCGCCCCACGTCCTTGATACCGATGGCGGCGGGATCGCCGATGTGCACCGGCGCCCCGTGCGCGCCGGGGAAGCGCGCGCCCGCGGTCACCGCGCGGGCGAGCTGGCCGGCCGCGATGGGCCGCATCGAGACGACCATCGGCCCGTGGAAGACACCGGCGGGCCGGCACGGCGTGGACGTGCGCCACATCGCCACGTTCTTGCCCTGCTCGACGTGCCAGAGCCGGATGCCCGCGTCCAGCAGCGCCCACTCGAAGGTGAACGAGCAGCCGAGCAGGAACGCGACCAGGTCGTCTCGCCAGTAGGGCGTCGCGTCGGTCACCTCGTCGGCGAGCACGCCGTCCTTGTAGATCCGGTAACGCGGGATGTCCGTTCTCAAATCCGCGCCGGGCGCGGCGCCGACCGGCTCGGGCGAGCCGACCTCGGTCACCTCGATGAGCGGGCACGGCTTGGGATTGCGCTGGCAGAACAGCAGGAAGTCATAGGCGAGGTCGCGCGGGAGCACCGCGAGATTGGCCTGGACGTAGTTCTGCCCGAGGCCCGCGGTGATGCCGCTCAGCTTGCCCGTGCGGATATCCTGCCGGATCTCCCGCGGATGGCGCGCGTCGATCGGCATGAGACGATTCTACCTCCGGCCGAGACGTGGCCACACGTCCGGATTCACGAGCACGTCCGGCCGCTCGCCCCGCAGCACGCGCAGCATCTCGCCCGACACCTGCATGGCCGCCTGGCGGGTCGCCTCGCGCGTGACGCCGGCGACGTGCGACGAGCACACGACGTTCTGGAGGTTGAGCATCGGGTTGTCGCGCGACGTCGGCTCGTCCTCCCAGACGTCGAGACCGGCGGCGGCCAGCTTGCCCCGCGTCAGCGCCTCGAAGAGCGCCCGCTCGTCCTGCACGGGGCCGCGCGAGGTGTTGATGAAGATCGCGCCCGGCTTCATGAGGCCGAGGCTCTTCTCGTTGATCATGTGCTTCGTCTCCGGCGTGAGCGGCGTGTGACACGTGAGCACGTCGACGTGAGCGAGAAGGGCCTCGAGGCTCGCGACCGGCTCGGCACCGCGCCGCCGCAGCTCGTCGTCGGCCACGTACTTGTCGTAGCCCAGCACGCGCATGCCGATCGCGCCGGCGAACTTCGCGACGCGCCGGCCGACGTTGCCGACGCCGACGATGCCGAGGGTCTTGCCGGCGAGCTCGGTGTTGCCGGACCGAGGCGCGCCCCAGTCGGCGGCGCGCGTCGCCTTGTCGACCGCGAGCGTGCGCTTCACGCAGTTCAGCATCAGCATCAGCGCGTGCTCGGCCACCGCCTGCGAGTTCGACCCGGGCGCGTGGACCACCGCGACGCCGAGCCGTGTCGCCGCCGGAATATCGACGGTGTCGAGCCCGACGCCGTGCCGGCCGACCACCTTCAGCTGCTTGCAGGCGGCCATCAAGCTCTCGGTGCAGTCGGGCCGGATGCGAAACAGGATCGCCTGGGCCTCGGCGGCGACCTTCACGAGACCGGCCTCGGTTTCGTCCTCGCACACGACCACCCGGGCTTCTTTGTCGAGGAGCGCCTTGCCGTCGGGGTGGATCGGACCGGCGAGCACGACCAGTGGGCGCGGATCAGTGGCCATCGAGCGGATCTCCTTTCGCGGAGGGCGAGCCCTCGAATTCTACTACTTCCAGGCGACCAGGACGAGCCGCCGGGCGTCGAGTGAGAAGGGGGTGCCGTCGAGCCCGCCGAAGAGCTCGACCTTGCGCCAGCGCTCGGGACGCAGCATGGCGAGGAGCTCGTGGGCGGAGTAGAGCCGGATCTCGCTGTCGCCGATCAGCTCCCCCGCGCCGTCTTCGGATTTGGCCGTTGCGCGCTTGAGACGCCACCAGCGAGCGCGCCAGCGACTCGTGGTCGGATCGAACTCGTTCTCGACGCGGATCGTCGAGCTGCCCCGCCGCATGCGCTCTTCCGGCGGCAGCGACCGCACGCACTGGTCGCGGTTGCGCGTGTCCACGACGAAGGTGCCGCCGGGCTTGAGCGCGCGCCAGAAGCGGTCGAGCACCAGCCGGTCTTCGTCCTCGGAGAAATAGCCGATGGAGCTGAACAGGTTCACGGCCAGGTCGAACTCACCGGAGAACTCCATGTCGCGGATGTCCTGGCAGGCGAGCGTGAGCGCGACACCGGCGTCGGCGGCGGCCTTGCGGGCCCGGCCCAGCTCGGTCTCGCTGAAGTCGACGCCGGTCGTCGGGGAGCCCCGGCGCGCGAACTCGACCGAGTGGCGGCCGAACCCGCACGGGGCGTCGAGCACGCTGGCGCCGGAGTCGAGCGCGGTGACGCCGGCGATCCACTGCACGTCGCTCGCGGCGTCGGTCGACTCGACCGACTGCGAGATCTGCGGCCACGCTTCGCGGAAGAAGCGTTCGCTCTGGAACACGAGGGGCATTATAGTCCGTTCATGACCACCCTCGTGACCGGCGCGTTCGGCTGCATCGGCGCGTGGGTGATCAGCGGGCTGCTCGCCGCCGGCGAGCGTCCGGTCGTGTTCGACCTCGGCGACGACCCGTGGCGGGTGCGGATGATCGCGGGGCCCGACGCGATCGACCGTGTCGTGCTCCCGCACCGGCCACCTCCCTCGACGCCGGCATCAGGCAGACGCTCGACGAGTTCGCGCGCCGGCAGAAGGATGGGCGGCTCGACAGCCGAGACCTGACGTGACGGCCTATCGGGTGCGCCTCGCGGCACCGGCGGACGCCGAGGCGATCTGCCGCATCTATAACCAGGGGATCGAGGATCGCGTCGCGACGCTCGAGACCGAGCTACGCACGCCCGAAGAGCGCCGCCAGTGGCTGTCCGCCCGCAGCCCCCGCCACCCGGTCATCGTCGCCGAATTTGTTGTAGCGGGGACCGTTGTAGCGGGGACCGTGAGCCCGGCTCTCATCGAGGGTGGCCTGAGAGAGACGCCACCCGGCTCCGCGTCCGCGGACACCCGTTCCGCCCGTTCCGGCCTTATCGCCTGGGCGAGTCTGAACGTCTTCAACGCGCGCGAGGCCTATCGCCACGTCGCGGATATCTCCGTCTACGTGGAGCGGGAGTGGCGCGGCAAGGGCGCGGGGCGCGTGCTGCTCGAGAAGCTCGACGATCTCGGCCGCCAGCACGGCTTCCACAAGCTCGTGCTCTCGGCGTTCCCGTTCAACACGGGCGGCATGGCGCTCTACGAGCGGCTCGGCTATCGCACGGTCGGGATCTACCGCGAGCAGGGCCGGCTCGACGGCAAGTGGGTCGACACGATCGTCATGGAGAAGCTCTTGTAACTTCTGCGACCTCGGTCACCGGACGCGGATCGTGACGACCACCGACATCCCTGCGCGGAGGGTGTGGGGGTTGCCGACTCCTTTGGCGTCCAGGTGGATGCGCACCGGGACCCGTTGCACGACCTTGACCCAGTTGCCGGTGGCGTTCTCGGGGGGCAGGAGCGAGAAGCGAGAGCCGGTGCCGGCGCTCATCGATTCGAGCGTGCCGCTATAGGTCTTGTCGGGATAGCCGTCGACCTCGACGCGCGCTTTCATGCCGGCCTTGAGGCGGGCGAGCTGCGTCTCTTTGAAGTTCGCGACCACCCACACGTCCTGGAGCGGCACGAGGGCCAGCAGCGGTTGGCCCATCTGGACCACCTGACCGATCTCGACGCTGCGCTTGGACACGACGCCCTCGAGCGGGGCCCTCACCTCGGTGTGCCCGAGCTGGAGCTCGGCGACCGACAGATCCGCCTGCGCCTCCCGCAGCCGCGCCTCGGCGCGGCTCACCTCGGCGTCCTTGATCGCGACCTGATGGATCTGACTGCCGGCGAGCGCCACCATGGCGCGCGCCTCGGCGACGCGCTGCCGTGCCTGCTCGACCGCGTGGAGCCGGGCGCCGAGCTCGGCCTCCGCCTGCTGCACCTCGCGCTCGGTCTGCGCCATTCTTCGCTGCAACGCCTCGACGGTCGAGCCGGCGGTCTCGTACGCCGATTCGGCCTGGTCGAAGTCGCGCCGGGCGACGAGGTCACTTTTCAGAAGGCTGCGGGCCCGCTCGAGCTCACGCGCCGACTGGCGGTGCGTGCTCTGGGCGCCGGCGACGTCGGCACGCATCGCGGCGGTGGCGGCCTGCCGCGCCTCGAGCCGCGCGCGCGACTCGTCGACGGCCGACTCCGCGGACTTCACGCCGACGATCGCCGACTGCAGCGCGGCGCGCGCCTGGTCGATCTGCGCGCGCGTGCCCTCGCGCGCCAGCGGCAGCTCGGAGCGAGCGGCGCGGAGGTTCGCCTCGGCGGTCGCCACGGCGGCGCGCGCTTGCTCCCGCTTGGCCTGGAAGTCCCGGGGGTCGACGCGCAGCAGCAGGTCGCCCTGCTTGACCGCTTGGTTGTCCTGGACCTTCAGCTCGACCACGTGGCCGGCCACCTTGGCACTGATCGGGGAGATCGTGCCGTCCACGTACGCATCGTCGGTCGATACGTAGGTGATCGCGTTGTACCAAGCATAACCACCGTAGGTGAGCGTCGCCAGGCCGACCAGGCAGCCGAGGGCGAGCAGCAGCTTGCGCTTCATTAGGCATGCATATCTTACTCCCGAAGGCTGCGCACGGGACAGACGGCTTTTCCCTTTGGAGTGTGCTATATGTATGGGCCAATTTCGATGCCAGGGTACCTTCCGATTCGCGCGCGCGTCCTCTTGATCGGCCTGCTGCTCGTCGCGGGCGGCTGCAGTATGCTCAGGCCCGCACCGACGCCGATCCTGCCGCCGGAAGAGCTCTACCAGCTCGGCGAGACCGAGCTGAACAACAAGCGCTATGATGAGGCGCGAGGGCACTTCCGAAAGATCGTCGAGCGACATCCGAACTCGTCGCACGCGCCGAAGGCGCGGTTCCTCATCGGCGAGGCCTACTACCGAGAGGGGGAATTCGACAAGGCGGCGCGTGAGTTCGAGGCCTTTCTGTCCTTCTTCCCACGGCATCAGATCGCCGACCTCGCGCAGTTCCGGCTCGCGATGAGCTACTACGATCAGCTCAAGCCGGTCGAGCAGGATCAGGGCCTCACGCAGAAGGCGCTCGACCAGTTCAGAAAGCTCGTCAAGGAATACCCGCAGAGCCGCTACTTCCCGGACTCCCTCTCGAAGATCGACGTGTGCCGGGGGCGGCTGGCCCAGAAAGAGCTGTGGGTGGCGTCGTACTACTTCAATCAGGGCAACCCGAGCGCGGCGCGCCAGCGCCTCGAGCTCGTGCTCAAGGACTATCCGCGAACCCTCGTGATTCCGGAAACGCTCTTCTTGCTCGCCGAGGTGAACTTCTACGAGAGCAAGAAGGACGAGGCGGTCGAGCTGCTCCGCCGCCTGTCGGTCGAGTACGGGTTCACCGAGTGGGGCCGGCGGGCGGCCGTTCGTCTCCGAGCCCAGAGGTAACCACGTGCACGACATCGTCGATCTCCGGTCGGACACGCTGACGCTCCCGACCCCGGAGATGCGCGAGGCCATGGCGCGCGCCGAGGTCGGAGACGACGTCTGGGAAGAGGATCCGACCGTCAAGCGGCTGGAGGCGATGGCCGCCGAGCGGCTCGGCAAGGAGGCCGGCCTCTTCGTCGCCTCCGGCACGATGGGGAACGTCGTCTCGGTGGTGAGCCACACCCGGGCCGGCCAGGAAGTCGTCCTCGACCTCGACTCGCACATCTTCAACTACGAAGTCGCCGGCGCGGCGGTGATCGGCAGCGTGCAGATGCGGCCCGTCAAGACCGCGCGCGGGTTCCTGAGCCCTGAGCAGGTTCGCGAGGCGATCCGTCCGGAGAACATCCACCTCCCGCCGACGGGCCTGGTGTGCGTCGAGAACACGCACAACCGTCACGGGGGCACCTGTTGTACGCCGGAGGAGATCAGCGCCGTGGCCGCGGTCGCCCACGGCGCGTCGGTGCCGGTGCACCTCGACGGCGCCCGGCTCTTCAACGCGGCGGTGGCCCTCAGGCGCGAGGCGCGGGAGTTCACGCGCGACGTCGACTCCGTCACGTTCTGCGTCTCGAAGGGGCTGGCGGCGCCGGTCGGCTCGGTGATCTGCGGCTCCGCCGTGTTCATCGCGCGGGCCCGCCGCGTGCGCAAAATGCTGGGCGGCGGCATGCGGCAGGCGGGCGTCATCGCCGCGGCCGGTATCGTCTCGCTCGAGCGGATGGTGAACCGTCTCGCCGAAGACCACGCGAACGCCCGGACGCTGGCCGAGGGCATCGCCCGGCTCCCCGGGCTGCGGGTCGATCTGGCGAGTGTCCAGACGAACATCGTGATCTTCGCCGTCGAGCGCGCCGGCGGCGCGGCCGGGTCCACGGTCGCCACGACCGATCTGGTGAAGGGGTGCGCCGCGCGCAAGGTGAAGATCCACGCGATTGGGCCCACATCGATCCGATGCGTCACCCACAAGGACGTGGACGCGGAGGACATCGGGCGTACGCTCGATGCGTTCGCGGAAATCACCCGCAAGTGGTAGCGCCAGGGGGCGTCATGGCCGAACGATTGCTCGACGTCAAGGGCTTGAAGACGTACTTCTACACCGACGAGGGCGTCGTGCGCGCCGTCGACGGGATCGACTTCCACATCAACAAGGGCGAGACCCTCGGAATCGTCGGCGAGTCGGGCTCGGGCAAGAGCGTCACCGCGCTGTCGGTGATGCGCCTGATCCCGCAGCCGCCGGGCCGCATCGTCGAGGGCACGATCCACTACCGGGACAAGAACCTCCTCGAGTTGCCCCCGGCGCAGATGCGCAAGATCCGCGGCAAAGAGATCTCGATGATCTTCCAGGAGCCGATGACCTCGCTCAATCCAGTATTCACGGTCGGGGAACAGATCGCCGAGGCCATCCGGCTCCACGAAGGGCTGGGGCGCCGGGACGCCATGGCCAAGACGGTCGACATGCTCAAGCTCGTGCACATCCCGAACGCCGAGCGCCGCGTGAAGGAGTACCCCCACCAGCTCTCGGGCGGTATGCGGCAGCGCATCATGATCGCGATGGCGCTCTCCTGCAACCCCAACCTCCTGATCGCCGACGAGCCGACGACCGCGCTCGACGTCACCATCCAGGCGCAGATCCTCGAGCTCCTGAACGAGCTGAAGGCCAAGCTGGGGATGGCGATCTTGCTCATCACCCACGACATGGGCGTCATCGCCGAGACCGCCCAGCGCGTGATCGTGATGTACGGGGCGCAGGTGGTCGAGGAGGCGCCGGTCGGCGAGCTGTTCAAGGAGCCGCTGCACCCGTACACGCAGGGGCTGCTCCGCTCGATCCCGCGCATCGATCTCGCCGCCACCCAGAAGCAGAAGCTCGAAGCGATCCCCGGCACCGTCCCGACGCTGCGAGGCGACATCAAGCCCGGCTGCCGCTTCGCGCCGCGCTGCGCGCTCGCGAAACCCATGCACTTCGACAACACGCCGCCGCTGAAGGAAGTCCGGCCGGGCCACAAAGTGGCCTGCTTCCTTTATTGAGGTCCGCCATGCCAGACGCGCTCCTCAAGGTCCAGCACCTCAAGAAGTACTTCCCCATCCGGGGCGGCCTCTTCTCCCGGGAGATCGCGCGGGTCCACGCCGTCGACGACGTGTCGTTCGACATCCTGCCCGGCGAGACGCTCGGGCTCGTGGGCGAGTCTGGCTGCGGCAAGTCGACGACGGGCCGGTCGATCCTCCGGCTGATCGAGCCCACGTCGGGCGAGGTCACCTTCCTGGGCAAAAACGTGACGACCCTGGACAAGCGGTCGCTGCGGGCGCTCCGGAAGGAAATGCAGATCATCTTCCAGGACCCGTACGCGTCGCTGAATCCGCGGATGACGGTCGGCTCGATCATCGGCGAGGCGCTGGTGATCCACAAGCTCGCGCCGACACGGAAGCATCGCGAGGAGCGCGTGGTGCAGCTGCTGGAGACGGTGGGCCTCCTGCCCGACCACCTGCGGCGCTATCCGCACGAGTTCTCGGGCGGCCAGCGGCAGCGCATCGGGATCGCCCGGGCGCTGGCGGTGAGCCCGAAGCTCATCGTGGCCGACGAGCCGGTCTCCGCCCTCGACGTGTCGATCCAGGCGCAGATCGTCAATCTGTTGGAGGATCTCCAGGCGAAGTTCGGGCTCACCTATCTCTTCATCGCCCACGACCTCTCGGTGGTCGAGCACATCTCCACACGCGTGGCCGTGATGTACCTCGGCAAGATCGTCGAGATCGCGCCGGCGAAGGAGCTCTACACCAATCCACGCCACCCCTACACCGAAGCGCTCCTGTCGGCGGTGCCGATCCCCGACCCCACGATGAAGCGCAAGCGGATCCTCCTCGAGGGTGACGTGCCGAGCCCGATCAATCCACCGTCCGGCTGCCGCTTCCACACGCGCTGTGCGCTCCGGGTGCCGTCGTGCTTGACGAATGAGCAAACGCTCAAGGAGATTTCGCCGGGGCACTGGGTCGCTTGCCAGGTGCGTACCGGCGTCCCTACCCGCTAGGGGCGGGGTCGTCGGATTCCTTCGGCAGGGCGAGGCCATCACCGCGCACGACACGCTCGAGCGCGCCGCGCTTCTCTCGCGAGATCGCCGCGCGCATCCCCGGCGCGACGCTGCACGTGGTCCCAGGCGCCGCGCACGGCTACTTCATGGAGCGACCCGACGTGTTCAAATCGGCTGAGCCTGGACTTCATCGCGCGTCACTCGAAGGGCAACTAGCTAGAAGCCGAACGATGGGGGGCTACGACTCCTAATCCCAGAGGTAGGCGCGAGGGTTGACGGCCTGACCCTTGACCAGGATCTCGTAGTGCAGGTGCGCGCCGGTCGAGCGGCCGGTGTTCCCGCTCCAGCCGAGCACGGCGCCGCGCTCGACGCGCTCGCCGACCTTCACGTTCGTCTTCGACAGGTGGCCGTACACGCTCTTGATGTCCTGGCCGTGGTCGACGATGACCGTTATCCCGTACTCCTGGTAGCTCCCGGCCACGTTGACGGTCCCGCCGGCCGGCGCGCGAATGGGGGTGCCGTGCTGGGCGCGGATGTCCAGGCCGCTGTGGAATTCGGTGCCGGAGGACCAGGGCGACTGCCGCATGCCGAATTCCGAATTGACGCCGCCGCGGATCGGCCAGCGGGACGGTAGCGCCGCGAGCGCCTTTCCGGCCCGCGTCATGAGCCGGTCGAGCGCGCGGAGGCTGTCGCCCTGCTCCTTCACGTTGTCCGCGAGGCGCTCGAGCTCGTCGCGCGCGGACAGCCGGTCGGCCGGTCGATCGGCCTTGAGCGGGCTACCACCGATGCCCTTGTCACGGTTGCCGGGCTGAAGCTCGGGGCCGAAGGGCTCCCAGATCCTCGCGTGGAGGTCGCGCCACCCCGCCATCTCGGTGCGAAGCTCGACCACCCGGCGGTTGAAGGAGTCGATCGTCGCGTGCTGGTCGGCGATCTGCTGCTTGAAGGTCCGGGCCTCCACCGTGAGCTTACGGAGTTGCACCCAGTCCCCGAAGAGCACGCCGAACACGGAGACCGCGACGGCTATTGCCGCGAAGGCGGCCATGGCGGCCGGGCGTGGGAAGTTGAACCGGACCAGG
This sequence comes from Candidatus Rokuibacteriota bacterium, assembly GCA_003221515.1. Lineage (GTDB taxonomy): Bacteria > Methylomirabilota > Methylomirabilia > Rokubacteriales > CSP1-6 > AR31. The sequence goes on from QHSI01000105.1 coordinate 18,894, forward strand.
CGAGAGCCGTCTCCCCGGACGATCAGCAGGCTGAACTGCTGCCGCGCCTTCCGCCGTGGGCGCCGCGACGCGGGCACCGGCGGCGGCGCCGCCATTTCCGCGGTGACAGAACTGTCGGCGACAGGCATCTCGCTCCTCACGCGAGGGTGTTAGCGCAAGGGACGTGCCGGGTGGGCACCCTCGAACAATCAATGACTTGCGAGACGGCTTCCCTGCCATTGCGACAAACCTGCCGGCACGCCGCGACAATTTGGGCGCCGGCCTTGATGGCTAACCCCGCGTGGGATCGTCGTTTATTGACACTCCGCGCGACGAACGAGTATCATTTCTGCGCGACCTCGAAGGGAGCCTCCGATGGATGACTTCTACCGAATCAAACGCCTGCCGCCGTACGTCTTCGCGATCGTCAACGACCTCAAGAGCAAGGCGCGAGCTCGCGGCGAGGACGTCATCGATCTCGGAATGGGCAATCCCGATCTCGGTACGCCGAAGCACATCGTCAACAAGATGATCCAGGCGGCACAGAATCCAAAGAACCACCGGTACTCCGCGTCGCGCGGCATCACGCGTCTGCGCACGGCCATCATGAAGTGGTACCGCGATCGGTACGGCGTCGAGCTTGATCCGGAATCGGAGACGATCGCCACGATCGGCGCCAAGGAGGGGCTGGCGCACCTGGCGCTGGCCGTCCTGCAACCCGGTGACGGCGTGCTCGTCCCGAACCCGACGTATCCGATCCACGCCTACTCCGTGGTCATCGCCGACGGCGACTTGAGATCGGTGCCGCTCACGCCCGACGGAGATTTCTTCGCGCGGCTCGAAGAGACCGCCCGGCTCGCGTGGCCGAAAGCCAAGCTCCTGATCCTGTCGTTCCCGCACAACCCGACCACGATGTGCGTGGACCTGGCCTTCTTCGAGAAGGTCGTCGCGTTCGCGCGCGAGCACCGGCTGATGGTGGTCCACGACTTCGCGTACGCGGACTTCGCCTTCGACGGCTACCAGCCGCCCTCGTTCTTGCAAGTGCCCGGCGCCAAGGACGTCGGCGTGGAGATCTTCTCGCTGTCGAAGTCCTACAACATGCCGGGCTGGCGGATGGGCTTCGTCTGCGGCAACTCGCGGATGATCCACGCGCTCGCGCGCATCAAGAGCTACCTCGACTATGGCGCCTTCCAGCCCATCCAGATCGCCAGCATCATCGCGCTGGAGGGCAACCAGTCGGTGGTCACCGACATCGTCGAGGTCCACCGCCGGCGGCGCGACGTCCTGGTCACCGGCCTCAACAAGCTTGGCTGGAACGTGCCGAATCCCAAGGGCACGATGTTCGTGTGGGCACCGATTCCCGAGGCGTTCCGTGCGATGGGCTCGCTGGAGTTCTCGAAGCTGCTCATCCAGGAGGCCAAGGTCGCCGTGTCCCCCGGCATCGGCTTCGGCGAGTACGGCGAGGGCTACGTGCGGTTCGCGCTGGTCGAGAACGAGCAGCGGATCCGCCAGGCGCTGCGCGGCCTCAAGACCGTCACCCGTTGATCCAATCCATGACGAACGAAGTCCGAATCGGACTGCTCGGTCTCGGCACGGTCGGCGCCGGCGTCGTCAAGGTCCTCGACGCGCAGCGCGCCACCCTCGAAGAGCGCGCCGGCTGCCGGCTGCGGCTCGGCGCGATCGCCGACGTCGACGTCACCCGCCGTCGCGAGGGTCTCGACCTGGCCCAGCTTCCGATGACGACGGACGCCGCGCGGGTCCTCGACGATCCGTCGATCCACATCGTCATCGAGCTGGTCGGCGGCCTCGAGCCGGCCCGGTCCTTCATCTTGAAGGCGCTCGCCGCCGGCAAGCACGTGGTCACCGCCAACAAGGCGCTCCTTGCCCACCACGGCGCCGAGCTCTACGACGAGGCGCGCCGGCGTGGGATGACCCTCGCGTTCGAGGCGGCCGTGGCCGGCGGCATCCCGCTGATCCGCGCGGTCAAGGAAGGCCTGGTCGCCAACCGGATCCTGTCGGTGTTCGGCATCGTGAACGGGACGTCGAACTACATCCTGTCCAAGATGACCGACGAGGCCCTCGACTTCGCGATGGTCCTCAAGGAGGCCCAGGCGCAGGGCTACGCCGAAGCCGACCCCACGTTCGACATCGAGGGCCTCGACTCGGCCCACAAGCTGCAGATCCTGGTCACGATCGCGTTCCGTACGTTCATCGACCTCAAGCACATCCACACCGAGGGCATCACCCGCGTGACCGCGCAGGACATCGCGTACGCGCGCGACCTCGGCTATCGGATCAAGCTGCTGGCGATCGCGAAGACCTCCGGCGACGCCGGCTCGGGTGGCGCGGGCGTGGAAGTCCGGGTCCACCCGACGATGATCCCGGCGCGGTCGCCGCTCGCCGCGGTTTCCGGCGTCTTCAACGCCGTGTTCATCACCGGGGACGCCGTCGGTGACCTGATGTTCTATGGGCGCGGCGCGGGCCAGATGCCGACCGCCTCGGCGGTGTGGTCGGACGTGCTCGAGATCGCGCGCCGTACAGCCCACGGCATCCCGGCGCTCGGGCTCGAGCTGCCGGCCGTCGGCGCCGGCGCCCTGCCCCTGCGCTCGATCGACACCGTGCGCTGCTGCTACTACCTGAGAGTCATGGCCCAGGACCGGCCGGGCGTCCTCTCGCGCGTGGCCGGCATCCTCGGCCAGCACGACATCTCGATCGCGTCGGTGCTGCAGCGCGAGCGCGCCGCCAACGAGGCGGTGCCCATCGTCATGATGACCCACGAGGCGCGCGAGCACGACATGCGGCACGCGCTCGCCGCGATCGATCGGCTGCCGGACGTCGCCACCGCGACCACGATGATCCGGGTGGAAGGCGGGCCGGCGTGAAGACGTGGCGGGGCGTCATCGAGGAGTACCGGGACTTCCTGCCGGTCTCCGACAAGACGCCAGTCGTCACGCTCTTCGAGGGCAACACCCCGCTCGTTCCCGCACCCCGGCTGGCCGAAGCGACCGACGCGCGGATGCAGATCTATCTCAAGTGCGAGGGATTCAACCCGACCGGTTCGTTCAAGGACCGCGGGATGACGATGGCGATGTCGAAGGCGCTCGAGACGGGCGCGCGCGCCGTCATCTGCGCCTCCACCGGCAACACCTCGGCCTCCGCCGCCGCGTTCGCGGCGCGCGCCGGCATCCGCGCGTTCGTCATGGTGCCGAAGGGCGCGATCGCGCTCGGCAAGCTCTCGCAGGCCGCCATCCACGGGGCGCGGGTGCTCACCGTGGACGGTAACTTCGATCAGGCGCTGACCATCGTCCGCCAGATCGCCGAGCGGCATCCGGTGACGCTCGTGAACTCGGTGAACCCGTTCCGGCTCGAGGGACAGAAGACCGGCGCCTTCGAAGTGTGCGATCAGCTCGGGCGCGCGCCCGATTATCACCTGATCCCCGTCGGTAACGCCGGCAATATCACCGCGTACTGGCGGGGCTACCGCGAGTACCATCGCGCCGGTCGCGTGCGCGAGCTGCCGCGGATGGTCGGCTTCCAGGCCGCGGGCGCGGCGCCGATCTACGAGAACCGCATCATCGAGGAGCCGCGCACGGTCGCGACCGCCATCAAGATCGGGAACCCCGCGTCCTGGGGCCCCGCCCTCGAGGCGATGAAGGACTCCCGCGGCTGGATCGACATCGTCACCGACGAGGAGATCCTGCGCGCGTATCGCATGCTGGCCCGCGAGGAGGGCATCTTCATGGAGCCGGCGTCGGCCGCGACCGTGGCCGGATTGATCAAGTCGATCAAGGCCGGCCGCTTCGAGGCGGGGTCCACCCTCGTCCTCACGCTCACCGGCCACGGGCTCAAAGATCCGGATACCGCGCTCGAGTCCGCGTCGCGGCCGACCACCGTGCCGCCGCAAATCGACGCCGTCCTGGCGCAGCTCGGCCTCTGAGCCGGCTCAAGCTCCTGCTCGGCGTCGCGATCAGCGCCGCCCTGCTCGTCTATCTCTTCCGCAGCGTGCACCTGACGGAGCTCGGCCACCAGCTGCGGGACGCCCACTGGGGCTGGGTTCTGATCTCGACGGCGCTGGCGCCGCTCCAGCTCGTGGCGCGCGCGCAACGCTGGCGGTATCTGTTCCCGCCCCACGCAAACCCTCCGGGGCTCACCCCGGCGGTCATGATCGGCTACATGGCCAACAACGTCCTCCCGCTCCGCGCCGGCGAATTCGTGCGCGTCTATGTGGTCGCCCGGCGGTGGCGCGCGGCCGCCGGCGGCGCGGAGACGCGGGCCGATCCGTTCTGGACGACGCTCGCCACCCTCGTCGTCGAGCGAGTGCTCGACAGCCTGGCGATCGTGCTGATCCTGGCGGCCCTGATCCTCACCGTTCCCGTCCCACGATTTCTCGAGATCGCTGCGCTGGTCGTGCTGGCGATCGACGTGGCGGGCGTGGCGGTCCTGCTGTCGCTCGTGGTGGCGCCGGCCAGCTGCGAGCGGGTCGTCGCGCGGCTCGTCGGGCGCTGGCCCGGCCTGCAGGGCCGGGCGCTCCGAGTCTTACAGACGTTCGTCCACGGCCTCGACGGCATCCGCGCGCCGGCGCACACCGCACCGCTGCTGATGTGGACGATCGCGGTGTGGCTGCTCGTCGCGCTGGCCGCGTGGACGATGCTCTTCGCCCTGGATCTCCGGCTGCCGTTCTCCGCGGGCTGGGCGGTGCTGGCCTTCGTCGGCCTGGGCGTGTCCATCCCGTCGGCGCCCGGCTATGTCGGCGTCTTCCACGCCGCCGCCGCGCTCGCGGTCGGCCTGTTCGGCGTGGCGCAGTCGACGGCCGTGGGCTATGCGCTTCTGTTCCACGCCAGCCAGATCCTGCCGGTGACGCTGCTCGGCTGGCTCTATCTGGTGCGTGAGCAGATGAGCCTGAGCGAAGCCGTTGCCGGAAGGCCGGCCGAGGGTGGCCCGAGATAGATGCGAACCGGCTCCAGGGAGTCCGCGGACCCGTGTTAAATTTTTAGGCCATGGCGCTGATCGTTCAGAAGTACGGCGGCTCGTCTGTCGCCGACGTCGAGAAGATCGCGAACGTCGCCCGGCGCGTCGTCGCGAGCGCGCCCGGCAACCAGCTCGTGGTCGTCGTCTCGGCGATGGGCAAGACCACCGACGGCCTGCTGGCGCTGGCCCGCCAGATCTCCACGGCTCCCGATCTGCGCGAGACAGATATGCTGCTCGCCACCGGCGAGCAGGTCACGATCGCGCTCCTGGCGATGGCGCTGCAGTCGCTCGGCGTGAAGGCACGCTCGTTCACCGGTCCCCAGGTCGGTGTGCGAACCGATCACGCGCACACGCGAGCTCGGATCACCCAGATCGACGCCGACCGCGTGCGCCGCGCGCTCGACACCGGCGAGATCGCCGTGGTGGCCGGGTTCCAGGGGCTCTCCGATCAGGACGAGATCACGACGCTCGGTCGCGGCGGCTCCGATCTCACGGCGGTCGCGCTGGCGGCGGCGCTGAAGGCGGACGTGTGCGAGATCTACACGGACGTCGACGGCGTGTTCACGGCCGACCCCAACATCGTCCCTGACGCCCGCAAGCTCGCCCGCGTGTCCTACGACGAGATGCTCGAGCTGGCGAGCCTCGGGGCCAAGGTGCTCCAGAGCCGCTCGGTGGAGTTCGCGAAGAAGTACGGCGTGACGGTTCACGTGCGGTCCACCTTCAGGCCGGATCCGGGCACGCTCGTCACGAAAGAGGAGCTCGGCATGGAACAGGCGGTGGTCACCGGAGTGACGCACGACCGGAGCCAGGCGAAGATCTCGCTGCTGCGGGTGCCCGACCGGCCCGGGATCGCGTCGGCGGTGTTCGGCGGGATCGCCGCCAGCAACATCGTCGTCGACATGATCGTGCAGAACATCAGCCAGGACGGCTACACCGACATGTCCTTCACGCTGCCGCGCAGCGACCACGCGCGCGCGGTCGCCCTGCTCGAGGGGGTGGCGCGCGACGTCGGCGCGCGCGGGATCGCGCACGACGAGCGCGTCGCCAAAGTTTCCATCGTGGGCGTCGGGATGCGCAGCCACTCCGGCGTGGCGTCGAAGATGTTCGCGGCGCTCGCGCGGGAGGGCATCAACATCCAGATGATCTCGACCTCCGAGATCGCGATCTCGTGCGTGATCGAGGACAAGTACGCGGAGCTGGCGGTGCGGGCGCTGCACGATGCGTTCGAGGTCGGCGCGGGGATCGCGCACTGACCGCGATCCTCCAGCGGTCAGCTCCTCAGGGCTCGGCGGACAGCGGAACGACGGTGAAGCTCGTGATGACGCCCGTCCGGGCCAGCTCACGACCGTACGCTTCCGCCTCCACCATCGTCCCGAATTGGCCGATCGAGACGGTCCCGGGTCCGGCCCCCTTGCCGCTCGGGATCGAGAGCCGGATCGTGAAGCCCGCGGCCCTGGAAGCCTCCTGAGCCCGTGGCGCGTCGACGACCGTCTCCGTCAGAGCCGGGCGGTCCGCGGCGCTCGACCGGGGGTGCGCCGACGAGATGAGGCGCGAGAGCCACACGGCGCCCGTGACGATCAGTACCGCGCCCGCGATCGCCGCGCCCCAGCGGACCAGACGACGACGAACGGCGCCGGAGCCTCCGGTCGGGCCGGGCTTGGCTCGCTCGATCTCCGCGGCGTAGCGGTAGCCGTACGACGCCATCTCCGCGTAGTCGGAGCTCAGGTCCGGCCTCACCCCGCTCAAGCAGACGCCCAGTAACCGCGTGCTCGTCGCGTCCAGCAGGGCCTTGGCCCTTCTGAGCGCGACGCGGGGCATGTGCCCCACCCGGATGACCAGGAGCGTCGCGTCGGCGCGGGAGGCCAGGACCGCCGCGTCGGGCACCGGCAGGAGCGGGGAGGAGTCGAGGATCAGGTAGTCGTAGCGCCCTCGCGCTTCGTTCAGAACCTTGACCAGACCCTGCGAGCTCAGGAGCTCGGACGGGTTGGACGGCGGGTAGCCGCTCAGCAGCACGAAGAAGTTGTCCATCCCGGGAGAGTCCAGCATCCGCTCCATACCGACCTTTCCCATCATGAGGTCGGCGATCCCCAGGGTCACCTCGCCGAGGCTGGCGGATCCCAGCACCACCTCCGACAAGCCCGGCGCCTTCGCGAGCCCCAGGACGCGCCGGATGGAGGGTCGTCGCAGATCGGCTTCGACGAGAAGCGTCTTCTTGCCGAGCTGGGCCAGGGTGATGGCCAGGTTGATGGCCACCGTGGTCTTTCCCTCCATCTGCGAGCCGCCGGCCACCAGAATGGTCTTGAGGTCGCGCTCGAGCGTCGCGAAGACGAGGTTCGTCCGAAGGCTTCGGAACGCCTCAGCGAGGCGCGATTTCGGGGCAAACAGGCTGGTGAGAGACGGGTGCCGCCCTCGCGTCTCCTCGGAGGCGATCGCCTCCGTGGCTTCCTCGGCGAGGTCGACGGTCGGATCCAGGGCGGGAATGACCCCGAGGACGCGAGTCTCCATCAGCGCCTCGACTTCGTCGATGGCTCCGATGGAGGTGTCCAGGGTCTCCACGAGGAAGGCGAAAATCAACCCGAGGATGAGCCCGAGGACGAGTCCGATCTGGGCCTTGCCCATGGGCTGCACGGGCTCGACGGGCGTGGTCGGGGCGATGGCCGGTCTGACGACACTGACCTCCGCCCCTTGCTCCTTTTCCTTGATCAGCGCCTCTTGGAGCCGCTCCTTGAGGAGCGAGAAGATGCGCTCGTTCACCTTCACGTCCCGCTCGATCCGCGTGGCTTCGAGGGCGGCGCCCGGCAGCGCCGCCTGCTTGACCTGGACGCTGGCGATGGCGTTTTGCGCCTCGGCCGCATTGGCCTTCAGGGCCCGACGCTTCGCGGACAGCGCTTGCACGAGGCTCTGGCGAACGTTGGCGATCCGGGCCTCGACGCCCTTCACCTGGGGATGCGACGGGAACAGGGTGAGGAGGAGGTCTTGCCGCTCGATCGTGAGCTCGCTCAGAGAAGCGTGGAGCTTTGCCAGAGCCGGATCGGCGTCCGTCGACGAGGGCGAGGGGCGATTGTCGCTTCGTCCGTCCTCGACGAGCCGAAGCTGCGTCTCCGTCACGTTGATCTCCCGCGTGACACGCTCGAGCTCCGCCTCCATTGCCCCCCGCCGGCTCGCGGTGGCCCGCGCCTCGTCGGGGATCGAGAGCCGCTGGTCCAACTCCTGAAAGTTCTTCATCTGCTCCTCGGATTGGCGCAGGCGCTGCCCCACCTCCTTCAGCTGGGTCTCGATGAACCGCCGCGCGTTCACCACCTGCTGCGTGCGGTTCGCGAGGTTTTCTTCCTGAAACGCCTCGGCCACCCGATTGGCGACCTGAGCCGCGGTCGAGGCGTTCGCGGACGTGGCCGAGATCTCGATGAGGCTCGTCCCGCCCGACCGGGTGACCTGCAGCGCCGCGCCAAGCTCGCCGACGATGTCCTGGTAACGCGTCGAGGCCCGGATCTCGGCGGCCGTCGTGTCGGGCGGGATCAACCCGAGCTTCACGGCGGCGCGGCTCACTACCGGGAAGCTCGTGATGAGCGCCACCTGCGTTTCCAGATCCCCCACCGGGCTGACGTTCAGCACGTCGCTCAGCAGCAGCCCGGACACGTTGACCACCCGCTCGAATCGGACGGCGGCCGTGGCCCGATAGACCGGGCTGGGCGCCAGGAGAAACGCGTAGGCGAGGCTGGCGAAGCTGGTGGCGACGGCGACGGTGACGACGAGCCACGCTCGGCGCCGGATGATCCTCCAGCAATCGCGGAGATTGAGATCGTACTGCGTCATGGCGCCGTCTCTATTTGACGAGCTCCTTGAGCAGGAAGTAGTTGGAGACGGACTGGAGCGGAAGGGTCAAGAACTCGAGCGTCGGGCGAATCTGCGCGATGAAGGCGTTCCAGTCGCCGATGCGGCTGCGCGGGAAGACGATCAGATCGTTGGTCTGGAGCACGATGTCCTGACTGCGGTCCGGGGCGCCGGTGAAGCTGCCCGCGAAGACCTCGACGATCTGCGGACTGCGCAGGTCGCCGCGAACCACGCGGACACTCTCCAGGACCGCCGAGGATGTGGGCCCCCCGGCCATCGCCAGGATCTGAGAAACCCGGATGTTCGGCGTGAAGGGGTAGACCCCCGGGCTCTTCACTTCACCGAGGACGAAGACCTTCCGCTGTTCGTCCGGCGCTCGGCTCGGAACGAACACGACGTCTCCCGCGTCGAGGATCAGCTCTCGAAACCGCTGCCCCTCGGAGACGAGGCGAAACAGGTTGATCGTGTACGAATCGCCCTCCCGGCGCAGCAGACGGATCGCGCGCGAGTCGGCGTTGGCCGTCAGCCCTCCGGCCTCCGCCAGCAGATCGACGAGATTCGTCATTCCCTTCAGCGGGTAGACACCGAGCTTCTGGACTTCGCCCAGGACCGACACCGTCTTGCTCGCATACTCCTTGACCGTCACTTCGACGGTGAGCTGTCGGTGCGTGGCGGCCAGGACGCGTCCGATCTCCGCTTCGGCCTGATCGGTCGTCAGTCCCGCGACCGCGGCCTCGAAGAAGCCGATGGTCACTCGTCCGTTCGGCCTCACCGCGGCCGACATCTTGTCCAGCGCGAGCTCTCGGGTCAGCGTGATGTCGAGGACGTCACCGGCACCGATCCGGTATCGAGGGACACCGTCGATCGTGACGAAGGTCCGGTTCTCGGCGACGAGGGACGGGAGCACCAGGGGCTCCGCGGCCTCCGCTGGTGGCGAGGGAGCACCGGCCGTCCCGGGCGCCGTCGGCGGATGGATCGGAAAACCCACCGGCGCGCAGCCGACCACGCCGAGCGGGAGGAGGAAGAGGAACGGCCACAAGCGGAGCAGACGGTTCACGGCGCGCCTCCTTCGGCTTCTCGATCGAGCGTCTCCTCCGTGACGAATCCGTGGATGTGGAGGAACGGGTGTTGGCTGAGATCGATGGCCGTGGACTCCGGCACACGCTTGCGGTGGCGGACGAGGACCATCACGGTCGGGCGGAGTGGGAAGCCTTCGTTCTTCGCCACCACCCGACAGATCTCACCCGTGTTGAGGCGAACGAGTGAGCCCACCGGAAGGGTCGCCAGGACGCGAATCAAGGCCTTGAGGATCTGTTCGGGATACGTCCCCCGCTCGTGCTTGAGAATCTCCTTCATGGCCTCGGAGTGCCCCAGACCGGGTCGCACCGGCTTGCGGCGGACGAGGTTCTCGAGGTGGCCGGCAAGTCGCACGATGTGAACGTGGTCGCGAATCTCCGTCGACCCGGCGTCTGACGCGTCGCCGGCCCCGTTCATGCGCTCGCGGAGCTGGACGAGCACCTCCGACACCCCCGCGTATTCGACCCCTAGGCCCTGAACGCGCAGGGGCTCGTCCTTGGGGCCCCGGCCGACGCCGCCCTCGTGGAGCAGGGCCGTCAGCCCGAGCTTGAGCAGCGCATCGTGTGCGTAGTTGAGCTGCGTCGCGATCTTCATCGAGAGCACGCAGACGTTCACCGCCCGCTCGGCTGGGTCGGCAGAACCTCCACGCGGAGTGAAAAACGGTAGGAGCAGAAGGTCGCTGGTTCGCAAGCTCTCGAGCAGCGTGCCCAGCGGGGTCTCGAGCATCGTGACGGAAAGCGCGGTGCCCGCTCGAACAGACGCCTGGACTTGGTGCATCGTCTCGACCGCACGATCGAACGCGTCGGTGGCGGCCTCGAGGTCTTCAGACTCGAGTGCTCCGGGCGCCGAGCCGAGCGTCTCCGATCTCTCGGGCACGGTGTCCGTCATCGGCCGGGCTGGGTGGCCGCCGGAGAACGCCGGCGGAGGCGCGTCCGCGGAGTGCGCGGGACTCGACGGGCGCAGGAGCCGGACGAATCGCGGTGAAGTGCATGCTCACGCCAGCCCCGCCGCGACCCTCACGAGGGGAGCGCTCACGTCCTGGGCATTTCTCTTCTGGCCCTCGTACAGGCAGATGTCGCACAGCTTGTTGACGTTCCGCAGAATCCCGCGGCTCTCCTCGTAGATTGCCCGAACCGCGTCCTCGGTGAAGATGGGCTGGGACGCGCCGGCCTTCTCGAGGCGAAAGTCGATGTACTGACTCGTTTGCTTTTCGTCGGGTGTGTCGAGGCTCAGGCAAAAGGCCATCCGTTGACGAAACGCGTCGAATGCGTCGAGCGCCGAGCGGAGCGGCGGGAGCCCCACGAGGACGAGCGAGAGCAGTTGGCGATCGTTGGCCTGAAGGTTCAGGAGCATCCGCAAATCCTCGAAGACCGCTTCGTCACTGATCAGATGCGCCTCGTCGACGATGAGCACCGTCGCCCTGCCCTCGGCGGCGTTCCCGAGCAGGTGGTCGCTCAGGCAACGGAAGAGGGCGAACCGCTGCGAGCTTGCCGGCGAGAGATCCAGCTGCATCGCGACCTCGTACAAGAACTCGTCCGGCGGCAGGGCTGGATTGATCACGAGGCCCACGTCGTATTTCTCCTCGTCGAGCTCCAGCAGGAAGGCGCGACTCAACGTGCTCTTCCCGCACCCTGACTCCCCGGTGACGACGACACCTCCCTGGCCACTGTCCACCGCGTAGACGAGTCGCTCGAGCGCGTCCTGATGGGCGGGCAGCGGGCAGAACACCGTCGGATCAGGAACGTTGCGGAACGGCGAGCGCGCCAGCTTCCAGTAGCGTTCGTACATGCGCTAGGACGCGCCGTTCTCGCGCCCGGCGACGCGGTTGCGATCGGCCGGCGCGCGCTGAGCGCCGCCGGCCACGAGGTCCAGGATGCTCTTCCTTCTGAAGCGCCACCGGCGCCCGATCTTGTGCCCGGGAATGACCCCTTGCTCGGCCAGTCGATAGACGGTTTTCACGTGGACCTGGAGGAGCGCGGCCACTTGAGAGGGGGTGATTATTTCCTGCAACGACCGTTGACTCCTTCCCGCACTCTCAATCTCCCTCGTGCTCCCGGGTGCGCCTCTAGAGCACGAGCTGTGCCAGGGCGCACCATCGGGCGGAAGTGGCCGGTTCGACGAGTGTTTGCAGCCATGAATCACACCCTCGGCCAGTGAGGAGGGGACAAAGTGCTACCGCTTTGCGGCTGGACTGACAGTTTCTGGTCCATCTGTCCGCGCTCTGGAACCGAGTCGTGGCGAGCGACGGCAGTAAGGACGCCAGCATTTCGTGAGGCTGGCGATAGACTCGGAAAGACATCGTGACGAGCGGAATTCAGATCAGGCTACGAACTACCTCGGCGTGAATCGAGAAGATCGACCGCCTCGGGTGGGCGGCGGGCCGGTCGTTCGTTTCCTACGGGCTCACGATCGGCGTTCGCACGAACGAGCCGCGGATGCTGTCGCACATCGTGAATTGCCTGCCGCCGGGCTACCGGCCCTCGGAGGCGACTCGAGTGGACCGCCTGTACTCGCTCGTCGTCGGGCGACCCGCGTCAGGTCTTGGGCTCCGGCGGTTCACGCTGCTCTATGCCGACGCGATGAGGCTGGCGCGATCGCTCGAGGTTCCCGAAGTTCTGCGAGCGCTCGAGTCCGACATCCAGCTCTACGTCGCTGCCGGCGCCCGACGCCGGCTCTTCGTGCACGCGGGGGTCGTCGGGTGGCGCGGGCGCGCGATCGTGATCCCGGGACGGTCCATGAGCGGCAAGAGCACGCTGGTCGCCGCCTTGATCGAGGCTGGGGCCACCTATTATTCGGACGAGTACGCCGTCTTCGATGACCAGGGCCGCGTCCATCCCTACCCGAGAGCACTCTCGCTCCGCGACGACTCGGTGGCAGGCCGAAGGGAATTGCCGATGCCGGGGCCGGGCCGCGCTCCTGGGCCACTGCCGCTCGGACTGCTCGCGGTGACGCGCTACCGCCCCGGCGCCCGCTGGAGACCTCGGCCACTCTCTCTCGGACGCGCGGAGATCGAGCTCCTCGGTCACACCGTCGCGGCGCGGCAGCAGCCGGCACGGGCGCTGAGCGTGTTGTCCCGAGCCCTGGCCGGAACGATCGCCTTGAAGGGCGCCCGGGGAGAAGCGGCCGACGTGGTCGACGCCGTGATCGGCGCGGTGTCGTGATGACGAGCGGCTTCGGCGAGTCGATGCCTCAGGCGAGAACGACGGATCTCCTCATCGAAGTTCTGCGCGACGAGACCCTGGTCTACGACCTCAGACGGCACCGGGCGCACTGCCTCAACCGGGCCGCCGCGCTCGTGTGGAAGCATTGTGACGGGCGCACGACCGTCGCGGCAACGGCCACGATTCTTGATGAGGCACTGCGGCTGTCAGCGGGCGAAGCGCTAGTCAGAACCGGGCTCGACCAGCTCACGCGGGCGCACCTGCTGAATGGCCCGCCCGACATCCGCGGTGCGCGATCTCGCTACTCGCGGCGGGCGGTCTTGCGGGCGCTCGGCCTGACCGGCGCGGCGGCACTGCTTCCGCCGCTGGTCGAGACGGTCGTCTCGCCGGTCTCCGCCGAGGCCGCTTCGTGCCTGACGGACGCCGAATGCCGAGCGTTGATCCCTCCCTTCTGCTCAGGGCAGCCGATCTGTGGAAGCCCCGGCAGTTGCTGCCAGCCACGGGGGATGCGGTGCAGGACCGGCCAGTGCTGAGGTCAGCCGCCGCGCTCCGGGACATCGAGCGTCGACGCGGCGAGCTGGTGCGGTCCCTCCTCGCCGGGTCGTGGCGCCGATCACCGTCGCCGCCGTCAATCTCGGCTGACGCGCTGGCGCGGGTCGCGTCGCTCCTCGCCCGAACGGGATCGGCGGGACTGGCCTGGTGGAGGCTCCGCGATTCAACGTTGAGCGCGTCGGCGGCGGCGCTCGACCTTCGCCAGGCCTACCGTCTTCAGACGCTCGAGGCTCGACGTCACGAGCGTCGCATCGAGCAAGCCATCCGGATCCTCCGAGAGGCGAGCGTAGAGCCGATCATGGCCAAGGGCTGGGCCGCGGCCCAGCTCTACCCGGAGCCGGGACTGCGCCCCTACGGCGACATCGACCTGTGGGTTCGGGCCTCGGAGCACGGCGCGGCGCAGACGGCGTTGCACTGTCCCGTCGGACAGCGCTGTCGGGTGGATCTGCACGCCGAGTTCCCGCAGCTCGACCGGAGCTGGGATGAGCTCTACGAACGCTCGCGGCTCGCGCGCGTCGGTGCGGTCGACGTGCGCGTGCTCGGGCTCGAGGACCATCTGCGGCTCCTGTGCCTGCACATGCTCAAGCATGGGGCCTGGCGCCCGATCTGGCTCTGCGACATCGGGGCAGCCGCGGAGTCTCTGCCCTCCGATTTCGACTGGGAGGTCTGTCTTCGCGGCCCGGCGCGCCGGGCCGAGTGGGTCAGTTGTGCCATCGGTCTGGCGCGAGAGCTCCTGGGGGCGCGCCCGAGGGGCGAGCGACCGGGGACCCGTCTGCCTCGGTGGCTTCCGGCCGCGGTGCTCCGGCAGTGGTCCGATGAGGAGCACTACATGGTCAGCCCCTCGATGGCGTTCGCGCTTCGACGTCGCGATCGAATCCTCAAGGCGCTCAGGCTCCGCTGGCCCAACGCCATTCAAGCCACGGTCGGGCTGGGCGGTCCCTTCAACGGCGTGCCCAGGCTTCCGTTTCAACTGGGTGAATGCGTGCTGCGAACGATCGCCTTTGCCCGGCGCGCTCCCGAGCTGATGCGGACTGGCTCGCCGAGCGTCTGAATTGTTCGACTCTAGTCAGCCGTGTGGCGGCGTGGGATCGTCGCCCCATGACGCCGTACTCGCGACGCCAGCTCCTCGTGCTGCTGATCCTCCTCGCCGTCGCCGGGCTCGGCCTCGTGGTCGGGCACTGGCGACGCGCCCACCCTGACCTCGCCGACCATCTCGAGCAGCTCGACCGCGCCGAGGCGCCCGCCTCCTCTCCCGAGCTCGGCGGCCGCGGGGCGACGCCGACGCGCTCATCCGAGGAGCCCATGCCGCGACGCTCGCGGCGCCGCGCATCCGCCCGCGACACCGGCCTCGACGAGCGGACGCCCGCACGCCTCGACCCGCCGGCGTCGGCGCTCGACCTGAACCGCTCCACGGCGATCGAGCTCACGCGCCTCCCCGGCATCGGCGCGGTGCTCGCGCGGCGGATCGTGGACGCCCGCGAGGCGGATGGACCGTTTTCGAGCGTCGACGAGCTGCGCCGCGTGCCGGGGGTGAGCGCCCGCAGGCTCGAGCAGGTGCGCGCCCTGGTGACGATCTCCGATTGAGCTTCACGCGGACTCCGCTGGTGCCGCCGGCCGTGGCCTTCGCCGCCGGCATCGCCTCCGCGTCGCTGTGCGGACCCGCCCTCGCCTGGGTCGTGTGGCTCGCGGCGCTCGTGGCGGGCGGGGCGCTGGCGGTGCTGGGCCGGACGGGGTGGGCGGCCGGCGCGTTGCTGATCGGCGTCGCGGCCCTCGGCGCGCTTCGCGCCGCCGAGGCTCCGCTGGCGCTCGATCACGTCCGTCGCCTACCGCTGCCGACGATCGCGTACATCGAGGGCCGGCTCGCCGCCGAGCCGAGATACTGGGCGCCGGACCGCGTGCGGCTCTGGGTCGATGCGCTGCGGGCGGACGAGGCGCCCGCCTCGGGGCGCATTCAGGTGACCGCGTACGGCGTGCCGCCCGCGCTCACGGTGGGCCAGCGGATCGCCGCGCCGCTGCGGCTTCATCCGGCCACGGGCTTCCGCAACCCGGGGACGTTCGACTACGGCGAGTACCTGGCACGCGAGGGGATTCACGTGATCGCCACCGTACGAGCCGAGTCGATCACGCCGCTGGACGATCCACCGGTACCGTGGCCGGCGCTGGTGAAGCGCCAGGCGGTCGCGGCCGTCGGACACGCGCTGCCGCCGGCGTCGGCCGCGCTGCTCGGCGGCCTGCTGCTCGGCGAGCGCACCGGCCTGCCACCGGACATCGACGAGGCCTTCCGGCGCGCCGGCGTTTACCACGTGCTGGCCGTCTCGGGCTTCAACGTGGCGCTGCTCGCCGCCGCGGTCTGGGCGCTGTGCAGCCTCGCACGCGTGGGCCGGCGGCTTGCCGCGATCGTCGCGATCGTCGTCGTGATCGGGTTCGCGTTGGTCGTCGGGCCTCAGCCGTCAGTCCTGCGCGCCGCGGTCATGGCCGTACTGGTGCTGGCCTCGGTGCTGCTCGAGCGCGACCCGTCGGTGACGAACAGCCTGGCGCTCGCCGCGCTGGCGATCCTCGCCGTCAGGCCGGGCGACCTTTTCGATCCGGGCTTCCAGCTCTCGTTCGCCGCCACCCTCGGAATCGTCGTGGCGCCGCTGCCCAGAGGCGTCGTGCTCGGCGCGCTCGGCGCGAGCGCCGCCGCGCAGCTCGCGGTCCTGCCAATCACGCTCGCGCACTTCAACCAGCTCTCGACGGTGGGCCTCATCGCCAACCTCGGTGTGGTCCCGCTCGCGGGCGCCGCGACCGTCCTGGGCCTCGTGGCGGTCGCCCTCTCGCTCTTCAGCGAGGCGGTCGCGGCGGTGGCGTTCGACGCGGTGTGGCCCCTGCTGCTGGCGTTGCGCGGGATCGTGGCGCTGGCCGCCGCGATGCCGGGCGCCGTCGTGCATTTGCCGGCTCCCCCGCCGCTCGCGGTGGCCAGCTACGTCGGGGGGTTGGCGCTCCTGGTCTTCCGGAGGCCTCTCGCCGCCGCGATCCTGCTCGCCGTCGCCCTCGGCGCCGGGGCGTGGCCGCTCGTGCGGCCGCCCGACGCTCGCCTGCGCGTGACGGTGCTCGACGTCGGCCAGGGCGACGCCATCGTCGCCGAGATGCCCGACGGCCGCGCGATCCTCGTCGACGCCGGCTCGGGCGGCGCCAGGCGCCTCGATGCGGGCGAGCGGGTCGTCGCGCCGTTTCTGTGGAACCGCGGCTTTCTCCGTCTGGCCGGCGCGATCGTGACCCACGACGACAGCGATCACGCCGGCGGCATGCCGGCGGTGCGGCGGCTGCTTCGCGTCGACGAGCGGTGGACCAGGCTCGACCCGCCGGCGACGCCACGTGCGTTCGGCGGCGTGGTGGTGACGGCGCTCCCGCGGCTGGCAACGGGCGGACGGCGCAACGACGGCGGCCTCGTGTTGCGAGTCGAGGTCGGGCGGGTGTCGTTCCTGCTCGCGTCGGACATCGAGGCGGCCCGCGAGCGCGAGCTGGTGGATGCCGGTCTTCCCCTGGCGACGACGGTACTCAAGGTGGCTCACCACGGCTCGCGCTCGTCGAGCACCGCCGAGTTCGTCCGCGCCGTCCGTCCGGCGGTCGCCGTGATCTCGGTCGGTCCGCGCAACGCCTACGGTCATCCCGATCCCGGTGTGCTCGCGCGGCTCGCCGAGGCCGGCGCACGGATCTACCGGACCGATCGCGATGGCGCGGTGATCCTCGAGACCGACGGTCACACGCTCATCGTCACGCGGTGGGCGAGCCGTCGCGTCGACCGCATCTGCGTCGACCCCGAAGCGATCTGTTAGAATCGGGCGCCATGGCGAGAGTCAACGATCACTACCTCAAGCTCCGCGCCAGCTACCTCTTCAGCGAGACCGGCCGGCGCACGCGCGAGTTCCAGGCGGCGCACCCCGACGCGAAGCTCATCCGTCTCGGCATCGGCGACGTGACGCGGCCGTTGCCGCCCGCGGTGATCACGGCGATGCACGTGGCGGTGGACGACATGTCCCGGGTAGAGACCTTCCGGGGCTACCCGCCCGAGACGGGCTGGGACTTCCTGCTCGACGCGATCGTCCGCCACGACTACGGCGAGCGCGGCATCAAGCTCACGCCGGACGAGATCGTCGTGAGCGATGGCGCCAAGAGCGACACCGGGAACATCCAGGAGATCTTCGGGCCGGACTGCGTCGTCGCGCTCAGCGACCCGGTGTATCCCGCCTATCTCGACGTGACGGTCATGGGCGGGCGCGCGGGCAGCGCCGACACCGGCGGGCGTTACGATCGCATCGTGTACCTCCCGTGCACCGCCGAGAACAACTTCCAGCCGCGGCTCCCGGAGCGGCCGGTGGACCTCATCTTCCTCTGCTACCCCAACAACCCGACCGGCGCCGTGATGACGCGCGCGACGCTCAAGACGTGGGTCGACTACGCGCGTGAGCGAGGCGCCGTCATCCTGTACGACGCGGCCTACGAGGCGTACATCCGCGAGCCCGACATCCCGCACTCGATCTACGAGGTCGAGGGCGCGCGCGAGGTCGCGATCGAGTTCCGCTCCTTCTCGAAAACCGCGGGGTTCACGGGCGTGCGCTGCGCCTACACGGTGGTGCCGAAGGAGCTCCAGGGACGGTCGGCGTCGGGCGAGCCGGTGAGCCTCAACGCGCTCTGGGTACGGCGGCAGTCCACCAAGTTCAACGGTGTGGCCTACGTGATCCAGCGCGCCGCCGCGGCGACGTATACCGACGAAGGGCGCCAGCAGGTGCGCGCGGTCGTGGACTACTACATGGAGAACGCGCGGATCATCCGGCAGGGGCTCGAGACGGCCGGGCTCACGGTGTACGGGGCGCGCAACGCGCCGTACATCTGGGTGAAGACGCCGGCCGGGCTCGACTCGTGGGGGTTTTTCGACAAGCTGCTGGCCGACGCGCACGTAGTCGGCACGCCGGGCGCGGGCTTCGGGCCGAGCGGCGAGGGTTACTTCCGGCTGACGGCGTTCGGCGGGCGCGAGCAGACCGAGGAAGCGGTCGAGCGCATCAAGAACCGGCTGAAGCGCTAGGCCTCGTAGGCGCGCTCGTACTGCGAGCGCAGGCGCTCCAGCTCCTCGGGGTCGAGCCGCATCCCCAGGGCCAGCCCCATCTCGCCGAGGATCGTCTTGATCTCGTTCAGCGACTTCTTGCCGAAGTTCTTGGTCTTCAGCAGCTCGGCCTCGCTCTTCTGCACCAGATCGGCGATCGTCCGGATGTTCGCGGTCTTGAGGCAATTCGACGCGCGCACGGACAGCTCGAGCTCGTCGACGTTACGGAAGAGGTTCTCGTTGAGCT
The DNA here is from genome assembly GCA_003221515.1 of Candidatus Rokuibacteriota bacterium. Lineage (GTDB taxonomy): Bacteria > Methylomirabilota > Methylomirabilia > Rokubacteriales > CSP1-6 > AR31. Next base: position 37,789 of record QHSI01000105.1, read on the forward strand.
CGGTGCGCGGACGCGCCTCGTCGCGCTCGGCGGCCTCTTCCTGGGGCGTCGACTCCGGGAAGTTCGTGAGCAGGTCGAAGTGGTCCTCGAGCAGCCGCGACGCTTCGCCGACCGCGGTGGTCGCGTTGACGCTGCCGTCGGTCCACAGCTCGAGCACGAGCCGCTCGCGGCCCTCGGTGCCGACCGGCTCGATGTGGAAGTTCACGCGCTTGACGGGCGAGAAGTCGGCGTCGAGCAGGATCGCGTTGATCGGCAGCGCCTCCGGCTCACGCTTCTCGGCCGGGACGTAGCCGCGGCCGCGCTCCACGCAGACCTCCATCTCCAGCACACCGTCCTTGTCGAGCGTGGCCAGCACGACGTCGGGCGTGAGGATCTCGACGTCGGCGTCCGCCTCGAAGTCACCGGCCTTGACGACCGAGCCGCCCTGGGCCTTCAGCCGGAGGATCTTGGGCCGGTTGACGTGCAAGGAAAACACGACCTTTCGGAGGTTCATCATGATGTCGAGCGTGTCGTCCATGACGCCCGGCAGATACGAGAACTCGTGGAGGACGTTCTCGATCTTGACCCAGGTCGGCGCCGCGCCGTGGATCGCCGAGAGGAGCACCCGCCGGTAGGCGATGCCGACCGCGAGGGCGAAGCCGGGCTCGAACGCCTCGATGGCCAGCTTGCCGTAGTTCTTGTCCTGGACAGTCCAGTCGTGACGCGTGGGAAGTTGAAGCTCCAGCATGAGACCCCCTAGAGACGACCGTGCGTGAAATCGGTGGTGTGGCCCAGCCCCAAGGCAACACAGTATACCAAAGCCCGGATGTTACACTGGTAGATCATGCGGTTGCGCACCGCCACCAGCCTGATGTCGCTCCTCGGCGCCCTGGCCCTGGGGTTCCTGGCCTACGAGGTCGTGACTCCGGCCGCCCGGCTCGAGGCCGGATCCCTGGTCGTGGAGCTCCCGGCCCACGATGGGGTCCTGGACATCGCCAACCGGCTCCAGCGGGCGGACGCGATCCGGAGCCGCGCGGGGTTCGTCCTGCTGACCATGGCGCGCGGGAGCTCGCGGTCGCTCAAAGCCGGCGAGTACGAGCTCGAGCGGGGGGCGACGACGCTCGACGTGCTGACCCTGATCGAGTCCGGGAGGGTCAAGCAGCACGCGATCCTGCACCCCGAAGGCGCCACCGTGACCGAGCTCGCCCGCGGGCTCGAGGCCGACCGGTTGACGACCGCCCGCGACGTCGCGCGCCTGTCGACCGACGCGGCCTTCCTCAAGACCCTGTCCATCGACGGGCCGAGCCTCGAGGGCTATTTGTTCCCCGACACCTATCAGCTCGTGCGCGGGATGACGCCCGAGGAGATCCTGACGCGCATGGTCCTGCGCATGCGCTCGAAGCTCGGGGCCGACATCGCCGCGCGCGCCAGGGCGCGAGGCTTCACCGTGCACCAGCTCCTCACGCTCGCGTCGATCATCGAGCGCGAGGCGGTCGACCGCGAGGAGATGCGGACGATCTCCGCGGTGTTCTGGAACCGGCTCAAGGTCGACATGCCGCTGCAGGCCGATCCAACCGTCCAGTACGCGGCCGGCAAGGAACGGCGCACGCTCACCCGCGCCGACCTCCAGCTCGACCATCCGTACAACACCTATCGCCGGTCGGGGCTGCCGCCGGGACCGATCGCCAGCCCCGGGCTCGCCGCGGTCGAGGCCGCGCTCGACCCGGCGCCGGTGAAGTATCTCTACTTCGTCGCCATCGACGAGCACCGTCACTTCTTCTCGTACACGATCGAGCAGCACAACGCCGCAGTCGCCCGGTACCGGCTCGCCCGCGCTCGGTGAACGTGCTATAAAGCCCGGACATGACGGGCCCCACCGCCCTGTCCGCGAACGAACGCTTCACGCGCGAGTCCTCGCCCCTGCCGTGGCTCTATCGGACGCTTCGCGGGCCCGTACGCAAAGCGCTCGCGCGCTGGTTCGATCTCCAGATCGATGGGCTCGAGAATCTCCCCTCGAGCGGCCCCTATCTCCTCGCGGCGAATCACCACAACTATCTGGACGGCATCGTGCTCGGCGTGGCGACGCCGGAGCCGATCTCGTTCCTCGTCATGCCGCGCGTCTGGCGGGCGACGCCGCTCCATCCGATCTTTCATCGCCACGTCGGATCGATCCCCATCAACCTCGAGCGACCTGATGTTGGCGCGCTCCGCCGCGCGCTGCACCTCCTGCAGGACGGCGGCGTGGTCGGGATCTTCCCGGAGGGACCATTCAGCGTGCGCGGTCGGCTCGAGCCCGGCCTGCCGGGTGTCGCGCTCCTGGCGCTCCGCTCCGGCGTGCCCGTGGTGCCCGCCGGCATCCGCGGTACGTTCGAGGCGCTGGAGGGCCGCCGGGGCTACATCCCGCGACGGGTGCCGCTGGGCGTTCGGTTCGGGCCAGCGCGACGATTCTCCGTCGTGCGTGCCGCCAGCCGTCGCGGGGTCGGGGCCTCGCCCGCTGAGGCGAGGCTACCCATCGAGGACGGGACCAACGATCGGCGGAACGCGCGGCTGTTCGTCACCCGGCGAATCATGGACGACATCGCCGCGCTCCTGCCGTGAAGCCGCGGCCGAGACCGCGGCGAGGCGCGAAGACTCGCCGGCCGCGGCCCGTGAAGCTCTGGGGCGGACGCTTCAGCCAGTCCGCGGACCCGGCCGCCGAGCGGTTCACCGGGTCGCTCGCCTTCGACCGGCGCCTGTGGCCCCACGACATCGCGGGCAGCGTCGCGTGGACGAAGGCGCTCGCGCGCGCCGGCCTCGTGTCGGCCTCCGAGCGGGACACGCTCGTGAAGGGTCTCGACGCCGTGCGGGCGGAGCTCGAGAACGGCACGTTTCCGTTCCGCCCGGAGCTCGAGGACATCCACACCAACGTCGAGCGCCGGCTTCAAGAGCTGGTCGGCGACGTCGGCGGCAAGCTCCACACCGGACGGTCGCGCAACGATCAGATCGCGCTCGACGAGCGTCTCTATCTCCGCGAGGTAATCGCGCGCGTCCGCGAGTCTCTCCGCGCGGTGCAGGCCGCGTTAGTCGCCCGCGCCGCCGAGACCGTCGAGACGCCGATGCCGGGCTACACGCACCTGCAGCGCGCCCAGCCGATCGTCCTCGCGCACCATCTGCTCGCCTACGTCTTCATGCTGCAGCGTGACCGCGAGCGGTTCGGCGATTGCGGCGGCCGCGCCGACACGCTGGTGCTCGGCGCCGCCGCGCTCGCCGGCACCGCGTTTCCGATCGACCGCGAGGCGCTCGCCAAGGACCTCGGCTTCGCCGCGGTGTCGCCGAACAGCCTCGACGCGGTCAGCGACCGTGACGGCTTGCTCGAGTTCCTGTCGGCGGCGGCCATCACCGGCATGCACCTCTCGCGGCTCGCCGCCGACTTGACGCTGTGGGCGACCGCGGAGTTCGGGTTCGTCGAATTCTCCGACGCGTTCGCGACCGGCTCGTCGATCATGCCCCAGAAGAAGAACCCCGACGTGGCCGAGCTGATCCGCGGCAAGAGCGGCCGGCTCTACGGCAATCTGATGGCGGTGCTCACGACGATGAAAGGGCTGCCGCTCGCGTACAACTCCGACATGCAGGAGGACAAGGAGCCGTTCTTCGACTCGGTCGACACCCTCGACGCGATCCTGCCCGTCCTGCCGCCGATGCTCGCGTCGCTGGTGTTCCGCACCGATCGCATGCGCCGCGCGGCCGGCGAGAACTTCGCGACCGCGACGGACCTCGCCGACTATCTGGTGCGCAAGGGTCTACCCTTCCGGCAGGCCCACGAGGTGGTGGGCGGAGTGGTCCGTTTCTGCGAGACCGAGCGGAAGTCGCTGGAGGGCCTCGGCCTCACCGAGCTCCGGCGCTTCTCGCCGCTCTTCGCCGACGACGTCAAGGACGCGCTGACGGTGGACGCGTCGCTGCGTGCCCGCGCGGTCACCGGCGGCACCGCGCCGGTGGCCGTCCGCCGGTCGCTCGCGCTCGCGCGCACGCTCGTCGCGCGCGGATGAGGCGGGGGCGCCGGCTCGCCGCCGGTGTCGGGCTCGCCGCGCTGGCCCTCGCCGCCTGCGGCAAGAAGGCGCCGCCGGTCGCGCCCGAGATGCGCGCGCCCCAGACGATCACCGACCTCACCGCCGCGGTGCGCGAGTCGGCGATCGAGCTCACCTGGTCGCCGCCGGGCCGACGGATGGATCGCACCCGGCTGCGCGATCTCGAGCTCACGCGCATCTTTCGCGTCGAGGACGCGGGAACCGGCGAGCCCAGGTCCGCGATGCTCGTCGACGGCATGGTCAGGGGATACGCGGAGATCGCGACGATCCGGGCCGCCGACCCGGCGCCGGCCGTGGCGCAAGGCGCGCGCATTTTATACACCGATCGCCGGGACCTCGCCTACGGTCGGCGCTACACGTACGTGCTCGTCGCCGGCGATTCGCACGGCCGCATCGGTCCGCCCTCGCCGCGAGTCTCCGTGACTTACGTGGCCGCCGCCGAGGCGCCCGGCGATGTCGTCGCCGAGGCCGGTGAGCGCGAGGTGCGCTTGCGCTGGCGCGCCCCGGCCCGGCTGCTCGACGGGGGCGCCGCGCCGGAGACCCTCACGTACGAAGTCCTGCGCGCGCCGTCGCCCGACGCCGCGGCGACTCCCCTGACGCGCACGCCGCCGGGACAGCTGGCGCTGACCGACCGAAATGTGGAGAACGATCACACCTACTACTATGCGATCCGCGCGCTGCGCGTGGAGGGCGCGACGACCGTCTACAGCGCGGCGTCGCCCCGCGTCGCGGCGACGCCACGAGACGTGACGCCGCCCTCGTCGCCCACGACCCTGGCGGCGATTCCCTCGGAGGGGGCCGTGCGACTCTCGTGGGGCGCCAGCCCGGAGAGCGACGTCGCCGGCTACGTGATCTACCGCGCGACCGAATCGGGCGCGTTCGAGCGCATCGGCACGACGCGGGCGCCGGCGACCACGTTCCTCGACCGCGGCGTCACCCGCGGGACGTATCGCTACGCGGTGACCGCCGAGGACACGGCCGCGCGGCCCAACGAGAGCCGGCGCTCGAATGAAGTCAGGGTCACCGTACCTTGACTTCACCTGGCTCGAATGTTACCAACAACGGATACATGGCCCATTTCGACTACCGTGACGGGCATCTCTGCTGCGAGCAGGTCGACCTCGGCAAGCTGGCGGCCGAAGTCGGCACGCCGGCCTACGTGTACTCGAAGGCGGCGCTGCTCGAGAGCCTCGCCGCGTACGACCGCGCGTTCCGTGACGTGCCGCACGTCGTCTGCTACTCGGTCAAGGCCAACTCGAACCTCGGCGTCCTCTCGGTGCTGGCCAAGGCCGGTGCGGGCGCGGACATCGTGTCGGGCGGCGAGCTGTTCCGCGCGCTCCGCGCTGGCGTGCCGGCGAAGAAGATCATCTTCTCCGGCGTCGGCAAGAGCCGCGACGAGCTCCGCGACGCGCTGAAGGCCGAGATCCTCATGTTCAACGTCGAGTCGCGGAGCGAGCTCCGCGTGCTCGACGAGGTCGCGCGTGAGATGGGCGTGCGCGCGCCGGTCGCGCTCCGCGTGAACCCGGACGTCGACCCCCAGACGCATCCCTACATCGCCACCGGGCTCAAGACCTCCAAGTTCGGCATCCCGTACGCCGACGCCCTCCAGGTCTACGAAGAAGCCGCGGCGCTGAAGGGCCTGTCGGTCATCGGCGCCGACATGCACATCGGCTCGCAGCTCACCAAGGCCACGCCGGTCGCCGACGCCGTTGCGCGCGTGGTCGGGCTCGTGAAGAGCTTGCGCGAGCGCAGGATCGAGGTCCGGATGATCGACGTGGGGGGCGGCCTCGGCATCCGCTACCGCGACGAGACGCCGCCGACGCAGGAGCAGTACGCGATGCTCCTGCTGCCCGCGCTCCGCGAGGTCGGCGTCACCGTCCTCCTGGAGCCCGGCCGGTCCATCGTCGGCAACGCCGGCGCGCTCCTCTCGCGCGTGCTGTATCGCAAGGACACCGGCACCAAGAAGTTCGTGGTGATCGACGCGGCCATGAACGATCTGATCCGGCCCTCGCTCTACGACGCGCACCACGACATCGTGCCCCTCGACGAGCGGCGCCGGGCGGCGCCCACCGAGAAGGTCGACGTGGTGGGGCCGATCTGCGAGTCGGGCGACTTCCTGGCCAAGGATCGCGAGCTGCCGAAGGTCGAGGAAGACGACCTCGTGGCGCTGATGAGCGCGGGCGCCTACGGGTTCGCGATGGCTTCCAACTACAACACGCGGCCGCGGGCCGCCGAAGTGCTCGTGGACGGCAGTCGCTACACGATCGTGCGCCGCCGGGAAACGTACGAGGACCTGGTGGCGGGGGAGACCACCCTATGAGCCAGACATTCCAGGGTTCGTTCGTCGCGATGGTCACGCCGTTCCGGGACGGCAAGGTCGACGAGGCGAAGCTCCGGGAGCTGGTCGAGTTCCACGTCACGCACGGGACCGACGGCCTCGTTCCCTGCGGGACCACCGGCGAGTCCCCGACGCTGAGCCACGACGAGCACAAGCGAGTGGTCGAGACCGTCATCGAGGCCGCGCGCGGTCGGATCAAGGTCGTCGCCGGCACCGGCTCCAACTCGACGAGCGAGGCGATCGACCTCACGAAGCACGCGGAGCGCGCGGGCGCGAACGGCGCCCTGGTCGTCAACCCGTACTACAACAAGCCGACGCAGGAAGGGCTCTACCGCCACTACCGCGCGGTGGCCGAGTCGGTCACGATCCCGATCGTCGCCTACAACATCCAGAGCCGCACCGCGGTGAACGTGGAACCCGATACGCTCGCCCGTCTCGCCCGCGACGTCCGGAACATCGTCGGCGTGAAGGAGGCGTCCGGCTCGCTCGATCAGATGAGCCAGGTGATCCTGGCGTGCGGGCCCGACTTCTCGGTGCTTTCCGGCGACGACAACATCACCCTCCCGCTGCTGGCCATCGGGGGCAGCGGCGTCATCTCGGTCATCGCGAACATCCTGCCGCGCGAGACATCCGACATGGTGCACGCGGCGCTCGACGGTGACTGGAAGCGGGCGCGCGATCTGCACTACCGGCTCTTCCCGCTCGCGCGGGCGGCGTTCCTCGAGACCAATCCCATCCCGATCAAAGAGGCGATGGCGATGGCCGGCATGATCGAGCCGGAGTTCCGGCTCCCGATGTGCCGCATGAGCGACGCCAATCGCGCGCAGCTTCGCGCGATCCTCAAGGCGTACGCCCTCGTCACGTAGCCGCACCCCATGATGGTTGCCGGCGGGGACACATCCCCGAGCAGGGGCGCGTCACCGCGCCCCACGGCCGACCTCGTCGTTGCCGGCGCGGCTGGGCGCATGGGCGGCCGCATCATCGCGTGCCTGGCCGACACGCCGGAGCTCAGGCTGGTCGCCGCCCTCGAGGCGCCCGGCCACGCGTCGCTCGGGCGCGACGCCGGCGAGCTCGCGGGCGTGGGGAAGCTCGGCGTCGCCGTCGGCGACGACGCCGGCCTGGCGGTCACGCGCGACCGGATCCTGATCGAGTTCTCCGTGCCCGAGGCCTCGCTGGCGCACCTGCGGCTAGCCGCGCACAGCGGCGCCCGCGCGGTCATCGGCACCACCGGCTTCAGCGCGGCGCAGCGCGCCGAGATCGCCGACCTGGCCCGCCGAACCGCGATCGTGCTCTCGCCGAACATGTCGGTCGCGACGAACGTCGCGTTCGAGCTCCTCGCCAGCATGGCCCGGGCGCTCGGGGACGAGTACGACGTCGAGATCACCGAGACCCACCACCGCTTCAAGAAGGACGCGCCCAGCGGCACGGCGCTCCACATGGCCGAGATCGTCGCCGGCGCGCTGGGGCGCGACCTCGGTCGGGTGGCCGTCTACGGCCGCCAGGGAGTGCCGGGCGAGCGGCCAAAGCAGGAGATCGGCATCCTCTCGCTGCGCTCGGGCGACGTCGTCGGCGAGCACACCGTCTCGTTCGGCACCCTGGGCGAGCGCATCGAGCTGGTGCTCAAGGCCCACAGCCGCGACACCTTCGCGCGGGGCGCGCTGCGGGGCGCCCGCTTCGTGGCCGGGCGCGCGCCGGGCCTTTATTCGATGGCGGACGTCCTCGGCCTGGCGTGAAGCGCCGCCATGCAGATCGTGCGCTTCAAGGTCGATGACCGGACGCGTTACGGTGTGCTCGAAGGGTCGAACGTCGTCGAGTACTCGGGCACGCCGTGGACCCTCTTCCGCCGCGGCCGCCGCCGGGTTCCCGTCAAGCACGCGGTGCTGCTTGCGCCGACCCTCCCGTCCAAGATCGTGGGGGTGTCGTTCAACTACCACGACCGCGCGGCGGAGCTGGGCCGGTCCGCGCCGGAGGAGGCCGGCTTCTTCTTGAAGCCGGCCAGCGCGCTCGTCGGACCGGACGATCCGATCATCTATCCGCCTGATAGCCGACGGGTCGAGCACCAGGCCGAGCTCGCCGTCGTCATCAAGCGCCGGTGCCGCAACGTGCATGCGCAGCGGGCGCGCGACTACGTGCTTGGCTACACCTGCCTCAACGACGTCACCGCCCGCGATCTCGAAGCCCGGGGACAACCCATGCGCGCCAAGGGCTTCGACACCTTCTGTCCGATCGGGCCGTGCATCGCGACGGACATCGACCCCGACGCGGTGGCGATCGAGGCGTACGTCAACGGTGAGTTGCGCCAGGCGTCGTCGACGAAGGAGCTGGTCGTTCCGGTCGAGGAGATCGTGGCCAGTCTCACCCGGATCATGACGCTCTTGCCGGGCGACGTGATCGCGACTGGTACCCCGGCCGGCGCGGGCCCGCTCGAGCCGGGCGACCGGGTGGAGATCCGGATCGAGGGGATCGGAATTCTAAAAAACAGCGTCGTGAGGCTCTGATGGCCGACAAGCTCCTGCTCGAGGACGTGCGCTTCTACGGGCAGCACGGGCTGACGCGCGCCGAGCAGGTGGTGGGCGCCTGGTTCTCGGTCGACGTGGAGCTGGCGGTGGACCTCTCGTCCGCGATGGTATCGGACCAGGTGGCGGCGACCGTCGACTACGGTCTGGTGGCCCGGCGCATCGTCGAGATCGGCACCAAGAACCGCGTGAACCTGATCGAGCGACTGGCCGGCCTGATCGTGGAGGCGATGCTGCGCGAGTTCCCAGCGCAGCAGGTGCGCGTGCGCGTGCGGAAGCTCACGCCGCCGCTCGAAGGCCTCGTGGGCACGCCGGCGGTCGAGCTCGTGCGGGGCCGGTGATGGCGCGCGTCTATCTGTCGCTGGGCTCGAACGCCGGCGATCGGCTGGCCGTCCTGAAGGCCGCGGTGCAGCGGCTCCACGAGCTCGCGGCGGTCCGGTTCCTCGACGCATCCCCGCTCTACGACTCCGAGCCTTGGGAAATCGAGCCGGGCCGGAGCGCCGGCGAGCAGTCCTGGTACCTCAACTGCGTGGTCGCGGTCGAAACGACGCTGGCGCCGCGGGCGCTGCTGGCCGAGATGCAGACCATCGAGACCGCCCTCGGCCGGACGCGGCCGCGGGGGACGCCGGAGGCCCAGCGGTTCGCGGCCCGCACGCTCGACATCGACATCCTGTTCTACGCCGACCAGATCGTGAGCGCGGGCGACGACCTGCACATTCCCCACCTGCTCCTGGCCGAGCGTGGCTTCGTCCTGCGCCCGCTGGCGGATCTGGCGCCCGAGCTGGAGCACCCGGCGCTCTATCGCTCGGTGCGTGAGCTGCTGGCCGAGCTGGTCGACGAGCACGACGTGCGCCCGGGCGACTACCCGGCACGGTGGTTCGAGGGTTGAGCGAGGCCGTGGCCTCCGACGACTTCCAGCGCGCGGCGCTCGAGCATCTCGACGCCCTCTACAATTTCGCGATGTACTTGACCCGGAATCCGCCGGAGGCGGACGACCTCGTCCAGGAAACGTATCTCCGGGCTTTCCGGTTTTCCCACCGCTTCCAGCCGGGAACCCACCTCCGGGCCTGGCTGTTTCAAATTCTGAGGAACACATTCTTGACGTTCTATCGGCTTCGCGAGCGGGAATCCGCGCTCGCCGAGGACGGCGTTCCCACCTGGGACGTTCCGATGTTTCACGACGCGCCCGAGGAATCGAGCGGGGCCGTGGAAGCCCACACCGACCTCGAGCGCGCGCTGCGGCGCCTTCCCGAAGAGTTCCGCACGGTGCTCCTGCTCGCCGAAGTCGAGGGTATGGCGCTCGAGGACGTCGCTCGCGTGCTGGCCTGTCCGGTCGGGACGGTCAAGTCGCGGATCTTCAGGGCCAAGGAGCGGTTGCGTGGGCTGCTGGGCGACTACAAGAAAGAATGACCACGCCTCCCTACGAGTCCGACGAGACCCTGGGCGCCCGCCTTCGCGCGGAGCTGCCGCGCCACGCGGCGCCCGCGCACGTGCGCGCCGCCGTCGCGCGGGCGTCCGCTCCCGCGCGACGCCCGACGCCGTGGCTGGCGCCCGTCCTGGCCGCGGCCGCCACCGCGCTGGTGCTCGGGCTCGTGTTCATGCCGATGCTGCCGCGGTTCGTCCACCCGACGGAGCAGCTCGTGCGCTCGGTCGTGGCCGAGCACACGCGCACGCTCATGTGGGGCTCCCGGCATTCGCAGGTCATCCCCGCGGCGCTCCCCTGGCTCACGCAAGAGTCGGGCATCGGTCTGCGGCAGGTCTTCGCCGGCGACGACACTCTGGTGTTCCTGGGCGCGGAGCCGGTGTACCTCGACGACCGCCGCGGGATGGCGCTCTACTACCGCGACGGCGACGGCCACCTGCTGACCTACGTCGTGCTGCCGTTCCCCGGCATGGCGATCCTCGACCGCTGGCGCGTTCCAATCGAGCGGGGTCAGAGCCGGTATCGCCCGGCGCTCCTGCGTGACGAAGGATTCTCGACCTGGGTGTGGCGGCAGGGCGACCTGGCGTGCTTCCTGGTGTCCGACATGGTCTCCGCGGAGGACGCGGAGCGCTTCAAGGACTACTTCGTCCGCGTCCGCCGCGCCACCGACCCCGTCCCGGCCCAGTAAGTCCGCGCTTCCGAGCGCCGGGGGCCAGGGGAGCCCTTCGAGGCCCCCTAGTGAACGACGCCGCCGCCGTCGACGACGATGGTCTGGCCGGTGATGAAGTCGCTGTCGTCGGACGCGAGGAAGACCAGCGTCCCCACGACGTCGCCCGGCACCTCGGCGCGCTTCAGCATCCGCATGCGGACGTTCGCCTCGCGCCCTGCCTCCGGCATGTTCTTCTCGTTCTCGCCGCTCGGCGTGAACCCGGGAGCGATCGCGTTCACGCGGATGCCGAAGTCCCCGAGCTCGCGGGCGAGCGAGCGCGTGAACCCGACCACCCCGCCCTTGGAGGTCGTGTAGTGGATGTAGTGCGGCACGCCCTTGAAGAACGTCCCTGACGCGATGTTGATGATCTTGCCCTTGCCCTGCGCCTTCATCGCCGGGAACACCGCCCGCGCGCACAGGAAGAGCCCGCGCAGGTTGACCGCCATGACCCGGTCCCACTCCTCGATCGGGATCTCCATGAACGGCCGGCGCTTGAGCGAGCCATAGAGCGCGGCGTTGTTCACCAGCACGTCGATGCGACCGAACTGGGCGAGCGTCTCGGTGGCCAGTCGCAGCGTGTCCGCCTCGCGCGACACGTCGCACTCGACCACCAGCGCCTGGGCGCCGAGGCCTTCGATCTCCTTGAGGGCGGGTTTGCCGTCGGCGACGTCCGCCACCACGACCTTGGCCCCCTCCGCGGCCACGGCCAGACCGTAGGCGCGCCCGAGGCCTCGGGCGCCGCCCGTGACGATGACGACCTTGTCTTTGAGCCGCATGTCCTACTTCAGCTCGAACGTCTTCACCCAGACGCCCGGCGAGCCCTTGGTGTGGCGCATGTGCGGCCGGATGCGCTCGGTCACGGGCGAGGCGTCGCGCTGGGCGAGCCACTCGGCGCTCTCGGACACCTTGGGATGCTCGAACTCGTAGAGCGTGAGGTACGTCGGCGAGCCGACCACCGCGCGATAGCGCCGGCCGCGGATCACGCCCGGCACCTTCTCGTAGTTCGGCACGTAGATCGTGTCGTACCAGTCGTTGAACGCCGCGTCGACCTCCGGCGGGACGTCCATGCGCCCGATCTGCAGCGCCGGGGCCATCCCGCTCGCCGCGGCCGCCGGCGAGAGCGCGCGCGGATGGATCATCGTGTAAATATTGCGGATGAAATTGGTGCCGACGGCTTGCGGCCCCGTGCGCTGGGTCCACGGCGTCGGGTTGTTCGACACTTTCTTGTACGCCGCGCTCTCCATCACCGCGGCGTTCTCGAGCTCGTAGATCGCCAGGTGCTTCGGCCCGCCCTTGACGGCCTCGTAGCGCGCGGCGTTCAGGAAGCCGGGAATCGAGAGCCGCTCGGCCAGGTGCTCCTCGTTGTACCAGCGGTTGAATTCCTTCTCTTTGTCCGACGGCACATCGGTCCAGACCATCAAGAGCCCGGTGCCCTTCTTCGTCGTCATGGGGTGCTCCTTCTCATCGGCGAGGGACGCAGACCCTGCTCGGCTCGCGTGGTGATCGGTGAAGCGTGGACACGAATGGCATTATCCCCCAACTGAACGGACGGCGCACTGGCCGCCGATCGCGCGTCGATGCGTAGCGTCGTAAACCGTCCGTCCCGTTCTACACAAAGCGCGCGCGCCCCAGCTTATGATGAGATGTGGCCCAGCCGCGGAGCCGCACCCTGCCCGACCTGCTCGACGAGATCACCGCCCGCGACCCTGCCCGCGAGTTCATCGTGGCCGGCCCCGAGCGCCTGAGCTACGGCGAGACGCGCGGCCGCGCCCGCCAGCTCGCGAAGGGGTTGCGGCGGCTCGGCGTGAAGCGCGGCGACAAGGTTGCCCTCTTGATGAGCAACCGTCCGGAGTGGCTGCTCGTCGACTTCGCGGTGACGATGCTGGGCGCCACCCTGGTACCGATCAGCACGTGGTCGCGGGCGCGCGAGCTCGCGTACGTCCTCGACCACTGCGACGCGACGACGCTGATCACGCTCGAGCGCTTCGCCGGCCAGGACTATCTCGCCATGCTGGCCGAGCTCGGCGGTCCAGGGTCGCAGCACCTCCCCACGCTCGGCCGCGTCGTCACCCTCGGACGCGAGCTGGGCGCGCTCTGGGACCTGGGCGCGACCGTCGACGATGCCGAGCTCGACGCCGCGCAGCGCGCCGTCGCTCCCGACGACGTGGCCTGCATCCTCTACACGTCCGGCACGACGTCGACGCCCAAGGGCGTCCAGCTCCAGCATCGCGGGCTCGTCGAGAACATGTGGAACATCGGCGAGCGCCAGCACCTGACCGCCGACGACCGCATGTGGATGGGCATCTCGCTCTTCTGGAGCTTCGGCTGCGCGAACGCGCTGCTGGCCGTCATGACCCATGGCGGCACGATCGTGCTGCAGGAATCGCTCGACGCGGGCGCCGCGCTGGCGCTGATCGAGCGCGAGCGGTGCACGGTGTACTACGGCACGCCCAACATCGCGCTGGCGCTCACGGAGCATCCCGACCGGGCGCGGCGCGACCTTTCGTCGCTGCGGACGGGCGCCGCCATCGGTCCCCCGCCCGCGATGCGGATGGTGATGGAGCTCGGCGCCCGCGAGATCTGCAACGTGTACGGCCTGACCGAATGCTACGGCAACTGCACGGTCACCGACGCCCACGATCCCGCGGCCGTGCGTTGCGCGACGGTCGGCTATCCGCTGCCGGGCATGGAGCTCCGGATCGTCCATCGCGAGACGCGGCGTCCGCTGCCGGCGGGTGAGGTCGGGGAGATCCTGGTCCGCGGCTACCTGACGCCCGGCTACTACAAAGACCCGGAGAAGAACGCGGCGGCCTTCGACCGCGACGGCTTCCTGCTGACGGGCGATCTGGGCGCCATCGGGGACGACGGCCGGCTCCAGTTCCGCGGCCGCCTCAAGGAGATGGTGAAGACCGGCGGCATCAACGTGGCGCCGCTCGAGATCGAGGAGGTCCTGCTCGGCCATCCCGCCGTCGAGCAGGCCTACGTGGTCGGTCTTCCCGATCCTCGCAAGGACGAGATCCTCGCCGCCGTGGTGGTGCTGCGGGACGGCGCCGACGCCGGGCCCGACACGCTGCGGGCTTTCTGCAAAAAAGCACTGGCCGCCTTCAAGGTGCCGCAGGAGTTCCGCCTGCTGCGACGGGACGAGCTGCCCGTCACCGCCACCGGCAAGGTGCAGAAGTTCCGCCTGGCCGAGATGCTCGCCCGCGAGCGCGACGCCGCGGGCGCATGAGGAGCCCTCTCCCGAACGACTGGCGGCGCAACGTCTGGGCGCTCACGCTGACGGTCTTCGTGGCCTTCGTCGGCTTCCAGTTCTTCACCCCGTTCCTGCCTCTCTACATCCGCGAGCTCGGCGTCACGGAGCCGTCGCGGATCGCGCTGTGGGCCGGCCTCATCGCGGCGGTCACGCCGGCGATGTCGGGGCTCCTGTCGCCCCTCTTCGGCCGCCTCGCCGATCGCTTCGGCCGCAAGATGATGCTGATCCGGTCGCTGATCGGCTTCGTCGTGATCGTGGCCCTGATGGGGCTCGTCACGTCGGTCTGGCAGCTCTTTCTCGCCCGCGCGCTCATGGGGCTCTTCGCCGGCTTCACGCCGATGGTGATGGCGCTCACCAGCGTCTCGGCGCCGCGCGACAAGGTGCCGGCGGCCATCGGGCTCGTGCAATCCGCCCAGCTCCTGAGCGTCGCGGTGGGGCCGGCCATCGGCGGCTACGTCGCCTCGCACTTCGGGATCCGGTACGCGTTCTTCGCGACGGCGGGGCTCTGCGGGCTCGCGCTGATCGCGCTGATCGTCCTGTTCCAGGAAGTCTCCGACGTGGCCCCGGGCGCCGCCCGGGCGGCGACGCAGCTGCCGCTGCGGCGCGTGTTCGAGTATCCGCACTTCGGCGTGCTGGTCGGGCTCCTGCTGATGGCCCAGTTCCTCGACCGGGGACTGGCGCTGCTGATCCCGCTGCAGGTCGCTCATCTGCCGGGCGTGCAGGCGATCGCCGCGGTCTCGGGCGCGATCATCTCGATCGGGGCGGTGGCGGCGACCACGTCGGCCAACGTCGCCGCGCGGCTCTCGCGCGACGTTCCCTCGGCCCGGCTGCTCCTGATCGGCCTGCTGATCGGCGGGCCGCTCTGCGCCGCGATGGCGCTGCCCCGCGAGTGGGTCGCGCTGCTCGTGCTGCGGACGCTCGTCGGGCTCTGTCTCGGCGCGGCGATCACGCTCACCTACGCGCTCGGGGCGATGGTCGTGCCCGCCGAGCATCGCGGCGCGGCGTTCGGCTGGCTCGGGATGGGGCTCCAGGTGGGCACCGCGGCGAGCCCGCTGGTGACCGGCGCCATCGCGGCCGTCAGCATCCCCGGGGCCTTCGTCTTCGACGGCGTGCTCGCCTGGGCGGCGGCCGCGCTCCTCGCCTTCGGCGCGCGGGGGCTCCGCTCGCGCCCGGCTCACTCGTAGCGGGGCCGGCGCTTCTCGCGAAACGCCGCGACGCCCTCCCGGAAGTGCGCGCTGGCCCGCACCCGGTCGCCGAGCTCCTGCTCCAGCGGCTCGCGCGCGAGCGCGTGCTCGGCGATCGTCGCGCTGATCTGCTGCTTCACCGCCTGGACGGCCGACGGACTGTTGGCGGCGATCAGCTCGGCGGTCTCGAGCGCCCACGCCATGAGCGCGTCGGCCTCCACCACCCGGTTGACGAGCCCGAGGCGGGCGGCCTCGTGAGCGTCGACGAGCTTGCCGGTCAGCAGGAAGTCCATGGCGTGGACGTGGCCGATCTGCTGGACGAGCTTCACGGTCGCGCCGCCGAACGGGTAGACCGACCAGCGGACCTCCGGGAGCCCGAACCGGGCGTGCGGCGCCGCCGCGCGGACGTCGGTGGAGAGGAGCAGCTCCACGCCGCCGCCGACGCAGTCGCCGTTGACGGCCGCGACGATGGGCTTGGAGTACACGTGGTGCTTCAGCAGGGCGTGGTTGACGATGCGCGCGATGTCGGGCGACGCCGAGAGATCGCCGCTCATGTCGGCGCCGGCGCTGAAGGCGCGCTCGCCGGCACCGGTGAGCACGATGCAGCGGCAGCTCGCGCGCTCCAGCTCGTCCCAGAGCCGCCCGAGGTCTTCCATCATCGCGCGCGACATCGCATTGAGACGGGGCTGGTTGTCGATGGTCACGACGGCGACGTGTCGACCGTGCTCGCGAACCTTGATCTCCATCGATCAGCGCAGGTCCGGGACGACGACGACCTTGCCGTGGGCCTTGCGGTCGGTCAGGAGGCGGATCGCCTCGACGCTCCGCTCGAGCGGCAGGCGATGCGAGATGCATGGCCGGAGCTTGCCTTCCTCGTACCAGCGCAGCAGCTCGTCGACCGACCGGTGGAGCTTGTCCGGTGCGTTCCAGCGGAAGTAGCGCAGCGAGCAGCCGAGCGCCGCGCGGTTCTTCACCAGGAGCCGGTTCGCCGGGATCTGCTGCACGCCGCCGACGAAGCCGACGATCAGGATGCGGCCGCCCCAGCCGAGCGCGGACAGCGCCGCGTCGAAGAGATCGCCGCCGACCGGATCGAAGCACACGTCCGCGCCCTTGCTATCGGTCAGCGCCATCACCCGCTCGGTCAGGTTCTCGGTCGCGTAGTTGACGAGCGCGTCCGCGCCGTGCTCGCGGGCCACCGCGAGCTTCTCCGGCGTGCTGGCGCCCGCGATCACCCGCGCGCCCATGGCGTTGCCGATCTCGACCGCGGTGAGCCCGACGCCACCCGCGGCGCCCAGCACGAGCAGCGTCTCGCCGGCCTCGAGCCTCCCCTGCCAGCGGATGGCCACGTGGCTCGAAATGTACGCGACCGGAAACGCGCCCGCCTCCTCGAAGCTCATTCCGGACGGAATGGCGTACGTCTCGGACTCGGGCGCCACGGCCATCTCGGCGAGCCCGCCGTAGGCGAGAATCGCCATCACGCGGTCGCCGGGCTTCAGCCGCGTCACGCCCTGGCCGCACGCGGCGACGACGCCAGCCGTCTCGAGCCCCGGGCTGAACGGCGGATCCGGCTTCGTCTGGTAGCGCCCGGCGGTCATGAGCGCGTCCGCGTAGTTGACCGCCGTCGCCTTCACGGCGATCAGCACCTCGCCCGGCTTCGGCGTGGGCGCCGTGACCTCCTCGACCTTCAGGCCCTCGACGTCGCCGAACGCGCGACAGATCACGGCCCGCATGCGCGTCATGGGCTCGTGGCCAGGTAGCGCGGCGGCTCTCTCCGCGTCGCGGTCATGAGGATCCTCCTGGCAGGCGATATTATCCGATGCGGCAGTCATCGGGAGGCTCGGACGGAGGCTACGTCGATCCGGTGCTCGGCGGCGGCTTCAGCAACATCGCGTCGTACCTCGTGCTGATCGGCGTGCTCTTCGCGCGTCCCTACGGCCTCTTCGGGGAGGCGGATATCGAGCGCGTCTGAGCCTCCGAAATCGATGGCCGTATTCTGTCAGCCTCCGGAAAAGACTGCGCCACCTTGTCCAGTCTCTGACCAGGGCCCTTCGGTTTCCGGCCCCGCCAAGTCCCTGAGAAACCGCGCCTAGTCGGCCGCAAAGCCCGATGGCACCCGCCGTGCACTGGTGAGCTTGCGGGAGAGAGAGTGAGTCAGCCATGAGAAGGCAAGTGGTACGGGTGATGATCGCGGTGGCGCTGCTCGTGAATCTGCAGGGCTGCGCGGCCGTGGCGTTGACGCTCCTGAGCGCAGGGGCCAGTGTGGGCGGCAGCGCCGGGATCGACTACACCATGAACGGCGCCGCGACCCGGACGTTCACTGCAGGGCACGACCAGCTGCGCGGCGCGGTCCTGACAACCCTCCGCCGTATGGCCATCACCGTGAAAGCCGACGCCAGCACCGACGAGGGACGGAAGATCGTCGCCCAGGCAATCGATCGCAGCGTGGAGATCGAGCTCGAGCGGCTCACCACGAAGGCCACGCGCATGCGTGTGGTCGTCAAGCAGGGGATCTTCTTCCGCGATCGAGCGACGGCGGGCGAGATCATCGCCAAGACCGGACAGATCGTCGAAAACGGCACGAAAATCACCAGTAACGCCAACTGAACGGAGCGCCCCATGAAGCGAAGGATCGTGCACGGCCTCGGCGTACTCATGCTCGCGATGGCATCCACGGCGGCCGCGGAGCCGCCGTCGAGGCCGGCGCCTCCGCCGGCGATCGCGTCGGCCAATACGCCGAGCCCGTTCGCCTCGCTCTCACCGGGGAATAGAAGGATCGCGGTCGCTCTCTTCGAGTCTCAGAGGCCGACCGCTCAGCACGCGCAGTCGATGACGCTGGAGCGGATCGCGGAGGAAAAGCGGAGCGGCAAGACCTGGAACGAGGTGTTCCAGGCGATGAAGTCGCAGGGGCTCATCCAGGCCGAGACGCTCGCGCAGGTGCTGGGCCGCCACGATCGCGCTCGTTACAACCGTTCGTAGGCGGGTGCGCTGGATCAGGCGTCGAGGTCGCGCTCGATCACGAACGGGACGGTCATCAGGGTCAGCGCGACGAGCAGGACCTCGGTGTCGCCGAAGTTGTATTCGAAGAGCCCCGCGACGAGAAAGGCCGCGATCGCGGCCATCGAGCCCAGCACGAGCCCCCTCGCCTCCTCATCCTCCGGCGGGATGCGCCTGAGCACACGACCCGAGGCGCCGAAGAAGGCCACCCAGATCGCGACCCACGCGGCCAGGCCCGGGATCCCGCGCTCGGCCGCGATCTGCAGCGGCGTGTCGTGCAGGTGGCTGGTCGAGCGCCGCAGCGCCTCCGGCGACGCGACGATCGGGTAGACGTTTTTGATCTGGCCGGGCCCGATCCCGGTGATCAGGTGCGCGCCGGCGACGCGCAGCCCCGTTTCGAGCATCGCCAGCCGGTCCCGCGTCGTGTCGTCGTTGAAGTCGCCCACGCTGCGCAGCCGCTTCAGCGTGCGCGGCTCCACCGCGATCGCGCCGGCCACCACCAGCACCAGCGCCGCCAGCGCCAGCCAGCGCCGGCGAAGCCCCAGCGTGCATCCGACGCCGCCGACCGCGAAACCAACCCACGCGCCGCGCACCGAGCTGAGCCCGAGCGCCAACACGGACGCGAGCCACGCCGGCAGCGCCCAGACGAGCGCGCGCCCGCCGCGCACCAGGCGCGGCAGCGCGCTCACCAGCACGAGCGTGAGGACGCCGGCCAGCGTCATGTAGATCGAGAAGAAGCCGCGGGCGCGGCCGCATTTTCTGAAGACCAGCCGGACGAGCGCCCCGCCCGACTCGACGGTGCCCCCGGCGGGACAGAACGAGACCTGGACGATCGACACGAGCGCCACCACCGAAACGGCGATGAACAGGCCCTCCGCGAAGCGCCGCGCGACGTGACCGTTCGGGAGCGCGTGCAGCACGACGTAGAACGCGCCCAGCGTGAGGAGCCCGCGCGAGGACAGCAGGCTCTCGCGCGGCCGGTCAGAGGCGAGCGCGGCGACGAGGGTCCAGACCGCGAAGGCGACGAAGGGCCCGAGCAGCGGCCAGCGGACACGCAGGGTTCCCGCCGGTCGAGGGCCGAACACGAGCCAGAGGGCGAGGACGACGAGCGTCGTCTCGGCGAGCGTGATGGACGCGGCCAGGCCCGCCACGAGCGCCACGAGCAGGGTGCCGCGGACGCCGTTCAATACGCGTTGCGGTTACGGAAGTACCAAAGCGTCTGAACCAGGATCTTCAGGTCGAAGGCGAGGCTCCACCGCTCGATGTAGTACAGGTCGCACTCGATCCGGCGCTCGATCGACGTGTTACCCCGCCAGCCGTTGATCTGGGCCCAGCCGGTGATGCCGGCCTTCACCTTGTGGCGCAGCATGTAGCCGGGCACGCGCCGCCGGAACTCCTCGACGAAGCTCGGGCGCTCGGGGCGCGGCCCGACGAGGCTCATCTCGCCCCGGAGCACGTTGAAGAACTGCGGCAGCTCGTCGAAGCTCCAGCGCCGGAGGAAGGCGCCCAGCCGCGTGCGGCGCGGATCGTCGGGGCGCGCCCACACCGGGCCGGTGTGCGCCTCGGCGTCGACCTCCATGGTCCGGAACTTCAGCATGTGGAAGCGTCGCCCGTCGACGCCCATGCGCTCCTGGTGGAAGAGCACGGGCCCGGACGAGGTGAGCTTGAGCGCGGCGGCGATCGCCAGCATGGCCGGCCCGGCCAGCACCAGCGCGAGCGCGCCGAAGACCAGGTCGAAGGATCGCTTGAGGACACGGTTCCACCCGTAGAGTGGCGACTCGCGGAGGTGGATGAACGGCACCGTCTCGAACTCTTCGACGCCGCCGCGCAGCGACGCCAGGCCGAAGACGTCGGGCACGAGGTGGATGGCGACCGGATCGTCGCCGACGCCGGTGAGCACGCTGGTCAGCCGCGAGTAGTCGGCGTGCGGAAGCGCGATGAACACGACGTCGACCGAATGCCGGTCGAGGATCGCGCGGACGTCGTCGATGCCGCCGAGCCAGCGGACGCCCTCGGGGACCTCGCTCTTGTCGCTCAGCATCCCGAGCACCCGAATCCCGACGTCCGGCCGCCGGCGCAGCACCCGCAAGACCTCGGCGGCCGGCTCGCCGCCGCCGACGACGATCGCGTAGCGCTGGTTGTAACCGTGACGTCGCGCCACGCGCATCGCTTCGCGGAACACCGCGCGCGAAAAGCTGACCGCGACGACCGACTCGGCCCAGAAGATCACAATGACGAGGCGCGAGTAGTCGTACCCGCGGAAGGCGAACGTCATGATCGCGACGAGCACCAGCACACCGAGGGTCGAGGCCTTGGCGACGTCGAGCCACTCCGACACCCGCGAGCCCAGGCGGCTCGGCCGGTACAGGTCGAACGCGCGAAACGCGAAGCCCCAGACGACGAGGATCGGAAGCAGCTGGAGCGCATAATTCGAGAACGGGGGCAGGTCGCCGACGTAGCGGAGGAGATGGAAGCGAATCCCGTACGCCAGCATCCAGCAGACGGCGATCAGCACGAGATCGAAGGCCAGCGTGAGGTGCTCGAACAACCGCGAGTGGGCCTTCAGCACGCTCGCCTCGTCTGGTGCTCGCGCCAGCGGCGCTCGATCCATTCGCGGAGCCGCTGCTTGAAGATCGGCCGGTCGAACTGCTCGGCGCGGGCCCGCAGCGCCTTGGGATCGAATCGATCCCGCGCGCGCTCGAATCTGAGCATCGCGTCCACGAGCGCGTCGACCGACTGTTCGGTGAAGAAGAGCGCCGTCGGCGGCCTGTCGCCGTCGTCGAGCCCTACCATCGTCTCGACCGCGCCGCCCTTGCGGAGCGCGATCGTCGGCCGCCCCGCCGCCGCCGCCTCGAGCGGGGCGATCCCGAAATCCTCGACGACCGGGAACACGAGCGCGCGGCAGCGTCTGTAGAGCTCGGCCACTTCCGTGTCCGAGCGGTAGCCGAGGAACGTCACGCTGGGTCCGGCCAGCGCGCGAAGCCGCGACTCCTCTGGGCCGGTCCCAACGACGACAAGCCGACGGTCGAGGCGCGTCGCCGCCTCGACCGCGAGATCGATGCGCTTGTACGGGATCAGCGCCGACACGACGAGATAATAGTCGTCGGTCGCGTCGGCGATCTCGAAGCGCGAAACGTCGACCGGCGGATAGATCACCTCCGCCGAGCGGTCGTAGATGCGCCGGATCCGCTCGGCGATGTAGTTGGAGATCGCGACGAACTCGTGGACGCCGTTGGTGCGACGGTCCCACGACCGGAGCCTCTTCGCCACCGGACCGGCGAGCAGGCGCACCATACCGCGGCGCCGTCCGACGTATTCGCCGTACATGTCCCACAAATACCGCATCGGAGAAAAGCAATAGCACAGATGAAGGGCGCCGGGAGCTACGGGTGCGCCTTTTGCCACGCAGTGGCTCATCGAGAGCACCAGGTCGTAGCCGCGCAGATCCAGACGCTGGATCGCCAATGGGAACGCCGGCAGGTAGTAGCGCTTGAGACCCAGTGATGCCTCTGAACGGTACTCCGCAGTGGCCGGCGGTAACCGCTGGATGAACGACGTGATGATGCGCCGTCGCTCGATGACGGGGCTGACGCTGCCGGGCACGTGCACCAGCGTGAAGAGCGGCGCGTCGGGAAAGAGCTCGCACAGCACCTCGAGGCAGCGCTCGCCACCCCGCATTCCCGTCAGCCAGTCGTGGACGAGGGCGACGCGCGCGCCCGAGATCACGTCCGCTCCCGCTAGCGCGGGCGCGCGGCGATGCGCTGTCGCCAATACTCGAGCAGATCGGTGAGCGTCTGCTCGAGCGGAATCGTCCCGCGCCATCCGACCTCCGTCTCGATCTTCTCCCGGCTGCCGCGCAAGATCGGCACGTCGGAGGGTCGAAGCCGGGCCGGATCGTGGCGGATTTCGATGCGGGGCAGCGTCGACTTGCCGATCAGGAACTTCAGGACGCGCTCGATCGACCAGTCGACGCCGGAGCAGAGGTTGTAGACGTCACCGGGCGTGCCGCGCTCGAGCAACATCCAGTAGCCGCGCACGATGTCGCGCACGTCGGAGAAGTCGCGCGTGGGATTGAGATCGCCCACGTGGACGACGGGCTCGCGCAGCCCGGCCTCCATCTCGGCGATCTGCCTGGCGAAGTTGGACTCGGAGAAGGTCTCGCCGCGACGGGGCCCCGTGTGGTTGAACGCGCGCGCCCGCACGATGTGCATGCCGTAGCTCTTGTAGTACTGGTAGCCCATCAGATCCTGGGTGACCTTGCTGACCGCGTAGGGCGAGAGCGGGCGCAGCGGATTCGTCTCGCGGATCGGCAGCTCGTTCGGGTGGACGAGGCCGTATTCTTCGCTCGAGCCGATCACCAGGAACCGCGCCGAGGACTTGAGCTGCCGCATCGCCTCGAAGAGATTCACCTGGCAGTTGACGTTCGTGTGGAACGTCTCGCCGGGCGTCTGCCAGGAGGCGGCCACGAAGCTCTGCGCCGCGAGGTGGATGATGTAGTCGGGCTGGGCCTGCTCCAGCACCGTCCGCACCGAAAGGATGTCGCGCAGGTCGGACTCGACGAGGGTCAGCTGGTCGCGGATCCGCTCGATGTGCTCGGTCTTGCTTCGCCAGCGCAGCGCGCCGATCACCGCGGCGCCGCGCGCGAGCGCGAATTCTGTGAGGTGGCTTCCGACGAATCCGGTGATCCCCGTGATCAGAATTCGCACGCGGAACATAGTACTACACCGTCCGCGGCTGACCTCGCTTGCGCGTGGCCCGTCGGAGACCCCGCCGCCAGCCGCCGGGCAGGGCCAGCGCCAGGAGCGGCCGGGCGGCGAATGCCGCGCACCACCAGGGGTAGGCGCCGCCTCGCACCGCCCGCCAGCGCACCCGCGCCTCGGCGCGCAACCGGTCGTCGTCACGCACGGCGGACACGCGGCCGGGGGCCAGCCGGCGGATCACGAGCGGCTCCGGCAGGTTCGCGAGACGCGTGAGACGGCTCATCCGCATCCAGAGATCGTAGTCCTGAGCCACCGGCAGCGACTCGTCGTAGCCGCCGGCGAGCTCCACGACCGTCCGCCGCATCATCACGGACGAATGCACGAACGGGTTGGCGCGGATGAGCGCACGACGGATCGTCGCGTCGTCCCCCGCCGGCCGGACGACGGCCAGCTCGCGGCCGGTCACGTCGACCTCGCGCGCGCCGGTGCCGAGCAGCCCGACGTCGGGATGGACGCCGAGGAACGCGCGCTGGCGCGCCAGGCGATCGGGCAGCGCGACGTCGTCGGCATCGAGGCGCGCCACCAGCGCCGCCTTCGACAGCTCGAGCGCCCGGTTCAGCGAGCGCGTCAGCCCGGCGTGCGGGCGCCGCTCGATCACCAGCCGCGGGTCGCGAAGCGACGCCAGCACGTCCGCCGTCGCGTCGGTCGAGCCGTCGTCGATGACGATCACCTCGAGATCGGTCAGGGTCTGGGCGAGCAGCGACTGGACGGCCTCGCGCACCCACGGCGCGCCGTCGCGTACGGACATCAACACCGAGACGACCGGTGCGCTCACGCGCCCCGCGTCGCCGGACGCTTGCGGAAGAGGAGGTTGAAGTACGGTAACGCGAGGGACGGCGGCCGGCCCGCCGCGGCCAGCGCCGCGCAGAGCGGCGCGAACAGCGGCAACAGCGCCCGGCGCGTCCGCGAGCGGGCCGTGGCACGGAAGAAGCGCCAGCCGTAGCCGGCCGCCTCGGTCAGGTCTTCGAGCCCCGCCCATCCCGAGGAAGGTAGACACTCGGCGAGCGAGGCGTTGCGCCAGCCGGTGCCGTCGGCGACGAAGTCGACGTACTCGAGGTTGCCGAACTTCCGCGGCCGACAGAGACGTGCGTAGCGGTACGCCACCGACGGCGTCATCCACTGCACGAGCGGGAGCCCGATCGAGTGCGTCTCCAGCGGAAAGAAGCGGTTCGGCGTGTCGAGGATCGCGATGTGGCCGCCGGGGGCCAGGACCCGATAGTACTCGTCCACCTGCGCGCGGCGATCCCGCGGCAGGTGTTCGATCACGCCGATCGCCAGCACGAGATCGAACGCGCCGTCCGGCCACGGCAGCCGCCGCGTCTCGTCGTTGGAGAAGAGCCGCACGTCCCGCACGCGGCCGAGCCGAAGCTCGTCGACGTTCGCGCGGGCGATCTCGACGAACTGGGGGTCGGCGTCGAAGGCGTGGATCGTCGCGATCTCGCGTTGCTCGGCCAGGTACTCCGTCATGTGGCCGAAGGAGCAGCCGACCTCCAGCACGGCGAGGTCGCGGGCGCCGCGCGCGCGGAGCCAGCGGAAGAGCGGGTCGAGGTACAGCGGACCGCGCGTCTCCTTGAAGGAGAGATAGAGCGGCGCCCGCTCCTGCTTGCGCTCGACGAGCATCTCGATCACGCGCTTGCTGTAGCGCGTCGGCGGGTAGGTGCGCCCCTGCAGCGTGAGCACGCGCCGATCACCGAAATCGTCGATGCGATACTCCAGATCGGCCATCGCCGAGAGTATAGCGTCAGGTCTTCCGGGCGACGACGAGCAGCATGTGGCCGAGCAGCCGCAGCGCCGGCTCGGTGTAGAGCAAACGCTTGGCGAGCGTGATCAGTGGCCGTCGCCGCCGCGACGCTCCCGCCGGGGACGCGTCCCCGGCGGCCGCGCTCGCATCTCGCCGCCCGCGAGGAATGAGCGGCCGGAGGGCCTGGCGGAGGATCCGGGCGGGATCGTAAGGATGCGCGGCGCGCACCGAGAAGCCGCAGCGGTCGAGCGCCGCCGCGAGCTCGGCGCGCGAGAAGGCGCTCTGGTAGAAGGCGCCGCCGCGCCGGGCGATCTCGCGATTGCGCCGCCGGATCCAGCCCGCCGCGAGCCGGCGCACGCCGTTCACGTACGGCACCGAGACGACGAGCACGCCGCCGGGCGCGAGGACGCGATGCGCCTCGACGAGGAGGGCATCCGGGCCGTCCGGGTCGTGCTCGATCACTCCGAGCGAGATGTAGCCGGAGAGCGCGCCGTCGGCGATGGCGAGACCTCGAAGCTCCATGAGCGCGAGCGGTGCCGGCGCCGCGCGCCGGCAGGCGGCGAGCGCCTCGAGGCTCCAGTCCACCCCCGCCACACGCCAGCCCCGCTCGCGGAGGAGCAGCACGTACTGACCGAGGCCGCAGCCCGCCTCGAGGATCACGCCGTCGTCGGGCAGCGCCTGCGTGATCAGCCCCGTCAGCGGCGAGCGCCGGGCGATCGCCAGCAGCTCCTCGACCGAGTGCCGGCCCCAGTGATCGGTCCAGAATTCCTGTGGGGCCGCGACCGAGTAATACGCGAGCACGGTCAGCCCTTGCGGGCGAGCGCGACGAACCCGGTCGCGTAGCTCGCCAGGAACGCCGAGCGCCGCACCGGGCCGAGCCCGTCGAGCGCGATCAGCAGCGCCGAGAGCGGCAACGTGGGCGCGGCCGTGAGCCATCGCACGGGCCGCGATCGGATGTTCGCCACCGCCTGGCGGAGGTGGTTCGCCAGCGTTCCGAAGAAGCGAGCCTGGGCGCTCAGCGAGAGGACCCGAAGGCCCGAGCGCTCGACCAGCTCGAGCAGGCTGACCTCGGTGAACCGGTGCCGGTCGGTCGGGCCGTCCGCGCGATGGAGGAAGGGCACCGCGATCACCGCGCCGCCGCCGGGGACGAGGACGCGCGCGATCTCCCGCATGGCGATCTCGGGGGCGACGACATACTGGAGCACCTCGACGCACACGACCCAGTCCACGCTCGCGCCGTCGAGCGGCAGGAACTGCGCGTCGGCGACGACGTCGGGGCGCTCGCCGGGCTCGAGATTCAGCCGGATCCAGCGCCGCACGCGCCCGCGCGGCGGCTCCCAGCGCCCGCGCGAGATCCGCTTCGCGCCGATCTCGAGGACGACGCCGGCGATCCCGGCCGCGAGCCGTCCCAGCTCGGCGTCGAGGAGCGCCCGGCGGTAGCTGAGCCCGAGCGGCAGCATCAGCGGTCCGAGCCGGCCAGCCGCTTGAGGAGCTCGATCTCCTCGGCGACGAGCCGCGTCAGGTCGTAGCGCTCGACGGCGCGCGCCCGGGCCCGCTCGCCGAGCTCACGCGCCCTCGCCGGGTCGTCCAGGACCCGCGCCAGCGCTCCCGCGAGCGCTCCGGGATCACCGAGGTCGAACAGGAGCCCCGTCACGCCAGGCTCGATGATCGAGCGGTTGCCGCCCACGTCGGAGGCGATGCACGGCACGCCCGCGCTCATGGCCTCGAGCAGGATCTTGGGATGCCCTTCGGTGTGTGACGGCAGCACGAACGCGTCGGCGGCGGTCAGAAACTCGGGCACGCGCCCGTGCTCGACGACCGGGACGAACTCGGCGGCGACGTTGCGCCGGCGCGCTTCCGCCTCGAGCGCGGCGCGCGCGGGGCCGTCGCCGACGAACGTGAGCTGCAGCTCGACGCGGCTGGCGAGCCGGGCGGCCGCGTCCACGATCGAGCCGAGGTTCTTTTCCGAGGAGAGCCGGCCGACGTAGAGCACGTTGCGCGCTTGCCGGGCGGCTCGGGGCGCGGGCGCGAAGCGCGTGGTGTCGACACCGTTCGGGATCAGGTGCACCTTCGCGGCGCCGACACGCGCGGCGACGTGGGCGCCGAGCTCCGGCGTGGTCACGATCACACCGGCGGCGGCCCGGAGCCCGAGGGTCTCGACGCCACGGCGGAGCGCGCTCGTCGCGGCCGAGCGCGCGAGCCGTCCGTACCAGAAGCCGTAGGTCGTCACGAACGGCACGCCGAAGCGTTGCTTCGCGATCACCGCCGGCAGCGTGCCCGTCACCTGGAACACACGGAGGATCGAGCACTGCCGGAGCTCGCGGGCGTACCGAAGCGGCATCAGGAACCCGTACGCCCACGGGTGCCAATCACCCCCGCGGTGAAGACGCACGCGCGCCGTGACCTCCGGATCCTTCGTGAAGTCATCGAGCGTCTCGTCGAGGTAGCTGAAGTAGTGGACCGCCTCGAAGGCGCGCGCGTACGGTCTGAAGTAGCCGTCGATGAGTCGGGCGTGCTGGCCGGTCCTCGCGAGCTCGCCGAGGCCGCCGCGAATCGCCGGCAGGAGCCCGAGCACCATCAGCGGCGCGCGGCCTCATAGACGGCGAGGAGCCGGTCCACGCTGTCCTCCGCGCGCAGGCGCTCGGCCACGTGACGACGGGCGCCGGCGCCCAGGACCGTTCGCAATCCCTCGTCGCGCAGCAGCGCCACGATCGCGCGCGCCAGCTCGCCGGGCGCGCCGCGCTCGACGAGCATCCCGGTCTTGCCGTCGATGACGAGCTCGGGTGTGCCGCCGACGCGCGTCGCGACGACGGGCCGGCCGGCCGACATCGCTTCGAGGATCACGCGGCTCAGCGCGTCGGGGATCACCGACGGGACCACGACCAGCTCGGCGAGCGGGTACAGCGCCAGGACCTCCTGATTCGGCAACGGACCGAGCCGACGCATCCACGACGCGCTCGCGTCTACCTCGCCGTCGCCGACGAGCAGGAACAGCACCTCGGGGCAGCTCGCGGCGACTTCGCGCGCGGCCGCGACCAGATCCGGCGTCCCCTTCCCCGGCGAAAGCTTGCCGACGTAGAGCACGATCCGGCGGCCGGCGACGTCGAGGCGATCGCGCAGCGCGGCCAGCCGCGTCGGTGATGGAGGCACGGCGACGGGCGGCACGTTGTAGATCGCCTCGACGCGCCGCACGCGCTCGAGGAGCCCCGAGCGCCGATAGATGTCGAGGATTCCCTGGCTCACGCCGATGACGCAGTCGACGTGCCGGAGAAACCGCTGCTTGAGCCGGCTGTCGAGCCAGAGGTAGAGGAACGCGAGCTTCGAGCGGAGCTTCCGGCGGGGGTTCCGGACGTAGAGCCGGAAGTATTCCTCGGAGCACTCGCCCCAGAGCTTGCGCACGCCGCAGTCATCCGGCATGCCGTCGTGATGGTGGAGGCACATGGGCGCCGCGTCGATGATCGAGCCGTCGCGGATCGTGAAGAACACCGGGATCCCCAGCAGGCGACCGGCGAGCGTCGCGGGGATCAGGGAGTGCTTGTTCTGGGCGTGGATCACGTCCGCGCGCTCGCGCTTGGCCACGCGCCAGACGGCGATCGTCGCCCACAGGGAGAAGAAAGGATTCGCCAGCCACTTGGCCGGCGCCAGCTGCCGTCCGGGCGCCAGCCGGCGCGGGAACGGAAATCGGACGATCCGGACGCCGTGCTGCTCCTCGCGCGACGGCCCCCCCCAGTTCGGCGTCACCACCGTCACCCGGTGGCCGCGCACGGCGAGCGCGCCGGCAAGCGCGGCGAGGCTCCACTCGGCCCCACCTGGCGCGAACGGCGGAAAGTACTCGTTGACGAAGCAGACGTTCACGACGTGACGCGCGCGACGACGCGGAAGCCGGTGGACTCGCGGGGGCGACTCAGCGCCACGTCGCGCTTCCATCGGCTGAGCCGCGCATAGAGACCGAGCGACACGCCGCCGACGGCGTCGATCACGCCCGCCCACGGCGTGTCGTAGACGACGGGCATGATCCGTCCGACGGGCTCGAAGCCGCCGGCGGCGAGCTCGGCGACGAACTCCGCCTGCGTGTACTCGATCTTGTGGTCGGGATCGGAGAACGCGAAGAGCCCCGCGGTGCGCAGGCGCTGCCGCCACGCGGTCTCGCTGTTCGGGCCGGAGACCAGCAGGCGGCCGGACGGCTTGAGCACGCGCCGGATCTCGCGGAGCACCTCGACGCGCGGATGGAGATGCTCGATCACGTCGAGGAACAGGACGGAGTCGAAGGACCCGGAGGGAAACGGGAACCGCCGCGTCAGGTCCCATGCGAAGAGGTGCACGTTCGCAAGGCCGAGCTTGCGCCGGTCCGCCACGGCCACGCGGAGTTGCGCCACGTCGTAGTCCATGCCGAAGACCCGGTGCGCACGCTGCGCCGCCTTGAGGGTGTGCGCCCCGTTCGCGCAGCCCACGTCGAGGACGACGTCAGTCTCGCGGAGGTGCTCTACGTACCAGTCGTGCCACGGCGCGTCCACCAGGTGCTTGGGATGGATCAGATGGGGGCTCTTGCCCGTGTACCGGACGAGCCGCACGCCCACCGCCTTGCCGCGGCGATTCACCGCGTCGACGGCGACCACCAGCGGACGGGGCCAGCGCGGCGTCACCGCCCGCTCCGGCCCAGCCGCTCGCCGGCTTCGCGCACGGTGACGAGCTTGGTCGCGGACCCGCGCAGCACTCGCTCGAGCGCGGCGAGCCCGCCGAGCACGACGTCGCGGTCGTGGAGCGCGACGACGTCGCGGTCCGCCACCCACGTGAGGCCGTCCACGGGGCCGAAGCGCCCGGGGTCGAGGCACGACACGTACCGGACGCCGCAGCCAGCCGCCGCGTCCAGCGTCGCGCGCGAGAACACGTTGCCGGGCGGCACGAAGGTCACGACGCTCTGACCGAAGCACTCCTGGAGAATCGACTGCGCGCGCGTCACGTGCTCGCGGTGGGTCGCCGGCGGCAGCCAGTCGTGGAACTCACGATGGAACTCACGGTTGCCGCCGAAGAGACGGGGCCGGAAGAGCCGGTCGCGCAGCACGCAGTGCGTGTATCCGTGGTTGGCGACCTCCACGAGCCCGCGCCGGACGCCCTCGCGGATCACCCCCGCCGCGTCGGGGAACTTCCGCGGGAACGGTGTGACGCCTCCGTCCGCGCCGACCCAGCCGGCGGTGATGGCCGCCGTCATCCGCGCGCCGGCGGCCTCGAGCGCGACGAGCATCCCTTCCCACTCCCGAGCCGACAGCTCGCGGTACGGGCCCCAGCGCTTGATCGGCGGCAGGTACTTGAGGAACAGGAAGTTACCCGGAAACGGCAGCGCCCGCGACCCCAGTCGGATCCGGGTGAGGCCGTAGACCTCATGCTGCTTCGACGCGGCGCCGACGTCATCGAGTCTGAGCGCGACGCTCGACACCGGTCAGCTGACCCTCGCGCCGTACACGAACAGGGTCTGGCCGAACCGCCTGAGCAGCGATGCCGGCAGGTGCCGTCCGATCGCAGCGTGGAACCGCGCGTGCGCCGCGTGGGAGATCCGCAAGGCCTTGCGGCCGAGAAGGAACGCGCCTCGGACTTCCCACCGGAACGACTCCGGGAGGAGTGGCCCGAGCTGTTCGGCGTTGTACGTCCAGTGCGGAACGTCCGAGGACCCAAGCAACCCAACCTTCCGCAGCAGCGTGTTCAGCTGCCGCCGCGTCGTGACCGAGAAGTACACACGGTCCCGCGACACTCGACACAGTTCGCCGAGCGCGGCCCGGGGATCGTCGAGGTGCATGACCGACTCGTGGCAGAGGACCGCGTCAAAGCTCCGCGTGGGAAATGGAATCGCGTAGAGCGAGGCGGCGAGCGCGTGGGCTCCGGGGACGTCGCGCCGCACCTGTGCCACCATCTCACGATTGACGTCGAGGCCATAGAGCTCGGCGGTCGAGCCCAGGCTGCGGACGGCCTTGAGGACGCGCCCGCGCCCGCACGGCGCGTCGAGGACGCGCCGGTCAGACGGTCGAACGGCCCGAAGCGCATAGTCGACATCCGCGGTGAAATCAGGGACGGCGGACCACGCACGCCAGTAATCACTCGTCCGGAAGAAGCGTTCCGCGTCAGCCGTCATCGCCGCGCGGCGCCCCGCTTGTACTGCAGGAGCGTGTCATCGTAGACCTCCAGGACCCTCCGGGCGCATCGCTCCCACCGGTAATGATGGCTGACCAGTTGACGGTTGAAGTCACCGCAGCGTCGGCGTAGGTCGGGGTCCGCCAAGAGCACGAGCAGGCGCCTCACAAAGTCCCCGACCTGACCGGCCTGGGCGACGAACCCGCCGCGCTCGTGCACGACCAGCTCTGGGAGCGCGCCCTGATCCGACACCACGACCGGCAGTCCGCAGGACATCGCCTCCGCCACCGAAAACCCGAACCCCTCGAGCGACGACGGGGACACCATCACGTCCGCGACGTTGTAGTACGCGACCTTTTCCGACTCGGGCACCCGCCCCGCGAATTCAACGAAGTCTCGGAGCCCGAGCGCAGCGGCGCGCCGCCGGAGCGAACGCTCGAGGCGGCCACTGCCCACGATCAGCAGCGTGGCGTCCGGGCGGCGGCTCACCACATCTCGCCACACTTCGAGGAGGAACGGAAGATTCTTGCGGGACTTGAGGCCACCGAGGAACAGCACCACCGACCGGCCGCGCAGTCCGTGCCGCGCGAGCAGCGACCCGGCTTTCGGCTGTGGCGCGAACCGCGTGTCAACGCCGTTGGGCACGACCTCGACGTGATCGGTCCGCACTCCGAGCGCGTCGGCGATCTGCCGTCGAGAGAACTCGCTGACGGTGATCACTCGGTCCACGCGCTCGATGACGCGGCGTTCTATCAGAGGATTGAGCAGATCCGGGTCGAGATGGTGATGGTGCGCGATGATCGGGACATCGAAGCCGTAGCGACGGCGGGCAATGAGCGCCGCCGGCCCCACATACCGCAACGAGTGCGCCCGCAGAACGTCGAATCGCCGCGTGTCGTGCACACGCTTGATCGCCCTTGGCAGGACGAACGGCGCCAGGGGCCATCGCATTCCGCGTCCGATCGGAAGGCGGTGGATCGTCCAGTTCGGGACGCCTTCGGGGTATCGTTTGTGGCGCGCGAGCAGGATATCGATCGACATGCCACCAGCGGCGAGGTGGCGCAGCAGTTCGCGCTCGTACGTCTCGCCGCCCGACGTCGTCTCGGGATCGATGCCGCAATGCGGAGAACAGACCCTCACGCCGTATCCTCACGGACCGCGACGAGCTCGATGTACGGGTTGATGCCGAAGAGCCGGTAGTATGTGCGCACCAGGGGCCACAGCGGGCCGCCGACCGGACGGTCGGCGTCGGTGCGCATGACGCGGATCACCCGCGCACCGGCGCGCTGCACGAGCGTCCGGCACTCGGCGAGCGTCAGGGGGCGCAACGTGTTCAGGAAGGCCGTCGGCCGGCCGCGCGCGGCCAGATACGCGTGCGATAACCGGCGCGGGAGCCCCGGGATCCAGAAGACCTTGTAGTGTCCCTCGAAGCATCCCCGCCGATCCGGCGAGTGCAGGTAGAGCCGGCCGCCCGGGCGGAGCAGGCGCACCATCTCGCCGATGGCGCGCCCCGCGTCATCGACGTGCTCGAGCGTCGAGTAGCAATAGATGAAGTCGAAGCTCGCGTCCTCGAACGGCAGCGATTCCGCGGTGGCAACCAGCGCCCGATCGCGAGACGTGCGGGCGGCGGTCAGGGCCACGGCCTCGGCCGACTCGTCGACGCTCCACACGTCGGCGCCGGCTTTGGCGGCCAAGAGGGAGAAGCCACCGGTGCCGCATCCGACGTCGAGCAGCCGGCGGCCCTTCAGCGGGACGCCGAGGGCGCCCTCGAAGCGCGCCAGGCGGCGGCCCTCGTACGCGCGGTCGTCGAGGCGGACCGCGACGATCTCGCGCCAGCCCGGAATGCCGAGCATGTCCCGGTAGTAGTGGGTGTAGTACCGCTCGAGGCGGTCGGTGAGCGACTCAGCGGCCGGGCTTGACATACTGCGCTTCGAACTCCAGTCCGCCGAGGTCGAGTGGCACGATCGCACGGAGCGTGGAGTCGATGTAGGCGATCGTCTGGCCTCGCTGGGCCGAGGCCTCGATCAGATTCTCCTCGCCCGCGTCATCCGCGAAGTTCACGAACAACGTGCCACCGGGCTTCAGGTGCTCGACCAGATGCGTCACGACCTGCAGCGGGTTTATGACGTGCTCGAGCACATCCAGGCACGTGATCACGTCACAGGTGGAGGTGAGGGGCAGGTCGCTGCCGAAGCCCGGCTCCTTGAGCTCGACGTTGGCGTGCTCGCGGAATCGCCAGCGCGCGAACTCGAGCGTCGGCGTCGGCAAATCCACGAGTGTGTATCGCCACTCAGGAAATCGAGGTCTGACGAACGCCGTGACGGGCGCGACGCCGCACCCGTACTCGCAGAAGACGCCCCGCCGACCGACACGCCGCATCGCCGTCGCGACGGCGTGGAACGAGTCGTTGCGGTGGTAGTACATCTGCCGCAGCACGAAGTAGTCCGTCTCGGTGTAGAACGCGCGATAGTCGGCTTCACCGAGTCGAGCCCGGCGGCTCCAGAGCTTCTTGGCCTCCTCCTGCCCGTTCGTATAGCGCACCCAGAACTCGTCGAACGTCATCCCGCGGTAGTAGGCGGACAATTCGCGGAACCAGCCGAACCAGCCGGGGTCGCCGCCGAGCCGCGTCACGAGAGGCTCGACGAGGCGATGCCGAACACCGCGGCGCAGATATCCGCGGAAGTACATGAGGCGGGCGTGACGGGCCGGCGACAGGAGCGGCATCAGAGGTCGCAGCTCCGCGCCGGTTGACACCCCACCACGCGGCGCTTACCCTGCGCACGATGGCCGCCTCGCTCCGCGCGCTCGCGCGACGCCTGCTCGGCGTAGAGCGAACCCCAACCTACTACCTGCCGTGGCTGACGGTGAACGGGCTCGAGTGCGCGCTGATCCTCAACAACGTCGAGGTCCGCTTCGAGCCCGGAAAGAACGAGGGTCCGTTCCCGGCCACGGTGGTACAGCACGATGCGGACGGGACGGTCGTCGGGACCTCCGAGGTCTCGGTGATCGACACCGAGGCCGCCGTCGAGGTCCCCATGGCGCCGACCGCGAGCGGCTACGGGTTCGTCACGGTGAGCATGGAGCATCTCCGCTCGGATCTGTACGTGACGGTCTCGGATGGCGGGAGCTACACGGCGACCCACGGGCGCTTCGAGTTCGTCGAGACCTATCCCCTCAGGGTGCGCATCCTGTTCGCCGTCCTCGGCCGGCTGCTGGCGCCGTTCGGCCGCACGGTCCCGGCGTTCGTTCGGGACCAGTACGCGTACTCCGGGCGCGACGGCCGCTCGCACCTGCTGCTCCTCAACCTCTCGAACGTCACGAACCGCATCCGCGTGGTCGCCCACTGGGACGGCCCGCCCGGCGCGGCGCGGCTGGTGGCCGTGCCGCCGCGAGGCGCGCGGCTCCTCGACGTCGGCACGCTGGTACCCGCCGCCGAGGTGCTGACGCCGCTCGCCCTGCGCCTCGAAGGCAACGCCTGGTTCAACCTCTATCTGGTCGGCGCGGGTCCCCGCGATCTCGCCGGGCTGCTCTCCCTGATGCATGTCAAGTAACCTCTCGGCCCTGCTCTCGGCGACGTTCTACGAGGCGGGCGACGAGCACCGGGTCGAGCTGGTCCATCAACAAGACCGGAAGGCGCGCCGCCAGCTCGCGTCCCTGGACCTGGCGGTCTACGATCCCGAGGGCAAGCACCTCGTTGCCGTCCCGATGGACACCCATCAGGAGATTCTCGACCTCGGCGCGCTGGTCGGCTCGGTGGCCGGCGCGCTGCCGCGCGTGATGGTGCTGCTCGACGCGCGGTACGACGAGCGGATCTTCCCGTACCGGCCCCACCACTACGGGTTTCTTCACCACCGGGGCTCGACGGCGCCGGCGCTCTACTACGCCGTCAACGCGGTCCTCGGCGGCGTGCCCGATCGCATCGGCGCAACGGGCCTCACCACCCTCGAGACGTACATCTTCCTGCGCCGGGCCTTCGCCGAGCGCTACTCCGTGCTCCTCGGCAACCCGGCGCGGTTCTCGACCGCCGAAGCCCAGGTGACCGCGTACTACGCCACCGGACGCGCATCGCAAGTGGTCGCGCTGCCGCCGAAGACCCACGTCGAGATGGAGCTCGCCGCCGAGCACGCCGGTGAGCATCTGCAGCGTGTCGAGATCAAGGCGCTCTTCCGCCTGGCCAGCTACGTCGTCGGACGCCGCGCCGACTCGGGCGAGCTCGTGCTGTTCGATCATCTCTTCTCGTATCACCGGTGATCCCGAGCTCCGGCGAGGAACGCGATCACTCGCTCGCGCTCCTCGGCCGTGATCCCCACCGAGCACGGCAAGGAAATCCCGCGCGCGTAGAGGTGGTCGGCGACCTCGATCCGGTAGGCTTGGTGCGCCGCGAAGGCCGGCTGCCGATGGAGCGGGTGCCAGAGCGGGCGCAGCTGGATCCCGGCGGCGTTGCCGCGCGCGATCAGCACCCTGATGTCGCCATAGTCGGCCGGCTCGAGAAGCGTCGAGGACATCCAGAAGCTCGAGCTGGCCCACGGCGCCTCCCGGAGAGGCTCGGCGCCGCCCAGCGCGGCGAGCGCCGCGTGGTACGCGCGGGCGGTCTCCCGCTTGGAGGCGAGGAAGCCCTCGAGCTGCTCGACCTGTGCCACGCCGATGGCGGCCTGGATATTGGTCAGCCGGTAGTTGAAGCCGACCTCGCGGTGAATCCACTCCGGCCCCGGCTCGCGGGCCTGCTGCGTCAGGTGGTGCGCGCGTCGCGCGAACGCTTCGTCGTTCGTCAGGATCATTCCGCCGCCGCCTGACGTGATGACCTTGTTGCCGTTGAACGACAGGCAGCCGGCGAGACCGTGCGCGCCCACGCGCCGTCCCTTGTAGAGGGCCCCCAGCGCCTCGGCGGAGTCCTCGACGAGCGCCAGCGGAAGCCGCGCGGCGAGCTCGAGAAACGGGTCGAGGTCGACCGGGTGGCCGTAGAGGTGGACGGGCAGGATCGCCCGGACCCGACGTCCGGTCGCGCGGTTCACCACGCGATCGCCGCGCACGTCGCACTCGCGGGCGAGGAAGTCCGTGACTTTCTGGGGGTCCACCGTCCACGTCCGCGGCTCCGAGTCCACGAAGACGGGCACCGCGCCGCAGTAGCGCACGGCGTTCGCGGTGGCGGCGAACGTGAGCGTCGGCACGATGACCTCGTCACCGGACTCGACACCCGCGACGAGGAGCGCCACGTGGAGCGCCGCGGTGCCGTTGACGGTGGCGACCCCGTGCCGCACCCCGACCCACGAGGCCAGCGCCCGCTCGAACCGCTCCACGAACGGACCGACCGACGACACCCAGTTGCTGTCGAGGCACTCCTTGAGATAGAGCCACTCGTTGCCGCGCAGGCACGGCACCGCGTTCGGGATGGGCTGGCTCACCGCCGCCCTCGCTCGCGCCACGCGCGATACCACGCGAACGTGTCGCGCACTCCGGCCTCGAGACCCACCTTCGGCACGTAGCCGGTGAGCGCCCGGAGCTTCGTCAGATCCGGACAGCGACGCGCAACGGATTCCGCCGGCGCCGGGAGGGTCTGCAGGCGCGGCGTGAAGTCCGCGGTCTGGAGCACGAGAGCGAGGAGGTCGGCGATCGTGGTCTCTTCCGTGTCGTTGCCGATGTTCACGATCTCGCCCCACGCGCGCTCGCTGTCGATGAGGCGCAGGATCGCGTCGACCGCGTCGTCAACGTGACAGAACGCGCGCCGCTGCTCGTGCCCGTACACCTTGAACGGGTCCTCCCGATCGAGCGCGCGCAGGCTGAGCTCGGGGATGACGTGATCGGCGCCCATCCGCGGCCCGTACACGTTGTGCAGGCGGCCGATCACGAAGCGAAGCTTCTTCGCCGCGGCGTAGTGGATCACCGCGGCCTCGCCGAGGATCTTGCTCGCGGCATAGGCGAGCCGCGGGCTGGCGATGTCGTCCACCGAGAGCGGGACCGTCTCCGGCGTGGGCACGGGCACGGTCCCGCGACCGACGCCGCCCGCGTACGTCTCGCTCGTCGACGAGAAGAAGAGGACCCCCGCGTCGGGCGTCGCCCACTCCAGCACGTTCAGCGTGGCCAGCGTGTTCACGCGGATCACGCGCGCCGGAGCGCCGGTGACGGGACGCACGCCGACGACGGCCGCGAGCACGTGGACCTGATCCCACTGCGTCGGAAGCGGCGTGAGCGCCGCCGGGTCCGTCAGATCCGCCCGCACGAGCTCGACCGACGGGCGGGCGAGCAGCGCGGTGAGCGCGGCGTCGGCGCGGCCGCGGGACAGATCGTCGACAAGCGTGATGCGGTTGCTCGGCGTCTCGGCCAGACGCCGGGCCAGGTGATAGCCGACGAAGCCCGCGCCGCCCAGGATCAGGATCCTAGCCATAGCCGATCCCCGCGTAGCGAACGTGCGGCTCGGCGCGGACCGTCTCCTCGTCGAGGATGCGCCAGCAGTCGTACACGAGCGCCGGCTTTCGCAGCGAGGCGAGCAGCGGCGGCAGGTCGAGCTTGGCGTATTCCGGGTGATTCGTGATCACGAGCACGCCGTCGGCGCCCGCGAATCCGTCGCCGACGCTCGTCACCTCCACGCCGAGCCCTTCCAGGATCTTCGGCGCCACGAGGAAATCGTGGCCGCGCAGCGTGACGCTCGAGCCGTTCAGCGCCTCCAGCATCGGCAGGACCGGCGCGCCCCGCATATCGTCCGTCGGCGGCCATCCCTTGTACGCGAAGCCGAGCAGGAGCACGCGCGCGCCCTTCACCTCGCCGCGCGTCTCGCGCAAGAGCTCGAGGAAGCGACGCGCCACGTGACCGGGCAAGTGCTCGTTCAGCGCGCGGGACTCGCCGACGAGCCACGGCGTGTGGCCCACGGCGCGCGCGCTCTCGAGCAGGATATAGGGATCCTTCGACAGGCAGCCGCCGCCGACGAAGCCGGGCTTCGCCAGATCCGGCCGGGGGTAGTCGAGGTTCGCGGCGCGGATCAGCTCGAGCGGGTCGAGCCGCATCCGCTCCGCCATCAGCGCCACCTCGTTGCCGTACGAGTAGATCAGATCCGTGTGGCAGTTGTTGATGAGCTTGACCATCTCCGCCGCTTCGAGCGACGAGACCGAAACCGTCCGCGTCGTCAGCCGTCGAAACAGCGCCTCGGCGGCGGCGCGGCTCGGCTCGTCGAGCCCGCCGACGACCTGCGGCAGCTCCTCGAGCTCGCGCAGCGCCTGGCCCTGGATCGTCCGCTCGGGACAGAACGCCAGGCGCGCCCGGCCCCAGCGGGCGACGAGCTCCGGCAAGACGACCGTGCGGCTGGCCCCCACCGGTACCGTGGAGCGCACGATCACCAGCGTCTCGGGCCCGAGCGCCGTCGCGACGGAACGCGCGGCGGCCCGCAGCGGCTCCAGCACCGGCGCGTGGGTCACCGCGTCCACCGGCGTCGACACGCAGAGCACCGCAGCGTCCACCGGCTCGGCGGGGAGCGTCGAGACGATGCGCAGGCGGTCGCCGAGGAGCGCGCCGAGCTCGTCCGTGATGCCCGGCTCGTAGAGATGCGCCCGGCCGGCCTGGAGCGCCGCGACGACGCTCGGCTCGCGGTCGTAGCCCACGACGGCGACGCCGCGGCGCGCGAGCGCCACCGCGAGCGTGAGCCCGACGTAGCCGAGACCGACGACCGCGACGCGCGTCAATCCAGGAGCCCTTCGGCCACGTCGCGATTGGCCTTCTCGAGGTCCGGGTGACGCCCCACGTCGAGCCAGTACTCGCGGATCGCGTAGGCGGCGACGTGCGCGCCCCGGCCGATGAGCAGCCGGATCAGCTCCGGCGCGTCGACGTACTGCCCCTGCGGCATCATGTCCACCACCGACGGCTCGATCACGTAGATGCCGGCGTTGATCGGGAATTCCTTGCGCGGCTTCTCCTCGACGCGCTCGATGCGCTCGCCCCGGAGCACGAACTCGCCGTACGGGATCTCCACCTGATAGAGCGAGACGCCCACCGTCATGGCCGCGCCGCCGCGGCTGCCGTGGAACGCCAGCATCGCGCGGAAGTCGCATTTGGTGAGGATGTCGCCGTTCACCACGAGGATCGGCAGCTGACGGCCGCCGCGTACCAGGGTCAGGGCCCCCATCGTGCCGAGCGGCTCCGACTCTTCGACGTATTCGATGCGTACGCCGAGCCGGCCACCGTCGCCCAGGTGGTCGCGGATCATCTCGGACTTGTGGCGCAGCGTGATCAGCACGTCCACGATCCCCGACTGGCGGAGGCGCTCGATCAGCAATTCGAGGATCGGCGTGCCGCCGACGCGAAGCATCGGCTTCGGCGTCGCTTCCGTGAGGGGCCGGAGCCGTCGGCCCTCACCGCCCGCCATGATGACCGCGCGGTTCGCCAGCGGCGGAGCCGGCGCCAGCAAGTCCTCGAGCCGGAGCACGTCCACGACGGCGCGCCGCCCGTCGAGCACCGGGACGTGACGGATCGCGCGGCTCCGCATCAACGCGAGCGTCTCGTCGCGCGAGAGTCCGGCCGGCACCACGACGGGCGTGCGGTTCATGACCTCGTCGACCTTGGCGTCGAGCGTCGTCCCGCGCAGGATCGCCTTGCGGACGTCGCCGTCGGTGACGAGGCCGAGCAGGCGCCGCTCGCCGTCCACGACGAGCGCGATCTGCCGTCCGCTCCGGTTCATCGCCTCGAGGGCGCCGCGGAGGGTCGAGCCCTCGGACACGAGCACGTCAACGAGCCGGGTCATGGTCGCGCTCACGCTTCTGGATCATCCGCGCGTCCAGCACCGCCTCGCGCAACACCTTCACGATCCGCGCGGCGGCATGGCCATCGCCGTAGGGGTTGGCCAGCCCTTCGAGCCGCCGGCGGAAGGCGGGCGCGAGCGCGGCGTGGATCGCGTGGAGGATCTCGTCGCGCCCCGGCTCGACGTCGACGACGTTGGCGGCGCGCAGGCGGCCTCGCTGGCGGCTGCCGATGTTCACGACCGGGAGCGCGAACGAGGGCGCCTCGATGAGCCCACTCGAGGAGTTGCCGACCATGGCGTCGGCGTGCGCGAGCAGCGAGAGGTAGAGCCGGTCGCCGAGGCTCCGCGCGAGTCGCACCCGGGGCGAGCGGGCCGCCAGCTCCTCGATCCGGTCGATGACGACGCGGCCCGTGGTGTCGGCGTTCGGATAGGTCACGACCAGCGTCGCGTCGTCCACTTTCTCGAGCGCGGCGAGCAGCTCGTCGACATGCGCGGCGGTGTCGCCGTACTCGAGCGTGACCGGGTGGAACGTCACGAGGAGCCACGGCCCCGCGGGCGGCAGCCGTAGCGCGGTCGCCACGTCGGCGCGCGACATCGGCGTGAACGCGCGGAGCCGATCGAGTCCGGGTGCGCCGACGGTGTGGATGCGCCAGGCCTCCTCGCCCATCGCGGCCAGCCGCCGCGCGTGCTCCGGCGCCGAGGCGAAGTGCAGGTGCGCCAGCTTGGTGATCGCGTGGCGGATCTGGTTGTCCATCGCGCCTTCCGACGCCTCGCCGCCGTGGATGTGAGCCACCGGGAGCGCGAACGGCAGCGCCGCGACGGCGGCGGACAGCATCTCGAACCGGTCGCCCAGCACCACGACGAGATCGAGGCGCTGCCGCGTGTAGGCGTGGGCGAAGCGGGCGACCCCCCGCCCAGTCGACGCCGCCACCGCCTCGGGCGTGTCGGAGTCTTCGAGCATCGGGATCTGCTCCGCGATCGCCCAGCCGTCGGCGCTGATCGTGTCCATCGTCCGGCCGAAGCTGGCGGCCAGGTGCATGCCGGCGACGAGGAGGCGCAGCTCGAGGTCGGGCGCATCGCGGATCGCCTCGAGCACGGGGACGAGATGCCCGTAGTCGGAGCGGCTCACCGTGACCACGCCCACCACGCGCCGTCCGGTGGTCACGCGTCCCCCAGCGCCGCCCAGTCGATGACGTCGTCGCCGGCGAGCGCGCGCACGACGACGCGGCCGAGCGCCCGATCGAGCTCGGCCGGCGAGATGCCGGTGCCCGGCCGCTTGATCGCGATCAGGTCGCGGGTGAGCCGCTCGCCGGCACGAATGGGCCGCGCGGCGACCAGGCTCTTCCGCGCGACCCGGCGGGTG
This sequence comes from Candidatus Rokuibacteriota bacterium, assembly GCA_003221515.1. GTDB lineage: Bacteria > Methylomirabilota > Methylomirabilia > Rokubacteriales > CSP1-6 > AR31. The sequence continues at coordinate 78,958 of QHSI01000105.1, forward strand.
TCGGCCTCCGACGGCTGCGGTCGCTTGTCGCCGTCGCCCAGCGCCGCCTCGACCCGGCGAATCGCGCCGAGGAGGCTGGCGAGCTCCTCGGGATCGAGCGACGCGCGATGGTCGGGGCCCGGCAGGGCCTTGTCGAGCGTGACGTGCTTCTCGACGATCGTGGCGCCCCGGGCCACCGCGGCGATCGCGATGTCGATGCCGGTCGTGTGATCCGACAGCCCCACCGGACAGCCGAAGCGTGCACTCAGCGTGTCCATCGCTCTCAGATTTGTCTCCTCCACGGGCGCCGGGTAGGAGCTCAAACAGTGCAGGAGCGCGATCGGCGGATCGCCGGCCTCGCGGATCGCGGTGACCGCCTCCGCGACCTCGTCGAGCGTCGACATCCCCGTCGACACGATCAGCGGGCGACGCTTACCCGCGAGGTGACGCAGGAACGGCAGGTTCGTGATCTCTCCCGACGGGACTTTGAAGAGCGCCACGCCCAGCGCCTCGAGCGCGTCGGCGCTCGCCTCGTCGAACGGCGACGAGAAGAAAAGGATTCCGCGCTTGGCGCTCTCGTCGCGGAGCGTGGCGTGCGCCGCGGGCCCGAGCTCGAGCTTGCGCAGCATCTCCAGCTGGCTTTCACCGCCGCCCGTGGTCTCCACCTGGTACGCGGCCTTCGGCGCCGTGCGCGCCACCAGCGCCTCCGTGCGAAACGTCTGGAACTTCACCGCGTCGGCGCCCGCCGCGGCGGCCGCCGCGACGAGCTTGCGCGCCAGCTCGAGATCGCCGTTGTGGTTGACGCCGGCCTCCGCGATCACGAACACCGGCGCGCCCGCGCCGATCAGGCGGTCGCCGACGCGCATGGTCGCCGGGCTCATGGGCGTTCCACCGACGCGCGCGCCGCCAGCTCGGCCTCGACCTCCGCCACGACGCCCACCAGTCGCTCGGTGAGCCGCCCGTCGACGGGATGGAGATAGCGTGCCGCGAACGTGCGTCCGCGCGCCACCAGCGCGTCGCGGGTCGGTCCTTCGCTCACGAGCCCGGCGAGCGCCGCGGCGAGGCCGTCGGCGTCGCCCATGTCGACCCGGGCGACCGCGGCCTCGCTCACGTAGGCCGGCATGTAGTCGCCCTCGAAGTCCTTGCCCCGCGTCTGCACGGCGACCACGGGACACTCCATCGCCATCGCTTCGACGCCGGCCATCGACGTCACCATGACCGCGGCGTCGGCCGCGCGGAACAGGCGATGGATGTCGTACGACTGGATCAGGATCGCGTCGCGCCATCCCCATTCGCGCACCTGATCGCGCAGCAGCGGCAGCCGCTCGTTCGGGTGAACCTTGATCACCACGTTGACCTGACCGAGCCGATCCACGGCGCCAGCGACGGTCCGATAGAACGCTGCCTTTTCCTCGGGCGAGAACAGGACCGAGACGTACTTTGACACGAGCACCACCAGCGGGCGGTCGGGCGCGAGCTCGAACTCCGTGAAGATCCGCTCGCGCAACACGGTGCGATCCTCGAGCCTCGCGACGTTCGAGCGAGGATCGCCCACGACCGTGAGCCGTCGCGGCTCGATTCCCTGCTCGACCATGGCGGCGCGCACGTCGTCTCCGATCAGCAGCAGCCGGTCCGCGACGTCGAACGTATTGATGCGATCTCGGCTCAGCAGCGAGGAGCCCCAGAACAACAGGGTCGGGATGGAGCGAGCCCGCGCGACCAGAGCCAACGCGCGCTCGGCGTAGCGCCGGTCGCTGGCGATCACGACGGCATCCGGCGACAGCGCGTCGAGAGCTCGCCGGGCGCTTTCCAGGTAGAGACGCGAGATCACGAGGCTCTGGTTTATGGCGTCCACGGCGAACGGGCGCAGAATTTTCGCGAGCCGCACTGAGCCATGCCGCGAGAGCGACTCGTACTCGGGATCGGCCTTGAGACGTCGGCGCAGGCGCCGCTGCAAAGGCCACAGCTCCCTCACGATCCGGCGCGCATCGACGGGCGATACGTAGTTCATGAAATACGCACAGGGCACCCCGGCTGCTTCGACTCGCCTCATCCTCGCGCGGATCGCACTCTCGATGGGCGTTGTCTCGTCGTCGACGTACGCCGCCAGCACCGTCGTAGTGAGCCCAGCTTTGCGGAGACTCACCGAGAGCGGCTCGACCACCTCGAAATGCCGTGTCTGGCACACCGAGAGCACGATCCGGCGACGGCCGGCCGGCGTTGGCCCAGACCGCCGGGTTTGGCGGTGCATGTGATGAACGACATTTCGCTCCTGTCGACTCCGGAGCCATCGGCTGAGCCTTGCGAACACGAACGGCATCAGCATCCACGTCGCGGTCTTCACCGAGATCCCACGGTCCTCGCCGAAGGCCCGCGCCACCCGCTCGGCCGTCGACGCACCGGTCAGCAGAACGATGCGCTGAGGCTTGACATCGTCCATCACCCGCTCGAGCGCGGCGAGCGACTCCAACACATCGAGCCTGAGCAGGATGCCCTTGGCCACCGGCAGCAGATCCGGGAGCCAGACGCCGTTCACCGAGAGGGCCGGCTCCGTCTCGCGTCGCGGCCACCACGCACCGATGAGCCGCGACCCGAGTTCGGTTAGCGGATCGGCCTCGGCCTTGAACGATTCCTCGTCGTAGAGGCGCAGGTGCACGCCGGCCGGCAGCGTCTGGCGGTCAACGAGCTCGCGACCGGCGAGCAGCGTGACATCGTTGCCGGGTGCTAGAAGCGAGACAGCCTCTTCGACGGCGCGACGGTAACGATTGACGTGGGCGGCGTAGCGAGCCCGTACCCAGGGTCGGCGGAACTCGCCGTTACTCCGCGACGTCTCGGTGACGACGAGGACGCGGCTCACCGTCGCGCCTCGCGCGCCCGGGCCGGCACGCCGATCACGGTGGCCCCCGGCGGAACGTCGTCGACGACGACCGCGCCCGCGGCGACGACGGCGCCGGCGCCGATCCGCACGCCCGGAACGACCACGGCGCCAGCGCCGAGGAACGCGCCCCGCTCCACCGTCACATTCCCGGACAGGACCACGCCGGGCGAGAGGTAGCAGTGATCGCCGATGCGGCAGTCGTGCTCCACGAGCGCGCCGCTGTAGCAGACGCCGTTCACGCCGACCTCGGTTCCGACACCGAGCACGCACCCGCCGAAGACGACAGAGCCGTCGCCGACCCGGGCGCTCCGTGAGACGATCGCGCGCGGATGTACGAGGCTCGGCGTCGGCAGATCGCACTCGCGGAGCAACGCCCAGAGCTCGGCCCGTCGCTGCATGGCGCTGTTGCCGACGCCGACGACCCCGGCGTCGATCGTGCCCGCTCTCGCCAGCGCGCCGATTTCTCGATCGGTGCCGAGGACCTGCGCCCGCGATCCGCGGTCGGTGAATCCGGCCACGGTCCAGCCGGCGTCGGCTGCGAGATCCGCGACCGCGCGGCCATGCCCTCCGGCACCCAGGATCAGGAGCCGGCGACTCACCGGCGTTCCGGTGGAATCGGCGCGCGCCCGCGCGACAGCACGAGCTCGGCCAGCAGGAAATCCCACTCGGTGTCGATGTTCACCGCCGCCTCGAAGTCGACGACGACCGCCCGGTTGTCATCGCCGAGCACGCGCCCCTGGTCCATGAGCACCGGCGCCCGGGTGACGTAGACCGCGCCCGACGGCTGATAGACCGGCGGCGCGTCCTGGCGGCGGACGTACTTGTGGCCGTCGGCGAACAGCGGGGTCGTGCGGTCGCCGTCGAGCGTCTTCATGAAGAACGGGTGGTAGCTCGCCTCGACTACCGTCTGGGC
>QHSI01000146.1 GCA_003221515.1 Candidatus Rokuibacteriota bacterium
TCCATCGAGGCCGTCGATGTCGTCACGCCGAACCACCTGCACGGCGAGGTCGGCGTGGCCGCGCTGGAGGCGGGCAAGGACGTGCTGCTCGAGAAGCCGATGGCCGTCACGCTCGCTGAGTGCGATCGACTCGTCGCCGCCGCCGAGCGCTCGAACCGGGTACTCACCGTCGGTCACGAGCTCCGGGTGTCGACCCAGTGGGCCGCCATCAAGAGCCTGCTCGACGCCGGCGAGATCGGTCACCCGCTCTACGCGCTGGTGACGCTCTTTCGCCATCCGTACCGGCCCGGGTCGGGAGGGTGGCGCTACGCGGCGGACCGGGTCGGCTCGTGGATCCTCGAAGAGCCCGTGCACTTCGTCGACTTCGTGATGTGGTACTTCGAGTCGGTGGGCGATCCCATCTCCGTCTTGGCCGTCGGGAACAGCAAAAATCGACAGGCCGGTATGTCCGACAACGTCTCGGCCATCATCCGCTTCCCGCGCGGCGTCTATGCGGTGATCACGCAGACGCTTGCGGGATTCGAGCACCACTCGGCGGTCGAGATCGTGGGGACGGAGGGGGCGATCCGGACATGGTGGTCGGCGACGACGGCGCGGACGCTCGAGCCGAGCCACGAGCTGAAGGTCCAGCGCCGCGGCGCGACGGAATGCGAGACGCTCACGCTCGCGCCCTCGGGCGAGCTGTTCGATCTCGGGGAGGAGATCCGTCAGACGGCGGCGGCCTTCGGCGAGCGGCGTCCTCTCGTCTCCGGCATGGAGGCCCGCAAGAGGGTCCTCGTGTGCCTGGAGGCCGAGCGCTCGCTGCGCGAGGGGCGCGAGGTGAGCTTGAAGTTCTGAGAGCAAGGAGGCGTATCGAGATGCGTCGGACACTGAACCACATCGTGATCGGGGTGCTCGCGCTGGGCCTGCTGACCTGGCCCGTGGCGGCCCAGCAGAAGAAGCTGAGCCTTCTCACCTGGAACATTCCCATCTACAAAGAGAAGATCGAGGGCTGGATCGCCGACTTCAAGAAGATCCATCCCGACGTGACGGTAGAGTGGTTCGACAAGAAGGGTCCGGAGTGGGGGCCGTTCTACCAGACCCAGGTCGTGGCCGGCACCGCTCCCGACATCATCGACACGCAGGGCGCCATCTGGCTCGAGTACGCTGCCAACGGCGGCCTGGTGGACATCACGCCCTACCTGCAGCGTGACCCCTCGCTGAAGGATTACTACAACCCCAGGTTCCTCCAGACGTGGGTGTACGAGGGGAAGAACTACATGGTCCCCTTCTACGTCAGCAAGACGCTCCTCTTCTACAACAAGACGATGCTCAAGGAGGCGGGCATCGCGCGACCGCCCCAGACCTTCGACGAGCTGCTCGACGCCGCGCGCAAGATGACGAAGGGTGAGAAGTCGGGCCTCATGACGCTCAACTTCGACTGGCTCTACTGGCCGCTGCTGGCAATGAACGGCGTGGAGCTGCTGACCCCCGATCTGAAGAAGGCGGCCTTCAACACGCCGGCCGCTGTGAAAACGGTCGAGGCACTCGCCCAGGCGACGGCCGACGGCACCATCAACAAGATCGCGTGGACCGGCCGCTGGGTCGAGCCCAACAACGCGTTCGCGAGCGGGACGGTGGGGCTCTACCAGGCGCACGCGCCGGCCTTCTTCTACGTGCGTGGCGGCGGTCCGTGGGTCAACGGCGACACGCTGGGCGCCACGCAGATGCCTGGTGGATTCGCCGTGCCCAACTCCCACGGCCTCGGCATCTCGAAGTCGAGCAAGTATCCCGATCTGGCCTGGGAGTTCATCAAGCTCGCCACGAGCGAGAAGTGGGCGTACACGTTCGGCAAGAACTTCAAGCTATTCACCGGCACCCGGGTCGATAGCCGGCTCATGGAGGAGCTGCAGAAGGAAGACCCGCTAGCGGCCTCCGTCATGAAGACGCAGCTTGAGCAGGTCGACAAGCTCGTCGCCACCTGGCCGCTCGGCAAGGACGCGCAGATCAAGGAGGCGTTCTACTCGGAGTTCCAGGCGGCCGTGCTCGGACGCAAGCCGGCCGCGGCGGCGCTAGCCGAGGCCAAGCGGAAGGTGGACCGGCTGCTGGCTCGCTGAGGTCGCGATCACGGCACGGCGGGCGCGGGGGGCGGTCTTCGTCTGGGCGTTCCTCGCGCCCTCGCTCACGATCTTCCTGCTCTACCGCATCCTGCCCCTGCTGTGGAACGCGGCGCTGTCGGTGCAATCGTGGTCGCCGTTCAAGCCGAGCACGTTCGCGGGGCTGACGCACTATCAGGAGCTCTTCTTCTACGACGAGGTCTTCTGGAAGAGTCTCTGGAACACCGTGGTGTTCATGTCGAGCTCGCCGATCGCCATTGGGCTGGCCCTCGCGCTAGCGCTCCTGGTCGACACGCGGATCCGCGGGCGGGGCGTCTACCGTGCCATCATCTTCATCTCCTATCCGCTCATGACCGTGGCGGTCGGCATCATCTGGCGCTGGCTGTACGACGAGAAGGTCGGCCTCATCAACTACGTCCTGTTATCGCTGCACCTCACGCAGCGCCGGATCGCCTTCCTCGACTCCTACGAGTGGGCAATGCCTTCGGTGGTGGTGGCCGCGGTGTGGCAGATCGTCGGCTTCTTCATGGTCATCCTGCTCGCCGGTCTGCAGAACATCCCGCCCAACCTCGAGGAGGCGGCGGCGCTCGATGGCGCCTCGGCAGGACAGCGGTTCCGCCACATCACGTTGCCGCTGCTGCGGCCGGCCATCTTCCTGTGCCTGATGATCGGAGTCATCAACTCGTTCACGAGCTTCGACCTCATCTACGTGATGACCGGCGGAGGCCCCAACTACGCGACCGAAGTGCTCATCACCTACATCTATCGAGTGGCCTTCGTGCTGTCGAAGTTCGACTACGCCGCCGCCCTCACGATCGTGCTCTTCGTCTTCCTGCTGATCGTCACAGCCGTGGCCAATCGGCTGACCGGCGGCGAGGCGGGGGCGGTCGATGCGGCCGAGTAGGGCCGTCGCGGTGCACGCCACGCTCGGCGCCGTGTCGGTGGTGATGCTCGTGCCCTTCTACTGGGTGCTCAAGACGAGCCTGACCGGCGAGAACATCTTCCAGTACCCTCCCGCACTGTTGCCGAGGGTGATGCATCCCTTCTACTACGTGGACGTCTGGTACTACATCCCGTTCGTCCGCTACGTGATCAACAGCGTGATCGTCTCGGTCATCGTCGTCGCCGCCAATCTCGTGTGCAACGCGCTGGCCGCCTACGCGCTCACCCTGCGGTTTCGAGGCAAGCGCGCGATCGTCGCGCTGCTCCTGAGCTGCATGCTGATTCCCTTCCAGGCGACGATCATCCCAGCCTATCTCATAACCAAGGAGCTACACCTCCTGAACAGCCACCTCGGGCTGGCGCTGCCGCTCTGCTCGACCATAGTCTGCATCTTCGTCTTCAAGGCGAGCTTCGACGCGGTGCCACGCTCGCTCATCGACGCCGCCCGCATCGACGGTCTGGCCGAGTGGCGCATCATCCTCCACGTGATGCTGCCGCTGTCGACGTCGGCGGTAGCCACCACCGTGATCCTGTCGTTCATCTGGTCGTGGAACAGCTTCCTGTGGCCGCTCATCGTCATCCGTAACCAGGAGATGCAGACGCTGCCACTCGGGCTGTCGACGTTCCTGAGCTACATGGAGAACACCACCGGCGCGCTCTACGCGTTCTGCATCATGGTGCTGGTGCCGGGGGTCGCGCTGTTCCTGCTGGAGCAGCGCCGCTTCATCGACGGCCTCACGTCGGGAGCGACCAAGGGATGAGGTACGTCTGGGTTGCCGCCGCGCTGGTGCTGCTGATCGGCAGCTGCACTCTCTGGGTCGGGCTACACGACGACGGCGTGGTGCGCGGGCGTGTCGTGCAGCCCGACGGGCAGCCGGCCGTCGGAGCCACCGTCAGCTTCTGGGAGAAAACGCTGACGACGCTGGAGCGGCGGGCCGCGACTCAGACGGGATCCGACGGTCGCTTCGTCCTGACCGGCCAGCCAGCGCACCACTTCGCACTGCAAGCAGAGAAGAGCGGGTTCGACGCTTCTCCCCGCACGCTCTATCGCCGCTACTTCCGCGGGCAGAACCTGGTGCTCGA
>QHSI01000147.1 GCA_003221515.1 Candidatus Rokuibacteriota bacterium
TGCGCCGGGGCCACGCGTGCGGCGTAGTGGGACCTCCGAGTCCCGCGCGCAGCTCGAAGAGCTGCGATTCGGGCGAGTGGGTGACGGAGCCGGACGCGTGGCCACGGCGCGCCTCAGCCCTCGCGCCGGCGGCGCGCAGCTTCCGAGCGCATCTGCTGCATCGCCCGCGTCTCCTGATCGGAGTAGCGCTCTTCCGTCCAGGGGTCGGCGTTCATGTGATAGCCGTTCTGCTCCCAGAAGCCGGGCGGGTTGACGTCGAGGAATTCGAAGGCCCGGAGCCACTTCGCGCTCTTCCAGAAGTAGAGCTTGGGAACGACCAGGCGCATCGGCCCGCCGTGGTCCGGCTCGAGGTCGCGGCCGTCGTGCTTGAGGGCCAGCAGCACGTCGTCCCGCACGAGGTCCGCGAGCGTCGTGTTGGTCGTGTAGTCCGGGTCGGCGTGCTGCATGACGAACTTCGCTTCGGGCTGCGGCTTCACCCGATTCACGATCTCCCGGATGGGCACGCCCTCCCACACGTTGTCCAGCTTCGACCAGCGCGTCACGCAGTGGACGTCGGACGTGATCGTCACCCGCGGGAACTCGAGGAACTCAGGCCATGTCCAGGTCGTGGGGCGCTCCACCAGGCCGAAGCAGCGGAACGTCCAGCGGGCGGGATCGAACCGCGGCGTGCGGCCGTACGTGAGGACCGGCCACTTGGCCGTCAACGTCTGTCCCGGTGGGACGCGACCGGCCAGGGCGGGATCGATCGGCTTCATCGGCGGCCTCTCGACCACGTCGAGCGCGTTCCCATCGCGTTCCACTATACAACGCCTCCAGAAGCTTTCGGGCCCCGACGGAGTCGCGCCGTATAATCGGTGAAGATGCCGCGCGCCCACGACGCCCGGAGCGCCGGCCGAAAGGACAGGATGGGATGAACGGGGAACGAAAGCTGGCGATGTTCATCGACTTCGAGAACATCGCCCGCGGGGTCAAGGAAGCGCAGTACAAGCAGTTCGAGCTCAAGCTGGTCCTGGAGCGGCTCCTCGAGAAGGGCAAGATCATCGTCCGGCGCGCCTACGCCGACTGGAATCGCTTCACCGAGTACAAGCGCCCGTTCCACGAGTGGGCGATCGAGCTCATCGACGTCCCGCAGTCGCGCTACAGCGGGAAGAACTCGGCGGACATCCGCATGGTCGTCGACGCCCTCGACCTGGCCTACGGAAAAACGCACATCGACAGCTTCGCACTGGTATCGGGCGACTCGGACTTCTCGCCGCTGGTCTCGAAGCTTCGGGAGAACGACCGTTACGTGATCGGCTTGGGCGTCAAGTCGTCCTCGTCCGATCTGTTGGTGGCCAACTGCGACGAGTTCATCTTCTACGAGGACCTGATCCGCGACACCAAGAAGACGACGCTCCTGCGCGGCCTGCCCGAGAAGAAGGCCGAGGCGATGGCCCAGCTCATCGACGCCATCCAGGCCCTGCAGCGCGAGAACAAGGAGACGCTCTGGGGCTCGATGGTCAAGCAGACGATGATCCGCAAGAACCCGGCCTTCAACGAGTCGTATTACGGCTTCTCGACCTTCTCGAAGCTCCTCGAGGAGGCGGCCAAGCAGCGGATCGTGTCGCTCGAGCGGGACGAGAAGAGCGGGACCTACGTGATCACCGCCCTCACCGAGGAAGGCGGACGCGCCGCCTAGAGACGGCCGATCCGCCCCGCATCGCTGACGAAGATCGTCAGCACCCAGCTCACGACCGAGATCAGCAGCGCGCCCAGAAACGCCGCGCGGAAGCCGTGGACCGCGAAGCCCGTCACGATGACCGACGTCAGCCACAGACAGAACGCGTTCAGCACGAGCAGGAAGAGACCAAGGGTGACGAAGGTCAGCGGCAGGGTGATCAGCACCAGCACCGGGCGCACCACCGCGTTGAGGATCGCCAGCACGAGCCCGGCCAGGAGCGCGGGCCAGATCGCCTCCCCCTGGAGCACGATGCCCGGCACCAGGCGAGCCGCGAGATAGATCGCGACCGCGTTGATGACGACGCGGACGCCGATGCCCACTACTCGCCGAGCGGCGCGATGATCCGATCGATCGACAGCGCGCCCGCGCCGCCGATGACGATCGACAGGGCCATCGCGATCAGCGCCAGATTGAACTCGTAGCCGTGACCCTTGCCCGGGGTCATCGTGAAGTTGAGGAAGAACCCGTTCCGCCCGTGCACCTTCGCGACGGCCACCAGCATCACGACGATGAGCCCCAGCCCCGACGGGCGGGCCAGGAATCCCACGATCATCGCCAGCCCTCCGAAGCACTCGATGAACGCGGCGAGCACGGTCGCGCCCGGCGGAACGTTCATCTGCCGGAAGCCGGCGATGGTCGCCTTGAGCCCGTGACCGCCGAACCAGCCGAAGACTTTCTGCGCGCCGTGGGCGAAGAAGATGATGCCGAGCCCCACCCGCACCACCAGGTGGGACCACGAGGGATAGGTGGCGAACACGAGCCCGACCAGGTCTTCCATGGCACCCTCCTGCCCGTTGCGATGCGGCCGGCCCCATCGTATTCTCGATCCGTGAGGCTTCTCGATCCGTGAGGCGCGTGTCGCTCCGCTGCCGTCGGCCGCCGCGAGTGTACTATAGATACCTGAGATACCTGCTGGTCATCGTTGCCCTCCTCGCCGCGTCGGCCGCGCGACCGCCCCTCGCCGGCGCGCAGATCGAGCTCACCGTGTACGCCGCGATGGTCAAGGGTCCCGCCGACGCGCCGGTCACGATCATCGAGTTCTCGGACTACCAGTGACCCCACTGCCGAAACGTCCAGCGGTCGCTGGACGCGATCCTGAAGGAGTACGACGGGCGCATCCGCCTCGTCTTCAAGGACCGTCCGCTGCCCATGCACACGTTGGCGCGCGGGGCCCACGAAGCCGCGCGCTGCGCCGGCGCCGCCGGACAGTACTGGCCGTACCATGATCTGCTCTTCGAGGCGCAGCCGGCGTTTCGTCGTGACGACCTGCTGCGCTACGCCACCGAGATCGGCCTCGACCTCGCCGACTTCACCCGCTGCGTCGACGAGCGGCGGTACGCGGCCCAGGTCGAGGCGGACGTCGTGCAGGCCCAGGCGCTCGGCATCAACGGCACGCCCACCTTCCTCATCAACGGTCGCAAGGTCGTCGGCGGGCTCCCGCTCGAGGAACTGCGCGCGCTCGTCGAGGGCGCGTTGAAGGCGCGCCGCTGATGGCGTTCGTCAAGGTCGCCGAGCTGGACGAGATCGGCGTCGGCGAGGGCGCGTTCATCGAGCGCGACGGCGTCTCGCTGGCGCTGTTCAATGCCGGCAACGGCCACTTCTACGCGTGCAGTCCCGTGTGCCCGCACGAGGACGGGCCGCTCGCCGAAGGCTGGCTCGAAGGCAACGCGGTCGTGTGTCCGTGGCACGGCTACGACTTCGACCTCACCAGCGGCGCCTGCCGTGTCACCCCCGACTTCTCGGTGAAGGTCTATCCCGTCCGGGTGAGCGGCACCGCCGTCGAGGTGGATCTGGCGTGACGCCGCGCGCCGGCGTGTCGCGGCGCGTTCGCACGTCGAGGTGACGGCGCCACCCTCAATCGGTTGCGAATTCCGCGGAATGATGTTTACTGTACAAACCATCAGGAGGGTCAGAGTCCGGTGACAGAGCGCGCGGTCAAACACGTCAGGAAATTCCTCGGTCAGCGTCTTCGTGCGCTCCGCAAGCAGCGCGCGCTCAGCCAGGAGCGACTCGGCAAGGGATCCGGGCTCAGCGGGAAATTCATCGGCGAGGTCGAGCGCGGCGAGAAGTCGATCTCCATCGACAGCCTCTATCGTGTCTCGGTCGCGCTCGAGGTTCCCCTCCGCGAGCTCACCGACGTCGGCGACAAGAACAGCAGCGTGCCGACCGAGGAAGCCGAGCGGATCTTCGCGCTCGTGGCGGGACGCCGCCGTCCGGAGGACGTCCGCAAGGCCTACAACGTCCTCCGCGCGATGTTCGGTCGCGCCTCGTAAGATTCCCCCGCCACCGGTCTCGCCCGGCGCCACGCCGCGCCTTCCACGATCGACGGGCTACGATGAGGGTGTGATCATGACGATGGACCAGCTGTGGCTCGGCATCGGCTTTCTCGGCCAGGCGCTCTTCTCCGCACGCTTCCTGATCCAGTGGATCGCGTCCGAACGCCAGCGCAAGAGCGTCGTCCCGCGCCCGTTCTGGTACTTCTCGATCGGCGGCGGCATGACGCTGCTGGCCTACGCCATCTATCGGGTCGATCCCGTGT
>QHSI01000148.1 GCA_003221515.1 Candidatus Rokuibacteriota bacterium
CGCGCGCTGCTGCGCGCCGAGCTCCTCGACGAGCTCCCGCTCGAGGGCCCGGGCCGCGGCTCGCCCCTGCTCGAGGTGACCGAGACGGCGCTCGACGACACCGCGGCCGCTCCCGTCGCGACAGGCCGCCGGCTGGTCCTGCGTCCGCCCGCGTGGGACGAGCTGCGCCTCTTCGCGCAATGGGCGAACGAGCCCCTGCTCGATCAGATGGTGGGCAGCCCGCTCCTCTATCACGGGCGTCACACCGATCCCTATCACCCAGAATTCGTCAGTCGCGTGCTCTACGACCCCACGGCCATCACGCTGCTCATCCAGGCGACCCAGGGCGGCTCGGCGCCGATCGGGTTCGTGCGGATCCACGGCATCCACCTGGTCGAACGCTTCGCCTTCGTCGAGACCGCGCTCGGTGAAACGACCTCGCTCCGGCGGGGCTGGGGCGTCGAGGCAACGCGGCTGGCGCTGGCCTACGCGATGGACACGCTGGATCTGCACCGGGTGGAGGCCAAGGTCTACGCGTACAACCTGCTCAGCATCAACGCGCTCCGCCGCAACGGCTTCCATCTGGACGGCACGCTGCGCGAGGCGCGCAGCTACGACGGCCGACGCTGGGACGTGCTCGTATACTCGATCCTCGAATCGGAGATGCGTGCGCAGCGGGTACGCGACCACTTCGCCCCGATGGGCTTGTGGCAGGCCTCCGATGCCAGCGCGTGAGCTTCTCGCGCTGATCGCGATCGCGCTGAGCCCGGTCGCGCGGCCTACGCGGGCTCGCGGAGCAGCCGGCCGAAGCCTGGGACGGAATCCGCGACGCGCGCCAGCCGAAGCGCTCGCCAGAGCGATGCCTGCTGGCTCGTCACCACCGGCTTCCCGAGCTCGCGCTCGAGATCTTCGATAATCCCGGCCGTCGGCAGGCCGGTGCCGCTGACGAGCACCGCGTCGGCGGTGGGAGCGTCAGCCGCGCGGGCGAGGGAGCGCGCACGGTCTTCCGTCTCGTCGTAGATGTTCGCCACGCCCTCGAGCCGTCGATAGCCGACGATCTCGAATCCCGACGCTTCCCAGAACGCCCGGCCGGCCTCGCTGATCGAGGGCGGATACGGGGTCGCCAGCGCCAGGCGCTTGACGCCGAGGCGCCGCAGGCCCGCGGCGATCGCGCCGGCCGCGGTGGTGACCTGGGTGCCGGCGAGATCGGCGAGCCGTGTCGCCAGCGCCGGCTCGCCGTTCACGCCGTTGACGTAGCTCACCCCGGTGTGGGCGAGCAGGATCGCGTCGAGCTTGATGGCCGCCAGCGAGCGGACGGCCGCCGGCAGCGCATCGAGGTAGCCGAGGGTCCGCTGCTCGATCGCGTCGGGCGTGCCGGGCGCGCCCTCGCCTGAATCGAGCCGGGCGAAGTGGATCGTCACGCCCTCAGGCGCCATCCGGTAGAGCTCCGGCTCCACGGTGGGATTGCCCGAGGGCACGAGCACACCGATCCGGGCGCGGATCGTCACCGACCGGAATCAGCGCCGCGCGTCGAGGATCGCCCTGGCGAGGATGCGGCAACCCTCGTAGCACTTGTCGGGCTGCTCGTAGCTGAACGCCAGGCGGATGTGGCGCTCGCCGCCGCCGCCGGGGAAGAACGCGCGGCCGGGCGTGTACTGTACGCGCGCCGCCAGCGCGAGCTCCTCGAGCCGCGCCGGGTCGGTACCGGACGGGAGCTTGATCCAGATGAAGAACCCGCCGGCCGGGCGGCTGATCTCGACGTCGGTGCCGGTGAGCACCTCCCACAACCCGCGCAGCATCGCGTCACGCTTGGCGCGGTAGACGTTGATCAGCAGCTTCACGTGCGGCTCCATGTGCTCGCGCAAGAAGTAGGTCGCCACGCGCGACATGAACGGATTCACGCCGCCGCCGAAGTTGAATCCCTGGAACGCGGGGAGCATCGCCGGCGGAGCACAGAGCCAGCCGAGCCGGACGCCGGCGCCGAGGATCTTCGAGAACGTGCCGGCGCGGATCGTACGGCCGTTGCGGTCGAGCGCGTAGACGGGCGGCTTGGTGTCGCCATCGAACCGGAGCTCGCCGTAGGCGTCGTCCTCCAGGATGAAGGTGTCGTACTCCTCGGCGAGCGAGACCAGCTCGTGCCGGCGCGGGATCGACAGGTCGGGCCCCGCCGGGTTCTGGAAGTTGACGATCGTGTAGATCAGCTTGCAGCGGCGGCCCTGGCGACGGAGCCGCTCGAGCGCCTCGCGGACCGCGGTGATATCCATGCCGTCGGCGTCCACCGGCACCGCGATGATCTCGGGGCCGTGGCGCCGGATGTTGTTGAGCGAGCCCGAGAAGGTCGGCGCTTCGCAGATGATCGGATCGCCCGGATCCACGAAGGCGCTGAACGCGAGCGCGAGCGCGGCGCCGGAGCCGTTGGCGACGAAGATGTTCTCCGGCGTCACGTGGAGGTTCTCGAACAGCTGGTACTTGTGACAGACCAGCTCGCGCATGCCGCGATAGCCCTGGGGATCGCCGTAGGTCAGGGCCTCGGCGCCCTCGGCCTTCATCATGCGCGCGGTGGCCTCGACCATCCCGTCGTACGGAAACGAGGCCGGGTCCGGGAAACCGCCGCCGAACTCGTAGAGCGGGCTGGCGACGGGCCGGGAGGTCGTGACGGAACCGTCCCAACCGATCCGGGCGCGGCTCGACAGCAGGTGATCGAAGCGGGCGGTCGATGGGGTCGTCATGACCGATAGAATACGACAACCATCGGCCCTATAATCGGCATCACGATGCTCTTCCGCTACTCACGCTGGGACGGCACGCAGAACCTCTCCGACCTCGACGCCGACGACCTCCTGGCCGCCATGTCCGACGACCTCATGTCGGACGGCGACTTGTGGAGCGCGCTGCGCCGGATGTTCCAGCGCGGCACCCAGGACCCACAGGGCCAGCGGATGCCCGGCATCCAGGACCTGCTGGACCGGCTCCGGAAGCGGCGCCAGGAGCAGCTCAATCGCTACGATCTCGGCTCGGCGCTGGACGACATCAAGAAGCAGCTGGACGAGATCCTCAAGACCGAGCGCGCCGGGATCGAGCGACAGGTCCAGGAGCCGGGGGAGCGCGCCCGGAAGCTCGACGCCCTCGACAAGCTCCCGCCCGAGCCCGCCGGCCGGATCAAGGAGCTCCAGGACTACAACTTCACCGACAAGGACGCCGAGCGGCAGTTCCAGGAGCTGATGAAGTCGCTGCAGCAGCAGATGATGCAGCCGTTCATGCAGGGGATGAAGCAGGCGCTCGACGGCATGAGCGCCGACGACATGAAGCGGATGCGCGAGATGCTGCGCGACATCAACCGCATGCTGCGCCAGCGCGCGGAGGGCGACGAGCCCGACTTCGACGCGTTCAAGGAGAAGTGGGGGCAAAACTTCCCGGGCGTCGAGAGCCTCGATGAGCTGCTCGACCAGATCGCGCGGCAGACGGCGCGCATGCAGTCGCTCATGGAGAGCATGTCGCCCGAGCAGCGCCGCCAGCTCCAGGAGATGATGTCGAGCCTGTTCATGAAGGACGAGCGGCTCGAGGCCGAGATGGCCCAGTTCGCGATGCACCTCGACGAGCTCGGCGTCACCGAGGAGCTGCGCCGCCGCTACGACTTCCGCGGCGACGACGAGCTGACGATGCGCGAGGCCATGAAGCTGATGGACGAGATGCAGGAGATGGAGCAGCTCGAGAGCCAGCTCCGCCGCGCCCAGACGCCCAACGACCTCGAGAAGATCGACCCCGCCGAGGTCGAGCGGCTGCTCGGCGAGGAGTCCGCCCGCGATCTCGAGCGGCTGCGCGAGATCGCCAAGAAGCTGGAGGAGGCCGGCTACCTCGAGCGCAAGGGCGCCCGGCTCGAGCTGACGGCGCGCGCGATCCGCAAGCTGGGCGACAAGGCGCTGCGCGACATCTTCGCGCACCTCAAGCGCGACCGCTTCGGCCGCCACGCCGTCGAGCGCCGGGGCGCCGGGGGCGATCCGACCGACGAGGCCAAGCGCTACGAGTTCGGCGACCCGTTCCTACTCGACCTCAAGGAAACGCTGATGAACGCGGTCGAGCGCAACGGCGCCGGCACGCCCCTGCGGCTGACTCCCGAGGACTTCGAGGTGTTCCGCACCGAGCTGTCGACGCAGGCGTCGACGGTCGTCATGCTCGATATGAGCCGGTCGATGATCAACAACGGCTACTTCCTGCCGGCCAAGAAGGTGGCGCTGGCCCTCACCGCGCTCATCCGCGGCCAGTTCCCACGCGACAGCCTGTGGATCCTGGGCTTCTCGCTCTACGCCCGCGAGTTCAAGGCCGAGGATCTGCCGCGGCTGGCGTGGACCGAGTGGAACATCGGCACCAACATGCACCACG
>QHSI01000106.1 GCA_003221515.1 Candidatus Rokuibacteriota bacterium
GACGTCGAGCTGCAGAAGTCGAACATCCTCATGATCGGCCCGACCGGCTCCGGCAAGACCCTGCTGGCCCAGACGCTCGCGAAGATGCTGCGCGTCCCGTTCACGATCGCCGACGCCACCACGCTGACCGAGGCGGGCTACGTCGGCGAAGACGTCGAGAACATCATCCTGCGACTGCTGCAAGCCGCGGACTACGACGTGGAGCGCGCGGAGCGGGGTATCGTCTACATCGACGAGATCGACAAGATCGCGCGCAAATCCGAGAACCCGTCGATCACGCGAGACGTGTCGGGCGAGGGCGTGCAGCAGGCGCTGCTGAAGATCCTCGAGGGCACCGTGGCCAACGTGCCGCCGCAGGGCGGCCGCAAGCACCCGCACCAGGAGTTCATCCAGGTCGACACCTCCAACGTGCTGTTCCTGTGCGGCGGCGCCTTCGTAGGGCTCGACAAGATCATCGAGAGCCGGGTCGGGCGCTCCGGCATGGGGTTCGGCGCCGAGATCAAGAGTCGCGAGGAGCGGCGCATCGGCGAGCTGCTGGCGATGATCCAGCCGGAAGATCTATTGAAGTACGGGCTCATCCCCGAGTTCGTGGGCCGGCTGCCGGTGATCGCCACGCTCCACGACCTCGACGATCAGGCCCTGACGCGCATCCTGCGCGAGCCGAAGAACGCGATCATCAAGCAGTACCAGAAATACTTCGACCTCGAGAAGGTCCGGCTCAAGTTCACGGACGACGCGGTGGCGGCGATCGCGCGCGAGGCGCTCAAGCGCGGCACCGGCGCCCGCGGGCTCCGCGCCATCCTCGAAGAGGTCATGCTCGAGATCATGTACGACCTGCCCTCGATCCAGGGGCTCAAAGAGTGCGTGATCACCCGTGAGGTCATCCTCAACCGCGAGCGGCCGATCTTAGTCACCGAAGCGAAAGAACAGACGGCCTGAGCGGCACCCTCTTTGTCGTCGCGACGCCGATCGGCAACCTCGAGGACGTCACCTTACGCGCGCTGCGCGTCCTCCGGGAGGCCGACCTCATCGCCTGCGAGGACACCCGGCGGACGCGCGCCCTGCTCACGCACTTCGACATCCACAAGCCGACGGTCAGCTACTACGAGCACAACAAGCTGGCGCGCGGCCTCGCGCTCATGCGCGAGCTGGCGGCCGGGCGCTCGATCGCGCTGGTGACCGACGCCGGTACGCCGGGCATCTCCGACCCGGGCGTCTTGCTGGTGCGCGAGGCGCGCGCCGCCGGGTTCACGGTCGTGCCGGTTCCGGGGCCGTCGGCCGTCGTCGCCGCGCTTTCGGCTTCGGGTGTGGCCGCCGACGGCTTCGTGTTCGAGGGCTTCCTGCCGGTGAAGCCCGGCCGGCGGATCAAGCGCCTCAAGGCGCTCCGAGAGCTCGAGACGACGGTGGTGGTCTACGAGTCGCCCCATCGCGTCCTGGCGACCCTGGGCGCGATCGGCGAGGTCTACGGCGACGTCGAGCTGGTGGTGGCGCGCGAGCTCACCAAGCAGTTCGAAGAGGTCGTGCGGGCGACCGCCTCCGCCCACGTCGCCCGCCTCACCGCCGCCGAGCCGCGCGGCGAGTTCACCCTGGTCATCCCGGCGAACTGAGGTCGGCGCGCCGGCTCAGGGCAGCAGGTCGTCGACCGGGATACGGCTGGAGGGAGCCGCCAGCGGCGGTATACTTCGAGCGGTTATGAGCGTTCCCAAAGCCCTCACCATCGCCGGCTCCGATTCCGGTGGCGGCGCGGGCATCCAGGCGGATCTCAAGACCTTCTCGGCGTTCCGCGTGTTCGGGATGAGCGTGATCACCGCGGTCACCGCCCAGAACTCCGTCGGCGTCCAGGGCGTCTTCAACCTGCCGCCCGAGTTCGTCGGGCGCCAGATCGATTCGGTGCTCTCGGACTTCGACGCCGACGCCGTGAAGATCGGGATGCTCTCGACGGCACCGATCATCGGCGTGGTGTCCGATCGCCTGCGCGCGCACGGCAAGGCCCGAGTCGTCCTCGATCCAGTGATGATCGCCAAATCGGGCGACGCGCTGCTCCAGCCGGACGCGCGCGCCGCGCTGGCCAAGGAGCTCCTGCCGCTGGCCCTCGTGGTCACGCCGAACCTGCCCGAAGCGGCCGCGCTCGCCGAGATGGAGGTCACGACCGAGGCCGACATGGAGGAGGCGGCGCGGCGGATCCTGGCCCTCGGTCCCCGGAACGTGCTGGTGAAGGGTGGTCATCTGCGGGACTCGGCGACCGACATCCTGTGGAACGGGCGCGACTTCACGCGCTTCACCGCGCCGAGGCTGGCGTCGACCAGCACCCACGGCACCGGCTGCACGCTCTCGTCGGCGATCGCGGCGTGCCTGGCGCGCGGCCACGCGCTGCGGGACGCGATCAGCGAGGGCAAGGCGTACGTGACCGCCGCGATCCGCGAAGGGTTCCAGGCCGGGCGAGGCGTGGGCGCGCTCCGGCACTTCGTGACAGGCTGGTAAGGAGGGGCATGGGGGAGTCCGTCGACGACAGCAAGATGTCCTTCATGGAGCACCTCGGCGAGCTCCGCGTTCGGATCGTCCGGGCGCTCACGGCGCTCCTCATCGGTACCGTGATCGCCCTCCCGTTCAGCCAGTACATCGTCGACTGGCTGGCGAAGTCGGTGACCAAGCTCAACTACACGCTGGTCTTCACGGCGCCGGCCGAGGCGTTCTGGGTCCAGATGAAGGTCGGGCTCATCGCCGGAGTCTTCATCGCCTCGCCGGCGATCCTCTGGCAGGTGTGGGCATTCATCGCGCCCGGGCTGCACACCCACGAGCGGAAGTACGCGCTGCCGTTCGTGATCATCGGCTCGGGACTCTTCATCGTCGGCGGCGCCTTCTCGCTCTACATCGTCACGCCCTACGCCATCGCGTTCTTGCTGAGCTACGCGCGGCCCGGGCTCACCCCGATGATCACGATCCAGAACCACGTCGACTTCCTGCTGAAGTTCACGCTGGCCTTCGGCGCCGTGTTCGAGCTGCCGCTGGCCCTCACGCTGCTGGCGCGCGTCGGGATCGTGAACGCGAAGATGCTCGCGAAGAACCGCAAGTACGCCATCCTCGGCGCGTTCATCGCCGGCGCCGTCCTCACGCCCACGCCCGACGCCTTCAACCAGACGCTGATGGCCGGGCCGCTGATCGTCCTCTACGAGGTCGGCATCGTGTGCGCGCGCATCTTCGGGAAGAAGCGCACGCCGGCGCCGGAGCCGACGCCGGCCGAGACGGCCTAGATGGACTTCGCCTCCCTCGACCTGCCCGAGCCCGTCATGCAGGGGATCCGCGAGGCGGGATTCGTCACCGCCACACCGATCCAGGAGGCCGCGCTGCCGTTGGCGCTGCGCGGCAAGGACGTGGCTGGCCAGTCGCAGACCGGCACCGGCAAGACCGCGGCGTTCCTGATCGCGGCGTTCACTCGTATGCTGCGCACGTCGGCGCCGCCGGTGGCGCCGGGCACGGGCGCGCCCCGCATGCTCGTGATCGCGCCGACGCGGGAGCTGACGGTGCAGATCGAGTCCGATGCGCGGCTGCTCGGGCGGTTCACGCCGTTCCGGACGCTGGCCGTCTACGGCGGCATCGACTACGGCAAGCAGCGTGAGGCGCTGGCCGCGGGCTGCGATCTGCTCGTCGGCACGCCCGGGCGCCTCATCGACTACCTCAAGCAGCGCGTGTGGACCCCCCGGCGCATCGAGGTCCTGGTGATCGACGAGGCCGACCGCATGTTCGACATGGGGTTCATCGCCGATCTCCGGTTCATCCTGCGCCGGCTACCGCCGCCGGAGAAGCGCCAATCGTACCTGTTCTCGGCCACGCTCTCGTTCCGGGTGCTCGAGCTCACCTGGGAGTTCATGAACAACCCGTCGCAGATCACGATCATGCCGCAGCAGAAGACGGCCGAGCGCGTCGAGCAGTCGCTCTTCCACGTGGGCCGCGAGGAGAAGTTCACGCTGCTGCTGGGGCTCATGCGCCGCGAGGGCGGCGACCGGATCCTGATCTTCTCGAACACGCGCGAGGAATCGCGGCGGCTCGAGGACCGCCTGACCCGCAACGGCTACGACACCCGCGCGCTCACCGGCGACGTCGATCAGAAGCGCCGGCTCAAGATCCTCAACGACTTCAAGGAAGGCCGGCTTCCGGTGCTGGTGGCGACCGACGTCGCCTCACGCGGCCTGCACATCGAGGCGGTGAGCCACGTCATCAACTGGGACCTGCCCCAGGACGCCGAGGACTACGTGCACCGGATCGGCCGTACCGCGCGCGCCGGCGCCGGCGGCAAGGCCATCAGCCTCGTGGATGAGGCGAGCGCGCTCAACCTCGAGGCGATCGAGAAGTTCATCGGCCAGAAGATCGCGGTCGGGTGGGCGGACGACGATCTTTTCCACGCCGAGATCAAGCCGACGGCGGAAGAGCGCCGGCGCTATTCGGAGGAGCGGCGCGCCCGCCTCGCGGCCCGCGATCGCTTCGGCGACCGCGGCGGCCGGCGCGGCGGCGGCCGTGACCATGGCCGCGGCGGGCCCGAGCATGGCCGCGGCGGCGGGGAGCGACCCCGTCACGATCATCCGAGCGCCGCGCCGCCGCCGCCACAATCCCCGCCGCCGCCGCGCGAGGGCGGGCCGGGCGCCGGCCGACGTCGCCGGCGCGGTGGGCGTCGCCGCAGCGGGGACGGCGGTCCGCGCCCGGAGCCTCCGCCGGCCTAGCCCACCGTCCGAACCGTAGAAGCGACCCGGCTAGAGCGCTAGCGTCGCTCGCACGCGGCCGTATGCCGGCTGATCGGAGCGCATCGCGTCGGGGTTCACGCCCCGCCGCAGCGCCGTGTGGTAGACGAAGAGTTGCAGCGGGACCACGGTGAGGATCGGCGAGAGCAGCTCGTCGATCTCGGGAATCGCGATCGTTTCGGCCGCGAGCGGCGGGATCTCGCGATCGTCCTCGCGCACCAGCGCGATCAGCGGCGCGCCGATCTCCTTCACGACCCGCGCGACGGCCAGACAGCGCTCGTGCGAAGGGCCGGGCGGGGCCACCAGGAACACCGCGTCCTCGGCCTCCAGCGCCGCCCAGGCGCCGTGCAGGAACTGCTCGCAGTTGAAGCCGGCTGACGTCGCGTGGGCGGCCTCGCCCATCTTCAGCGCCGCCTCGTACGCCGTCGCCGTGTTCGGCCCGCCGCCGACGAACCAGTAGCGATGGCGGTCGGCGAAGCGCCCGGCGAGATCGTCCCACGACTCCTGGCCGAGGAGCAGCGCGAGCATGTCCGGGATCGCGTCCACCTCGCGCGCGGCATCGCCACCCCCGCCGACGGCCGCCGCCAGCGTCGCGAGGAGCGCCAGCGCCGACGTGTAGCTCACGGTGTGGGCGCCCGACTGCTCCTGGTCGACGGTGCGGAGAGTCCAGTCCGCCGCCGCGAGTGCCCCGGCGCCCTTGCCCGTGATCGCGACGCCGACGCCGCCGCCGGCCTTCGCGCGGGTGAGCGCCGCGACGGCGTAGGGAAGGGTTCCCCGGTGTGTCACCGCGATGGTGGCGGTGCGCGTCTCGGGTTCCGTCCAGTAGCTCGCGAGCTCGAACGCGTGGAAAGCGCGGGCGCGCAAGCCGAGACGGCCGACGCGCGCGAAGAGCAGCTCAGCGACAAGTGCGGCGTGCCAGGACGTGCCGACGCCGGTCAGGAGCACGCGGTCCATCTCGCGCAGACGCGCCGCCGCCGCCTCGATGGCCTCGCCCTGACCGCGGGCGACGAGCCGCAGCGCCCCGGGCTGGGCGTAGATCGCGTCGTGCATGTAATACGGATGGCCGGCGCGCGCCGGCGGCTCCCCGCGCACGACTATCTCGCCGACGGAAACGCGGGCGCGCGCTTCTCGCGGAGCGCGCGAACGCCCTCGCGCACGTCGGGGCGGGTGAATGAGAGCATCTCGAGCGCCAGCGACTGGTCGAAGATAGGCCCGGCCTGCCGCAGCCAGTTGTTGAGCGCGCGCTTGGTCCAGCGGATCGACGGCTGACTGCCCTGCGCGAGCCGGTCGGCGACGTCCCAGGCCTTCGCCATCAGCTGATCCGGCGGCACGCACAGGCTCACGAGGCCGATGCGCTCGGCCTCCTTGCCGTCGATGAAGTCGGCGGTGAGCAGGTAGTACTTCGCCTTCGCCATCCCGCAGAGCAGCGGCCAGAGGATCGCTGCGTGGTCGCCGGCGGCGACGCCGAGACGCGTGTGACCGTCGGTGAACCGCGCGGTCTCCGCGATGATGCTGACGTCGGCCAGGAGCGCGACGACGAGCCCCGCGCCGACCGCGACGCCGTTGATGGCCGAGACGACCGGCTTGTCGAGGTTGATCATGTTGTAGACGAGGTCGGAGGCCTCGCGCATCGTGCGCATGAGCGCGTCGGGATTCCCCGCCATCTCTTCGACCAGCCCCAGGTCGCCGCCCGCCGAGAACGCCTTGCCGGCGCCGGTGACGAGGACCACGCGGGTCTTCGGATCGGCGTCGACGGTGAGCCAGACCTGGGTGAACTCCCAGTGCAGGCGCGCGTTCGCCGCGTTCAGGACCTCGGGACGGTTGATCGTGACCAGGAGCACACCGTTCGGCTTCGGCTCGAACGTGAGGTGCTTGTAGTCGGCGTAGTCCATGCGCTTCTCCTCAGGCGAGCTCAGGGCCGACGCCGCCGCCGGTCCACGAGAACGAGTACGGCATCAGCGTATCGGGCAGCGACGTGTCGGGCGCCGAGAGGGCGGCGCGCACGTGGGCGAACACGGCCTGGAACAGGTCGGGCGTGTTGATCCGCTTGAACCACAGCGCGCGGCCGTGCAGATAGACGAAGACCACGTTCGCCTCGCTGCACGGCCCGAGGCACTCGGAGAAGGCGAGGCGCACGCGGCCCTGGAGCCCGGCGGCGTCGAACGCGCGCCGCGTCGCCGGCCGCGAGAAGCGGGCCGCGCCGTTGTTGGTGTGGCCGCAGCAGCAGCCGAAGCACGCGAAGATCAGTCCCGCGTCAGCCATGTATCGCCATGGTACCCGAGCTTCGGGCGCGCGCGAGCAGGAGCAGCGCGGTGAGGGCGAGTGCCGCCGTCCAGGCGATGGGCAGCAGCCCCACGAAGCGCGTGCCCAGCACGCCCGCGAGGAACGGGCCCAGGAACATTCCGGCGTCGACGCAGACGCGATAGAGTCCGGTGCGCCAGGCGATGCGCTCAGGCGGGGTCTCTTGCCGCAGGACGCTGAGCGGCAGCATCCAGCCCGTCATCGCGAGGCCGAACAGCGCGCAGCCGACGACGACCACCGGCAACCCGCCGAAGCCGACCAGCGCGTTCGCCGCCGCCATCAACAGGAGGTTCACGACGAGCACGCGGGCGGCGCCCTGTCGGTCGGCGAGCACGCCGGCCGGGATCAGCGCGAAGAGGTCGAAGAGCTGCGCGATCATCAGGAGCCGCGCGACGCCGGCTCGCTCGAGCCCGAACTCGCGGCTGGCGCGGAGCGGGATCAGGAACTGCTCCATCGTCGAGTAGGCGATGGCGACCGACGCGCCGGCCGCGAACGCCAGCGGCACCATCGAGCGGCGTCCGTTCGCGCCGGCCGCCGCGTACGCGTCGGTCGCCATGCCGCTCGTTGCCGGGAGGCGCGACGGCGTGCCGGCGCCGGAGGACGCCGGCAGCTCCGCCAGCAGCGCCGGCACCACCGCAAGGGCGATGAGCTGCGGAGAACACGTGAGCAGGTAGGCGATGTTCCACTCGAACTGCGACGGCAGCGACGCGATCACGACGGTGCCGCCGAGCATGCCGATCATCGCCGCGAACTCGTTGGCGTTCAGGGACGAAGCAAGGCTCCGCGATGTCTGGAAGCGCAGGATCGCGGTGATCGACGCCATGATGCCGAGCGCCTGGCCGATGCCCATGAGCAACCGACCGAGGACCAGGATCCAGAAGCCGCCGCCGCTCGTGAGGAAGAGGACACCGGACGCCATGACGAGCGGCCCGAGCCACAGCGCCCGTCGCAAGTGGTGCGTGAGGAAGAGACCGAGGGGGACGTCGGCGACCATCCGCGCGAAGCCGAAGGCGCCGGCGACGATGCCGAGCTGCCAGTCGGCCAGCGCTCCGGCGCGTGCGATCTCGGGAAGAACCGCGGGGAACGCGCCGCTCGCGAACGTGCTCGAGAAGGTCAGCAGGCACAGCAGGCCGGTCAGGGACGTCACGAGGGCTTTCATGGTACAACCGATTGCCCATGACCCAGGCACAAACGGTCCGCCTCGACGTCGACGGCGCGCTCGCCCGCATGACCTTCAACCGGCCCGAGGTGCTCAACGCGGGCAACGCGCGGTTCGCCGCCGAGCTCGGCGAGGTGGTCGACGCCCTCGCCGCGCATCGCGACGTGCGCGTGGTGGTGATGACCGGCGCCGGGCGCGCGTTCCAGACCGGCGTCGACCTCACGGCGCTCGCCGCCGGCGAGCTCGGGATCGACGATCTTGTCCGATGGGAAGACGCGATGACCGCGATCGAGCGCATGGACAAGCTGTTCATCGCGGGCATCAACGGACACTGCGTCGGGGGCGGGCTGCAGCTCGCGCTGGTGTGCGACTACCGGCTGGCCGTGGAGGACGCGCTGCTGAGCCTGCCCGCCGTCAAGGAGTGCCTCATCCCGTCGATGGCGCTCTACCGGCTGCCGCGGCTCATCGGCCTGGCCCGGGCGAAGGAGCTGATCCTGCTGGGCGAGCCGATCTCGGCGCGCGAGGGCGAGCGCATCGGCCTCGTGAACCGCGTGGTCGCCGCGGCGGACTTCGCGAAGGCGCTCGACCAGACGATCGAGCGGTTCCTGGCGCTGCCGCCGGTGAGCGTGTCCGCGAGCAAGCGCTTGAGCACCCGCGCCTTCGATCTCGACTTCGAGACGTTCCGCCGGGAGATGAACGCTGCCCTGGCCGGGTGCTTCGAGTCCGACGAGCACCGGCGCGCGATGGACAACATCCGATCGAAGAAACGGAGCCCACGATGAAGATCCTCTACACCCCGCTGATGATCGTGCCGTCCGTCTCCCCCGAGCAGCGCGCGGCGATCCTCGAGGCCGCCGGCCCGGGCTCGACCTTCGTCGAAGCGAAGGACGCCGCGACCCAGCGACGCGAGATCGTCGACACCGACGCGCTCTTCGGCCGTGTGTCGCCCGAGATCTTCGGCCTCGCCAAGCGCCTGCGCTACTACCAGTCGATCGGCGCCGGCGTGGACTCGATCCTCACCCAGGAGCTGGTGGAGAGCGACGTGCCGCTGGCCAGCGAGAAGGGCGGCGTCGGCATCCACCTGGCCGAGCACGCGTTCGCGCTGCTGCTGGCGCTGACGCGCGGCCTGCACACCGCGATCCGCAAGCCGGACTACAGCCTGCGCGAGCCGATCCGGATCCGGCAGCTCGAGCTCTACGACCTGACGATGGGCATCGTTGGCTTCGGGGGCACCGGCCGCGAGGTCGCCCGGCGCGCGCTCGGCTTCGGCATGCGCGTGCTGGCGGTCGACATCGAGGACGTCGCGCCCGAGCCCGGGGTCGAGGCGATCTGGAAGCCGGATCGGATGGGCGACCTGCTGGGCGCGTCCGACGCGGTGGTGATCTGCCTGCCGCTCACGAAGGCGACCCATCACCTCTTCAGCCGCGACCTCTTCCGCAAGATGAAGAAGACCGGCTACCTGATCAACGTGACCCGCGGCGCGATCGTCTACGGCGACGATCTGGTGACGGCCCTCGACGAGGAGACGATCGCCGGCGCCGGGCTCGACGTCACCGATCCGGAGCCGCTGCCGGACGGCCACCGGCTCTGGAACCATCCGCGCGCGATCGTGACCCCGCATACCGCCGGCGGCTCGCCCCGGCGGGCCGGCCGCGTCATCGAGACGTTCTGCGAGAACCTGCGCCGCCTGCGCGGCGGCCAGCCGCTGATCGCGCTGATCGACAAGCGCAAGGGGTACTAGCGACCGCCCGGCGCACGGTTCGCGAGATCTTCGAGCGTCCTGCCCATTAGCAGTACCGTGAAGTCGGCGGTACGCTGAGGTCTGGAGGTGCTCGCGATGGCGTCAGCGAGCCTCGAGGGGACGGCGGTTGCTCTGGTCGCGCCCGGGAGGGGAATTCTCGCGGCCGACGAAAGTCACGCGACGATCGGTCGGCGCTTCGACGCGCTCGGGATCGCCAACAGCGCGGAAAACCGGCGCCGCTACCGGCAGCTGCTCTTCACGACCAAGGGCATCGGCGACTTCATCAGCGGCGTGATCCTCTTCGACGAGACCATCCGCCAGACGGCGGACGACGGTCGTTCGTTCACCGAGGTGCTGGCCAGCGCAGGCGTCATCGCGGGGATCAAGGTGGACCGTGGGTCGAAGCCGCTGGCCGGCGCCCCGGGCGAGCAGGTCACCGAGGGACTCGACGAGCTTCGTGAGCGCTTGGCCGAATACAAGACGCTCGGCGCCCGATTCGCCAAATGGCGCGCGGTGATCACCCTCGGCGAAGACGGCCGCACGCCCACGAGGCGTGGTCTCGAGGCCAACGCACACGCGCTCGCGCGCTATGCCGCGCTCTGTCAAGAAGCGGGGATCGTGCCGATCGTGGAGCCGGAAGTTCTGATGGACGGCAGCCATTCGATCGAGCGCTGCTTCGACGTCACCGAGGCCACGCTGTACACGGTGTTTCAGGCGCTGCGGGAGCAGGGCGTGTCGCTCGAGGGCGTCCTTCTCAAGCCGAGCATGGTCCTGCCGGGCACGACCGCGCCGCGCCGGGCAGCCGTGGCCGACGTCGCCCAGGCGACCGTGCGATGTCTGCTCCGCACGGTGCCAGCGGCCGTGCCCGGCATCGTCTTCCTGTCGGGCGGGCAGGCCGATGAGCTCGCGACGGCCCACCTCGACGCGATGAACCGTCTTCCCGGGCCGCGGCCGTGGCCGCTCAGCTTCTCCTACGCGCGCGCCCTCCAGGCCTCGCCGCTGAAGGCGTGGGGCGGCGATCCCGCGCGCGTCGCCGACGCCCAGCGAGCGTTCTATCACCGGGCCCGCTGCAACAGCGCCGCGCGCTCGGGCGCGTACACGCCGGAGCTCGAGCGGAGCGCGGCGTGAGCATGAAGACGCTCGCCATCCTGGTCGGCGGAGGGCCGGCGCCCGGAATCAACGCCGTCATCGCGGCGGCGACCATCGAGGCCCGCAACCGCGATCTTCGTGTGCTCGGGTGCCACGACGGCTACAAGTGGCTCATGCAGAACGATCTCTCCCACGTCGAAGAGCTCGAGGTGGCGGCGCTCTCCCGGATTCACTTCGACGGAGGCTCGATCTTACGGACCTCGCGAGCGAACCCGGCGCGATCGGCCGAGACCCTTCGGAGCGTCGCCGAGTCGTTGCGGCGTCTCGACGTCTCGTACCTGCTGACCATCGGCGGGGACGACACCGCGTCCGGCGCGGCCGCCGTCGCGCTGGCGTTCGACGGCAAGCTCGCGGTGGCCCACGTCCCCAAGACGATCGACAACGATCTGCCGCTGCCGCCCGGCATCCCGACGTTCGGCTTCACGACGGCCGTCGACGTCGGCAAGGATCTCGTGCGTAACTTGATGAAGGACGCCGCGACGACCGACAAATGGTTCTTCGTCACGGTCATGGGCCGTCACGCCGGGCACCTGGCGCTCGGGATCGGCAGCGCCGCCGGCGCGACGCTGACCGTCATTGGCGAGGAGTTTCCCGATGGGCCGGTGGATCTCGACGGGATCGCCCGCATCCTCGAGGGGGCGATCGTCAAGCGGCGTGTTCAGGGGCGGGAGCACGGGGTCGCGCTGCTGGCGGAAGGACTCATCGAGCGCGTCGACCCCGAGACGCTCGGACCGGTCGAGCGCGATCCGTACGGCAACGTGCGCCTGGCCGAGTTGGCGCTCTCGCGCTTGCTCAAGGATCGGGTCGCGGCGAGCCTGCAGGCACGGGGAATTGGATGCAGCATCGTGGCCGACGACCTCGGTTACGAGCTCCGATGCGCGCCTCCGGGCGGCTTCGACATCCACTACTGCCGTGGCCTCGGCTACTGGGCGACGCGATTCCTGATCGACGGGGGCACCCAAGCGATGGTGACCATCCAGGGCGAGCGGTGCGTGCCCGTACCGTTCGGCGACCTGATCGACCGGAAGACCGGGCGTTTCAGGGTACGGTACGTCGATGTCACCTCCGAGGCGTACGGGATGCTCGCCGCGTATATGATCCGGCTGAACCGGGCCGACCTCGAGGCGCCCGACCGGGTCCGCGCCCTGGCCAAAGCTGCCGCGCTCGACGAAGAAGCGTTCATCGAACGATTCTCGGGGATCGTGGACCGGAAACGGAGTCCGGCATCGTGACGCCAGCGGCCGTCAGACCGGACGCTCGAAGCCGTACTCGCGCGTCTGGTTGAGGTCGTCGGGCAGGGTGCGCTCGCCCCGCCGCTCGAAGCCCATGCGCTCGTAGAGGCGGTGAGCCTGGTCGAATCGCGTATCCGACCAGAGGGTCAAGCGAGAGATCTTTTCCGCGCGGCACCAGTCGAGCACGGCTTCGACCAGGGCGCGGCCGGTGCCTCGACCTCGCAGGTTGGCGTCGAGATAGAGGCGATGGAGCTCGGCGGCGCCGCCGTCGAGCCGCTCGACGCCGACCGATCCCACCACGCGGTTTCCGTCACGGATGACGAAGAAGGCTCCGCGCGGTGGCGTGTAGTGCGCGTCGCCGGCACGACGCCGAGCGAGTGGCGGAACCCGGCGCCACGCGACGCACGCGCCGAGAGCACGATCACGCCGATCCCAAGCAGCACGAGCGCCATGCCCGCGAGCCGGAGCGCGCCGAATCGCTCGCCGAACACGAGCGCCGACGAGGACGCGCCCACGAACGGCACGAGGAGCGCGAACGGCGTCACCGTGGCCGCCGGATACCGGCGCAGCAGCTGGCCCCAGATCGCGTAGGCGAGGATCGTCGCGACCAGACCGAGGTAGAGGACCGACGCCACGCCGGTCCACGACGCGCTCGCGACTGATCGGACGAGCGCGGTCGGCCCGTCGATGGTCAGCGAGAGCGCCAGCGCCGGCAGGGGAGGCACCAGGCTCATCCACACCACCAGGTCGAGCATCTCGACGTCCCGGATCCGTTTCAGCAGCACGTTGCCCACGCCCCAGCTGATCGCCGAGCCCATCGCCAGGCCGAACCCGACGCCGGTCAGGTCGTGGCCGACCGTGAGGACGATGAGCACGAGCCCGGCGAACGCGAGCGCGACACCAGAGAGCTGACGCGGCGTCGGCGTCTCGCGCAGCACCATCGCCGCGAACAGGATCGTGAAGAGCGCCTGTGTCTGCACGAGCAGCGACGCCAGGCCCGGCGGCACGCCGTTGGCGATGGCGAAAAACTGCAGCAGGAACTGGCCGGTATAGAGCGTCAGCCCGATCGCGACGAGGGTCGACCACGCGAGCGGCGGCCGCGCCAGAACCAAGGCCGGGACGGCGGCGACGAGGAACCGCAGCGCGGTCAGCTGGGCGGGCGAGAAGCTGTCGAGTGCGAGCCTGGTCGCGACGAAGGCCAACCCCCAGGTAAGGACGACGAGCAGCGCGAGACCGACGTGAAGTGCTTTCAGGGCTGCGAGGCCTGGGACTCAGC
Source organism: Candidatus Rokuibacteriota bacterium (assembly GCA_003221515.1). Lineage (GTDB taxonomy): Bacteria > Methylomirabilota > Methylomirabilia > Rokubacteriales > CSP1-6 > AR31. Next base: position 13,592 of record QHSI01000106.1, read on the forward strand.
TCAGGATGGCGCGGCGATAGTGGCTCGGGTAGACGATGGTCGGCCGCGAGGGCACCGCGGTGAGGTCCTGAGCGATCTGCCAGCCGAGCGCCTTCAGCGCATCGACGTCGGCTCGCTCGCGGCCGGCGAGGAGGCCCCACGCGGTCGTCTCGTCCGGCGCGGCCACGATGACGGGGCCGATGAAGTCGTCATCGGCGATGCGCTCGAAGAAGTAGAGGGTCACTGGGGCTTGAGGTCGGGACGCTTCAGCGCGAGCGCGGACCACTCGAGCGTCGCCTTCTTCTTGAACTCGATCGCCTTCTCCCACTCGTCCAGCGAATAGCAGTCGCGCTCGGCGACGCAGCGGATCTCCGTCACCGTGCGCTCGTCGAGGCCGAGGCGCTCGGCGATCTGCTGGTCGGAGAGGCCAGGCTGGTCGATCTTCTGGAACGAGTTGCAGAGCTTGAGCACCTCGTCCTTGTAGCGCTTGTAGACGTCCGGATCGAGCTTGAAGACGCTCATCGCTACCTCATCTCCTTGCGGCCGTGGGCGGCGGGGCAGACGCGCATGCACTCGAAGCACTGGGCGATGTTGGTCGACGAGTACGTGATGGCCCAGAGGCTCCGCGTGAAGAAATCTCCGTAGAGGAGCATCTTGCGCTTGTCGCGATCGGGCTCGTTCAGCGTTTCCTCGAGGACCTTCTGGAAGCCGCCGACCCAGTGCGTGTGCACGCGTGTGTTGCAGCGGGCGGCGTCGTAGTAGGTCTGCACGGCGCGGCCGTTCTCGAGCTTGCCGGAGAGACAGCCGCCGGCCGAGGCGGGACAGATCTTCAGGCACGGCGTCGTCCCCTCGCGCTCCCACATCTCGCGGCAGGGTGGGGCCGGGCAGGCGGCAGCGCTCTCGGGGCCGTCGGCATCCAGCGGCGCGGTGGTGATCACGGCGCTCCAGTACATGAAGCCGTGCTCGCGGTTCAGCACGGGGCCGGCCAGCGACTTCGAGCCCAGGCCGGCGAGCTGGGCGGCGAGCATGAACGAGAGGAACGGGGTGTCGCCGCTCGCGGTGCCGGGCGGCACGTAGAGCGCGTAGTAACCGAGCTCGCTCTCGATGTACTGGGCGAGCCTGCGCCCGACCGACTGGATGCGCTCGGTCGTGCCCATCGATTGCATGACCCACGGCGAGGTCGCCGCCCAGTCGCCCTCACGCGGCTGCGCCCCGCCGACGACCACGACCGACCGGGCGCCCGGCAAGAGATCGCCGGGGCGGTGCTTCTCGGGCGCGTGAACGTCGAAGGCGCTCGCGGCAGCGACGCCGCAGACGGTCGCGCCGGACTTGAGCGCGACGGATTTGAGCACGCTGCTGTTCACGGTAGCGGGGTCCGTGAGGCCGGCTCGGACCGAGGGTGGCCTGAGAAAGATGCGAGCCGGCTCCGCAGGGCCTGCTTCGTCGGATGGAGGCGTGCGAGCCCGGCTCGTGGCGAATGGGTTCGAGCCGTCATTGCAGCTTCCGGTATTTGCGGCCGACCGGGCAGACGCGCATGCACTCGAAGCACTGGGCGATCGAGTCGCGGAAGAAGCCCAGGGACTGGATACTCCTGGTGAAGAAGTCGCTGTAGAGCATCGTGCGGCGGCGCGCCGGGTCGTCCTCGTTCACGATCTGGAGCAGGCCCTTCTGGAACGAGCCGATCCCGTAGGTCTGCGCCCGCGAGTGGCATTTCTCGCGATCGTAGGTCGACTGCCGGATGCGCCCGTCCTGCACGGTTCCGCTGAGGCACGCCGGGCACACGCGCAGGCACGGCGTGGTCCCGATGCGCTTGTACATCGCGACGCAGCCGGGATGCGGACACGCGGGCTCGGCCAGCGGCGCGTCGGGCTCGAGCGGCAGCGTCGTGATGAGCGCCGCGTAGTAGAGCAGGCCGTACTCCGGGTTCAGGATGATGTGCGCGGCCAGCGAGCGGGTGCCGAGGCCGGCCAGCTCGGCGGCGTGCATCATCGACATCGGCGGCTCGTGGCCGTGGACCGGCAGCGACGGCGCCTGGATCGCGTGGTGCGCCAGCGTGCCCTCGATGAAGTCGCACATCGCGTGGACCGCGACGTTCTCGCGGAGGTCGTAGCCGGTGATCTCCATCACGCGGTTGTCGGGGGAGCGCCACGCCCCGGCGGTCGGCCCGTCGCCGCCGGCGACCACCACGCTGCGCGCGCCGGGCAGGATGTCCTCCGGGCGGTAGCCCTCGGGCACCTTCTCCCGGAACGCCTCGACGGGCGCGATGCCGACCACGCGCGCGCCGGCCTTGAGGCCTACCGCCTTCACCTGCTCTTCACGCGTCATGACGGCCTCAGGATAATCCCCTCCGGTATAATCCGCCCGGCATGAATTTCAGCGCGTTGCGCGCCAGCACGCTGCCCGGGCTGCTCGTCGACCAGACGCAGACGCGCCCCGACCGCGTCGCGTATCGCTCGAAGGAGCTCGGCGTGTGGCGCGAGACGACGTGGCGCCAATACGCGGAGCGCGTGGCCGCAGTCGCGGTGGGCTTCGTGAGCGAGTACCGCGTGGCGCGCGGCGAGACGGTGGCGATCATCGGCAACCCGTGCCCGGAGTGGGCGATCGCCGATCTGGCGGCGCAGGCGCTCGGCGCGATCACCTACGGGATCTATCCGACCAGCGCGCCCGGCGAAGTGCGCCATCTCCTCCAGCACGGCGGCGCGTCGCTCGTGGTGGCCGAGGACCAGGAGCACCTCGACAAGACCCTCGCGGTGCTGGACGAGTGCCCGGGCGTTCGCGTCGTGCTGGTGATCGACACCCGAGCGTTGTTCATGTACCGGAACGCGCGCGTGCGCCCGCTGGCCGAGGTCGAGCGCCTCGGTCGCAACGCGCTGGCCGGCGAGCCCGACGCGCTCGCCCAGCTGGTGCGGGCGCTGTCGTCCGAGGACGCCGCGACGATCATCTACACGTCGGGGACGACCGGACATCCGAAGGGCGCGGTGTACCGCCACGGCCCGCACCTGGCGGCGTGCGCCAACATCATCGCCCACTATCCGCTCCTGGCCGCGCGCGAGCATCGCGCCGTCGCGATGCTGCCGCTCTGTCACGCGATGGGCCGAAACCTCGCGATCACGATGCCGCTCATGTCCGAGATCGTGCCGCACTACCCGGAGTCCATCGACACGTTCGCCGACGCGCTCTACGAGATCCAGCCGACGTTCGTCTTCACGGTGCCCCGCTACCTGCAGAAGTTCGCGGCCCACCTGCTGGTCGGGCTGGACCAGAGCTCCTGGATCAAGCGCGCGGCCTACCGCGCGGCGATGGCGGCCGGCCGGCGGGCGCTCGAGCTTCGCTGGAGCGGCGAGGGCATCGGCGCCCCGTGGCGGCTCTCGTCCAGGCTGGCGCGGGCGACCGTCTTCCACTGGCTGCTGGAGAAAGTGGGATTCGCCAGGGCCGAGCTGGTGATCTCGAGCGGTGCGCCACTGCCGCCGCCGGTCGCCATGCTCTGGCAGACGTGGGGCGTGAACCTCTGCGAGGCCTACGGCCAGACCGAGACGGGTGGCGCGCTCGTCACCGGCCAGCGTGGCCCCTATCCGCGCCCGGGCGACGTCGGCACCGGCGCGCCGAACATCGAGATCGAGCTGGACGCAGACGGCGAGGTGCTGGTGAGCGCGCGGGAGTTCTTCGGCGGCTACTGGCGCGACCCGGACGCGACGCGGGCGCTGTACCGCGACGGCAAGCTGCTGACCGGCGACGTCGGCGAATGGACCGCCGCGCGCGCGCTCAAGCTGGTCGACCGCAAGAAGGACATCGTGATCACCGCGGGCGGTACGAACGTCAGCCCCTCGCGCGTCGAGAATCTCTTGCGGGCGAGCCCGTACATCAGCGAGGCCGCGGTGTTCGGCGAGGGCCGGCGCTACCTGGTGGCGCTGCTCGAGGTGGACGGCGAGACGGTCGGCGAGTGGGCGCGTGAGCACGGCGTCGTGCACACGGGCTACGGGTCGCTGGTGGCGCACGCGGACGTGCAGGCGCTGATCGACGCCGAGGTGGGGCGCGCGAACGACGATCTCACGCGCGTCGAGCAGGTGAAGGCGTTCCGGCTCCTGCCGCGCGAGCTCGATCCCGAGCTCGAGGGCGAGCCGGTGACCCCGACGCGTAAAGTGAAGCGGCGGCTCATGGCCGAGCGCTACGGCGAGCTGGTCGAGTCGATGTACGCCGAAGACGAGGAACAGCGGATCGCCGCCGAGGTGGCGGATCTCCAGACGGAGGATTGAGATGGCCCGGCTCACGCGGCTCGTGGCGCTCCTCACCGTCGTCGCGCTGGCGCCCCCGGCGGCGGCGCAGTACCGCATCGGCATGAGCGCGGCCATCACGGGCCCCGCGTCGTCCACCTACGCGCCGACCTACGAGGCCTACAAGGTCTACTTCCAGCGCGTGAACGACGCCGGCGGCATCAACGGCCAGAAGGTCGAGATCGCCTACGAGGACGACCGCGGCGAGCCCCAGCGCGCGGCGGCCAACGCCAAGAAGCTCGGCGAGGGCACGATCCTCATGGTCAACGCGTCGACCTCCGCCACCTACAAGCCGTTCATGACCGAGTCGGAGAGCGAGAAGATCCCGCTGCTGTTCGGCGGCGGTGTTTGCCCGCGCGAAGCGTTCCCGCCGGCGAGCCCGCTCATCTTCTGCTCGACGTCGTTCGGCTCGAAGTGGGACAGTCGCTTCGCGCTCGGCTTCATCAAGGAGCAGTCAGGCGGCAAGAAGGTGAAGGTCGGCTTCGCCGCGCAGGACATTCCGCTCTCGCGGATCGAGCTCGAGTTCGCCGAGCAGCTCGCGAAAGAGATGGGCCTCGATCCGATCCCGGTCGTCGTGGTGCCGGGCAACACACCGGACTTCACGCCGTTCGCCCAGAAGCTGAAGGACGCCGGCGCCGAGTGGGTGCTCTCGTGGGCGCTGTGGCACGTCGAGGTGGGCGTGTTCGAAGCGCTTCAGCGCATCGGCTGGCCGGGGAGGTACTTGCTGTACGGCCACCAGCAGACCCAGGACGAGCTGGCGCGCTTGAAGGCGCCGAGCCTGCACGCGTTCGGCGGCAACACGCTGTTCATGGAAAACCTGCCGATCCACACCGAGATCACCGGCCTGGTGAAGGGCCAGACGACCCATCCGCCGCACTACATGGCGGAAGGCTGGGTCTCGGCGATGGTGCTCGAGGCCGCGCTGAAGAAGTGCGGCTGGCCGTGCTCGCGCGACAAGCTGGCGGCGGCGATGGCCGGAGTGAGCATCGACACCAGAGGGCTGCGCGGCGGATCCATCGAGTGGAGCGCGGACAACCACTACCGGAAGAACACCTACTACAAGGTCTACCGGTGGGACCCCGCCCGGAGCTCCATCGTGTCGGTCGGCGGCTGGACGCGCCTCGAGATCAAGTGACGCAAGTTCTCGCCACGACCGTCGTCGTCGCGAGCCTGTACGCGCTGCTCGCGGCGGGCTACGTGCTGGTCTACCGCGCAACCCGCGTGCTGAACCTCGCGCAGGGCGACATGATGACGCTCGGCGGGTACTTCCTGTTCCTGGTCGCCACGGCGGCGCCGGGCGAGCCCGCGCGCGCGATCGCCGGCGCGGCGGCGCTGAGCGCGCTGGCCGGCTTCCTCATCTATCGCCTGCTCATGCGCCCGATGGCGGGCCATCCGATCTTCGCCGCCGTTCTCGTCACCGTGACGCTCGGCATTCTCCTGCGCGCGGCGATCGTGCTCGTGTACACCGACCGCATCCGGCACCCGCTGGGGCTGCTGGGGCTCGCCAACCCGGCTCGGCCGCTGATCGGCGGCGCGGTCGTCTCGACGTTCGACCTCTTCACGGTGGGCGCGGCCGCGGCGCTCTTCGCCGCGCTGTTCCTGTTCCTGCGATTCTCGCCGCTGGGCATCCAGATGCGCGCCGCCGGCGAGAAGCCGCTGCTCGCCTCCCAGCGCGGCATCAACTTCCACCTGGTCTTCGCGCTGTCGTGGGCGCTCGCCGGGTTCGCGGGCGCGCTGGCCGGCATCCTCTACGCCAACAACGTGCGCCTCGATCCCTCGCTCGGCGTCCTCGGCCTCAAGGCCTTCGCGGTGGCGCTGGTCGGCGGGCTCGACAGCCTGGGCGGCGTCGTTCCCGGCGCCCTGATCGTCGCGCTCGTGGAAGTGCTCTCGGTCCGCTACGGCGATCCGCTGCTGGCCGACGTCTCGCCGTTCCTCTGCCTGCTCGCGATGCTGCTCGTTCGGCCGTGGGGGCTCTACGGCACGAAGGAAGAGCTGGAGCGCGTGTGAGCCGCACAACCGCCGAAGGATAGACGGTGCGGGGCGGCGGGTACTTCAAGACCACGTACGCGGCCGACTTGGCGCTGGTGGACACGCGCCTGCGCCGACGCGCGCTCGCCGCGCTCGTCTTCCTGCTGCTGGTGCTGCCGCGCGTCGCCTCGCCGTTCATCCTCGACCTCGTCGCGCAGACGGCGCTCGCCGCGGTCGGCGCCCTCGCGCTGAATGTGCTCACCGGGCTCGCGGGCCAGATCTCCCTCGGTCACGCGGGCTTCATCGCCGCCGGCGCCTTCACGACGGGCCTGCTCGTCGAGAACGGCTTGAGATCGCCGCTGATCGCGCTGCCGGCCGCCGCCGTGGTCGGCGCGGCGCTCGGGATCGTCGTGGGCATCCCGGCCCTGCGCCTCAAGGGACTCTATCTGGCGCTCGGCACGCTCGCGCTGCATCACGTGGTGCTCTACGCGTGCGCCGAGTTCCAGAACCACTGGGGCGCCAACACGGGCGTGTCGGTCCCGCCGCCTGCCCTCGGTCCCTGGGTGCTCAAGGGCGTCGTCGCCTGGTACTACGCGCTGACGCTCGCGGCCGCGCTCACGCTGGCGCTGTCGGTGAACCTCCGGCGCTCGCGCGCCGGCCGGGCGTGGATGGCGATCCGCGACCGCGAGATCGCCGCGGAGTCGGTCGGGATCGACGTCGCGCGCTACAAGGTCCTGGCGTTCGTGTGGTCGAGCGCGATCACCGCCGTCGCCGGCGCCCTGTTCGCGTACCATCGCGCGTTCGTGTCGGTCGAGGCGTTCGGCTTCTTCCTGGCGGTCGAGTACATCGCGATGATCATCATCGGCGGTCTCGGCTCGGCCTTGGGCGCCGTGCTGGGCGCCGCGTTCGTCACGCTGCTGCCGCATGTGCTCGACGCGATGGTGGCGGGGCTACGCCTCGCGGGCGGCGCGGCGTACTATCTGTTCCCGCTGAAGTTCGGCGCCTTCGGCTTGTTGATGGCGGTCTTTCTGCTCTTCGAGCCGCAGGGGCTGGTCGGCATCTGGCGCCGCGTGCGCAACTGGTTCGCGCTGTGGCCGCTGCGCTACCGGCCGCTGCGTTCGGCGTCGTGACGTCGTTCTTCGAGCTGACGCCGTCGCTCGAGCTCGAGAACCTGGAGGTCGTCTACCACCACGTCGCGACGGCGATCCAGGGGGTGTCCCTCCGGGTGATGCCGGGCTCGATCGTCACGTTGCTCGGGACCAACGGCGCCGGCAAGACGACCACGCTCCGGGCGATCTCAGGTTTTCTCGGCGCGGACAACGCCCAGATCGTGGGCGGCCGTGTCCTGTTCCTGGGTCAGCCCGTCACCGGCCGCCGGCCCCACGAGCTGGTGCGCCGCGGGCTCGTCCTGGTGCCCGAGCGCGACAAGGTCTTCGAGACGCTGACGGTCCAGGAGAATTTGCGCGCGCTCGTTCCCGGGTGGCGCGCTTGGCGCGGGGCCGATCGCCCCAGGATTCGCCTCGACCAGGTGTTCGAGTACTTTCCGCTCCTCGCCGACCGGCGTCGCCAGCTCGCCGGCTATCTCTCGGGCGGCGAGCGCCAGATGCTCGCGCTCGCCACCGCGCTGCTCTGCCGGCCGGCGGTGCTGCTGGTGGACGAGCTCTCGCTCGGGCTGGCGCCCGCCGTCATCGAGCGGCTCATGATCCTGGTCGCGCGCCTGCGCGACGAGCTGGGGCTGGCCGTGCTGCTCGTCGAGCAGAACGCCGGCGCGGCGCTGGCCGTCGCCGACTACGGGTACGTGATGGAGCACGGGCGGATCGTCTACGACGGGCCGCGCGACCGGCTGCTCGCCCACGCCGACGTCCGCGAGTTCTATCTCGGCGTCGGCCACCGCGCCGGCCGCAAGAGCTACACCGACGTGAAGCAATACCGGAGGCGCCGGCGGTGGTTCTGACCATCGAGGGGCTCACGCTCGAGTTCGAGGGGCTCCATCCGCTGACCGGCGTCAGCATGTCGGTCGACGACGGGGCGCTGGCGGCGCTCGTCGGGCCCAACGGGGCCGGCAAGACGTGCGTGCTCAACTGCGTCGGCGGCTTCTACACGCCGAAGGCGGGACGGATCAGGTTTGGCGACGCCATGATCCAGGGGCTGGCGCCGTACCAGATCGCGGCGCGCGGGATCGCGCGGACCTTCCAGTTCGTCGAGCTGTTCCGCGGGATGAGCGTGCTCGACAACATCCTGCTCGGCCGCCACCGTCACATGCGCTCGGGCGTGCTGGCGGGCGGGATCTTCTGGGGGCGCTCGCGCCGAGAGGAGACGCTCCATCGCCGACGCGCCGAGGAGATCATCGAGTTCCTCGAGCTGGAGCGCCACCGGACCGAGCTGATCGCCACCCTCCCGTTCGGCGTCCAGAAGCTCGTCGCGATCGGCCGGGCGCTGGCCATGGAGCCGACGCTCTTGCTGCTCGACGAGCCGTCGACCGGCATGAATCGCGAGGAGAAGGAGAACCTCGCCCGCTTCCTGCTGCGGATCAAGCACGAGCTCCGGACGACGATGCTCTGGGTCGAGCACGACATGGAGCTGGTCGGCGATCTCGCCGACACCGTGACGGTGCTGGACTTCGGGCGCAAGATCGCGGAGGGCCCACCGGCCGAGGTGCTCCGCGACCCGCTGGTGGCCGAGGCGTACCTCGGCCGCGCCTACGCGCGCGAGAGAGGAGCTGGATGATGTTGCTGCCGACGTCGGTGGTGGGGAGCCACGGGCTCCCGGGATGGGTCTGGCTGGCGCGCGAGGCGATGGACGCGGGCCGCCTGGGCGCGCTCGACGTGCAGGAGCTCATGGAAGACGCGACCCAGGTGGCGTTGCTCGACCAGGAGCGCGCCGGCGTCGACGTGCTGAGCACGGGCGAGATGATGCGCGTGCGCTTCATCATCGGCTTCTACGACCGCATCCAGGGCATCCGCCCGCTCCCGGCGGCGCGCAAGCTCGGCCAGCCCCTCTGGGATACCAACACGCCGTTCGAGGTGGTCGAGACGATCAGCGCGCCGCGCGGCCTCGGCATCGTCGAGGAATTCAAGCTGGCCCGCTCGCTCACGTCGCGGCCGCTCAAGGCCACGGTGCCCGGCCCCTACACGCTGCTGGTGCCGCTCAAGCTCGGCGCCGGCTACCGCGACAAGGACACGCTGCTGGGCGACCTCGTGCGGATCGTGAACGCCGAGTGCCGGGCGCTGGTGGAGGCGGGCGCCGACTGCATCCAGATCGACGAGCCGCACAGCGGAATGTACCCGGGCGCCGCGCCGCGCTTCGACCAGGGCGTGAATCGGGTCGTCGAGGGCGTGCGCGCGAAGATCGCCGTGCACGTGTGCTTCGGCAACCTCTACGGCCGCCCGTTCGCCGCCGTCCGCGATTTCCGCGCGCTCTATCCGGTGCTGCGCGATCTGCGCGCGTCCCAGATCATCCTCGAGTTCGCCAACCGCGGCATGGAGGATCTCAAGCTCTGGCGCGAGTTCCCGACCGACAAGGAGCTCGGCGCCGGCGTGATCGACGTCAAGGCCTTCAAGGCGGAATCGCCCCTCGAGGTGGCCGCGCGGATCCGCGCCCTGCTCGAGCACGTGGCGCCCGAGAAGCTCTGGCTCACACCCGATTGCGGATTCTGGGAGACGCCGCGCTGGGTCGTGAAGCAGAAGCTCGCCGCGCTCGTCGAGGGCGCGCGGATCGTCCGCAAGGAGCTCGGCGGGTGAGGCGCGCGCTGGCGCTCCTGGCCGTGCTCGCGACCGCGGGCGGAGCTCAGGCTCACGCTGCCGCCCACGGCGATCGGCAAGGACTTCCTGCCCGGCGGCGCGCTCGCCGGCACGACGCCGAGCGGCACGGGCCCGGCGCTCAAGCGGCCGATGGCCGGACGCCTCGGCCCGTCCTGAGCTCACGGCGGGGGCCAGCTACACCAACCTTCCCCGCGGTGGTATCTTCGGGGCAATCACGGACCCGGGGGAAAATTCATGGACACGCTCGAGCTCGGTCTCGCCGGTAAGGTCGCGATCGTCACGGGTGGCAGCGAAGGGCTCGGCCTCGCGTGCGTGGAGCGGTTCGCTCGCTCCGGCGCGAAGGTCGCGGCCTGCGCGCGTCGCAAGGACGTGCTCGAGCGCGGTGTGGAGCACGTGCGGCGCGCGACCGGCGGCGACATCCTCGCGATGACCGCGGACGTGACGAAAGGCGCGGAGGTCGAGGCCTTCGTCAAGGCGACGCTGGCGCGCTTCGGCGGCGTCGACATCCTCGTGAACAACGCGGGCACGTCGTCCGCCGCGGGCTTCGATCAGGTCGACGAGGCCACCTGGCAGTACGACTTCGACCTCAAGGTGATGGGCGCCATCCGGCTCTGCCGGCTCGTCATTCCCCACATGAAGCAGCGGGGCGGCGGCCGCATCATCAACGTGACCACCGTCGGCGGCAAGGCGCCGCTGGCCCGCTCGCTGCCGACCAGCGTCACGCGCGCGGCCGGCATCAACCTCACGAAGTCGCTCGCCCACGAGCTGGCGCCCGACCGGATCCTGGTCAACACCGTGTGCCTCGGCCTGGTGAAGTCCGCGCAGCACGAGCGGCGCGCAAAGGGCGACGTCGAGGAGTACTACAAGGAAATCTCGGACAGGCGGAAGCTGCCGCTCGGGCGCTTCGGCGAGGCGAGCGAGTTCGCCGATCTCGTCGCGTTCCTCGCCTCGGAGCGCGCGGCCTACATCACCGGTACCGCCATCAACTTCGACGGCGGCATCTCGGCGGCGGTGTAGCCGGACGCGGCGAACCGTGAGGAGGAGCAGATGCTGAAGAGAAACGTGATCGTCATCGTCGTGCTGGCGCTGGGATTCGTCCTGGGCTACGGGACGCTCGCTTTCACACAGGACAAGAAGCAGGGGGCGCCGCCGCTCCGCCAGATCCACGCCGCCGCGAAAGCGCTCGAACAGGCGCAGAACCAACTCGAGAAGGCCGAATACCACTTCGGCGGACACCGCGCCAAGGCGCTCGAGCTGGTCAAGCAGGCCGAGGGCGAGCTGAAGCAAGCGGTCGAGTACGCGAAGGCGACGACAGCGCCCGTCGCGCCCGCGACGCCGGCGCCGAAGCCGTGACCACCATGCTGGCCCTCCACACCTGGACGCTCGACACGACGCCGCTGGCCGACGTGCTCCGCGTCACGAAGGCCGCCGGCTGGGACGGCATCGAGCTGCGCCGCATCGACTTCGCGCGTGCGGCCGACAAGGGGCAGACCGCGGCGCAGGTGCTGTCGCTGGTGAAGGCCAGCGGGCTCCGCGTCGCCTGCGTGGGCGTCGAGATGGGCTGGATCTTCGCCGACGGCGCCGACCGGAAGAAGCTGCTGGACGCGTTCGCCGAGTCCTGCCGCTGGGCGGGTGAGCTCGGCTGCGCCACCGTGATGAGCGCGTCCGACCGCGGCCGCGGCGATCTGGCCCGCGCCGCCACGAGCGTACGCGAGGCGGCGGGCATCGCGGCCGAGCACCGCGTGCGCCTGGCCATCGAGTTCAACTCGCAAGCCGAGCAGCTCAACAACCTCGACGTGATGCGCGGGATCGTCAGCAAGGCCGCCCATCCGAGCTGCGGGCTGCTCCTCGACACGTACCATCTCCAGCGCAGCGGCGCCTCGCTGGCCGCCGTCGAGGCCGTGCCGCTCAGCGAGATCGCGTACGTCCAGTACAGCGACGTGCCCAAGACCGGCCTCGAGCCCGGCAAGGCGCTCGACCGGCTGCCGCCTGGCCGCGGGTCCGTGCCGTTCAAGGAGATCTTCGGGCTCATCGACCGGAAGGGCTATCACGGCTTCATGAGCTACGAGGCGCCGAACCCGGCGGCGTGGGCGCGCCCGGCCGACGACGTCGCGCGCGAGGCGCTGGAGGCGACGCGCGCCCAGCTGCCGCGCTAGCGATGGCTCTCGGAGGCGACCTGCTATAGTCGAATCACGATGCGCAGCGTCGCCGAAGAGCTCCGCGCCGATGATCGTGCCGCGCTCCGAAGGCTGACGCCGAGCGAGCGCGTCGCGCTGGCGCTCGCGTTGGGCGCCCGCGATCTAGAGACCTTCCGCATGGCGCAGCGGCCGCCGCTTTCACCCTCGGAGGCCGTGCGTTCCCTGGAGCGGCGGCGCCAGGCGGGGCGCCTGCGCTCGCGCTGCATCGAGGAGCTCATCGGCTGAGCCTGCTGCGCCCGGTCGTCGCGCTGCTTCGGGAGCGCGGGACCGCGTTCGCCGTGATCGGCGCGGCCGCGATGGCCGTCCACGGGGTGAGCCGCGCGACCCGCGACATCGACCTCTTCACGCTCTCCCAGGAATGTCTGGAGACGTCCTTCTGGACGTCGCTACGGACGACCGCCAGCATCGAGGCCTACGTCCGGAAGGGAGACGCCGCGGATCCTCTCGCCGGTGTCGTCAGGCTCACCGCGGCGGGCGAGAATCCGCTCGATGTCGTCGTCGGCAAGAGCTCCTGGCAACGGGCCGTGACCGAACGCGCGCAGGACGCGGTGATCGAGGACGTGGCGGTCCGTGTGGCCGGCGCGCTCGATCTGATACTTCTCAAGTTGTACGCGGCCGGCCCACAGGACGCGTGGGACGTCGAGCAGCTGCTCACGGGCTCCGACGAGCCCGCACTGGTCGCTCAGATCGACGTGGCGGTCCGCGCGCTACCGCCGGATGGTCGGGCGCTTTGGGCGCGTATCCGGGCCGGGCGCCGCCCCGCCTGATTCGATGGGCTCACGCGCTGCGCGCGCCGTCGCGTAGCGACGTCAGCAGGCGACGGACCCAGACGCGAATCATCTCCCGTCGGTAGTCCGCGCTGCCCATCAGATCGGAGAGCGGCTCGGCCTCGCGCGCGGCGGCCTCCGCGGCCGCCCGCAGCGTCGCGTCGCCGGGCGCCTCACCGCGGAGGACCGCCTCGGCGCGAGGCGCGCGGATCGGCGTCGGAGCGACGCCGCCGAGACCGATGCGCACATCGTCCCAGCGTCCGCTCGAATCACGTACGACGAGCGCGGCCACACCCACGAGCGGCCGGTCCTCGGCCGAGCGCGACGTGAACTTCACGTAGCCGCTCCGCGCTCCGGCCGGGGTCGCCGGCACGCGGATCGCGGTGACGATCTCACCGGGCGCGAGCGCCGTCTCGTAGAAGCCGCGGAAGAAGTCCACGACCGGCACCGTGCGCCCGCCGGCCGCGCCGGCCACGCGCACCTCGGCCTCGAGGCACAACAGCGCCGGCGCCGGATCCGACGCGGCCTCCGCGTAGCAGAGGTTGCCGCCGATCGTTCCGGAGACGCGGATGGCCGGCGTGGCCACGCGGCGCGCCGCCTCGGCGAGGAGCGGCCAGCCCTCGCGCACGGTCGGCGCCGTATCGATGTCGGCGAGGCGCGCCATCGCGCCGAGCTGCAACGTGCCGCCGTCGCGCCGGACCTCGGCGAGCTCCGGGAGGCGATGCAGCGAGATCACTCGATCGGGCTTGACGAGGCCCAGCCGGATCATCGGCACGAGCGCGGTGCCGCCGGCGACCAGGCGCGCCTCGCCGTCGAGCGGGGACAGCGCGTCGAGCGCCGCGGGCAGCGTGTCCGGCTCGACCAGGTCGAAGGGGTAGAGGCGCACGCTCACCTCGCGCCGGGCGCGGCGGCCAGCACGGCGTCGACGATCTTCGTGTAGCCGGTGCAGCGACACAGGTTGCCGGCGAGGGCCTCGCGGACGTCGTCCACCGTCGGCGCCGGATTCTGAGCGAGCAGCGCCTTCGCGGCCAGCAGCATGCCCGGCGTGCAGAAGCCGCACTGCGCGGCGCCGCGCTCGGCGAACGACGTCTGCAGCGGGTCGAGCCGCCCGTCCCGCTCGAGCCCTTCGACGGTCACCAGCGCGCGGCCCCGCACGTGCGCGGCGAGCACGAGGCAGGCGCGGATCGGCCGGCCGTCGGCCAGCACGGTGCACGTGCCGCACACGCCCTCGCCGCAGCCGTACTTGGTCCCCATCAAGTTGAGCCCGTCGCGCAGGAGGTCGAGCACGGTCCAGTGGCCCGGCGCCTCCGTGACGCAGGGACGCCCGTTGAGCGTCAGCTCGAGCTTCACGCCAGCCGCCCGATCGCGGCGCGCACGTTGGCGGCGAACTCGCTCGCGAGCTGGCTGGCCTTGACCTTCATGACCGCGTCGCCGACGGCGCCGAGCCGCCCGAGCACGCGCACCTCGCTGCGATATCGCACGCGCGTGGCGGTCGGGGAGACCGGCTCGAGATCGAGGGTGCTACGCACCTCGACCTGGCTGGCGAGCTTGCGGTCGTCTCCGCGGCCCACCGACACCAGGTGACGCGGGCGATCGGCCTCGATGATCGTGATCCGAAGATTCTGGGTGGTCGAGAGGAACCCGACCTTGATCGTCAGGCGGACGCGATATGTAGTCGCGTCCTCTACTTCGAGGCTTTCGCAGCCCGGCAGACAGGGAGCGAGCCGCTTCGGGTCGAGCAAGAAGTCCCAGACGGTCTCGGCAGTGCCGTTGACGGTGAACTCTTCCTCGAAGAGAGGCACGGCTATGCCGGCGAGCCGAGAGCGGCGCGCACGCGCTCGGCCGTGATCGGCAGCTGCGTTACGCGCGCGCCCACCGCGCTCGAGACCGCGTTGGCCACGGCGGCGATGCTCGGGGTCATCGCCGGCTCGCCGAGGCCCTTGGCGCCGAACGGCCCGAGCCCGTCGCCGGACTCGAGCAGCAGGGTCTCGATCGGGGGGACGTCGAGCGAGGTCGGGATGCGATAGTCGACCAGGTGCGGGTTCTTGCTCACGCCGTTCTCCAGCGCGATCTCCTCCATGAGCGCGTACCCAAGGCCCTGGACGGCGCCGCCCTCGAGCTGCCCCTCGGCGCTCGCCCGGTTGATGACGCGCCCGGCGTCGAAGCAGGCCACGAACCGGCTCACGCGCGTGCGGCCGGTCTCTTCATCGACTTCGACCTCGATCGCGTGCGTGCCGAAGGTGTAGTCGTTGAAGGCCTTACCCTGCCCGGTGAGTGGATCGATGGTCGGCGCCGAGGGCGCATCGTATTTCTCCAGCGCCTGCACGGGCCGGCCCTCGGCGATCGCGCCCTTCACGACGCTCGCCATCGTCAGCGCGCGGCCCGGCGCGCCGCGGACGAACGCGTGGCCGTCGGCCAGCTCGACGTCGCCGGGCGCGGCCTCCAGCAGCGCCGCCGCAGCGGCGAGCAGGTGGTGGCGCACCTCCCGCGCGGCATTGAGCACGGCGTTGCCCGACATCAGCAGCTGGCGCGTCGCGGTGGTCGTGCCGGCGCGCGGCGTGAAGTGGCTGTCGCGCCCGACCGCGACGACCTGCGCCACGTCGAGGCCCAGCACCTCCGCCGTGATCGCGCAGAGCGACGAGGTCTGGCCGCCGCCCACGTCGGGCGCGGCGCAGCGCACGACGGCGGTGCCGTCCAGCTCCATGCCGACCCAGGCGCTCGCCGAATCACGCGTCCAGCACATGCGCCCGTACGGCGTGAACGAGGCGGCCACCGCGCGGCCGATGCGTGTCGGCCGCCGCGGTGAACGCGGCTCGCCCAGCCCCGCCCACGCGCGCCTCATCGTCTCGGAAAGCCGTGGCTCGGTCTCGAGCACCTGACCGGTGGCGAGCGCGTCGCCCTTGCGGAGGAAGTTCTTCTCGCGCAGCGCGAGCGAGTCCATGGCGAGCGTCGCCGCGAGCGCGTCCATCTGGCCTTCGTACGCGAGACAGGTCTGGATCGAGCCGAAGCACCGGTAGGCGCTCGCCACGGGGTTGTTCGTATAGACAGTGGTCGCGTCGACCTTGACGTGCGGCACGCGGTACGGCCCCGTCGCGGTCACGAGGCTGTAGAGCAGCACCCAGGGCGAGAGCGCGGCGTAGGCGCCGGAGTCCGAGACCAGCTCGGCTTCGACCGCGGTCAGCGTGCCGTCGCGCGTGGCGCCCGTGCGATAGCGCATCACGTACGGATGGCGTTTGCCGTGGCCGATGAACGACTCTTCGCGCGAGAAGACCAGCTGCACGGGGCGGCGCGTCTTCCAGACGAGGAGCCCCAGCAGACACTCGACGGTGACGTCCTCCTTGCCGCCGAAGCCGCCGCCGAGGTACGTGCCCTCGAGTCGCACGCGCCCGTGCGGCAGCTGGAGGATCTCGGCCACGTCGCGATAGTGCTCGAGCACTTGGGTGCTCACGCGCAGCACCAGGACGCCCTCGGCGTCGATCCAGCCGAGCCCGGTCTCGGTCTCGAGGTACACGTGGTCGACGAACGGCGTCCGGTACGTGTGCTCCACGACCACCGCGGCCTCGCTGAAGCCCCGCGCGACGTCGCCGGTGCGCAGGTGCCAGCGGCGGAGCACGTTGCCGCCGTCGTGGACGCGCGGCGCACTCGGGTCCAGCGCCGCGAGCGGATCGTACACCCCCGGCAGCTCCTCGTACTCGACCTCGACGAGATCGGCCGCGCCGGCGGCGATCTCGGGAGTCTCGGCCGCGATCGCCACGACGGGCTCGCCCTGGAAGCGCACGCGGTCGGCGGCGAGCGCGGGCTGGGTCGCCAGCACGGCGCCGGCGGTGGCCTCGGCCATGCGGCCGGGCAGCTCCATGCGCAGCTCGTTGCGCGGCACGTCGGCCGCGGTGAGGACGGCGATCACGCCGGGCAGCGCGCGGGCGGCGCGCGTGTCGAGCCGCGCGATGCGCGCCGAGGCGTACGGGCTCCGCACGATCCGGCCGTGGAGCATGCCGGCCACCGCGAGGTCGCCGGCGTAGATCGGCCGGCCGCGCACCTTCTCCCACGCGTCCGCCCGCGCGGGGCTGGTGCCGATCACGCGATAGGCGGGCATGGCGTCAGTTCGGTTTCCCGGCCTCGTAGCATGCAGCGAAGAAGCGATCGTAGGCCTTGTCCTTCAAGCCACGTCGGGTCCCTTCCTCGAGGCACTTGCGCGCGACCTTGTCGGACATGATCTGGCGCTCGAGGTCCGGCGAGACGAGCCCCAGCCCCTTGAGATAGGCCACGTTCGGCTGGCGGTCGGCTCGCAGCGCGTAGGCCGTGGCGTTGTCGCCCAGCCCGTCGACCTCGTGCAGCCGCGCGCCACGGCGAAGCAGCAGCTGGAGCATGGCAACGTCCGCATGCTGAGCGGCGTGCATCAGTGGGGTCCTGGCCGTGTGCTCGATGTCGTAGCGGCAGTCGAACTTGTCCTTCTTGTCGCTCGACACGTAGCGATGATTGACGTCGGCCCCACGGCCGAGGAGGAGCTCGACGAGCGGTCGGTCGTTGAACCCGATCGCGTAGAAGAGCGGGGTCTTGCCGAACCCGTTCTGGTAGTCGATCTTCGCTCCGCGGTCGAGCAGGAAGCGGACGTTGCGGTGATTGCGAAGCGCGAAGAACAGCGCGGATTCGTCGCCGTAGTCGAGCGACCCCACGCGGTCGACGAGGAGGGTGAGGTGGGCCGGCGGCCGCTGCAGCAGCAGGGCGACGTTGAGGGCCATGCGGAGGTCGTCTTCGCCCGGGTCGAGGTCGAACAGCGCCTCCAGGTCGTCCAGCGAGCCCCTCGCGGGACGGGCGATGCCAAGGAGGCGCGAGGTCTCGGCTACGGAGACTCTCGGGAAGCTGCCGGCGGCGAACCGAACATAGATGTCGATCGCGAGGCTCGCGAGTGACCGGGCCTTTTGCTCCGGGTACTTGAAGTTACGCTGGTAGTGGCGCGTCAGCATCGGTGTCGCCTTCGCGATCTCGACCATGTAGGCCTGGTAGAGATCGAAGTTGTAGAGGCTCTCGTACGACCACCGCTCGAAGTAGTCGGAGACCGCGGCGTCGGTCGGCTGGAGCTCTGCGTCGGCGAACTTCTGAATCAGCGCTCTTTTGTCCAGGAGCCTTTCCGGAGCGAACCCAGCCTCGAGGAGGGAGAAGTTATAGCTGGCCCAGTGATAGCGGACGATCGTTCCGGTGCATCGCGGGGAGCCGTCGCTTCGTATGGTCTTGGTCAGCTCGTCCAGCCTTCGAAGAAATGGGAGCGAGCCGAGGTTCTCTTTGCAGGACCAGTCGATGTCGATGTTGAGCTGGGACGGCCACCCGAGATCGACGTTGTCCGTGAAGATCCGATCTCGGTAGCGCCTCATCTCCCAGCACGTCAGCTTCTTGTCGGCGAAGGGGTCGTAGGGCGGCTTCGGCTGGGGACACCGGTCGAGGTCGACCATGCCCTTCTCAGGATCGCAGTTCACGGGGTCGGCGCCTTCTGGGGACCGCCCGAATGGGGACAGAAGCGCGACCGCCAACGGTAGGAAGCAGCGCTTCATACGTCGGGTCGAGTCGCGTTTGAGCAGGGGGCAGGTCGATCGTGATCTGAAATACATCCGTCTTGTTCAACGCGACGAAGAAACTGAACATTCGGCTCAGGCTCCCCACCATCTCCATGCGCACCGCGGCCCGGCCGCCGATCACGGGGTATGCCGTCGCAAGCGGCCGCGAAGTCTGTCGACTCAGCTGATCGGCATACCACTGCTGGATCGACAGCCCGTTGGGGTTCATCTGCCGCTGGACCCAGAACTGCACGCGTAGATTCGATCCCTCGACCCGGGGCGGTCCACCGAGCATCACGTTCTCGGGCGCCGTTCCCTTCAGGGCACCCACGCTCCAGGTGCTCGGATACTTCGTCTCGAAGCCCATGGACTCGTTCCGATAGGTCTTCCAGCCCGAGGTGTCGATCGGAGGAACGGACTGTGCGGGTGCCGCGGTGACGGCGACGATGAACGTCAGGACGCTACCGAACCATTGGCACCACGACAGTCTTTTCCACCGAGGGGCGCCACGCGCGACGGCCGCGCCCTCATCGCCGGCCACTAGACATCCCAGCCGCCGTCGACCGTGACCGACTGCCCGGTCATGTTCGACGAGTCGTCGGACACGAGGAAGAGCACGGCGTTGGCGACGTCCTGCGCGATCGTGACGCGCTTGAGCGCCATCTCGTCGACGTACTCCTGGTAGACGCGCTCCGGCGTCCAGCCGCGCCTGCGCGCTTTCTCGCGACAGAGCTTGTCCATGCGGTCGCCGCCCACGATCCCGGGATGAAGCGCGTTGACGTTGACGTTGTACGGACCCGCCTCGAGCGCCACCGTCCGCGTGAAGCCGCGCAGCGCCCACTTCGAGGACGAGTACGCGGCACGGTTCTTGTAACCGCGCAGGCCCGAGGTGCCGCTGATGTTCACGATCTTGCCCCAGCGCTGCTGGATCATCCCGGGCAGCACGTGCTTCGTCGGCAGGAACGTCCCGCGCAGGTTGATCGCGATGACCTGATCGAAGTCGTCGGCCTTGATCTCCCAGACCGGTGTCTCGATGGGCCCGGTGATTCCGGCCGCGTTGACGAGGATGTCGACCCGTCCAAATGTTTCACGCGCGCGGGCGACCAGGCGCTCCACTGCGGGCTCGTCGGTGACGTCGGTCGGCACCACGAGCGCGCGGCGGCCGAGCGCCTCGACCTCGCGCGCGAGGGCCTCGAGGGGCGCGGCCTCGCGCGCGGCGAGCGTCAAGTGCGCGCCTTCGCGGGCCAGCGTCAGACAGATGTCGCGGCCCATACCCTTGGCGGCGCCGGTGACGATGGCGATCCGGTCGGCGAGCTTCATCCTCTGTAGTCCTCCGCGCGATCGCGCGCCGTCAGGTCGACGGGCCGCTCGGCCGGCGGCCCGTAGCCTCCGCCCCCGCACGTCTCGATGACGACCAGGTCGTTGGCGGCGAGCTGCACCGTCTCCTTGCCGCGGATCACTCGCTCACGCGGCCCGGGGTTCAGCGTGATGCGGAAGGGCGCGCCGTCGCGGCCGCCGGCGAGGCCGTACGGCGGCACCACGCGCCGGTCGAGCATGCTCGTGAGCGTGAGCTCCGGCGCCAGGATCCGGTAGGCGCGCCGGAAGCCGAGGCCGCCGCGGTGAGCGCCGTCGCCCCCCGAGCCGAGGCGGAGCGCCTGCTCCTCGACCATGATCGGATATTCGCCCTCGATGACCTCGATCGGCGTGTTCATCACGTTCGACATGTGAACTCGCACCGCCGAGGCGCCGTCCTTCGCGGCGGTCGCGCCCTCGCCGCCGCCGTGGACCTCGTAGAGGATCGCCCACCGGCCGTCGGGCTGGCGCGCGCCGAAGATCAGGACGCCGGAGGTCGTCGGCCCGCCGGCGATCACGCGATCCGGAAGGACAGGGGCCAGCGCCTTGATGATCGCGTCGACCACGCGCTGCGACGTCTCGTGGTTGCCGCCGACGACGGGGCGATCCGGGTCCGCGCTCAGGACCGTGCCGGGCGGCACGTGGACGTGCAGCGGCCGGTAACAGCCGTCGTTGGGCGGGACGTCCGGCGCGATCAGCGCCTTCATGGCGTAGTAGACCGCCGAGCACGCGATGTAGTAGGTCGTGTTCACGGGCCCGCGCGTCTGCGGCGCCGTGCCCGTGAAGTCGAAGCGCGCCTGGTCTCCGGCGATTTCAACGCGCACGTGGATTCGGATCGGCCGATCGTCGACGCCGTCGTCGTCGACCCAGTCCTCGCCTTCCCAGACGCCGTCCGGCAGCGCGCGGATGGCCGCCCGCATCTGGGTCTCCGACTCGGCGTGGAGCCGCTCGAAGCAGGCGCCGATCGTGTCCCCGCCGTGGTGGGCGAAGAGCTCCTGCAGCCGGCGGGCCGCGACGTCGTTGGCGGCGAACTGGGCGAACATGTCGCCCTCGCGCTCGTCGCGTCCGCGCAGATTGGCGAGCACGAGGTCGATCGCGTCGCGCTGCGGTCCATCGGCCGCGAAGAGGGGGATCGGCGCGATGCGGAGTCCTTCCTGATAGCACTCGGTCGCCGACGGCACGTAGCTGCCCGGCACGGCGCCGCCGATGTCCGCCCAGTGGGCGAGGTTGATCGCAAAGGCGACCAGGCGCCCGCCGACGAAGACCGGCCGCACCGCCTTCACGTCGGGCAGATGGTTGCCGCCCACCTCCGGCAAGTTGAGGAACCACACGTCGCCCTCGCGCAGGCGCTCGCGTGGCACGCGCTTGAGGAACTCCTTGACGGTGAACCCCATGACGCCCAGGTGGATCGGGATGTCGCGCCCCTGCGCGATCAACCGGCCCTCGGCGTCGGTCAGCGCCGACGAGAGATCGCCCGCCTCCTTGAGCAGCGGCGAGCGCGCCGAGCGCGTGACGATCACGCTCATCTCCTCCGCGATCGCGTAGAGCGCGTTGCGCACGACCTCGAGGGTGGCCGGGTGGAGGTTCACGGGTCGACCTCGTTCACGCGCCGACCTCGATCAACAGATTGCCGAGCCGATCCGCGTGGCAGCGCTGGCCCGGACGGACGAGCGTCGTCGACCACTCGTCCTCGACCAGCGCTGGTCCGGGAATCGTTTGGCCGGTCGCCAGCGAGGCGCGCTCGTAGCGCGGCATCGTGATGCCGCCGGTCTCGCGGAAGTAGGCGCGGAGCGTGCCGGCGGGCGACGCGGGATTCGAGTTGGCGGGGGCCGGCAGCGTGGCGTCGTCGCGGACGAGCTGCGCGGTCACCCGGAGGTTGATGCACTCGACGCTCTCTCCGGTCGCGTAGCCGTAGAGCTGGCGATGGCGCCGCTCGAACGCCGTCCGCAGCGCGTCGGGGCTCGCCTCGCCCACGTCGATCTCGAGCTCGTAATTCTGGCCGGCGTAACGGAGGTCGGCGCTGCATCCGGGAGGTCTGCACGGCGTCGTAACGAAGCGGCGAGACCAGGCACCCGAGCGCCGAGAAGGCGCCGGAGTGCGCGGGCACGACGATGCGCGAAATGCCGGCGTCGCGCGCCAGCGCGCCGGCGTGCACGGGTCCGGCGCCGCCGTAGGCGATCAGCGTGAACTCGCGCAGGTCGTAACCGCGCTGCACGGAGACCAGACGGAGCGCGCGCTGCATGTTGGCGTTGGCGACTTCGACGACCGCGTGCGCGGCGTCGAGCAGCGAGAGCCCGAACCGGCGGCGCAGCGGGTCGAGCGCCGCCTCCGCCCGCGCGCGGTCGAGCCGGATCGATCCGCCGTAGATCCGCTCGGGGTTGAGATAGCCGAGGATCAGATCGGCGTCGCTGACCGTGGGCTCGTGGCCGCCGAGGCCGTAGCAGGCGGGGCCGGGCGCAGCGCCGGCGCTCCGCGGGCCGACCTTGAGCCCGCCGGTCGTCTCGACCCACGCGACCGAGCCGCCGCCGGCGCCGATCGACTCGACGGCGACCGCGGGCAGCCGCACCGGATAGTCACCGAGCTTGCGCTGGCGCGCCGTCTCCGGCACGCCGTCGGCGACGAGGCACACATCGGTGGTGGTGCCGCCCATGTCGAACGCGAGCGCGCGCGGCAGGCCCAGCGTGCGCGAGAGGTGCGCGGCCGCCGCCACGCCGGCGGCGGGGCCAGACATGGCCATCGTGAGCGGCCGCGCCCGCGCGGCCTCGACGGACATCATGCCGCCGGCCGAGTGCAGGAGATGGATCGGCACCGCGCGTTCGCCGGAGGCCAGCCGCGCCACGAGATCATCGAGGTAGCGGGCCGCGAGCGGCATGACGGCGGCGTTGAGCACCGTCGTGGACGTGCGCTCGTATTCGCGAAACTCGGCGTTGATCTCGCTCGAGACCGACACGAAGGGGAAATGCGGCGCCAGCGCCAGGCGGAGCGCCTGCTCGTGGGCCGGGTTCGCGTAGGCGTGGAGGAGACAGATCGCGACGCTCTCCACGCCCTCGCTCCGGAAGTGTCGGATGATGTCGGGGAGCTCGGCGAGCTCGAGCGCGGCGAGCACCGAGCCGTCGGGGCCGATGCGCTCGCTGACCTCGGCGCGGAGCCGCCGGGGCACCAGGGGCTCGGGCTTGGCGGGCAAGTCGAGCCGGTAGAGGTGCGGCCGGTTCATGCGGCCGATCTCGAGCACGTCGCGGAAGCCGCGCGTGGTAACGAGACCGACGACGCCGACGCGCCGCTCGACGATCGCGTTGGTGACCAGCGTGGTGCCGTGGGCCAGCGACGCGCACGGCCCGGCGACACGCGCGACCGCGGCCAGGCCGGCGAGGACGCCGCCCGCCGGATTGTCGGGCGTGGTCGGCACCTTCAGCGTGCTCATCTGGCCGGCGCCGTCCCACGCGACGAGATCGGTGAAGGTGCCGCCGACGTCCACGCCCACGCGCACGCCGGCGGTCGTCATGCCACCGTGAACCGTGCGCGGATCTCGTCCGGCCGCTCCGAGTACGGCGGGATCTCCTCGTGCGGGTCGAACGCGACGTCGAGCACCAGCAGCGCCGGCGAGCGAGCGTCGCGAGCCCGCGGAAACGCGGCGTGTAGGGTCGCGACGTCAGGGACGGGCTCGACGTGCGTGAGGCCCAGGCCGCGCGCGAGCCCGACCCAGTCCACGGGCGCCGCCGGCAGCGCCTGGCCGCCGGAGGATTCGTAGTGGCGATTCACCCACAGCAGCGCCGTGAGGTTTTCCGGCCGCGCGGCGGCGACCGTCGCCAGCACGTTCGGGCTCATCATCAGCGAGCCGTCGCCCTCCAGCGCGATCACGTGGCGGTCGGGCCGCTGCAGCGCCATGCCGAGCGCCAGGGGGATCGCCGCGCCCATCGAGTCGCAGAGAGCGATGCACGGCGCGGGCACCGCGAGGTGAGGCAGATAGCGCGCGTTGGCGCCGAGGCAGGAGACCAGCACGTCGCGCGGTGTGAGCATCGCGACGAGCGCCTCGAGGAACGTCTTGCGGGGCGTCACTCGAGATCCCCGCCGGTGATCAGCAGCACGTACGGGCCGCGCGACTCGTCCGCGAGCTCCACCCCGCGGGCCACCTGGGCCGCGAGGTCTTCGGCGCGGTCCGCCAGGGCGTAGGGCAACCGCCAGGCGCCGAGCGTCGCCTCGGTCACGCGTCCCTTCGGGGTGTGGTAGTAGATCGGATCGCGCCCGTCACCGCGGTAGGACACGATGAAGAAGCACGGGATCCGGTAGAGCTCGACGAGCCCGGCCAGGACGCCGCCGCAGTTGAGGAGGCCGGCGTTCTGGATCAGCACGGCGCCGCGCCCGCCGGCGAGGCTCGCTCCGCAGGCGATCGCCACCGCTTCTTCTTCGCGCGCGACGTCGACCGCCCGGATCTTGGCAGACGCGCGGACGGCCTGCATCAGCCGCCCGATCCAGGTGTCGGGCACCGAGGCCGCCAGCGTCACCCCCGCGGCCTCGAGGCCGGCGACGATCCGTCGCGCGCCGCTCAGCTCAACCGTGCTTGCGGAGCTCCAGCCGGCCGATCTGGCGACGATGCACCTCGTCGGGCCCGTCGGCGAAGCGCAGGGTTCGCGAGTGGGCCCACATGGACGCCAGCGGGAACTCCTGGCTCACGCCGCCGCCGCCGTGGAGCTGCATGGCGCGCTCGACCACCTGCAGCGTCATGTTGGGCACGGCCACCTTGATCTCGGCGATCGCCTACTTGGCCGCCTTGTTGCCGACCGTGTCCATCATGTAGGCGGCGTGCAGGACGAGGAGGCGCGCCTGGTCGATCTCGATGCGCGACTGCGCGATGCGCTCGAGCGTGATGTCGTTCTCGGCGAGCCGCTTGCCGAACGCCACCCGGTTCTGCGAGCGCTTGCACATGAGCTCGAGCGCGCGCTCGGCGACGCCGATCTGGCGCATGCAGTGGTGGATGCGGCCGGGCCCCAGCCGGCCCTGGGCGATCTCGAACCCGCGGCCCTCGCCCAGGAGCATGTTCGTGGCCGGCACGCGGACGTTCTCGAAGACCACCTCGCCGTGTCCGTGCGGCGCGTCGTCGTAGCCGAACACCGTCAGCATGCGCAACACCTTGATACCTGGCGTCTCGCGCGGCACCAGGATCATCGACTGCTGCTTGTAGCGATCGGGATTCTTCGGGTCGGTCTTGCCCATGAAGATGAGGATCTTGCAGCGCGGGTCGCCGATGCCCGACGTCCACCACTTGTGGCCGTTGATCACGTAGGAGTCGCCGTCGCGGACGATCGACGACTCGATGTTGGTCGCGTCGGACGAGGCCACCTTCGGCTCGGTCATCACGAACGCCGAGCGGATCTTGCCCTCGAGCAGGGGCTGGAGCCACTGCTTCTTCTGCTCGGGCGTGCCGTAGCGCTCGATGGTCTCCATGTTGCCGGTATCGGGCGCCGAGCAGTTGAACGCCTCGGGGGCGATGGGCGACCGGCCCATGATCTCGCAGAGCGGCGCGTACTCGAGGTTGGTCAGCCCGGCGCCGCGCTCGCTCTCGGGCAGGAACAGGTTCCAGATCCCGCGCTCGCGCGCCTTGGCCTTCAGCTCTTCCATGATCGGCGGGATCTGCCAGCGCGTGGGGCCCGCGTTGAGCTGCTCGTGGAAGACGTGCTCGTTCGGGTAGATGTACTTGGTCATGAAGTCGGTGACCTGCTCCATGTACATCTTGGTCTTCTTCGAGTACTCGAATTCCATCAGGCTCTCTCCTTCGTACGCGCGCCTCGGCCGGCGGGGCCCCAGCCCCGCGACGGCCTGCAGCGCGCACTGCCGTCAGTGCTGATAGCGCGGCAGCGTCTTGAGCGGCGCGAAGAACACCGGTCGCGCCATCCGCCCGACCGGCACCTCGATCAGCACGGGGCGGTCCATCTGGATCGCGTCCGCGACGAGCTTGCCCACCTCGCTGGGCTCCTTCGTGCGCCGGCCCACCGCGCCGTACGCCTCGGCGAGGCGGACGAAGTCGGGGTTGTGCAGCTCGGCCGCGAACTTTCCGCCCCAGTGCTCGTCGAGGTCGCGCGCGACGTTACCGTAGGCGTTGTCGTTGAACACGACCGCGACCACGTTGATGCCGTGCTGGACCGCGGTCGCCATCTCCTGGGCGTAGTACATGAAGCCGCCGTCGCCCGCGATCATGACCACCGGCTTGCTGGGGCACGCGACCTTGGCGCCGAGCGCGGTCGGGTACTCGAAGCCGAGGTTGCCGGAGTACGACGAGTTGATGTAGGTCCGCGGGCGGTAGACCGGGAAGAACGGGCGCGAGAAGTAGCCGATCTGCGTCATCCCCGCGATGACCACCGCGTCCTCGGGGATGCCCTGGCGCAGGGAGCGTAAGATCGACGAGTTGGGCTCCTGCGTCATGAGCGCGGCGACCTCGCGGCGGAGCTTCTCCCGCTCGCTCTTGCGCGAGGCGCGCGGCTTGCCGCCGGCGCGCAGTCGCTCCAGCAGCGCTTCCAGCGTAGCCTTCGCGTCGCCGACGAGGCCGGAGGTCTTCTTGTGGTTGCGACCGATCTCGTCAGGGTCGGCGTCGATCTGGATCACCGGCAAGTCCGGCGGGAACATCGCGATCGCGCAGCGGGTGCCGACGGCCAGGACCACGTCGACGCCGTCGAGGTAGCCGCGCAGCGGGCTCTTCGGGAAGAGCCCGGCGCCGAGCGAGAGATCGTTCGCGTCGCTGATCGCGCCCTTGCCCTCGGCCGTCTCCACCACGCCGGCCTGGAGGTGCTCGGCCACCGCCGCCAGCGCCTCGTGAGCGCCCGAGAGGTGGACGCCGCCGCCCGCGTAGATCGCGACTCGCTCGGCGCGCAGCAGCGCCTCGGCGGCCCGGTCGACCTCGGCGGCCGGTGCGCCGGCACGCGGCGGATGCGCTCCCACGGCCGGCAGCGTCAGCTCGACTTCTTCCTCCATCGTGTCCCAGGGCATGTCGATCGCGACCGGGCGCGGCCGACCGCTGCGGAGCTGGGCGAACGCCTCGCGCACGATCCCCGGCGCGTCCGCGACCTGCGTGATCGTGCGACGCCATTTCGTGGAGCCGGCCAGCGCGTCGAGCTGGTCGTCGAGCTCGTGCAGCACGCCGATCTTCTTGCCGATCTGGTTGCGCGGGATCTGTCCCGCGATCATCAGCACCGGTGAGGAGGCGGCGTACGCGGTGTTGAGACCGGCGGAAGCGTTGAGGAGCCCGGGCCCCGGCACGGCGACGGCGACGCCGATCCCACCGCCGGCGCGCGCATAGCCGTCGGCCATGTAGGTCGACGAGCCTTCGTGTCGCACGGTGATGAAGCGAATCGGCTCGTCGCGGAACGCGGTGACGATGCCGTAGAGCTGGACGCCGGGCAGGCCGAACGCGACCTTGACGCCTTCACGGGCCAGAGCTTTCACGATCGCTTCGCCGCCGGTCATCCGCGCCATCGCCGGTCCTCTCTCAGAGCCGCTGGTTCGGGTCAGAGCCGCAGATTATCACGTTGCCTCGGCTCCCCGCTCGCGGGGGTCCCATCGTACACTACCGCCCGATGCCCGAGCTTCCTGAGGTCGAAGCCGCGCGGCGGCTGCTCACGCGCACGGCGGTTGGACGGCGCATCGTCACGGTCAACGTCGTGCGCGACCCGATCGTATTCCAGGGCGTGAGCCCGGCGCGCGTGCGGAGGGCGCTGCTCGGACGCCGAATCCTGGCGGCACGGCGGCATGGCAAGCATCTGTGGCTCGAGCTCGACGGCCGCCCCTGGCCCTGCATCCACTTCGGGATGTCCGGCGAGATCGAAGTCCGTGGCCAGCGCCGCGGCCGATTGATGACCGAGGGCCGTCGCGCGAACCAGGACGTCTGGCCACCGCGTTTTCTCCGCCTGCTCCTCGCGCTCGACGACGGCACCGAAGTCGCGTTTCGCGACGCGCGCCGGCTCGGCCGCGTGCGCCTGCGCCACGACCCGCGCGCGGAGCCGCCGATCAGCCTGCTCGGCTTCGACGCCCTCCACGAGCTGCCACCCCTACGTCGGCTCATCGCGCTCTGCGGCGAGCGCGCGGCGCCGATCAAGGCCCTGCTGCTCGATCAGTCGTTCTCGGCGGGCGTCGGGAACTGGATCGCCGACGAGGTGCTCTATCAAGCCCGCATCGACCCACGCCGGCGCGCGCACACGCTGACGGCGGCCGAAGTCGGACGCATCCGCGCCCAGCTACGTCTCGTCATCACCACCGCGGTGCGCGCCGGCGCCGACAGCGACCGGTTCCCCGCGAAGTGGCTCTTTCACACGCGATGGAGCAAGCGCGAGCGGCGTCCGATGACGGTGAGTGGCGAGCGCATCCGGTATCTCACCGTCGGCGGGCGTACCACGGCGTGGGTTGCTGAGGTTCAGCGCTAGCGTGTGTCGGGGAGCGGTCGGGCGTAGGATGACGGATCGACGGAGGGCTTGTCGATGGCGAACATCGCGCCGCTGCATCTGATGAGGTGGATCGAGGAGCACAAGGGCCACTTCAGTGGGCCAGTCGCGAACAAGGAAGTCTTTCCCGAGAGCGAGTTCATCTATCAGATCGTCCGCGGGCCGAACGCGCGGAACGACTTTCACATCGACCCCGGCGACGAGATCTTCTTCCAGCTCGAGGGCGATATCACCGTGCGCTGCATCGACGAGACCGGCACGCCGCGCGACATTCCCGTGCGTGAGGGCGAGGTGATGCTCTGCCGCGCCGGCACGCCGCACTGCCCGATCCGTCCCGCCAACACGTGGGGTCTCGTCATCGAGCGCAAGCGGAAGGCCGACGAGCTCGACAAGCTCGCGTGGTTCTGCGAGCGCTGCGGTGGGCGCCTCCACGAGGCGACCTTCTCGTGCGCGAACATCGAGGTGGAGCTTCGCGAGGTCATCCAGAAGTTCAACGCGAGCGAGGCCCTGAGGACCTGCCGGAAGTGCGGCGCGGTGCTCCCGGTGCCCGCGGGGGCCTAGACCGCAGAGCCGGCTGGGTCACCCCGCAGAAACGCCGCGACGCGTCCGGCCGCGGTCTTCCCCTTGCGGGTCATGACACGGATCGCCGTCTCCCACACGGCCTTCGTGACGGTCTTCGTAAGCTCCGCGACGACGCCACCGAGCATGACGGACGCTTCTCGGGTGGCCGCCTTCCGTGTCAGCTTGGGGCTCGGCAGGGGCATCCCCGAGCTGTAGCGCTTCGCGATGCAGCCAACCCGGAACGTGAGCAGCGCGTTCACGGTGCCCTGAAGCAGGCAATCGGCGAGCACCGTGGCGACCGGCGCGAGGACGTGTTCTTCACGAGACGCCTTCTCAAGTTGGTCAAATGACCGGGAAAGGCCGGATCGGTGTCCGACATCGGCGGGACCAGCGGCTTCGGCAGGCGGACGAACAGGAACAGTGGAACGCCGAGGCAGACCTGCTCGGTCATGGCACCGCCGCTGCCGGCGTCAGCGCCCGTAGTTGTCGATGAGGAAGCGCG
The DNA here is from genome assembly GCA_003221515.1 of Candidatus Rokuibacteriota bacterium. Lineage (GTDB taxonomy): Bacteria > Methylomirabilota > Methylomirabilia > Rokubacteriales > CSP1-6 > AR31. The sequence goes on from QHSI01000106.1 coordinate 42,927, forward strand.
AGATGCTGTGGCGCGACGGGAGCCCGGGGAGGTTCGAGCAGGGGAACCACCGCGCGTCCTCGAGCTCTTCCGGATCCACCTTGATCTCGCCCCCGGCGTAGGTCGCGACGAAGCCGACCATGAGCTGGCTCGGGAACGGCCAGTTCTGGCTGCCGACGTAGCGGATGTCCTTCACGTCCACGCCGACCTCTTCCTTCACCTCGCGCGCCACGGTGCTCTCGAGCGATTCGCCGTTGTCGACGAAGCCGGCGACGAGCGCGTAGCGATTGGGCGCCCAGCCCGCCTTCCGCGCGAGCAGCACGCGGTCGCCGTCGCGCACGATGACGATGATGGCCGGATGCAGGTGCGGGTAGTGCTCGTACCGGCAAGCCGGGCAGCGCTTGCCCCACTCGCCCTCCAGGCGCTCGGTGCGATCGCCGCAGCGCGGGCAGAAGCCGCTGGTCGTCTCCCACCAGAGCGCCTGCATCGCCATGCCGCCGAGCGAGAGCATGTCGTCGGGCAGCCGCGCCCCCGCCATCGGCACCAGCGTCTCGCGCACGTAGCCGTCGGGCACGGCGGCCTCGCGCGGGAGCGAGACCACCCAGCACTCGGTCTGGCCCAGCGTGCCGAGCCAGAACGGCTCGCTGGATCCGCCCAGGCCGGCAGGCCGCGCGCCCGTCGGAAAGCGAAAGCCCTCGCCGTCCGGCTGCACGATCAGCTTCTGGTCCTGGACGATGAGCCAGTGACCGCGCCGATCCGGCGGCTTCGTGCCCTTCTTGGCGGGGACGAACGACGCGCCGATGCAGTCGCGGTTGAACGGGAGGTTGACGGTGAGCGGTGTCGTCACGGTGTCCTCTCTCAGAACCCGAGGGTTCAGAACCCGAGCGCCCTGATTTCCGTGGGCTCGCCGGCGCGCGGGGCCGCCGCGGGCGCCGTCCCGAGCTTCTTGAGCGCGGGCATCACCTCGGTGGCGAACAGCCGCATATTGCGCTCGGCCTCGTCGTAGGGCATACCGGCGTACGAGAACACGCCCACGAAGTGGCTGTTGCCCACGCGGTCGCGCACGTCGAGGATCTTCTCGAAGCACTGCTCGGGCGTGCCGTACACCTGAAGGTCGGTGAAGTAGTCGATGACCTTGTCGGTGCCGTACTGCGCGATCTTCTCCGACATCTTGCCGTAGTACTCGTAGCCCTTCGTGTGGGTCAGGTGATCACCGGCGAACTGGTAGTGGTCGAGCACGGTCAGGTAGTAACCGCCGATCCAGCGGCGCGCCATCTCGCGGGCCCGCGCGGCGCTCGGGTCGCAGAAGGTCCAGCCGGCCGACACCGGCGGCGGCGCGTCCACGCCGTTGATCTCGCGGTAGATCCCCCGGTAGGTGTCGAGCTCGCGCGCGACTTCCGGCCACGGCTTTTGGGGAATGATCAGGAGGCCGACGCCGAGGCGAGCGATGATCGGCATCGAGTCCGGCGAGACGGCGGCGGCGTAGGCGCGGCCGCGGAACGACTTGAACGGCGCCGGCCGGATCGCCGCGCGGGGCTGGTGCACGAACTGTCCCTGGTACTCGCAGTAGCCGGTCTCGAGCCCGTGTAGCAGCATCTCGGCGGATTCGACGAAACGCTGGCGCGACTCGTCCATCGAGAGGCGGAAACCGTCGAACTCGACCTTGCCGGCACCGCGCCCGAGGCCCAGGATGAGCCGGCCGCCGGAGATGCTGTCGAGCATCGAGACTTCCTCGGCGACCCGCATCGGATCGTGCCACGGCAGGACGACCACCATCGAGCCGAGCTGCGCGCGCTCCGTGCGCCCGGCCATGTAGGTGAGGAACTGGAGCACGTCCGGACACATCGTATAGTCGGTGAAGTGGTGCTCGACGCCCCAGATCGACTCGAACCCCAGCGGCTCGGCGAGGTCGGCGAGCCTGAGCTCGTTGCGGTAGACCTCGCGATCGGCGCGCGCCTTGCCGGGATTCTGAAAGACGGCGGCCATTCCGACGTGCATAGGAGGCTCCCCTTTCGCCGTTGTATTATTGCGCCGATGAGCCCATTCGATCCAGCCCCCTTCGTGGAACGGCGCCAGCGGTTCGCGGCGGCGATCGGTGATGCGCTGGCCATCATCCCCGGCGCGCAGGAGCTCCGGCGCAACAACGACGTCAACTACGAGTTCCGGCAGGCCTCCGACTTCTTCTTCCTGACAGGATTCGACGAGCCCGACGCCGTCGCCGTCATCAATCCGGCCGACGCCAAGGAGCGCTTCGTGCTCTTCGTGCGCCCGCGCGACCGCGAGATGGAGATCTGGAACGGACGGCGCGCCGGGGTCGAGGGCGCCATCGCGACCTTCGGCGCGGATGCCGCCTACACGATCGACCGGCTCGACGACAAGCTGCGCGAGTACATGATCGACCGGCCGACGGTCTACTACCGCCTGGGCAGCGGCTCGTTCGACGGCCGGGTGACGCGGCTGATCTCCGAGCTGCGCGGAGCCCGCGCCCGCGGCTACGCGGCGCCCCTGCGCGTGGAGGATCCCGGGCCCATCCTGAGCGAGTTGCGACTGCGCCGCTCGGATGCCGAGCTGGCGCGCCACCGTCGGGCCTGCGAGATCAGCCGCGACGCGCACACCGAGGCGATGCGCTACGCGCGCCCCGGGCTCTACGAGTACCAGGTGCAGGCGGCGCTCGAGTTCGTCTTCCGCGCCAGCGGCTCGCCCCGCAACGGCTATCCGTCCATCGTGGCGTCGGGCGCCAACGCGTGCATCCTCCACTACACCGAGAACACGCGACGGATGGAGGACGGCGACCTGCTCTTGATCGACGCCGGCTGCGAGTGGGGCTACTACTCGGCTGACATCACCCGCACGTTCCCCGTCAACGGCCGGTTCACGGCCGCCCAGCGCGCGGTCTACGAGATCGTCCTGCGCGCCCAGCTCGCCGGCATCGCCGCCGCGCGGCCCGGGAACCGCTACGAGGCGATCCACGAGGCCGCGCGGCGTGTCCTCACCGAGGGGCTCGTCGCGCTCGGCGCGCTGCCCCGCGGGCTCGAGGAATCGCTCGCGATGCACCACTACCGGGAGTTCTACATGCACGGTACCGGCCACTGGCTCGGCATGGACGTGCACGACGTCGGCGACTACCGGATCGATCGGAAGTCACGCCTCCTCGAGCCCGGCATGGTGCTGACGGTCGAGCCGGGCCTCTACTTCGATCCCGGTCGCGAGACCGTCACCTATCATCTGCGCGAGTACGGCGAGGAGGAGATGTGGGAGCGCCGTCTCCGCCTCGGCGCCGCCACCGCCAGGAAGATGGAGGACGAGGAGAAGGCGAAGGCCGAGAAAGTCTCGCACGGCGTCCCCCGCGAGCTGCGCGGGATCGGCATCCGGATCGAGGACGACGTGCTGATCACCGATACGGGCTGCGAGGTGCTCACCGCGGGCACGCCGAAGACCATCGACGAGGTCGAGCGCGCCTGCGCGGAGCCGCCGCGGCTGCCGCGGCCCTGACGCGAACACCCGTTTCACCGCGGCCGAGGTCCACTGCGATGGTCCCTGACATCCCGATCGCGTGCTCGCTCTCCGACCCCGAGCTTCGAGAGCGCGAAGCCACCGTGCTCAGGACGTTCGCCGCCCATGTCCGCGGGGTCGAGGCCCGACCCGACGGCTACCTCATCGAGCTCGAGCCGACCGACGAGGCGATCGCGGCCGCGACCGCGGTGATCGTGGCCGAGCGCCTATGCTGCCCGTTTCTCCCCTTCGATCTCACGGTCGACGCCCCGCGAAAACGCGCGCAGCTGGCGCTGAGCGGTCCGCCGGGCACACGCGAGTTCCTCGCGACGTGGCTCGAGCCGCGCATCGGGCCGACGGGGACGCCGAACACGCGCGATGCGAAGACCGCCGCGCCGAGACAAGAACGCTAATCGCATCAAAGGGAATTCCGTACTGGATCCAGCGGGCCGACTACTCGGCCACCGACTATGACGCGGCGGAGGTGGCTGAAGGTCTCCGCGCCTTCGAGACCCACGATTGGCGCACCGAGCTGGAGCTCTACGGAGAGCTCGAGCGCGATGGATCCGACTGCTGCCCACCGGGGATCGGGTTCGTCGACCCCGACGGGGACATCCTCCATGTGTGTCTGGAAGTCGACGGGCGCGCAACGGTCCACTACGACTTCACGGCTCCCGGCAAGCTCTTCGGGCTCATCCCATGGTCCCGATGGCGAGTGGAAACCTGGAAGGGCGTGCCGCGGTCCGACGTGCTGGACCTGATCCGCTTTTTCTTCGACGGGCAGCGTGACTGGATGCTCCAGAAGCTCGGGACCAGCACCGCGGGGGATCGACGGTGACGTTCTGGTTCGCGACCGCCGACGATTGCCCGCTGCTCGCCGAGCTCAACCACCAGTTGATCCAGGACGAGGGCCATCGAAGCCGGATGCGGGTGGCCGAGCTCGAGCGCCGGATGCGGGACTGGCTCGCCGGAGACTATCGCGCGGTGCTGTTCGAGGAGCGGAGCGAGGTCGTGGCCTACGCGCTCTTCCGCGAGTTACCGGACGAGGTCTACGTGCGCCAGCTCTTCGTCGTCCGGCACCGGCGTCGCGAGGGGATCGGCCGCCGCGCGGTCGACACGCTGCGCACCGAGGTCTGGCCGAAGGACAAGCGGCTCACGGTGGAGGTGCTGGTCGCCAACGAGCGCGGTGTGGCGTTCTGGCGGTCGGTGGGCTACGCGGACTACGCGTTGACGCTCGAGATCCTGCCAGATTCCCGGCGGGACCAGTGACGGCTTGCCGATGAGGCGCTCGACCTCGACGGTCTTCAGTCCCCGTCAGCCGCCGAGCTCGTGGCGGAGAGCACCTTCAAGGGTGGGGTGCCGAAACGTAAAGCCGCTCGCCTGAAGCCGCGCCGGCATCACGCGCTGGCTCGTGAGCAGCAGCTCGTCGGCCATTTCGCCGCCGAAGGCGAGGCGCGCGGCGAAGGCCGGAACTCGTAGGATCGTGGTGGGGCGGCCGAGCACGCGGCCGAGCGTCCGGGTGAACTCGGCGTTGGTCACTGGCGTCGGCGCGACCGCGTTGACGGGACCGTGTAGCGGTTCGGTCGCCAGCGCGTGGTGGATCGCGCCGATCAGGTCCGCGAGGGCGATCCAGCTCATCCACTGGGCCCCGTCACCGATGACGCCACCGAGGCCGAGCCGGAACGGCGTCAGCATCTTGGCCAGGGCGCCGCCGGCCGGGCTCAGCACGAGGCCGATCCGCAGATTCACGACGCGGATCCCACGCGCCGTCGCGGGCGCGGTGGCCGCCTCCCACTCGCGGCAGACCTGGGCGAGGAATCCGGTGCCGGGCGGGCTGTTCTCGATGAGCACCTCGTCGCGGCGGTTCGCGTAGTACCCAATCGCCGACGCGCACACCAGAACGCGCGGCGGCGGCGTCGCGCGCGAGAGCGTGTGGGCCAGGCGCGCGGTGGCGGCGACGCGGCTGTCGCGGATCCGCGCCTTGCGAGCCGCCGTCCAGCGGCCGGCGGTCACGCTCTCGCCGGCGAGGTGGACCACCGCGTCGGCGATCGCGGAACGGGTCGGGGTGATCGCGCCGGTCGTGGGCTCCCATCGGAGCGCATTTTCGGTCCCGAGCGGCGCGCGCCGCACGATGGGGATGACCCGGTCGCCGCGCGCCCTCAGCGAAGACACCAGCGCCGAGCCTACCAGCCCGTTCGAGCCGGTGATGGCGACGATCACGCCATCGCGCCGCCGTCGACCGTGTAGATCGCGCCGGTCACGTACGCCGCGTCGGAGCTCGCCAGGAACGCGACGAGCGCGGCGACCTCCTCGGGCGAGCCGTAGCGTCGCATCGGGATCGTCGCGGTGAGCCGCTCGCGCCGCATCTGGCTGTCGAGCAGCTGGGCCATTGGCGTCTCGATCGGCGCCGGGCAGACGGCGTTGACGCGGATCCCGTGGCGCGCCAGCTCGAGCGCGGCGGAGCGCGTCATGCCCACCACTGCGTGCTTGCTCGCGGTGTAGGCGATGATGTTCGGCGAGCCGCGGAGCCCCGCGATCGAGGCCGTGTTGACGATGGCGCCACCGCCGCGCGCCCGAAGGAGCGGGGTCACGACCTTCATGCCCAGCCATACGCCCTTCAGGTTCACGGCGATCACGCGGTCGAAGACCTCCTCGGGGTAGTCGACGAGGGGCTTGAGGGCGCCGAGCACGCCGGCGTTGTTGAAGAAGATGTCGATCCCGCCGAACGTCTTGACCGCGGCGGTGGCGTAGCGCTCGACGTGGGCGAGCTTCGTCACGTCGGCCTCGACCGCCAGGACCTCGCCGCCTGCCCGCTCGACCGCCCCGACGCTCAGCGCAAGCGCGGGCGCCGCGAGGTCGACGAGTACGACGCGCGCGCCCTCGGAAGCGAAGCGCACCGCGGTGGTGCGTCCGATGCCGCCAGCGCCGCCGGTGACCACCACGACCTTGCCGGAGAAGCGCGCGTCCATAGTGTCAGGCGCCCCATCTTGCTCTTGGCGCCGGACCGACGCAAGCTTAGGGGCGCCATGACCGAGGACGAGGCCCTGGGAGCCCTACGCGGTAGCGACGCCGGCGCCGCCGCGCGCGCCGGAGCTCTGCTGTGGGAGATGTGGCACCGCTCCGGAGACCGCGAGCTGGACGCCCTGCTGCGCGAAGGCATCGCCACGATGGAGCGCCGTGATCTCGCCGAGGCGGAGACGATCTTCGCCCGCCTGATCGCCAAGGCGCCGGCGTTCGCCGAGGGCTGGAACAAGCGCGCGACGGTCCGCTACGTGGCCGAGAACTACGAGGGCTCGATCGCCGATTGCGAGGAGACCCTCAAGCGCAACCCGAACCACTTCGGCGCGCTGTCGGGCCAGGGACTCTGCTACATGGCGCTCGGCCGCCACCGCGAGGCGGCGGCGGTGTTCCGGCGCGCGCTGCTGGTGCATCCGCACCTGGCCAGCGTGCGCCAAAACTTGGCCGCGGCGCTCGGCGAAGCGGTGCGGGGCAACGGACACTAGGTCGTGCGCGCCGCAGGCCGTCGCGGGGCTGGGGCCCCGCCGGCCGAGGCGCGGCTACAACCGAGGTCGTGCGCGCCGCAGGCCGTCGCGGGGCTGGGGCCCCGCCGGCCGAGGCGCGGCCACAACCGGGGGAGCGACGGAATGATCGCGCAGACGGCGGAAGTGCGTGACGCGCACCGCTTCGACGTGACCGCGCTCGAGCGCTACATGCGCGGGCACGTGGAGGGCTTCGCCGGCTCGCTGACCGTCAGCCAGTTCCGCGGCGGCCAGTCGAACCCGACCTACCATCTGTCGGCCGGGGGGCGGGAGTACGTGCTGCGCCGGAAGCCGCCGGGCAAGCTGCTGCCTTCCGCGCACGCGGTCGACCGCGAGTATCGGGTGATCACCGCGCTGGGGAAGACGGGATTCCCGGTGCCCCGGACGTTCGCGCTCTGCGAGGACGACGCGGTCATCGGCACCGCGTTCTACGTCATGGACTGCGTCCACGGGCGCATCATCACCGATCCGGCGATCCCCGACGTGACCCCTCGCGAGCGCGGGCAGATCTACGACTCGCTGAACGACGTGCTGGCGCGCCTGCACACTACCGACTGGCAGGCGCTCGGGCTCGCCGACTTCGGGCGGCCTGGCAACTACTTCGCCCGCCAGATCCATCGCTGGACCCAGCAGTACCGCGCGTCCGAGACGGAAAAGATCGACTCGATGGAGCGTCTGATCCCGTGGCTGCCGGAGCACATTCCGGCCGGCGACGAGACCGCGCTCGTCCACGGCGACTTCCGGCTCGGGAACGTCATCGTCCATCCGACCGAGCCGCGCGTCATCGCCGTGCTCGACTGGGAGCTCTCGACGCTCGGCCATCCGCTCGCGGACCTCGCCTACTTCTGCCTGCCGTACCGGTTCACGCGCGAGTGGGAAGGGCTGGCCGACAAGAACCTGGTCGAGCTGGGCGTGCCGAGCGAAGGGGACTACGTCGCGACCTACTGCCGGCGGGCCGGACGCGCCACGATCGCCGACTGGGAGTTCTGCCTGGCCTTCGCGATGTTCCGGCTGGCCGCGATCGCCCAGGGCATCATGGGGCGCGTCGTCGCCGGCACCGCGAACGACCCGAATGCCCAGGAGCGCGGGCGGCGCGCCCGCCCGCTCGCCGACTCCGCCTGGAAGTTGATTGGGTGAGGGGCCTCGAAGGGCCGCTCACACTCCCCGGGGCGCTCCTCGATGTCAGCCGCCGAGCTTGGGCGCGTACGTCTCGTAGAAGGTGTTGGTGAGAAGCCCGGTCGGATCCAGCTGACGCTTGGTCGCGAAGAACTCCCTCACGCCCGGGTAGGCCCGCTGGAGCTGCGCCGCGGTGTAGTGCAGCTGGTACGGCAGGAAGAAGGTGCCGCCCACGCGTGCGGCCAGATCGATCAGGTCGCCGGTGAGCGCCCGCATCCGCGCGTCGCCCTCGGCATCGGTGGCCTGGTTCAGGTAGAGCACCACCGCGAACATGTCGGTCGGCGCGTACGAAAGCACGTTGTCCTCGCGGTGCACGACGCGCACCGACGCGTTCAAGAGGTTCGCCTCGTGGGTCCGGAGCGCCGAGCGCAGACCGTCGACGAACGCGACGAACTGCGCGCGCGGCACGAAGTACTCGTGCAGGATGTCGGTCTCGTCCTCGAGCGCGTTCTTGAGGTAGCGCACCGAGTCGTGCATCGGGTGGTTGCGCGACACCAGGCACGCCTCGCCCTCGCCGAGCGCCTGGTTCCGGCTGACCGGGCAGGATTCGAGCCTCGGCTCGACGTACTTCTCGGCGAACCACTTGAGGCGCATCGGCAGCGTGCCGTGCTTGGCGAGGTTGAAGACGAGCCGCCGGAGCTTCACCGCGCGCACGTCGCCGAGCGGGGGGATCTCGGCGCCGCGCACCTCGACCCGCCGGTAGGTGTAGAGAAGCATCTCCTCCAGGAACGACTGCGGGGCGGTCGAGAGGTGGCCGTACATCAGCTCGTACCGCTCCTCGCGGTGGATCTCGTCGGCGAAGACGGCGGGGAAGTCACGATAGTCGATGACCCGCCGCTCCGAGCGGTAGACCGGGTTGTCGGTCACCTCGAGGTCGGCCTCGAGGATGACGCCGAACAGGCCGTAGCCGCCCACCACCAGGTGGAACAGCCGCGTGTTCTCGGTCGGGCTCACGTTCTGAACGGTGCCGTCGGGGAGCATGACGCGCATCGAGCGGATCGTGCGCCCGACCGAGCCGGCCTGATGGTCCATGCCGTGGGCGTTCACGGAGATCGATCCGCCGACGGTGAAGATGTCGGTCGACTGCATCGCCCGCACGGCGAACCGCGGGTGCAGGAACTTCTGGATGTCGTGCCAGGTGGCGCCGCTCTGCACCGTCAGGGTTCGGCTTCGCGTGTCGAGGGACATCCGATTGAGCCGGGTCATGTCCAGCACGAGCGCGTTGCGCGCGAACGCCTGCCCGCCCATGCTGTGCCGCACGCCGGCGGTCGCGACCTTCAACCCGTTGTCGCGGGCGAACTGGAGCGCGGCGCGGACGTCGTCGATCTCGCGAACGGCCACGACGCCGTAGACGGCGGTGCGGCTCAGGCAGCTCGCGTCGTTCACGGTGCCGCCCCGCTGCACCCAGACCAGTGACGCGGGCGCCGAGGCCGGGCGATCGGGTCGGGCCGGGCTCGCGTCAGCGGGGGACACCGGAGGGCAATCCTTCTCGCCCACCGGATCCGCGGCGTAGAGGATCGCCTTGCGCAGGGCGAAGACGGTCACGATCACGAACAGGAGCAGGGCGATCACCAGCGGCCTGGCGAGCACTCGTTGGAGCCTGGTCCACACGATCACGGTGCGCTCCGTTCCACGCTCAGTAGTCGTAGAGGTGTTCGAGGATCACGCCGCTACGCTCCAGGCCCGCCAGGATCACGTGCAGCGAGGCCACGGGCGCCTTCACCGCGATCCGCTTGGCGGCCGGGTTCGTGAGGATCGGCGCGCTGAGCACGACCTCGCCGCTCGGAAACCGGTAGTCCCAGGCGCGGGGCGCGATCGCCGTCAGGACGATCGTCTCGTTGCCGGCGAAGTCACGGAACCGCACGCCTTGCTTCACCAGCAGGGCGACGACCTCGGTGAACGGCTCGTAGCGGGGAAGCCTGACGAGGTAAGAGCCCGGGCCGACGATCCGGACCCGCCGGACCCGGTCGTCGTCGAAGATCCGATCGGGCGCGTCCTCGACCCAGGCGTGGATCACGAGCTCTTCGGCGGCGTACACCGCGCCGGTGGAGCGGGCGATCATCCAGCCGTACACCGCCTTGATCCCGTACTCGGCGGTGAGGGCGAGCCGCCGCTCCCATTTGCGGACCAGGCCCTTGCCCAGGAGCGGCGTCTCACGCCAGAGCGCCGTCAGCGCGCTCGCGAACGGGAACTCGTACCACGGCGCCGTGTGCATGAACGCGCCGTACTCACCGGCGGTCCGCCGCGCGAACGCGTCTTCCTCGGTGTGATAGCCGGCGATCAGCTCCGTGAATCGGCCGACCGTGCGCTCGTACGCGCCGCGGACCGCGTTCTCGGCCGAGAAGCTGGTGCCGATGACGCCGAGCATGAGGTGGACACCCGTGTCGTAGCGGTAGACGCCCTTGGTGGCCCGGCACACGTCCGCGTAGTAGCTCCAGTACTGGCGGATCGCGCCGAGGTAGGGAAACTGGCTCGGCGGCCGCGACTCGAGGAACCGCGCGTACTCCTGGGTGCTGTAGACGATGTACCACTCCGGTAGCGCGAGAAAGGTCGGCGCCTCCTCGCGGAAGTACCCCTTCACGTCGGTGGTCGCGCGCCGCAGCTCCAGCGAGCGCGCGATCGGTTGGTTGCGCTTGGCGTAGCAGTGGACGCCGATGAACCGCACGGGAAACGCGACGGCGAGCACCGCCAGCACTGCGACCGTCGCGGCCGCCAGCTTGACGAAGGTCAGGGCGCGTCGCGGGCGTTCTCGCCTACGCTGCACCACGTGCGGGCGTGAGGCTCTTGCGGAACCCGAACACGAGCGCGATTCCGGCAAGCACGATGTGGGGCAGGTTCACCGCGAAGTTCTTCCCGCTGAAATCGGGCGTGCCCATGCCCTGCATGAAGATGCTCAGGTCGAGAAGTCCCCGGCTCTGCGTGAGGCCGATCACGGCGTCGAGTCCGTAGAGGATGCCCACCCACAGGAGGTACGTGCGAATCCAGTTCCGGGCCCGCAGGGCGACGACCGCGCCGACGAGGCCGGAGAGCAAATGGACGACGTCGTCGATGGGATCGATCTTGAACAGGCCGAACAGGAAGCCGTCGGCGTCCGTGAATCCGGGCGCGTGCGTGATGAGAAAAACGCCGACGAACCCCACCGTGTACACCCACGCGAGCGTCGTAAGCATCGTGTCGCCTCCTCTCAGCCGTCGCCAGTCGGAGATGAAGCGGCTCTGACGCTTTATAGCACACGTGGTCCGGACCGCCGCCATGCCGCGCGCGGTCACGGAACGACCTCGACGCTCACGTCACGCGCGTCGGCGCCGCCGGCGTCGTCGAGGACGCGCAGGGTGTAGCGGCCCGCTCGCGACGGGTGCCACGCGAAACTTTCCCCCGCGCCCGTCCGGCCGAGGAAGCCCTGATCGGCGAACCAGAAGAGGGCGCGCGTCGAGTCGGTGGCCTGCAGATCGATGGCGATCGGCTGCGACAGCCGGATCGTGTAGACGGCGCCGCGCGATGGCGACGTGATCCGGGGCGCCGACGCGTCGGCCTCCGCGCCGCCGCGGCCGCACGGCATCGCGGGCGGCGGCTCGCGCCGGGGCAGGCCGGCCTCGCGAAAGAGGCGGAGCATGTCCGCCGGCCAGTATTCGAAGACCTCTCGCCGGGTGAAGGGCCCGTCCTCGCAGACCGCGCGGCCCGAGCGAGTGTCGACGATGACCGCGCGGTGCAGGCGGCTGACTCGGATCGGCGACTTGCCGGGAATGAACCACGTGGTCGCGCGCTCGCGGCAGTGCGCGTTCGGCAGATCGCCGCTGGCCCGGCACACCTCGACGCGCGCGACGTGGGGCGGGAGTGGACGCGGCCGCTCGCCCGGATCGAGCCCTTGCCCGCGGATCGCGTCGACCACGTTGAAGAACAGTGGCGCCGCGATCTTGACGCCGACCAGCGCCGGGTTACCGGCGCCGTCGAAGTTCCCGACCCACACGACGAGGGCATAGGGACCGAAGACGCCCACCGACCATGCATCGCGAAAGCCCCACGACGTGCCGGTCTTCCAGGCCACCGAGGGCGCCGCCGGCCGGCCCGTGTCGGGCCGCGGATTCGCGCGGAGCATGTCGAGGGTGATGAACGCGGCTTCGGCGCTGATCAGCCGCGTGGTGGAAGGCGGCGCCGGATCGCGCGTGTAGCGAAGGGCGCGTGGCTCGCCGCCGTTCGCGAGCATGGCATAGAGACGCACGAGCTCCTCGCCGGTGACGTCGCCGCCGCCGAGCACGAGGGCCAGGCCGTAGTGCCGCTCGGGCGCCAGCTTCGTCACGCCGGCGCTCTTGAGCAGCTCGTAGAGACTCGGGCGCGAGAGCCGGGCGGCCACGGCGACCGCCGGCACGTTGCGGCTCCGCACCAGCGCGTCCTGCACGCTGATCGGCCCCACGAAGCGGCCGTCGAAGTTCTCGGGGCTGAACGGGCCGAAGGCCGTCGGCACGTCCCTCAGGATCGTCAGCGGATGGACCAGACCCTGGTCGAGCCCCAGGGCGTACACGAAGGGCTTCAGGGTCGACCCCGGCGAGCGCTTGGCGAAGACTCCGTTGACCTGGCCGTCGATCGCGTCGTCGAAATAGTCGGCCGAGCCGACGAGCGCCTTGACCGCCATGGTGCGGGTGTCCACCAGGAGCGCGGCGGCGTTGCGGATGCCGAGGGGCCGCTGCGTCTCGACGTACCGGGCGATCATCCGCTCGACGGTCGACTGCAGGCGCGGGTCGATGGTCGACCAGATCTCGGTCTCCGCGCCGCGTCTCGTTCTCAAGAGGGCCTCGACCAGGTGCGGCGCGCGGAAGGGCAGTGCGGTCGGCGACGGCGGAGCCAGCGGCAGCGCCAGGTCGGCTTCCCGGTGACGGTCGCGCGGGTGCCGCGAGACCCACCGCCGCCACAAGCGCTCGCGCGCGTCGACGAGCTCGCGCTCCGCTTCGCGCGCCGTCCCCTCCCGAGCCGGCGAGACTCGGCGGCGGGGATTCTGTGGGATGACGGCGAGGGTCAGCGACTCGGCCAGACCGAGCTCAGCCGCCCGCTTGCCGAAGTACACGAGGCCGGCGGCGCCGACCCCCTCGACGTTGCGTCCGAAGGGCACGAGGTTCAAATAGGCTTCGAGGATCTCGCGCTTGCCGTAGCGCAGCTCGAGCCACGCGGCGGCGCCGATCTGCCACAGCTTGCCGCCCACCGTACGGCTGTCGATCCCGTCGAGCCGCCTCGCCAGCTGCATCGTGATCGTCGATCCGCCCTGGCGCCGGCGGCCGAACCAGCTCGCGCCCGCGCTCCGAGCCAGCGCGTACGGATTGACGCCGGGATGCCAGAAAAACCACCGGTCTTCGTACAGCAGCACCGCCTCCCGGGTCGCCGGCGCGATCTGATCGAGAGGGACCCAGAGGCGGTACTGCTGGTCGGCGGCCAGCGTGAGACGGAGCAGCTCGCCGTTCTCCGCGAAGACGGCCGACGAGAACGTCGCCCGGCTACCCAGCGATGGCGCGGCCACGATGCGCGGCGCGACCAGTGCGGCGGTCGTGAGCGCGCCCACGACGAGCGCGAGCCGCCATCGGCCCCGGCGCGCGGGACGGCTCACCGGGACAGACGCTCGACCGTGATCTGTCCCGCGGGCGAGCGCGCCCGGACCGTGCGGTCGTACAGCGACTCACCGTACGCGGGCGGCACGACGAAGCGGCCGACGTTGGTGGCCTTGATCCGGTACGTGAACTCGGCCATGTCGGGGCCGACGGTGCCGTAGAGCACGACGCGCTCTTCGCGAATGTCGGCGAACTCCGCTGACCAGGTCCCGCCGCCGCCCAGCGGATTGGCCCAGCCCGGCCCACCGGACGTGCCGCCGATCGGGGTCGGGATGAGCACGGGCTCGAACCCGCCGGGCAGCAGATCGACCAGCGCGACGTCGCGCAGCGCGGGCCGGTCGACCACCCGGAAGCGCAGGCGCACGGTGATCTCTTCGCCGAGCCTCACCGACGTGATCGGCGTGCCGGCCGCGTCGAGATACTCGCGGAACACCTCGAGCCCCGACCGGAGCTCGCCGGCTGGCGGTGTGCGATCGAAGCCGGATTCGGTGACGGAGTAGAACGTCGTCAGCGGCTCGGAATTCGCGAACCGCAGCGTGGCCGTGTCGGACGCGAATGGCACGCGCGGCACGAGCGTGCCCGGCAATGCCAGGGACCGCGCGGCACCGTCACGCGGCACTTCCGTGATCGCGAGCTTGCCGAGGACGACCGGGCTCACCAGCGTGGCGTAGGCGTCGAGCGCCAGGATCGTGTAGGCCGCCGACAGCGTGTGGAAGCGTCCCTGCTGGATCGGCTTGATCATGTCCGCCAGCGTCGCCGCCGAGAGCGCCCGCGCCCGCTGCGGGAAGTGACGCGCGACGAGGTACAGGACCTGCGCGTCGTGCACGAGCGGGTCGTAGTACGACTCGTAGCGATACGGTGCGGCGCTCTGGCCGATCCGCTCGAGCGGCTTGTCGATGAGGCTCCCGGCGAGGCGCTCCTGCTTGAGGAGCTGATAGCTCGCCGCCAGGTATGCGGCCGCCAGGTCCGCCGGCCAGTCCTTCGGATACCTGTCGTCGAGCCTCTCGCGCAGGCCCGTGAGCATGGGCGTGGTCACGATCCCTTGCCGGGTCAGCAGATAGGCGGCGTAGGCCCGGGTCCGCGCCTGCGCCAGATCCTGCGCCGGAATGGTCCCGAGCTGCTGCAGGTACGCGTTGCCCTTCTGGATCATGTCGGCGGGAACGTACTCGTCCCGCTCGGCGGCCTCGAGCAGGAGGTGCACCGCGTAGACCGACGCGAACTCGCTGGCCTGCACCGACGCGGTCCACAGGCCGAAGCCACCCTCGGCGTTCTGGCGCGTGCGCAACACCCGAACGGCATCCGCGAAGTTTCGGCCCGGCGTGAGCCCCGGCCGGGGCGGCGCCAGGAGCTCGGGGCGGCGCGCGAGAACCACCTGTGGCATCGCCTTGCTCACGAGCTGCTCCGTGCACATATGGCCGAAGGCCACGAGATAGGTGCTGAGGCCATGGGCGAGAACGAGCGGGAGGGGCGAGATGGCCGCTTCGAGCTGCCGGTGCTCTCGGTGGAGGTCGCGCTGCACCGGCACGTCGATCGAGCCGGTGAAGCCGCCGGCGGTGACGATCGTGTAATGCGGCGTCGCCGGGCGCACGGACACGTCGGTGTCGAGCGCCGCGCCGTAGGGTCCTGAGCCGGCCGTGAAGCTGAGCGTCGCCGACCCCAGGCGCGTGTCGGCTCCCATCCTGGCCCGCACGCGGAACGTGGCGACCCCTTCGCGCAACGCGCCGACCCTGAGCGAGTGCTGCGCGGGGCCTGCGACCTCGAGGTGCGGCGTGGTCGAGAGCGCGACCGTCACGGCCGCGTCAGGCCCGGATGCGCGCACGTTGTTGGCGACGCCGACCGAGACGTCGAACTCGTCGCCGGGTGCGACCGCCACCGGCGCGTTGGGCGACAGCACGAAGTCGCCGCGGACCAGGGACTGCACGCTGGCCACGCCCAGGCTCGTGTCGTTGACGGCCACCGCCATCACGCGCAGCGCGCCGTTGAAGGTTCCCGGCACCTGGTAGACGAACTCGCGCGAGCCCTTCACGTCGACGACGCCCGACCAGAAGACCACCGGCGCGTCGCGTCGACGCTTGAACGGGTTCAGGTGTCGGCCGAGCTCCGCTCCCGCGTCGCCGCCGGGCGCCGCGGCGCTCATGATCCGCTTGAACTCGGGCAGGATCAGGTCGAGGATCTGCGCGGTCCGCACCTCGAGCATGCGCTTGCGGAAGAAGTGTCCGAGCGGATCGGGCGTCTGATAGCGGGCGACCTGCAAGATCCCCTCGTCCACCGCGAAGACGACCGCGCGGGCCGGCTGGGTGGCCGCGAGCGTGATCCGCAGCGGTTGTCCTGGCTGCACCGTCTCGGCCGCGGTCAGCGTGAGCGTATTGGTCCGCTGGGCGAGGCTCAGCGTGAACGGCACGACGCCGAACGAGAGCGGGCTCATGAAGATCTCCTCCGACGCCGGATCGCGGACGTAGTGCACGGCGACGTAGCCGTTGCCCTCGAAGTCGCCCGGGATCCGGATCCGCTGCACCGAGCCCAGCGTCGAGCTCTTGAACCACTGATGGGCGTAGACGCGCTCGCGCTCGATGGTGACGAGGCCGGCACCGGCGTACGGGGCGCGGATGCTGACCTCGATCTCGTCGCCGGGCGCGTAGTCCTTGCGGTCGAGCGCGAGCTGCAGCTCGGCGTTCCGCTCGAGCGAACGGGTGACGTTGGCGTGGCCGGTCACCGTGTACTCGATGCGGTTCATCTCGAGCCCCTGCGCGTCGCGGACGACGTACGCGAAGCTGCCGGCACGCGTGGTGGCCAGCGCCAGCGACAGGCCGGCCGCCCGGATCGCGAGCGGCTGCTCGGTGATCGTGATCTCTTTTCGCCGCGACTCGTACTTGTACGTGTTGTTGGCCTGCCGGGTCAGCACGGAGACCCAGGCGCGTTCGACCAGCACGAGCTTCAACCCGCTCACGGCGGTCTTTCTGGCGTTGGGATCGATGGCGATCACCGAGACCGTGCGCTTCGCGCCCCGCGTGACGTAGTCGAGCGGGCCATCGGGCTTGTAGCCGACCAGGAACGGCAGCTCGGAGACCAGGGCCGCCGTCTCGGCGGAGACGCTTCGCCCGCCTTCGGGCTCGAACGCGCGCGCCAGGAAATGCAGGTGATACGTCGCCCGGGCGTAGCGGTCGAGGCGGAGCTCCAGGTCGGCCTCGCCGCGCTCGTCGGTCGTCGCCTCGCCGAGCGGATTGCTGTAGCCCTCCCTGGCGCGCTGCGGGTCGAAGAAGCTGTAGCCCGCGTGGCTCCGGAAGGCCGGGAACGCCGGCGAGAGCGTCAGCACCGCTTCGACGCGACGCTTCTCCGCCGGCGTGCCGAAGAGGTTCTGCACCCGGACGCGCGCGGTGAGCCCGGACGGGCTCAGCCAGCCCTCGGCGGTGTCGCGGGACAGCGCGGCGGTGATCTTCATGCGATCGGGCAGGAACTCCTGCACGTTCACGGTGGTCGATCCGATCTGCTGGTTGGGCTTGCCGTCCTTCACGATCGAGAGCGTGACGGCGTAGGCGCCGGTGGGCGAGCTCTCGACGGTCTGGTGCGACAGGTCGCTGAAGCCGCCGGCGCCCAGCGCGAGCTTCTCGCGCTTGACCGTCAAACCGCGTGGATCGACGACCTCGACCTCCAGCGGCAGCCCGACGAGGCTCTTCACCCATCCCGCGGCCTTCACGATCGCGGCCACGTGGATCGTGTCGCCCGGCCGGTAGAGCCCTCGATCCGAGAACAGGTAGGCGCTCAGCTGGTCGGGGATGCGGGCGTTCTGGACACCGCCCACGTCGAAGCGCGTGAGGTCGAGCCCGCGATCGGAGCGCGTGAGCGGCAGGAAGCTCGTGTCGTCACCGCGACGCACGACGTACATCAGCGCCGCACGCTCGCGGGTCAACCCGTCGAGCCTCGGGAACTGCGCGCGCCCGGTCGCGTCAGTCGGGCGCGAGAACGCGACCAGGCCGTTCTTCCCGATGACGTCGACGGTCGCCCCGGTCACCGCGTTGCCGGAGTGAATCGACTGGACGAAGACGTCCTGGGCGCCGTCGAGCGCCTTCTTGACGAGGATGCCGAGATCGGTCACGAGCACGAGCCGCCGGTCGCTGTAGCGCCCGTCGAGCCCCCACCGCTCGCGGTTCCATCGCGGGTCCGCGCCACCCGGCTCGGCGTCGGTCGGACGATCCATCGCCGGGTCGTAGCTCTGGACCGTGAGCAGGAAGACGCCGCGCCGCTCGGCGCCGTCGGCCCTCAGATATTCCGAGAGGTCGAGCGCGTGGTAGTGCGGGCGCCCGCGTGGCAGGTTCGGCAGCGGCACTTTGCGCTCGAAGCGCTCGACCAGATTGTCGGATCCGAACTGGTTGCCGAACTGGGGGTGGGCGAAGTCTCCGAACGATTGGGACACCAGGTGCTGGAGCTGCGAGGGCAGCACGCGACCGACCTCGATGCGCAGGCCGGGAAGATCGCGGACGAGAATGGCGACCTTGCGCTCGCCGCTCACGGCCAGGAGCGAGCCCTGGCTGAGGATCTTCAGCTCGGGCGGAAACGGCGGCACCCGCACGAGACGCTGCATCCGGTCGCCCAGCAGGTAGCCGCCGAAGCCGCGCAATCCCCGCTCGACCTGGACGTACACGTAGCGCCCGACGTCGGCGCGGTACTTGAACGAGTGCGTCTCGACGTTCTCGCGCTCGGCGGCGATCGGATCGAGCGTCAAGCGTGTGCTCGCGGCGAGGATGGCGTCGGTGATCTCGGCCGGGTCGCGCCAGTCGTGGATCTTTTCGCGCGGATCGCGAGGCTCCGGGTGCTGCACGGGCAGGACCCACGCCGCGATCCTCTTCTGCATCTCGTTCTCGTGGGCCGCGGCAGACAGCTCCACGACGAGGACCTGCTCCTGCTCACCGGCGACGCCGCTGACGACGGCGGGCCCGACGGTGTTGACCCGCAGGCTGTAGAGCCCGGGGATGGTGATCGTCTGCGTCGGCGCGTAGTCGGCGGCCTTGCCACCGCGCGCCGCCACCACGCCCTTGTGGACGGTGACCGTCAGCGTCGTGCTCTCCCGAGGGATCGGCAGTGCCGCCGAATGGATGTAGGCGTTCAGCCCTAGCTTGTCGTAGCTGATCGTGAACTTCGTGGTCTGCCGCCCCACGCCCAGGACGCCGGCCGACTGGCCGGCGAGCCTGAGCTCGATGCGCTTCTCCAGCTCGGCGGCGTCGACCGGATGGCTGAAGCTCAGCCCGATCACCGCCTTCTTCAGGGCGGGATCGACCGGGTCCTGGAAGAACTCCGCGTTGGCCAGCGTCAGCACGAAGAGAGGTGTCTGAAAGGTGAACCAGCTCTCGGCGAGGCGAACGTCTCGCGTGAAGGCGCGTTTGTCGAACGTCACCGTGTACTGGGCGCCGATCGGCCAGTCGTCCTTCGGCTGGAACCCGAGCGTGGTGTCCGACGTCCAGCGCCAGGTTCCTGCCAGCGCGGGGCTCATCGCGATCCCGCTCGACACGTCCTTGCCGACGCCGGAGAGCGGAGCGACTGATCGATGAAACGTGACCACGAGGGGGTTGGGCTTCTTGTCGCTCTCGATCTCGGTGCGCTCCGGCGCCTTCACCGTGTACGTGACAACGACCGGCCGCGGCCGAGCCTGCCACCAGAGATAGCCCCACGACCCGCCGACGGCGAGGACGAGGATCGCCCCGGACAGCGCGCCGGTGAGCCGGGGCCGCGCCGCCAGGCGCCGCGCGGTGAGGCTGACCAGCTCGACGAGCCGGCGCAGCCAAACGGGCGCATCCCAGGTCACGCGGCCGAACAGCGCCGCCGTCGACGCGCGTAGAACTCGCCAACCCAACCCGAGCGCAGGGCGGAGACGCATGATCGGCCCTCAGAAGGTGGCAGTGCGCGCCGCAAGCCGTCGCGGGGCTGGGGCCCCGCCGGCTGAGGCGCGGCTAGAAATTCTAGTGCGCGCCGCAAGCCGTCGCGGGGCTGGGGCCCCGCCGGCCGAGGCGCGGCGACAGATCCTGGACGACGCGGAGCCGCGGTGCGTGGCCGGACCGCTGAAGCTCTCCGCCCCGGCGGCGACGGCCGCCGAGGCGGAGATCAGAACGGCGCCCATGGAGCCGACTACCGGTCGCCCGCGGGCGACGCGGCGTCGGCCTGCGCCTGGTCGCCGCCCTTCGTCGCCGCCACCGTGGTGGTGGCGGGGATGGACGCGGCGAGCTTGCGGAACTCGAGGTGAACGCGACGGTTGAGCTGCTGGCACTCCGCGCTCAGGTCTTCGCACAGCGCGCCGTCCGCGCCGATCGTTACCAGCCTGATCGAGGCCTCGGGGACGCCAAGCTCGACGAGGAACTGCTTGACCGACTCCGCGCGCTTCTGGGCCAGGGCCTTGTTGTACTCGGCCGGCCCCTGGCGGTCGGTGTGGCCGTGGACGAGTACGACCCATGCGTTGGTCAGATCCATGAGCCCGGCCGTCTCCTGGAGCACCTTGACGGCGTCGGCGCGAAGGCGGGTGCTCTTGAAGTCGAAATAGACGTCGGTGTGGAACACGCCGGCGGGCGGCGCGGGCACCGCGACCCGCGAGGCCTTCGGCTCGGCGGCCGGCTTCACCGCGACGACGCTCGCCGCCTCGACCTCCACTCCTCTCGAGTGGATCCAGTACGTCCCGATGGCTCCGGCGACGACCGTCAGGAGGATCCCGACGAGGATCGCCAGCTCCTTCGCGCCCCCGCTCTCGCCCGTCTGCTGCTGAGTGTTGGCCATTGTCCTTCCCCTCTCTCTGTCTCGAGACGTCCTCGCGTCTCGGTGATCGGGCGTCCGGCGCCGCCCCGTGCGGACCGTGCCCGGCTGAGGCGAAGAGCAACGCACACGCCAGGCGCTACGGGCGATGCCGGGAGAGGAAGAGCGCTAATGGCGTCGCGAACTTGGCGCTGGAGCGAGTGAGCGAGAGGGATCAGCTGGGTGCGGGGCTTCCCCGCATCCCCGCATGAGCGGTGGCCCGTCCCCGCGAGGGATCAGACCTTGGCGGGCGCGCGGCGGTCGAAGTGCTGTCGGACCAGCAGCTCCAGGGAGCGGAAATGGCGCTCCGGCAGGTTCTTGAAGCGCCGGCGGCAGGCGACGATCGCCTCATCCGCCGATTCGAATCGCTCGATCGCCCGGAGCAGGTGCTCGTGGTATTCGCGGAGCTTCAGCTCCACGGTGGGGCCGAGGACCGCGTCGCCGGCCAGGGCCAGCGCCGCCCTGGTCCGGTCGCCGCCCGAATCGACCAACGCCCGAAAGCCCAGCCCCTTGAGCCGCTGGGTAACCGTGCTCCGGTCCCATCCGAGCGCCCGCGCTGTCGCCTGCATGTCGAAGCCGTGCTGTCGGAGGGATGCCAGCACCGCGGTATCGCCGCCCGGGTCGTCCCGCGTCGGCTCGTCCGAGGGCAGGCGAAGGTCGTCGACGGCGATGGTTGTGCCGTCGGCGAGGGCGACGGCCTGGCGGAGGCAGTTCTGGAGCTCCCGGACGTTGCCGCGCCACTCCCCGCGCTCGAGCGCGGCAAGCGCTGCCTCGGTCAGCTCTCGATGAGGTCGCCCGAGCTCGGTCGCGGCGTCGCGCGCGAAACGCGCTGCCAGCAGAGGGACGTCCGGCCGTCGCTCGCGGAGGGGAGGCAGTCGCAGCACGAGCCCCTTCAGCCGGAAATAGAGATCCTCGCGGAACCATCCCTCGGTGATTCCGGCTTCGAGGTCCCGGTTGCTCGCCGCGACCACTCGCACGTTCACCGTGGTCGGCCGCGTCGCCCCGACTCGGTAGAAGCTCTTGTCCTGGAGCACTCGCAGGAGCTTGCTCTGATGCTCCGGACGCAGCTCGCCCACTTCGTCGAGGAAGATCGTTCCCTGGCCCGCCTGCTCGAAGAGCCCCTTGCGGTCGGCAATCGCGCCGGTGAAGCTTCCCCTGACGTGGCCGAACAGCTCGCTCTCGAAGAGCTCCGGAGAGATCGCGGCCATGTTCACGGCGACGAAGGGCCCATCGGCTCGTGGGCTCAGGTGATGGGCGGCTCGCGCGAACAGCTCCTTGCCGGTCCCGGGCTCGCCCGCGATCAGGATCGGCAGCGTCGATCTCGCCGCCTTCTCGAGGTCCCGGAACACCGCCAGCACGACCCGGTCGCGGGTGACGATCCCCATCCGCTCGCACTCGCTTCGTAGCCGCTCGAGCTCGGCGTCGTCGAGCGGTGCGACTCGGCCATCGCCGAGAGTCCGCGACTCGCGCTCCAGCCGCTCGAGTCGGGCACGCGTCTGCTCTTCCTGCGCGCGGGCGGTCGCGAGCTGCGCCCGCAACGCTTCCTCGGCCCCGGTCGAGCGCGCGGCCGCGGCGCGCGCCGCGTCGAGATCCTCCTCGAGGCTCTCCACCGAGGATTCCTGGCTGACCAGCGCCTGCCGGATCGCGGCAATCTCGCCCTCGAGACGGCCGATGCGGCTCGAGGAGGTGAAGTGGTTCCACACCAGCGCGGCGGCCGAGGAGACGAGGAGGGCCAGCAGCGGCGTCGCGAGCGGCAGCAGGAATCCCGCGAGCGAGGCCGAGAGCGTCAGGCCCGCCAGATACGCCAGCACGAGGGCGCCGACGGCGATCGAGGCCTTCCACGACCGGAGCGACAGCCAGAGCCACGTCGTCAGCACGGCGAGGACCGCGGTGCCGAGCATGGTCGACGCGATCGACGTCTCTCTGAGCCACGAGCGGGTCAGCGCTGCGTTGAGCAGGTGCGCCTGGATCATGGTCTCCGACATCGGGCCGAGCGGCGTCCGCTCCAGGCGGGCCGCGGGCTCGACGAGGAGCAGCACGATCCGATCCTCGACCATGGTCTGGAGCGCCGTCTGGAGCGCCTCGGCGCGCCGCTCCTCGATCGCCGCCCATACCTCGCTGAGCGGGACGACCTTGAGTCCGGCCGTGGCGAAGCCGATCACCGCTCGTCCCCGCCGGTCGAGGGGAATCCTGTCGAGCCCGGTTTTCCTGAACGTCGCGGCCAGCGCCACGCCGAGCGCAGGTACGCCCCGATCGCCGACTCGGACCAGGAGCGGTGCCCTCCGCACGACGCCGTCCGGATCCGGGAGGGCCAGCGTGGGGGCGCCGTATTGTCGCGGCGAGCGCCATCGGTGATCTCGAGCGCCAGCGGGAACACGACGTTATCGGCCAGCGCGGTGGCCTGGCTCAACAGCGCGTCGCTCGACGCGCCGCCGCGGCCCGGCGTGCTTGGCCGTCCGATCTGGACGTCGACACCGACGACCGCCGCGCCGGCGCGCGACAGGCTCGTGATCAGGCGCGAGAGGACGGCGCGGTCCCACGGGCCGGAGCCGAACCTGGCCTCGCTCGCCGCGTCGCGAGCCACGACGACCAGCTCGGAGCTCACCGGCGCGGGCCGGCGAAGCCAGCGATCGTAGACGGACCATTCGAGCCCGGCGATCGCGGGACCGCTGCCGGCCCAGACGCCCATCGCCGCGAGAGCGGAGCCGAGTCCGATCACCGCGGCGGAGGCGAGCGTCCTCATCGCGGGTCCTCGCCCTTAGGGACGGGCTGGCGCCGGGCTGGAGGCCAGCAGCTCCTGGAGGAGGCGCTGGGCGTCGTCGTGAGGTGTTGCTTTCAGGAGGCTGATGGCCCGTGCGGTGTCTTGCGGCACCCCGAGGCCGCCCGCGTAGAAGCGCGCGAGGCTGATCCGGGGACGCACCTGGCCCTCGGCGGCGGCGCTCTGAAAATACGCGAGGACCTTTGGGTCGTGCGCCGGTAGCTGTCCTCGGACGCCATGGTAGTAGATGGTCTCGAGTAGGCCCTGAGCCGGCTCGCTGAGCAGGCTGGCCTCCCGGATCAGCATCCTCACTGCCTCACGCCCTCGTCCCTGGCGCAGGAGCGCCGCGCCGACCGTGTCATCGTCTCCGTCACGAGCGAGCTCCGGAAACCCGGCCCACAGTGTTGCCCGATGCTCCTGAAAGGCCTGAAGGGCAGCCTGGCGCTCTGCCGGTGGTCGCCGATTCCAGCCGAGCGCAATCCGCCGAAGCTGCAGGAGCTCGCCGGACGCCGCCGTCGATCCCTGATCGACGGCGCGCGACCACCATGCGATCGCGAGCGGTAGGCTGCGCTCGACCCCAAAGCCCTTGGCGTACGCCGTCCCCGCGAAATACTGGGCGTGCGGATGACCGGCTTCCGCCGCGGCGAGGAATTCCTTCGTCGCCCCGGCATCGCCTTGCGCGAGCTTCAGAACGACGGCCAGGCTGTAACGTGCATCGGGGAACTCGGGTCTGAGGACCAGGACTCGTCGGTACGTCTCGATCGCTCCGTTGAGGTCACCGAGGGCGTATTGCACGAAGCCTAGGCTGTAGAGCACTCCGACCAACCCCGGGTCTCGGCGGACGACATCCTCCAGCTCTGCGCGCGCGGCGGCCCAATCTTGCTTGGCCATGAGCGCTGTGCCCAGCAAGTGTCTGGTCGCGACGCGGTCGGGTCGCTGCTGCAGAACCGCCCGAAACTCTTCGACCGCGCCATCGACGTCGCCCATGCCGTAGAGCGCTTGTCCGAGGCGCTCCCGGGCTTCGATCATTTCGGGTTGGAGGCGAAGTGCCTCGCGCAGGAATATCGTGGCGGCCGCCATGTCGCCCCGGAGGATCGCCGTCCAGCCGAGCCCGAGCTGAGCTCGTGCCTGGGCTTCACGCGGGTCGGCCGACTCGGGGGCTGGCGCTGCGTCAGTCTGAGCTGTGCCGGGGCCTGCGCCGACTGTGCTCGCCGGAGCGGGGGCCGATGACGTCGCGCAGCCGGCCGCGACCAGGGCGAGCAGGAAGGAAGGAACGAGCACGCTTCTCAGGCCGGGCCTCCTCACGACGAGCGCCTTCGATCATAGCAGGGCGCGCCTCGTCAGCGTTCCTTCGGCCGGTCGTACCGACTACGAGGAGACCGCCGCCGCGCCGTCTCGCGGGCATCGCCGGGACGGCGCAGCGGGCGTGGGATGAGGCGAGCTAATGGTACGCCTCGAAGAGACCCGCGGCGCCCTGACCGCCGCCGACGCACATCGTGACGATGCCGTAACGCGCCTTGCGCCGGAGCATCTCGTTGGCGAGGGTGCCGACCATGCGCGAGCCGGTCATGCCGAACGGGTGGCCGATGGAGATCGAGCCACCGTTGACGTTGAGCTTCTCGGGATCGATCCCGAGCCGATCGCGGCAGTAGACGACCTGCGAGGCGAACGCCTCGTTCAGCTCCCAGACGTCGATGTCGTCGATCTTCAGGCCGTGGCGCTTCAGGAGCTTCGGCACCGCGAAGACCGGGCCGATCCCCATCTCGTCAGGATCACAGCCGGCCACCGCGAAGCCGCGGAAGACGAGCTTGGGTCGGATGCCCAGCGCCTTGGCGCGATCCATCGACATCACGAGCGTCGCGCTGGCGCCGTCGGAGAGCTGCGACGAGTTGCCGGCGGTGACGCTGCCCTTGCCGGAGTCCTTGTCGAAGTGCGGCGGCAGCTTCATGAGGCCTTCGAGCGTCGTGTCGGCGCGGTTGCACTCGTCCTTCTCGCAGTAGTACGGCTCCTGGCCGACGACCGCGCCCGTCTGCTTGTCGAGGATGCCGCGCGTGACGTGCATCGGCGCCATCTCTTCCTTGAAGAACCCTTCCTGCTGGGCGCGCGCCGTCCGCTGCTGGCTGAGCAGCGCGTAGCGGTCCTGGGCCTCGCGGGTGACGTTGTAGCGCTTGGCGACGATCTCGGCCGTGTCGCCCATCACCATGTAGATGCCGGGCATCTGCTCCTTCAGCACCGGGTTCGGATCAGCGTCGCGCTTGGCCATCGTGATCGACTCGACGCCGCCGCCGATCATGACGTCGGCGCCGTCGCTGATGACGTGGTTCGCGGCGATCGCGATCGCTTGGAGCCCCGAGGAGCAGAAGCGGTTCAGCGTGAGCCCGGCGACCGAGGTCGGCAGGCCGGCACGCATCGCCGCCACGCGGGCGATGTTGTGGCCCTGCGAGCCGTGCGGCTGGCCGCAGCCCATGATCACGTCCTCGACCTCTTTGGAGTCGAGCTGGGGGACCTTGCCCAGGACGTCCTTGATGCAGTGGGCGGTGAAGTCGTCGGGGCGGGTGAGGTTGAACGAGCCGCGGAACGACTTGGCCAGCGGCGTCCGCGAGCTGGCGACGATGACGGCTTCTCTCATGACGGTCTCCTTTGTTGAGTCGGAAGCTCCGAGTACCCGGGGGGCTTGGGGGCCCTTCAAGACCCCCCATGTCATTGAATGGCCGCGACGGCCATGATCTCGACGAGGTACTTGGGCGAGGCCAGCCGCGCCTCGACGGTCGCGCGCGCCGGTGTGTTGGCGGGATCGACCCAGGCGTCCCACGCGGCGTTCATGTCGGCGTAGATCCCCATGTTGGCGACGTACACCGTGGCGGAGAGGATCTTCGACTTGTGGCTGCCGACCGCCGCCAGCGTCTCGTCGATCTTCTTGAGGATCTGCTGGGTCTGACCCTTGCCGTCGGCCGAAGGGTCGGCCGCCACCATGCCGGCCAGGTACACCGTGTCGCCGTGGACGACCGCCTGACTCAACCGAGGTCCCACGCCGTGACGCTTGATGCTCATCGCCTGATCCTTTCCGTTCCGAATATGGGCGCGTAGAGGTACCGCAGATAGTAGTCCGCGCGCCCAGGCCTCTTCAAGTCTCGGGCCCGGCGGATGTGGGCTCAGCCGACCGCGACGGCGCGATCGCTCTCGACGAGGGGGCGGTGTCGGCGAGGGTGGCCAGAGACCGCGGGGTCGTCAACCGGCGAATGGGCACGCTCCGCGCGAGGCTCGCGCAACGGCGGAAGTCACAGAACCGTGGGTCTCCGGCCGAGTTGCGCGGATCCTGGCGCGTCAGTAGAGTGAGGCTCCATGACCATCGTCCAGGACTTCGCCAGGGCGTTCAATCGGCAGGACGTCGGGGCGCTGCTGGCCTGCTTCACGGAGGCCGCGACCTACCACGACACCTTCTACGGCGAGCACCGGGGCCACGCGGGGCTCCGCGCGATGTTCGAGCGCATGTTCCACGAGGGACGCGAGTACGCGTGGGCGATGGATCTCGTGGTCGACTCGCCGACGCGCGCCGCGGCCGAGTGGACGTTCGATTACGTCGTCACCGACGCGGTGCCCCGGAGCACCGGCCGGAAGATCCACTTCCGGGGGATGAGCATCTTCGAGCTCGAGAATGGCCGGATCGCGGCGTACCGCGAGTACTTCGACTCGGGCCAGGCCCTGCTCCAGCTGGGCTTCGCCCCCGAGGGGCTCGCGAAGGTGCTGCGCCGCAAGCTGGAGGCCCTCTGACATGGCTCTCGACCGCGCCAAGCGCGACGCGCTCGTTCAGCAGTACGCCGACGGCCCGGCCCGCCTGCGCGCGGCGCTGGCCACCGTGCCGCCCCGGGCGCTCAAGTGGCGCCCGGCGCCGAAGGAGTGGTCCGCGCACGAGATCGTCGTCCATTGCGCCGACTCCGAGACGAACTCCTATGCCCGTGTCCGGTTCGTCGTGGCCGAGAAGGATCCCCTGATCCAGGGCTACGATCAGGATCACTGGGCGACCTTCTTCGACTACCACACCCTGCCGATCGAGCCCGCGCTCGCGGTGGTCGAGGCCGTGCGCGCCAGCACGACGGCGCTCATCCGCCGCTTGCCCGAGGAGGCGTGGTCGCGCGTCGGCCGCCACACGGAGTCGGGACGCTATACCACCGAGGACTGGCTCCAGATCTACGCCGACCATCTCGAGGGTCACGCCCGGCAGATCGAGCAGAACGTGGAGCAGTGGAAGGCGACGCAGGCCCGCTAGCCGTCAGCCGCGCACGAGCAGCACCAGTCCCGAGATCAGGAGCAGCCCGAAGACCAGCTGTCTGAAGCGATGCTGGTCGATGCGCTCGAACAGGAGCGCGCCCGCCACCGCGCCAGCCACGGCTGGCACCGCGAAGGCCACGGCCAGCCCGCGCACCTCGCGCGTGAGCAGCCCGGCCCACCAGTACCCGACGAGGATCGCCGCCTCGTTCACGACGAAGAAGGCCTGGAGGTTCGCCTTCGCGGCGCGCGCGCTCCAGCTCTGGGTCGCGGCGTAGAGCACCACCGGCGGACCCGGCGTGCCGACGGCGCCGCCGATCACGCCGGCCAGGATGCCGGCGCCGAGGCCCCAATGACGGCCGCGGAGCCGATGCGGATAGAGCTTTTGCGTCTCGAGGACGAACGCGGCGACGAGCATCAGGCCGATGAGCCGGTTGAGCGCGCTCACCGGGAGCGCGGCGAGGCCCCACACGCCGAGCGGCGTGCCGGCGACGGTGCCGATCAGGAGGTCGACGACGGCGCGCGGCTCGACGTCGCGACGGAGCTGGACGAGCATCGCGAGCGAGAACACGGCCGCGTAGATCGTCAGGAGCACGATCGCGTCGGCCGGCGCCATCAGGTGGGGCAGGAACGCGAGCGCGACCAGCGCGATGCCGAAGCCGGCGAGCCCCATGACGAAGCTCGCGGCCCCGATGACGAGGGTGGTCGCGATCCACGCGAGCGTCACGCGCGGACGGTCAGGCGCGCGGCGGCGTGAACGGGCGCGGCCGCCACCACGGATAGAACGGCGGCAGGTCCGCGCTCGGCCGCAGTGGGAACCGGGCCGGGCGCTTCTCGAGGAAGGCGGTGACGCCTTCGCGGGCGTCGGCGGAGCGGCCGGTCCAGAACATCGCCTGCGAGTCGAGGCGGTGCGCGTCCATCGGATGGTCGGCGCCGAGCAGCTTCCACATCATCTGGCGCGCCAGCGCCACCGAGACCGCGGAGGTGTTCTGCGCAATTTCGAGCGCCAACCCTCGCGCCGTCGCGAGCAGCTCGTCGGGCGCCACCACGCGGCTGACGAGCCCGCCGGCCAGCGCCTCGTCCGCGTCGAAGACGCGCCCCGTATACACCCATTCCGCCGCCTGGCTGATCCCGACGAGCCGCGGGAGGAACCACGTGCTGCACGCCTCCGGCACCACGCCGCGACGGGCGAAGACGAACCCGATGCGCGCGGTGGTGGCGCAGATCCGGATGTCCATCGGCAGGGTCAGCGTGATGCCGAAGCCGACCGCGGGCCCGTTGATCGCTGCGATCACCGGCTTCTTCATGTCGAAGATCCGGAGCGTCACGGTGCCGCCGCCGTCGCGATGCTCCTCGGCCGAGGCGGCGCGGCCGCGCGCCACCGCGTCGAACGTGGCGCCGCCGGCGCCGAGGTCGGCGCCCGCGCAGAACGCGCGCCCCGCGCCCGTGACGATCACCGCCCGGACGCCGTCATCGTCGTCGGCGCGGTCCCACGCCTCGTTGAGCTCTCCCAGCATCGTGGACGTCACCGCGTTGAGCCGGTCCGGGCGGTTCAGCGTGACCGTGCAGACGCCGTCGGCGACCTCGTAGCGGATCTCGCGGAAGGCCATCGTCAGTGCGTGATCTCGAACTCGACCCGTCCGGCGGCGAGCGGCTCGGCCGGCGGTCTGGCTTCGCCGGGGACCAGCCGCGCGGCGGGGATTCCCTCCCGCGTCGTGAGCGCGTCCCGGACGGCCGCGAGTCGGCGTGTGAGCAGCTCGGTCACCCGCACCTGGGGGAGCGGCTCACGCTGGCGAAGCACGGCGAGTTGCTCGTCCGCTGACTTGGGCGGCGCGACGCCCGGCACCTGCTCCTTGAACGTGGCGGCGACCGCGGCGTTGAAGTTGGGGAGCCCGCGTTCGAGCTGGGCGCGCTGGATCTTCAGCGTCAGCTCCTGGACCCTGAGACTCTCGCCGTCCTGTGGCGCCGCGACGGAGGTCAGCGCGAGCTTGATCATCGGCGCCCGTCGCAGGAAATCGGCAACCTGGGTGAGGTGCTGTTCCATCTCGCCGGCCACCTCCGCGCTCCCCGCCGCGAAGGTCACCGGGTCGACCTGGAGATCATCGACGGTGTCGCCCTTGCCCTTGAAGAGCCGGCCGATCCCCTTGAAGGGCGCGCTGAGCACGTTGACGAGCGCGTTCCGCACGGCCACCCAGACGGCATCGCCGAGGCCCGCCTGCAGCTGGCTCAGCTCGCCCGAGAGCGGGACGTTGACCTTGATGGCGTTGTCCGAATCCGTGATGAGCGCGACGATCATGCCGAGCGGCAGCCCGATCTTCTTCTTCACCTCGTCGCCCTCGCGCGACGGTGCCACCGTCAGGTTCTTCACGTCGATCTCGTTCTCGGCGGTGAGCTGGTTCTTCTCGACCTTGACGTGGACCTTGACCGCGAGCCGGCCGGTCTTCATGAACCAGGCGATCGCGGCGTCGGCGTACGGGTTCACGCTGGTCAGCTCGAAGTCACGCAGCTCTCCGCTCAGGTCGGCGTAGACCTCGCCGAACGGCGCGATCTCTCCCTGCAGCACGAATGCGGAGGCGTCGCCCACGACCGCCTGGGTCGCGATCTTCGCCCGGCGTCCCGACGTGGCGCTGAGCTCCTCGACGATCACCTCGAGCCGCGCGAGCGTCTCCGAGAACGCGGGCGTGGTCGTACGGTCGAGGAAGCGGGCGTGGCCCTCGGTGATCGCGATCGTGCCGAACTCGAGCTCGAGCGGCAGCCCGCCGCGCTTCGGCGCCGCCGCCGGCGTGCTCGACGGCTTCTCCACCGGGCGGCGCGGCGACTCGCCAGCGGTGGAGGGGGCGCTCGAGGCCATGTCGGTGGCGTCGGCTCTCGAGTCGAAGAGCTTGCGAACCGAGATCCCGCCGTCCGCGTCGCGCTCGATCAGGATGTCGGGCTTGGCGAGGGTGATCTTCGCCGCGCGCGCGTGCTTCGGCCACGCGAAGTCGATCCCATCGAACTGGATGCGCTCGACGCTCACCGTCGGCCGGGTCTCGCCGGGCGCCCGGATCGCGAACTTCTCGATCGAGCTCTTGCCGGTCGACGTCGCGGTGACCGTGCCGTCGTCGGCGATCGTCATGCGATTGCGACTCTCCGCGTGGAAGATGCCCGAGAGCCGCGCCGGGACCGGGATGTACGCCTGGAACGGCTCGATCGTTCCACCACGGAGCGAGATCGCGATCTCCAGGTCGAAGGGAAGGGGCGTGACGGCGCCCCGCACGGCGAGCCGGCCGGCCGTCGGAAGTCGCAGCGAGGCCACGAAGGCCGTCGGGCCGGCGGTTGGCCACGCCACGTTCGTGACGTCGGCGGTGAGATCGCCGGCCTCGAGCGTGGTGAGCGGCGAGATGCCCTCGTCCCGGAAGGTGAACGCGCCCTTGCGGATGGCGATCTGCTCGATCTTCGCGGAGAAGCCCGCCTGGGCGGGCGTGGCCGGGCTCGCGGGCGGCGCCGCGGCGAGCCTCTCCTCCCGCGCCGCGCCGAGCGCGAGGAGGTCGATCTGTTGCCGCGCATCCCGGACCGCGCGCACGGCGAGCCCCTCG
Source organism: Candidatus Rokuibacteriota bacterium (assembly GCA_003221515.1). Taxonomy (GTDB): domain Bacteria; phylum Methylomirabilota; class Methylomirabilia; order Rokubacteriales; family CSP1-6; genus AR31. The sequence continues at coordinate 74,077 of QHSI01000106.1, forward strand.
AGCTCGACGGCGGCGATCGTGACGGTGCGGGCGACGAGGTCGGCTCCCTTCACCTTGATACCGAGGCGCGGCAGCTTCAGGAAGGGCTCGGCGCGGCCCGCCTGAGCCACCTCGAGGCCGGACGCGCCCAGGTCGCCGGCCGCGACGGCACGCGTCAGCCCGGCCGGACCCGACTCGACGACCAGCTCGAGAGCGACACCCGCCCGACCGGCGCGTGGCGCGGCTGGGAGGCGCGGAGGCAGATACGGACGGACCGCGGCGAGGTCGAAGCCGTCGACGTCCACGCGCGCCACGGCTTTGAGCGGATCGAGGCCCAACGCCTCGCTCGTCACCGAGACCGTGGCGCCGTTGAGTCTGAGCTTCAGAGCGAGACGGCCCGGCTTGGCTTTTGGTCGCGTCGAGAGCTCGCTGGCGTCGACGGTGAGCCCCTCGATCCGCCACTCGCTCGGGGGCGCGGTCACCTGGTCGCGGAAAACGATCGTCGCCGAGCGCAGGGACCCTCGGGCGAGGGTGACCTTCCACGGCGACGGAGGCGCCGACGGATCAGCGGCGATGAGCGCCAGCAGATCGGAGAAATCGAACTCGGCCTCGCCGACGCGCTTGGCGTTGATCTTCAACGACGTCAGCTTGAGGTCGGTGACGCGCGCCTCGTGGAAGAGCAGCGGCACGTAGTCGAGCCGTGCTTCCAGCCGGTCGAGCTCGATCGCGCTCTCCGGCGAGCCTCGGTGGGCGAGCTTGAAGCCTTTCAGGCCGACGGAGCCGGTGAAGAGATTGAAATCCACGTCCCCGACGCTGACCGCGCGCCCCGTGAGCTTCGTCATCTGGCTCACCGCGACACGGCGGACGATCTCGGGGAGGATCGCCAGGCCGACCGTGGTGACCACGACCAGCACCGCAAGGACGACGAACAGTGGGCGCCGGAGGGCGCGGGGCATGACGGTACCGCCGCCCATGACTCAGCTCGTGCGTTGATACCCGGCGCTTGTCATGCAGCTGCTGAACACGGCCGCCTGACGCGATTCCTGGACCGCGAGACGACCGACATCGAGGAGCCCGCCCAGGATCAGGTCGGGGCCCGACCCGATCTCGAGGGCTTTTCGGGCGCACTCGACCTCGACGACCGTCACTTCCTGCACCATGGCGCCGGGCTTCTGCCACTCGGTGCCAGCCAGATCGAGGGTGCAACCAGCGAGCAGCAGGGTCAGCGGGACGATCGCGCGTCTCATGGGTCCTCCAATCGAAGCGGGTACGAGGATACTACAGCGCCCGATCGGGCAGCCCGGCACCGCCCATCGGGCGCTCTGCCCTGTGCCGTGAGTTCCAGGCTCACGAAACCGTGATTTTTGGCCGCGCGTTGATGGCACGGATCCTGCCTTTAAACCGCCGTCGAGGAGGACGAACGATGACACTGGATACCGTGATCGCGTACGCGGCCGTGCTCGGCCTGCCGCTCTGGCTGGTCGTCGAAGAGGTCCTCCAACGGTTCGCTCCCGGCGCCAAGGCGCCGGTCGTTGCGCCTGTGGCATCGGAGGGCGAACGGCGCGCCCCCGCAGGCGCGCAGACGGCCTAGGCGGTCCCCGGCGGGACCGGACCTGCCTCTTCGCAATCCTCAGATTCCGCTGCACACCCCGCTCGTTCGCGATCGTCCGCCGCCCGTTGTACAGTGTGCGCACTTTGATCCGAAGGGAGCCCCCCGATGGGCGAAATGATCACGCTCACCGCTGAGGACGGACACAAGCTCGCCGGATATCGCGCCACACCGAGCGGAAAGCCGCGAGGCGATCACGCGCACGAGAACCCGCGGTGCCCTGTGCTGCTGCACTGGGGCGAGACCGACCAGTCGATCCCGCCCGACCACTGGAAGAAGCTGTCCACGGCGCACCCGGAGGTGCCGACACACGTCTATCCGGCCGGTCACGGTTTCAGCTGTGATGCGCGCGGGAGTCATCACGAGCCCAGCGCCAAGCTGGCGCGGACCCGCACGCTGGACTTCCTGAGGCAGCATCTGGGCTAGGAGGCGGTCCATGCTCAACGAGTTCAAGACGTTCATCGCGCGCGGCAACGTGGTCGATCTCGCGGTCGGGGTGATCATGGGCGCGAGCTTCGGCGGCATCGTCACCTCGCTCGTCAACGACGTCGTGATGCCACCGATCGGCCGACTGCTCGGGGGCGTGGACTTCAAGGATTTCTTCCTGAGTCTGTCGAGCCAATCCTTTCCCACGCTCGCTGCCGCGAAGGCGGCCGGCGCGCCGACGCTCAACTACGGCGTGTTCTTCAACACGCTGATCAACTTCATCATCGTGGCGTTCGCGGTCTTCCTGCTCGTGCGCCAGGTGAACCATCTGCTCCCCAAACCGGCGGCCCCGGCCGCTCCGGTGACGAAGGAGTGCGTGTGGTGTGCGACCACGATTCCGGCCGCCGCGAAGCGTTGCCCGCACTGCACCTCGAATCTGGCGTCGGCCTGAGCGAGGACGCCGAAGTTCCGTTCCCCGGAGAAGATTCTGGTGGCGGGCGGCACGGCGGGCCCGTTCCCTGGTGTTGAAGAAGATCCGGCCCCGGACCTAGACGCGGCGCCGATGGCGTTCCCTCACAGCCTGCGGGCGCTGAACCACCGGGACTATCGCCGCTTCTACTTCTCTCAGTTCGCGGCGCAGATCGGAAGCTGGATGCAGAACGTGGCGCAGGCCTGGCTCGTCCTGCAGCTCACGAACTCCCCGTTTAAGCTCGGGCTCCTGGCGACGCTTCAGTTCTCACCGGTCCTGCTCTTCTCGATCGTGAGCGGTGCCGTGGCGGATCGTCTGCCGAAGCGTCCCCTGCTCGTCGCGACCCAGACGACGCTCGCGCTCCAGGGACTGCTGCTCGCGCTACTGGTGGCTACCGGTCACGTGGAGTACTGGCACGTGGCCACGTTGGGTCTGGCGCTCGGCTTCGCCAACGTCGTGGACCAGCCGGCGCGCCAGTCGTTCGTGATGGAGCTGGTCGGCCGGGCCGACGTGTCGAGCGCGGTCGCGCTCAACTCCGCCGGCTTCAACCTGGCGCGCATCGTCGGGCCGGCGGTGGCCGGGCTCGTGATCGGACGCGTCGGCATCGCGTGGACGTTCTTCGTCAACGGCCTCGGGTTCCTGGGGGTCATCGTCACGCTCCTGCGGATGCAGGCGCGAGGTCTGCCGCCCGACACCCCGCGCGCGTCGATCGTCGAGGAGATCATGGAGGGCGTCCGGTACGCCGCCAACACGCCGCGGCTCCGGCTCGCGATCGGCCTCGTCCTGGTCGTCAGCCTCTGCGTGTTCAACTTCAGCGTGTACGTGCCGCTCCTCGCCAAGAACGTGCTGGGCCTGGGCGCCGAGGGCTTCGGCTTTCTCATGGCCTCGCTCGGCGTCGGCGCCGTCGCCGGCGCGCTCACGGTGGGCGCGCGCGCGTCGCGCTATCCGTCGCTCTCGTCCATGTTCACGTCGGCGATCCTGGCGCTGGGCATGCTGATCGGGCTGGGCTTCACCAGCCGGATCGCCATCGCGGTGCCCCTGCTGTTCTTCACCGGGTACTGGGGGATCATGATGATGGCCAGCTGCAACACGTCCATCCAGCTCCAGGCGCCGGACGTGCTGCGCGGGCGCGTGATGAGCCTCTACACGTGGGTCTCGGGCGGCGTCTTCCCGATCGGGGCCTTCATCGTCGGCACGATCTCGCAGTGGTGGGGCGTGTCGGTCGCCTTTATGTGGAACGGTGCGCTCGGCCTCGCCGCCGTGGGCGGACTGATCCTCTGGTGGCGGCTCCGGCGCGACTGACCGCCGCCGTCGTCAGAAGCGCTTCGGGTACCCTTTGGCGCCGAGCGCCTCGGTGATCTCGGCGAGAATCGCCGGGTCGTCGATCGTGGCCGGCGCGGTGTACTCTTGGCCGTCGGCGATCCGCTTCATCGTCCCACGTAGAATCTTGCCCGAGCGCGTCTTGGGCAGGCGCTTGACCACCAGGGCGGTCTTGAAGGCGGCGACGGGGCCGATCTGCTCGCGCACCTTCTCGACCAGCTCGCGAACGATCTCGGCCTCGCCGCGCGCGACGCCCGCCTTGGTGACGACGAAGCCGAGGGGCACCTCGCCCTTGATCTCGTCGGCGACGCCGACGACCGCGCACTCGGCCACGTCGGGGTGGGCGGACAGCACCTCCTCCATCGCGCCGGTGGAGAGCCGGTGTCCGGCGACGTTGATGATGTCGTCCACGCGGCTCATGATGTAGAGGTAGCCGTCCTCGTCGCGATAGCCCGCGTCGCCCGTGAGGTAGTGCCCAGGATGTTTCGCGAGGTAGGACTTCTCGTACCCGGCGTCGTTGTTCCAGAGCGTAGGCAAGCATCCAGGGGCCAGCGGCAGCGTGAGGGCGATCGAGCCGATCTGGCCCGGGGCCAGCTCACGGTTGTCGTCGCCGAGGACGCGAACCTCGTAGCCTGGCACCGCTTTCGTCGGCGAGCCCGCCTTCACCGGTAGCATCCCGAGCCCGACGCAGTTGGCGGCGATCGGCCAGCCCGTCTCGGTTTGCCACCAGTGATCGACGACCGGAACCTTCAGCCGCTCCTCGGCCCAGTGGAGCGTGTCGGGATCGCAGCGCTCGCCCGCCAGGAACAGCGTGCGGAACCTCGCGAGGTCGTACTTCGACATGTACGTGCCATGCGGATCTTCCTTCTTGATCGCGCGGAACGCCGTCGGCGCCGTGAACAGCGCGTTCACGCCGTGCTCGGCGATCAGGCGCCAGAACGCGCCAGGGTCGGGTGTGCCGACCGGCTTGCCCTCGTAGAGGATCGAGGTGCAGCCCTTGAGGAGCGGCGCATAGACGATGTACGAGTGACCGACCACCCAGCCGATGTCCGAGGCGGCCCAGTAGACCTCGCCGGCGCCCATGCCGTAGACCGCGCCCATCGACCACTTGAGCGCGACGGCGTGGCCGCCGTTGTCACGGACGACGCCCTTGGGGATCCCGGTCGTACCCGACGTGTAGAGGATGTAGAGCGGATCGGTGGCGGCGACCGGCACGCACTCGGCGGGGGTCGCCGCGGCGATCTCCTCGTGCCAGTCGCGATCGCGGCCGCGCACCATCGCCGCCGCCTCTTGCGGCCGTTGCAAGATCACGCAGCGGGGCACCTTGTGCCGCGCCAGGTCGATCGCGCCGTCGAGCAGCGGCTTGTACGGGATGACACGGTTGACCTCGATGCCGCAGGAGCCCGACAGGACCAGCTTGGGCTGCGAGTCATCGATGCGCTTGGCCAGCTCGTTGGAGGCGAAGCCGCCGAAGACCACCGAGTGGATCGCGCCGATGCGCGCGCACGCGAGCATCGCGATCACGGCCTCGGGCACCATCGGCATGTAGACGATCACGCGGTCGCCCTTCTCGATCCCCTGGCGCCGCAGCATGCCGGCGCAGAGCGCCACCGCGTCGCGGAGCTCTCGATAGGTGTACGCCTTGACGGTGCCGGTGACGGGGCTGTCGTAGACGAGCGCCTTCTGCTTGCCGCGGCCGCGATCCACGTGCACGTCGAGCGCGTTGTAGCAGGTGTTGAGCACGCCTCCAGTGAACCAACGGGCGAACGGCTTCCGCGAGTCGTCGAAGACGCGGTCCCAGCGCTTGTCCCAGTAGATGTCCTCGGCCGCCGCGGCCCAGAAGGCCGCCGGTTCCTTCATCGAACGCTGGTACGTCTCGTCGTAGACGCTCTTCGCCATGAATGGTCCTCCGCCGTTGCAGTCTTCCGCGGCGAGGGGAAAGGTACCACGCCGGCCGGCAGGCGACGAGTTCTTGACAATCTCGATCGAGAATGGGTATTTTGGCAGCCCATGAGTGAACCCGGCGAGGACGATGGCTCCCGGTGCGAGTCGTGGGTGGAAGTGCCGCGCCGGTACCTCGGATAGACGCGGAGGCGACAGTGACCGAAGCCGTGAAAGAGACCAAGGCGCAGCGAGTGGAGCGGCTCAAGCGTGAACAGAATCCGTGGGAAGCCTACGAGGACATCCTCCGCTTCGCGCGCGAAGGCTGGGACTCGGTGCCGCCCGAGTGGTTCGGCACGTACTTCCGCTGGTGGGGGATCTACACGCAGGGCGACGGCGTCGGCGCGATCGGGGGCAAGAACGGCGAGGGCAAGGCCGTCCGCAACTTCATGGTGCGGATCCGGATCCCCAACGGCGCCCTCGAGTCCCATCAGCTCCGGACCATCGCCGATCTGGCCGAGTGGCACGGCGGCGGCGTCGGCGACATCACCGTTCGCCAGAACATTCAGCTCCACTGGGTCAAGCTCGAGAGCCTGCCCGAAGTCTTCAGGGCGCTCTGGCTCCAGGGTGTGACCACGCTCGGCTCGTGCGGCGACGTCACTCGCAACATCACCGGCTGTCCGCTCGCCGGCGTCGACGCCGACGAGCTGGCGGACACCTCGCCGCTGGTCCACGCCGGCACGCAGATGCTCAACGGCAACCCGGCGTTCTACAACCTGCCGCGGAAATTCAAGGTCTCGATCGCGGGCTGCCGCACGTGGTGCTCGTATCCCGAGATCAACGACGTCGGTCTGACGGCGGTGCGCCATCCCGCGACGGGCGAGATCGGCTTCAGCCTGCGCGTCGGCGGCGGGCTCTCGACCGACCCGCACCTCGGCGTGCGCCTCGACGCGTTCGTGCGCTGGGAGGAGGCGCTGCCGGTGCTCAAGGCCGTCGCCGAGATCTTCCGCGATTCCGACGTGCTCCGTCAGAACCGGGAGAAGGCGCGGCTCAAGTTCCTCTTCCTCCAGCACGGCTGGACGGCCGAGCGCTTCCTGAAGGCGATCGAGGAGCGCCTGGGCCGCGTGCTCGCGCCTGGTGTGCCCGACGATCCGCCGGACGACGTCTACCGCGACCACGTGGGCATCCACCCGCAGAAGCAGCGGGACTTTTGCTACGTCGGTACCGCGGTGCTCCGCGGGCGGCTCACCGCCGAGCAGATGCGCGCTGCCGCCGAGCTCTCCGAGCGCTACGGCTCCGGCGTGATCCGGACGACCAGCATGCAGAATCTCGTGATCCCGAACGTGCCGCGGGACCACGCATCTTCGCTGGCGCGCGAGCTCGAGCTGGTCGGCCTGCCGCTGGACGCCTCGCCGTTCCGCCGCGGGACCGTGGCGTGTACGGGCTCCGAGTTCTGCAAGCTGGCGCTCACCGAGACGAAGGGCTTCGCGCGCGACCTCGTGGAGACGCTCGAGCGGCAGCTGCCGGGCTTCGATCAACACATAAAAATTCACGTGACCGGGTGCCCGAACAGCTGCGGCCAGCACTGGATCGCCGACCTCGGCATCGAGGGCAAGAAGGTGAAGGTGGGCGGCCAGCTGGTCGACGCGTACTACTTCTGCGTCGGCGGCGCGGTCGGACGCCATCAGGCAGTGGCGCGGCCGATCGGTCTGCGGTTGCCCGCGACCGACGTGGCGCCCGCGATCGAGCGCCTGCTCCGCGCGTTCTTGAGCGGCCGCCGGGTCGCCGAGAACTTCCGCCAGTTCGCCGCGCGTCACACCGACGACGAGCTCCGCGTGCTCCTGGCCGGCGAGCTGGTGGAGGCGGTCGCGCGCGACGCCGCCCCGGCGGGCCCGCCCCACGGGGTGGACGGCTGAGATGGGCTACTATCCCGTCCTCCTCGATCTCGCGAGCCGGCGCTGCCTCGTCGTCGGCGGGGGCGTGATCGCCGAGCGCAGGATCGAGGGCCTGCTGGCCGCCGCCGCCGACGTGACGGTGATCAGCCCGCAGGTGACGCTGGCTCTCGCCAAGCTCGCGACCGAGGGGCGGATCGACGTGGAGCGGCGCGCCTATCGCGAGGGTGATCTGGCCCGCTTCGACCTCGTTCTCGTGGCGACCGATCGAGGCGAGGTCAACGCCGCCGTGGCGCGCGAGGCGCACGAGCGCGGCGTCTGGATCAACGCCGCCGACGATCCAGCCAACTGCACCTTCATCCTCCCGGCCCTCGTGCGCCGGGGCGACCTCACGGTCGCCGTCTCGACGGGCGGGACCAGTCCCGCCCTCGCCCGGAAGGTCCGCGAGGAGCTCGAGGACCATCTGACGGCTGAGTACGCGACGCTGGCCGCGATCGCGGGCGAGGTCCGGCGTGAGCTGCGCGCCCTCGGCCTGCCCGTCACGGCTGACGCCTGGCGGCGCGCGCTCGGTCCGGACGTCCGCCAGCTCATCGTCGAGCGCGGCCGCGCCGACGCCAAGCGACGCGTGCTGGAGCACCTCGGAGTTGCGGCATGCGTGTAGTCGTGCGCGCCGCGGGCCGCCGTGGGGCTGGGGCCCCGCCGTCCGGGACCACGCGCCAATCAGGGTCGGTCGCGCTGGTCGGCGCCGGGCCCGGCGATCCCGGCCTAATGACCGTGCGCGGCCTCGAGCTGCTGCGGCACGCCGACGTCGTCGTGTACGACCGGCTGGTGCACCCGCGACTACTGGACGAGGCGCCGCGCGCGCGGCGCATCTTCGCGGGCAAGGCCACCGACCACCACACGCTCTCCCAGGAGCGGATCAACGCGCTGCTGATTGTGCACGCGCGGCGCGGACGCCGCGTCGTCCGGCTCAAAGGCGGCGATCCGTTCGTCTTCGGCAGGGGCGGTGAGGAAGCGCTGGCACTAGCGCAGGCGGGGATTCCGTTCGAGGTCGTGCCGGGCGTCAGCTCGGCCGTCGCGGTCCCGGCGTACGCGGGGATCCCGCTCACGCATCGGGGCATCGCCTCGTCGTTCGCCGTGGTCACCGGCCACGAGGACACCGACAAGCTGCGGTCGAGCGTCGACTGGGCGCGCCTGGCGCGGGCCGCCGACACGCTCGTGGTCCTGATGGGGCTGAAGAGCCTGTCGCGCATCGCCCGCACGCTGGTCGCCAACGGGCGCCCGGTGTCGACGCCGGTCGCGCTCGTGCGCTGGGGGACCACCGACCTCCAGGAAACCGTCACCGGCACCCTCGGCGACATCGTGGCCCAGGCGCAGCGCGCCCGGCTCGAGCCGCCGGTCGTCGCCGTGATCGGCGACGTGGTGGCGTTGCGCGAGCGCCTGGCGTGGTTCGCGGAGCAGCGCTTCATGACGGAGATGGCCCAGTGACCGAGCGACTCGCCGCGCCCATCGGCATCCTCGACGAGCACCCGGAATGGTCGGCGCGGCTGATCGCCGAGCTCCAGCATCGCCGGCTGCCGTTCGAGAAGATCGACCATTCGAGCCACGCGTTCGACCCGCGCGACCGCGCGCACCGCTACTCGGTCATCGTGAACCGCACGAGCCCCTCGTCGCATCGCCGCGGCCACGGGAGCGTCCTGTTCTACACCGAAGCGCTGCTCGCCTACTGGGAGGCGCGCGGCGTCCCGGTGATCAATCCGGTGGCGGCGTTCCGATTCGAGAAGTCCAAGGCGCTCCAGGCCGGACTCTTCGAGCGCGTGGGCGTCCGCTACCCGCGGACGACCGTCGTGAACCATCGCGATCAGGTGCTGAAGGCGAGCGGCGAGCTGCGCTTCCCGATCCTGGTCAAGCCGAACGTCGGCGGCTCCGGCGCGCTGATCGAGCGCTTCGACTCGCGCGCCGACCTCGAGGCGCGCGTCACCGAGCTCGACTTCGGCCCCGACGGCACGGCGCTCGTGCAGGAGTACGTCGAGTCCGCGGACGGCGCCATCGTTCGGGTCGAGGTCATGGACGACCGCTATCTCTACGCGATCCGCATCGTCCGCGCTGCGACCGACTTCAACCTGTGTCCGGCCGACATCTGCCAGCTGCCGGCGGCGCCGGCAAGCGCCGAGCTCGGGGCCTGTCCGGCCGAGGTCAAGCCGGGGCTCAGCGTCACGCGCTACGATCCGCCGGCCGAGGTGATCGAGCAGGTGCGGGCGCTGGCCCGCGGGGCGGCCATCGACATCGGCGGGATCGAGTACCTGGTGGGTAGCGCCGACGGCCGCGTATACTTTTACGACGTCAACGCGACGTCGAACTTCGTCGCCAACGCCCCGGCGGTGCTAGGCTTCGACCCCGTCCCCGTGTTCGCGGACTACATCGTGCGGCGGGCGTCAGGAGAATCGCGATGAGTCTGAGACTCGGAGACACCGCGCCCGACTTTGCCGCGGTGACCACGGAAGGGCCGATCAAGTTCCACGACTGGGTCGCCGACGGCTGGGCCATCCTCTTCTCGCACCCGCACGACTTCACGCCGGTGTGCACGACCGAGCTCGGCTACGTGGCGCGGCTCAAGCCCGAGTTCGACCGACGGCGCGTGAAGGCCATCGGGCTCTCGATCGATCCGCTCGACTCGCACCTGGGCTGGGCGGCGGACATCAAGGAGACGCAGGGCCACGCGCTGAACTTCCCGATCATCGCCGACCCGGAGCGGAAGGTCGCGAACCTCTACGGGATGATCCACCCCTCGCACGACGAGGTCTACACGGTGCGGACGGTCTTCGTGATCGACCCGAAGAAGAAGGTCCGGCTCATGATCACGTATCCGCAGACCACGGGCCGGAACTTCGACGAGATCCTGCGCGTCATCGACTCGCTCCAGCTCACCGACGCCCATCGCGTGGCGACCCCCGTCAACTGGAAGCAGGGCGAGGACGTCATCATCGTCCCCGCGGTCAGCGACGACGAGGCGCGCGCGAAGTTCCCGCGGGGCTGGCGCGCGCTCAAGCCCTACCTGCGCTTGACGCCCCAGCCGCGCTGACGCGCGCTCCGGGCGTCAGCCCGGCTGACGCGCGCTCGGGCGTCAGCCCGGCTGACGCTCGCTCAGGGCGTGAGCGCGATCGCCCGGAGCGGTGAGCCGCTGGCGCCCTGGATCCGGAGCGGCGTGAGGATCAACAGCGCGACGTACGCCTTGGCGTCGCCGAGCGGCTCGAGGTTGGCGTTCTCGACGATGTAGATGCCGTTGTCGGCCAGCAGCATCATGTGGACGCTGAAGAGCTCCTTGCCGTAGGCCGCCGGACGCTTCTCGAACGTCGCGGTGTCGTCGCCTGCGAGGCGGACGCCCTTGTCGATGATCCAGCGCGCCGCGTCCTGACCTGGCCCGGGCGACTGCTCGCCGAGGTACTTCGCGTTGTCCTTGGCGAAGTACTGGCCCCAACCGGTGCGGATCAGCAGCGAGTCCCCGCGGCGCACCTCGACCCCTTGGGCCTTCGCCGTCTGATCGAGATGCGTGGCGGTGACCTCGAAGCTCGGCGCGAGCGGGTCGGGCCGGCCGCTCGCGATCTGCCGCGCGACGTCCAGAAACACGACGCGGTTGACCATCAGATCGGCCGGGAAGTTGTCGATGCCGAGATTGTTGCCGATGCCGCCCGGCGTCGACGTCGCGGCGACCGCGTCGACACCGCCGTGGAGCTTCAGGTCCCGTCCGATGTGGCCGATCGCGTCGATGGTGGGCGCGCCGTGCTGGCCGCTGAAGTACATGATCTCCGACGCCCAGGACACGCGGCTTCCCGGCACCTGGCCGAAGATCTCGTGGGTCATGCGATGGGTCCGGTTGAGCGCGAACGAGTACGGCGGGTTGAGGCTGAGGACGGGCGACTGCTCGTTCCAGGTGAACGAGAGGTCGAACAGGCGCGCGCCCTTGACCGTTCGCACGAGCTCGTCGGCCGAGGGGCGACTCTGCGCAGTGGCCGTCCCGGCCGCCGCCGCTGCGACGCCGAGGGTTCCAGCCGTCCTGAGCCACTGTCGTCGAGACACGTCGTTCATGGTCTCTTCTCCTCGTGCAGCGCGCCTCGGTCGGCGGGGCCCCAGCCCCGCGACGACCTGCGGCGCGCACAACCGGACGAGTTCGCCGCGAGCGTAATCGGAGTCGGCGCCCGGCGCAAGAATCATGCGGTAAACTTGCCCAAACCCGTCGGAGGGCCTCGATGAACGAGTTTCGCCACGTCTACCGTACCGAGCTATCGCCGGTGAGCTTCCTCACCCGCAGCGCGTACGTATTCCCCGACAAGGTCGCGGTCGTCCACGGTGCCCGGCGCTACACCTACCGGGAGCTCGGTGAGCGCGTGAACCGGCTCGCGTCGGCGCTGCGCGCGGCGGGCCTCGCCACGCACGACCGGGTGGCGTTCCTCTGCCCGAACATCCCGGCCATGCTCGAGGCGCATTACGGCGTCCCGGCCGCCGGCGGCGTGCTGGTCGCCATCAACACGCGGCTCAGCTCGGACGAGATCGGCTATATCCTCGACCACTCCGGCGCCCGCTTCCTCTTCGTCGACGCCGAGCTCGAGCCGCTCGTGAAGCCGCTGGATCTCTCGGCGCTCCGCGTCGTGCGGGTGGACGACACCGGGAGCGCTGGCGATCCGTACGAGGACTTCCTCGCGCGCGGCTCGGCGAAGCCCGTCGAGAGCTGGCTCGCCGACGAGGAGGAGATGCTCGCGATCAACTACACCTCCGGCACGACGGGCCGGCCCAAGGGCGTCATGTACTCTCACCGGGGCGCCTGGATCAACGCGCTCGGCGAGATGGTCGAGTCGCAGATGAGCTTCGACACGCGGTACCTGTGGACCCTGCCGATGTTCCATTGCAACGGGTGGTGCTTCACGTGGGGCGTGACGGCCGTCGGCGGCACCCACATCTGCCTGCGCCGCGTCGAGCCCGCGCGCGTGTGGGAGATGATCGACAAGGAAGGCGTCACCCACTACAACGGCGCCCCGACCGTTCACATCGGCGTCGTCAACGATCCGAAGGCGCACAAGCTGGACCGTCCGGTCACCGTCTGCGTGGCGGGCGCGCCGCCCTCGCCGACGCTGCTCGGCCGGCTCAAGGAGCTGGGCTTCCGGCCGGTCCACGTCTACGGCCTCACCGAGACGTACGGCCCGCACACGGTGTGCGCGTGGCACGAGGAGTGGGACGCGCTGCCGCTCGAGGAGCAGTCGCGTCTGGCGGCCCGCCAGGGCCAGGGCTATGCGCTCTTCGACCTCGTGCGCGTGGTCGACGGCGACATGAACGACGTGCCGCGCGACGCCGCGACCCTCGGCGAGGTCATCATGCGCGGCAACAACGCGGCCATGGGGTACTTCCGGCAGCCCGAGGCCACCGCCGAGTCGTTCCGCGGCGGATGGTTCCACTCCGGCGACATCGCGGTGTGGCACCCCGACGGGTACGTCGAGCTGCGCGACCGCAAGAAAGACATCATCATCTCCGGCGGCGAGAACATCTCGACGATCGAGGTCGAGCAAGCGGTGGCGCGGCACCCCGCCGTGCTCGAGTGCGCGGTCGTCGCGGTGCCCGACGAGAAGTGGGGCGAGCGCCCCAAGGCGTTCGTGACGCTCAAGGCCGGCCAGAGCGCGACCGCGGCCGACATCATCGAGTTCTGCCGTCAGCACATCGCGCACTTCAAGTGTCCGGCGGCGGTCGAGTTCGGCGACCTGCCCAAGACGTCGACCGGCAAGGTGCAGAAGTTCGTCCTGCGCGAAAAGGAGTGGAAGGGCCGGGAGAAGCGGATCAACTAGATGCTCTCGCTGGGGGTGCTCGACCAGTCGCCGGTGCGGAGCGGCGGCAACGTGGCGGACGCGCTGCACGAGACGCTCGACCTCGCGGAGCTGTGCGACCGGCTCGGCTATCGCCGCTACTGGCTCGCCGAGCATCACTCGACGAAGGGGCTCGCCGGCTCGAGCCCCGAGGTGCTGATCGGCCAGGTCGCCGCGCGGACCTCGCGGATACGGGTGGGGTCGGGCGGCGTCATGCTCCAGCACTACAGCTCGCTGAAAGTGGCCGAGAGTTTCCGCGTGCTCGAGACGCTCTTCCCCGGGCGCATCGACCTCGGCGTCGGCCGCGCGCCCGGGAGCGACGGGCTCACCGCGCAGGCGCTCCGGGACGACGGAACCCCCGAGCGCTTCCCCCAGCAGGTCGCCGACCTGCTGGGCTTCCTCCACGGCGCGCTGCCCGAGGGTCATCCGTTCGCGAAGGTGGTCGCGATGCCGACCGGGCCGACCGCGCCCGAGGTGTGGCTGCTGGGGTCCAGCGACCAGAGCGCTGCGATGGCCGCGCACTTCGGCGCCTACTTCTCGTTCGCGCATTTCATCAACGCGGCCGGCGGCGCCGAGGTCACGCGCGCGTATCGGCGGCAGTTCCGCGCCTCCCCGTGGTGCGCGGCCCCCCGGTCGAGCGCGGCGGTCTTCGTGGTGTGCGCCGACACCGAGGCGGAGGCGCAACGCCTGGCGAAGAGCCGTGAGCTCTTCATCGTCCGTCTCTACACCGGCCGGCCCGACCGCTATCCCTCGATCGCCGAGGCCGAGGCCTATCCGTACACCGACCGCGAGCTGGCGATCCTGCACCACGCGCGCGGGCGCACCGTGGCCGGCGCGCCCGAGCAGGTGCGCGCACGGCTCGAAGCGCTCGCCGCCGACTACGAGGCCGACGAGCTGGTCATCGTCACGATCACCCACGACCCGAAGGCCCGGCGCCGGTCGTACGAGCTCCTGGCCCAGGTGTTCGAGCTCGAGGAAGCCGGCCCATGACGCGTCGCCGTGTCGGGCTCGCGGGCGCTGCACTGGCGCTCGCGATCGTCGTCGCCGTCACCCTCGCCTTCAGCGGATCCGTGACGGCGCAGCGGCCGGCCGATGGCGTGGCGCCGCAGTTCCAGGTGGATCCGTGGTGGCCGAAGCCGCTGCCCAACAACTGGATCATCGGCCAGGCCTCCGGGGTGGCGGTGGACCGTCACGACCACGTGTGGGTCATCCATCGCCCACGCTCGCTCACCGAGGACGAGCGCGGCGCGGTCCTGAGCCCACCGCGCTCGCTCTGCTGCGTGCCGGCGCCGCCGGTGCTCGAGCTCGACGCCGACGGCAAATTATTGAAGTCGTGGGGCGGGCCCGGCGCAGGCTACGAGTGGCCGTTGAACGAGCACGGGATCTTCGTGGACCATCAAGACAACGTGTGGATCGGCGGCAACGACCAGAAGGACCATCAAGTCATAAAATTCACGCGCGAGGGCAAGTTCCTGCTGCAGATCGGCAAGGCCGAGGTGACCGGCGGCGACAACGACCACGCGCACCTCGGGCGGCCGGCGAACATGAACGTCGACCCGGCGACGAACGAGCTCTTCGTGGCCGATGGCTACAAGAACCATCGCGTGATCGTCTTCGACGCGCAGACCGGCGCCTACAAGCGCCACTGGGGCGCCAACGGTCGGCCGCCGGGCGAGGCGGGGGTGAAGCCGTTCGGCAACCCGGTGCACTGCGCGCGGCTCGCCAGGGACGGGCTCCTCTACGTGTGCGACCGGATGAACAACCGCATCCAGGTTTTCCGCAAGGACGGCACGTTCGTGAAGGAGTTCGTCGTGGCGCCGGCGACCCGCGGCGGCGGCTCGGTGTGGGATCTCGACGTCTCGCACGACGCGCCGCAGGCATGGCTCTACAACGCCGACGGCGAGAACAACCACGTGTGGACGCTGCTCCGCGAGAGCGGCAAGATCGTGGGGAAGTTCGGCCGCAACGGTCGCCAGGCCGGCAGCTTCCACTGGATCCACAACCTAGCCGTGGACTCGAAGGGCAACGTCTACACCGCCGAGGTCGACAGCGGCAAGCGCGTCCAGAAGTTCGTGTTCAAGGGCGTCGGGCCCGCGGAGCCGTGACGGTGAGCCACGGGCTTCGTCACTTGGCCCTCAAGACCCGCGACCTCGCCGCCACCGAGCGCTTCTACCGGGAGGTCCTCGGCCTCCGGATCGCGTTTCCTCACGAGGGCATGCTCTTCCTCGAGACGCCGGGCGGCCGCGATTTATTGAACTTCGTCGAGACGCGGGCCCGCTTCGATCCGGCGGCTGGAGGGTTCGACCACTTCGGTCTGCATTTCCCGCGGCCCCGGTGGAGGAAGGTCTGCGCGCGCGTCAAGGCCGAGGGCATTCGCGTCCACGGCCGACGCGGCAATACCGCGATTTACATCGAGGACCCGAACGGCTACACGGTCGAGCTCTACTGCGACTGACCGGGCGAACGCCGAGCTCGCAGCGACTGGCAGTTAGGTGTGTCGTGATGTCGAGGAGCGCCACGACTCCGTTGGGGTGGTACGTCGGATGGCCGATGTAGGTGAAATTTCCGGCCAGGTCTCCCCAACGAGGAAATGTTAAGCGCGTTGCCGCGTCCTACTAGGTAGCCTCCAGGAGCTCGCGGCCGGTGTCTCGGACGGGAGCGACCCAGGGGGCGGACAGGAGCCAGCCATGAACCCACGACAGATTGTCGCGGGACTTCTGATGTTCAGCATGGTCGTGAGCGGCCCAGCCTCTGCGTTGAGGGCCGACGCCCAATCACCCCCTCCAGCGCCCGTGGCGCCCCCGGCGCCCGACGACGCTCAGGCGCCGGCGCAGGCGACCGAGGTCACGCCGCCTCGCGTGAGCTACATCTACGGAGACGTGTCCTTCTGGCGGCCTGGCGCCGAGGACTGGGCGCCGGCCATGGTAAACACGCCGCTCGCTCCGGGAGACGTCCTGTACACGGGGTCCGGTGGCAACGTAGAGCTCCAGGTCGGCCCGAGGGCGTTCGTGCGCGCCGCCGAGAACACGCAGCTCGGTCTGGACAATCATGAACCCGACTTCCTCCAGCTCCGCGTGACCAACGGACACGCGGCGCTCGACCTGCGCGAGGCGCGCCCGGGCTTCGCCGTCGAGCTCGACACGCCCAACGCGGCGTTCACGGTGGAGCGAGCAGGCTACTACCGTCTCGATGTGGCCCAGGACTCGACTACGTTTCACACTCATCGGGGCGGCGTCGCGACGATGACGCCGGCGAGCGGAGCTGCAACGCCGATCCCCACCAACCAACAGCTCGTCGTCACCGGGACCGATTCGCCGAGCGTGCAGACGACCGCGGCGCCGCCGCTCACGGCGTGGGACCGCTGGAACTATCAGCGCACGGCCTACCTGCTCCAGCCCGCCAGCCACGTGCCGGCAGGCGTGTACGGGACCGAGACGCTCGAACAACACGGGAGCTGGCGCACCGTCGAAACGTATGGCTCGGTGTGGGCGCCATCGGGTGTGCCGGCGGGGTGGGTGCCGTACAGCACGGGTCGGTGGATCTGGGACGCTCGATTCGGCTGGACGTGGCTCGACGACGCGCCGTGGGGCTGGGCGCCCTATCACTACGGCCGCTGGGTCTTCGTCGGCAGCTACTGGGCGTGGGCGCCCGGCCCTGTCTTCGTCCGGCCCGTGTACGCGCCTGCCCTCGTCGTCTTCCTCGGCGGCGGCGTGGGAGTTGGTTTCGGCGTCCGGCCGCTCTGCTGGGCGCCGCTCGCCTGGGGCGAACCGCTGATTCCGTGGTGGGGTCGTCCTGGCTTCATCGGGGTCGCTTCGTGGCGCGGCTGGGGTGGGCCACGCGTCGTCAACAACGTCGTCGTGAATCGCACCACGAACGTCAACGTGACCAACATCAACGTGTACCGGAACGTCACCGTGACAAACGCGGTGGTCGGGGTCTCGGCTGATCGCTTCGGTCGCCATCACGAACGGCCACAGCGGATCGCCGACGCCGACGTCCGACAGCTCATGCCGGTGCGCGGCGCGCTCGACGTGAAGCCCGTCCCAGCGAGCGTGACGGTTTCGGGGGCCACCGCGGCCAGACCGCCGGCCGCGTTCGAGGCGCGTGGCGCGGTCGCGACGCGACGTCCGCATGACACCGTCGAGACGCTGCGCACCCAAGGCATCGCGACGACGCACACTGCTGAGCCGCCGACCACGCCGCGCATCGTCCCCTCGCCCAGATCTGAGCGAGGGACCGAGCGCGCGACGGTTCCGCAAAACGGTGGCCGCGGCGGCGGACCATCCGTCCCCAGGCCTGGGCGAGGGCCGGATCAACGGAGAGACGTCGTGACTCCGGCGCCCCAATCGCCGACTCCCGCGCCTCAGTCCCAGCCAACTCCATCTCAGCCCTCGGCGGCGCCGACACCTCCGGGCCGTAGCGAACGGCAGGAGCGCGGTGAGCGTCCGAACCGTGGCGAGCGCCAGGACCGTAGTACGCGCGGCGAGCGCGTTCAGCCCGCCGCGCCCGCGCCACCGCAACAACAATCGGCGCCATCGCCACAACAACCCGCGCCGGGGCCACCGCAAGCAACGCCGCCACAACGGCAAGCCGTCCCGCCGTCGCCACCGCGCGTGGAACGCCAGGAGCGCGGCCCGCAGCCGACTGCGCCGGGCCCGCAACGCCAGCCAGCGCCCCCGGGACCTCAGCCGCAGGGACCGGGTCGCACTGAGCCGCCGGCGAACCGTAGCGAGCGGCAGGAGCGTGGTGATCGGCAGGACCGCGGCGAGCGGCCGGATCGCGGCCCGCGCCCGGAGCGCATGGAACGGTAAGACCGTAGCGAACGTCAGGGCCCGGAGCGCGGGCCGGGGCGCGTCCGAGCGGTGGGGGTATGGGGGGCCCTTCGTGGGCCCGCGGGGACGCCCAGCGATCTCGAGGCGCGCCACGGCTGGGCCGGGACGCGTCCGAGTCGCGGCCTCTCTAGGCCCCCCATCTAAGCAGGCGCGTGCACGAACGGTAGGGCGGCGAAGCGCGCCCGTGCGACCTCGATCACCAGGACGACCCGCTGAGTGGGGTTGTCGCGGAACGGGAACGACTTGCCCGTGTACTTCCGCGAGATGCGATCCATCGTCTTGAAGTCGGGGTCGGGCCTGCGCTCGACGATCCGCCCACGGAGCTGCGCCTCACGGTACGGGTTGTCCATCGCGATGATCGACAGGCCGACCCGCGCGTCGCGCCGCGTGTTCTTGGCCTTGAGCGAGCCCTCACCGGTGGAGACGAGGATCGAATCGCCCTCGAGATCCACCCACACCGGGGCCACCTGCGGCGAGCCGTCGCTCATGAGCGTCGCTAAATGGGCGAAGTTCGCGCCGCGGACGAGCCTCTTGATCTCTTCGGAAAGCTGGAGCGGCATAGGGACCTCCGTCGTGCTGCGGCTAGAAGGTGACCGGTAGCGTCTTCAAGCCGCGGAGCGCCGAGGCCTCGCGCCAGTCGGGCGTGGGCGTGGCCAGGGCGAGCGCGGGCATTCGGCGCGCGATCGTCCCGATCGCCGCCTGCGCCTCCGCGCGCGCCAGTGGAGCGCCTAGACAAAAGTGGATGCCCCATCCGAAGGCGAGGTGACGGTTGTCGGCGCGCGCCAGATCGAGGCGGTCGGGCTCGGCGAAGTGAGCGGGGTCGCGGTTCGCGGCGCCGATCAGGCTCAGCACAAGATCGCCCTTCGCGATCCTCTTGCCGCCGAGCTCGACGTCGGTGTTGGGCATCCGTCCGGTGCGCTGGACCGGCGCGTCGTACCGCAGGAGCTCCTCGATCGCGCCGCCGATCAGCGCCGGGCTCCGGCGAAGCGCCTCGAGCTGGTTGGGGTTACGCAGCAGCGCCAGGGTGCCGTTGCCGATCAGGTTCACGGTCGTCTCGTGCCCAGCGACGAAGAGCAGCAGGATCGTGGCCATCAGCTCTTCCTCACTGAGCTTGTCACCCTGCTCCTCGGCGGCGATCAGGTCGGAGAGGAGATCGCGCTGCGGACGCCGACGCCGCTCGGCGATGAGCGCGCGGAAGTAGCTCGAGAGCGCGTGGCGCGCAGCGTTGCCGCGCTCGACCACCTCGGGCTCCGTCGGCAGCACGATCGCGTCGAGGCTTCGGGCGATGTCGGCTGACCAGCCGCGAAAAAGGTCCCGGTCCTCGGCCGGCACCCCGAGCATCTCGGAGATGACGGAGACCGGAAGCGGGTAGGCGAGGTCGGCGATGACGTCCATGGCGCGCGCATCGCGGACGCCGTCGAGCAGCCGGTCCACCGTCTTCTGGATCTTCGCGCGCATCTCCTCGATCACCCGAGGCGTGAACGCCTTGTTCACCAGCGCCCGCAGCCGCGTGTGGTCGGGCGGGTCGCGGAACAGCATCGCCTGGTCGAAGGTGTTCTCGCCGAAGCGGTCGCGGATCAGCTCGTCGAAGCCCTTGCGGCCGAAGCGCGCGTCGCGCAGCACGGTCGCGACGTCGTCGTAGCGCGTGAGGATCCAGAAGCCCATCGGGGTCCGGTGGACGGGGTCTTCGGCGCGCAGCCGATGGTAGGTCGGGTACGGGTCCGCGTTGAACGCGGGATCGTACGGGTTGAACTCGAGCTCGGGGGTGGCCATCGCGGATCTCTTAGCGCTCGATCGGAGTATCCGCGCGCCCGCCCCACTCTGTCCAGGACCCGTCGTAGACCGCGACGTCGGGCCGGCCGAGCTCGAAGAGCCCGAGGGCCAGCACCGAGGCGGTGACGCCCGATCCGCACGACGTGGTCACCGGCTTCTCGAGGTCGAGCCCGGACGCCTCGAACTGCCGGCGAAGGGCGTCGCCCTGCAAGAACGAGCCGTCCTTGTCGTAGAGCCGGTCGTACGGGAGATTCAGGCTGCCCGGGATGTGGCCGGCGCGCAGGCCGGCGCGCGGCTCGGGCTCGGTGCCGGCGAAGCGGCCGGCCGAGCGGGCGTCGAGCACCTGTTGCTTTCGTTCCTTCACGTTGCGTTGCATGTCCGCGAGGTCGCGCACCAGGCTGCGACGCAGGCGGGCCTTGAAGTGGCGCGCCTTCGGCGCCGGTGTTCCGGCCTCGGTCGGGCGCCCTTCGGCGCGCCATCGCGCGAAGCCGCCGTCGACCACGGTAACCTCGTCGTGGCCGAAGGCGCGGAAGGTCCACCACACGCGCGCGGCGCTCACGACCCCGCGCGAGTCGTACACGATCACGCGGTCACGGTCGCCGATGCCAAGCCCGCTCATGTGCCGCGCGAACGCCGCGGCGCCGGGGAGCATGTGCGGGAGCGTGGTGCGGGTGTCGGCGACCGCGTCGATGTCGAAGAAGACCGCGCCCGGGATGTGCGCCTCGGCGAACTCGGCCCGCGCGTTGCGGCCGAGCTGCGGCATGTGCCACGAGCCGTCGACCACGCGGACGTTCCGCCGACCCAGGTGGGCGGCGAGCCACTCGGTGGTGACGAGCGCCGAGGGCGGGCCGCTCATCGCATGGTCCTCTGGGTCGCGCTCTGGAGATGCAGGGTCTGGATATCGTTCAGGATCACCTCGGGATAGAGGTACGACGTCGTGTAGATCTCGCGGACCGTGCCGCGCGCGTCGATCAAGAACACCTTGAGGACGTGCGCGAGGGGACCCAGCGGCCGGCCGCCGCCGTCGGCCTCGACACGCACGTCCTGGCCGAAGCCGTCGAGCAGGGGCACGAGCCTGCGCGGCGACTCGGTGGTGAGAAACGCCCACTCCACCGCGGCGGGCGCCACGCCGGCCATGTAGCTCCTCATCGCGCGCGGGGTGTCGCGCGCCGGGTCGAAGCTGAGCGACACCAGACGCACGCGATCGCGCAGCTCGGGCCGGGTGGCCACGCGATGGCGCACGGTGTGGAACACCTGGTAGGCCAGCGGACAACCATGTGGGTCGCTGCACGAGGCGTACATGAACCCGAGGAGCGTGATCTTGCCCGACGTGAAGTGACGCAGCGGCTGGCGGCGCCCGTCGAGATCCAGCACGGCGCCGTCCGGCGCCCGCATGATCGCGTGGAGGGGATAGCTGCCGGCTGGCGGTGGCACGAAGTCCATCAGGGGCGCCGCCGCGGCGTCGGGCTCGTGGGCGTCGACGGAAAAGACCGCGACGGCGCCCGCGAGGGCCGCCACGGCCCCCGCGAGCGCCGCGGCGGCGGCGAGGACGCGCCCGCGCTCAGCGGCGCGACGTACGCTCGAGGTCATACGCGGCCTTCATCGTCTTCGAGCCGAACTTCATGTGATGCGCCCGGCCAAGCTTCTCCTTGTTGAAGTCGACCTCGAATGTCGGGCTGAGCTCCTTGCCGTCCCAGCGGAAGCCGCGGATGAACTGCTCGTCGTCGGCGCCGCCCTTGTCCCAGTTGGCCAGCAGCGACGAGGCGATGTACACGCGCGTGCCGTCCCAGCTCTGCGAGATCATGTTCACCTGCTTGCCGGTCGCGCGCTCGTAGATCTGCTTGGGCTGCTCGGGATTCGAGAGGTCGAAGTACCGGGTCTTGCCGTCCATGAACGTGTTGACCCAGAGCCCGGTGCCGTCCTTGTTGATGCTGATGTCGACCGGCAGCGGGATCTTGGCGGGGTCGCCGATGACGGCGACCTCCTTGGCCTGCCACTCGCCGGCGGCGTCCGGCTTGACCAGCCAGAGCTTCGAGGTGAGCGCCGTGGCGGTGATCGCCCAGGTGTCGCCGTCCTTCAGCGACCACCGGATCTCGAGCGGCGCCCCCGGGACGCTCAGAACCTTCTTCGGCTTCATCGCCTTCAGGTCCCAGATGGCCATCGTGTTACCGAAGCGCTTCATGGCCTCCGCGTCCTTCACCAGGTCGCCGAGCGCGCGCATGTAGTTCTTCTTGCCGGTGAAGCTCGACGTCAGCATCACGTTCTTCTGAGGGTGGATGGCGATGTCGTAGCCGTAGCCGTCGCCGCCGTCCGTGGTCGGCATGGGATAGGTGGCGACCAGTTCCCCCTTGTTGCTGTAGAGCGCCATGCCGGTCACGCCGCCGCCGTCCTTCGCGTTGGAGAGCCCCTGCACGAGCATGCGCCCGGGCATTGCGTAGAACGTGTGCGGGCCGACGTAGCCGGTCTTGGCGGCCATGTCGGTGATCGACTTCACGAGCTTGGGACGCGCCGGGTCGCCGCCGACGTCGAAGATCGAGATGCGGCTGTTGTCGAGGCCGCCGGCCCAGAGGAACCGGCGATCGTCCGTGAAGCCCATGTGGTGCGCCTCGCCGCGGCCGCCGCCGACCGAGAGCTTGTGGATCACCTTGCCGTAGCTCTTCGACGCCGGGTTCACGTCGATCGTGACGAGCTTGTCGGCGCCGTCGCCGACGCCCTTGACCCCCAGCGCCCAGACGTACAGGTAGTCCTCCTGCCCCTTGATCAAGTTGGCCATGTAGGGCGAGTTGCACGTCTCGTCGGCGCCGGCCGGCGACGGCACGAGGGCGGCGAGCGCCAGAGCAGCGATGACCGCGCCAACGAATATCCGGCCAAGGGAATGAGTACGCATGGACAGGCCTCCTTGTTCGTAGCCGCGCCTCGGCCGACGGGGCCCCAGCCCCTCGACGGCCTGCGACGCGCACTGCGTTGTCGTTGGATGGTACGTCAGGCGAACGAGCCGCGCACGACTACTCGCGCGTGAGCCGGGCGCCGAGGCTCCGCAGACGCTCGTCGATGCGCTCGTATCCGCGGTCCACCTGCTCCACGTTGCGGATGATGGAGCGGCCAGGGGCGGCGAGCGCCGCGGCGATGAGGGCCATGCCGGCCCGGATGTCCGGAGAGACGATGGTCGCGCCGTGGAGCCGGCTCGGTCCGATCACCAGCGCACGGTGCGGATCGCAGAGCACGATCCGGGCGCCCATCGCGATCAGGCTGTCCACGAAGAACAGGCGGCTCTCGAAGAGCTTCTCGTGGATCAACACCGTCCCGTCGCACTGCGTGGCCAGCACGAGCGCCAGCGGCGTGAGGTCCGCCGGGAAGCCCGGCCACGGCGCGTCGTCGACCTTCGGGATCGCGCCGTCCATATCCGCGACGATGGAGCGCTTCTGCCCCGCGGGCACGCGGAGCGTGGTGCCCTCGATCAGGGTCTCCACCCCGAGCCGGGCGAAGACCATGCGGATCATCCGCAGATGGTCGGGCGCGATGTGCTGGACGCGCAACTCGCCGCCCGTCATGGCGGCGACGGCGACGAACGACCCGACCTCGATGTGATCGGGCCCGACGCGGTGCCGCGCGGGACGAAGGTGGGAGGCGCCCTGGATCTCGAGGACGTTGCTGCCGATCCCGGTGATCCGCGCCCCCATCTCGTTCAAGGCGTGACAGAGCCCCTGAACGTGTGGCTCGGAGGCCGCGTTCAGGAGCCGCGTGGTGCCGTTGGCCATCGCGGCGGCCATCACCGCGGTCTCCGTTCCGGTGACGCTCGCCTCGTCCAGGAACACCTCGGCGCCCCGAAAGGGCCCCGAGAGCTCCAAGCGATAGTACGCGTCGTCGAGCGTGATCCGGGCGCCGAGCTGCTGGAGCGCAAGCAGATGCGTGTCGAGCCGCCGCCGGCCGATCTTGTCACCGCCCGGCCGCGGCAACACGGCGAGACCGGTGCGGGCGAGGAGCGGCGCGGCGAGCAGGAACGACGCCCGGATCTCCGCGGCCAGCGCCGCGTCGGGCCGGGAGCCGTGGAGCCGCGAGGGGTCGATGGCGAGGGTGTGGTCGCCGGACCAGTCGACCTGGACGCTGAGGCCGCGGAGGATCTCGATCAGCGTCGAGACGTCGCGGATCTTGGGGACGTTCTCGATCACGACGGTGCCCGACGAGAGGACCGCCGCCGCGAGGAGCGGGAGCGCCTCGTTCTTGTTTCCGCTCGGCGTCACGGTTCCGCCGACCGGATGACCACCTTCGATGACGAAACGATCTGTCGCTGTCGAAACCACGGATCTGGTCACTCTATGACAAGCCGTCCAGGGCCTGCCGACATTTTCGGCAACCTGAGGTGCCTCAGAGCAAGAATTACCGCCATCGGGGAGTGATCCAGCGCCGCCAGGGCCGGTCCAAAATGGGCCACCGGGCGCATCAGATTGAAATTCCTAGCCTCGCATCTCCGTGAGATCCCGGACATGGCATTGCGGTTTAAATTTTGCATATGGGGTGTGCGCCTTTATATTGAGAAAGGAAGGCGATGAGGATTTTCGCCATCAGGCGGTGACGGATTACCTTCCCGACACCCCGTGTGTCGCCCGCGCCTATTGTCCTGGTTGTGAGCCCGACGCTGACCCGAGCCTGGAAATCCTCGATGTGCGCTGGTGCGAATCCCACTCTCCGACGCGCGAAGGCGCCGACGACGAAGTGGTGACCGCGTCCGCGTACCTCTCGGGGAGTGCCGAGGCCGGCGGCGAAGACAACCGGCGCTGGTGCGACATTTTGCACGGCCGCCACTAAGCGGCGGGCTCACCGCTCGAGCGGGATCAGCTCGTCGAGCGAGCGGATGATCCGCTGAGGGCGCACGGTGCTGCCCGACGGCAGCCCGTGCCCCTCGCGGTCCATCCACACGCCTCGTACTCCGAGCCGCTGCGGCGCGCTCACGTCCCACTCGAGGTGATCGCCGACCATCCACGCCGTCGTCGCTGAGGCGCCGAGCGCCTGCAACGCGTGGCGGTACACGATCTCCTCGGGCTTCCCCGTCCCGAATTCCCCCTCGATCAGGATCGTATCGAAGAAGCGCGCGAGCCCGTGGCGCTCGATCTTGTCACGCTGCTGGCCGGCGTCGCCGTTGGTGATCAGGCCCAGCGGCACGCCTTGCTTCCGGAAGTGCTCCAGCGTGTCGAGCGCGTCGGGGAACAGCCGCATCACCTCGCGCCGGCGCGCGGCGAAGTCACGGGCGACGGCCGCCGCGAAGCCGTCCGGTGCCGCGCAGCCCAGACGCTCCAGCGCGAACTCCACGATGTGCTGCCAGGCGCCGAGCATGTTGACGCGCTCCCGGCGATGGCGCTCGGCATCGTCCCAGAACCACCGCCGGGTTTCGGCGAGCGCGCCCAGGAGTACCGAGGGATCGACGCCGGCGCGAGGGCAGCACGCGTGGCACGCTCCGGCCCAGCTTCCGTCGACGCCGCCGGAGTAGTCGAGCAGCGTGTCGTCGAGGTCGAACAGCAGCGCGGCGATCGGCGGGGCGTTCACGAGTCGGCGGCGATCACGCCCAGGATCGTCTCGACCGCGCGGAGCATGAGCGGGAAGTCCATGCTCGGCAGCTCCAGTCCTGAGGTCGCGACCATCGCGGGGAGCAGCGGGACGTGGACGAAGCCGACAGCGGGCCGCCGCGGCCAGCCGCTCACCGTGTGGAGTGTCCAGTAGAGCGTCTGGTTGCAGAGGTACGTCCCCGCGGTGCTCGAGACGTACGACGGGATACCCTCGGCCACGAGTGCCTTCAGCATCGTGGGGAGCGGAAGCGTCGCGAAGTAGGCTGCCGGTCCGCGCGGCACGCACGGCTCGCCGCTCGCCCGATAGCCCGCGTTGTCCGGCAGTGGGTAGTCCATGACGTTCACGGCGACACGCTCGAGCGCGACGCGGGCGCGTCCCTCCGCGAGACCGAGGTGTAGCACCGCCGCCGGGCTCGTCTCGTCGAGGATGGGCGCCAGGCGCTCGGCGGCGTCGGCGTGATGGACGGGCAGCACGACCCCGCGAACGGTGTGATCGCCGATGCGCCGCCCGTCGACGGCTTTGGCGAGCCCCTCCGACGGGTTGGCGCCGTGCGCGCCGAAAGGCTCGAATCCGGTCACGAGGATCGTGCTCACCGCCTCAGTCTGCCACAACCGCGTGTCGGCCACGCTGCACCAGCGGCGCCAGCCGCGGCAGCGTGAGGGCGACCGCCGCCGCGATGACGCTCAGCACGAGCCACGGGATGACATAGCTAGAGGTGGCGCCGAGGAGCGCGGCGAAGAGCAGGGGGCCCACGATGGTCCCGCTCCACGAGCAGGCGGTGGCGGCGCCGGTGAGCGTCCCGGCGTGGCGAGCGCCGCCGATCTCGGCCACCAGCGCGAAGTAGAGCCCGACCCAGCCGAGCGCGCCGGCCCCCGCGACGAACGCGACGACCGCCACGAGCCACAGCGGTAGCGAGCTGCCGAGGGCCAGCGCCACGTACGCGACGGCCACGATCACCGCGCTGGCCACGACGCCGGGCCGGCGGCGGCCGCCGAACGAGCGGTCGGAGACCAGCCCCCAGAGCACGCGACCGGTCGTTCCGCCGAGCTGGGCCAGGGCGAGGAACCGCGCCGCGGTCACGGCGGAGACGGCGTAGGTCTCTTTCGTGTAGAGCACCAGGTACGCGAGCAGCGACGACTGGGCGATCGAGAGCGCCAGCCCGCAGCCGAAGACGATGAGGATCGGCGGACGGCGGAGAAACACCCCTAGCTCGGCGAGCTGCGGCGCCTCCACCACGCGCGGGGTCGCCTCGCTCGGGCTCGGCCGGTAGAAGATCGAGACGAGCGCGGCGGAGGCGACCGAGAGCACGCCGGCCAGGGCCAGGGCGTGACGCCAGCTCCACAGGACGGCGATGGGCGGGAGCGCCAGCGCCGCCGCCAGGCCGCCGAGCGTGAGGCCGGTCTGCTTGAGGCCCATCGCGAGCCCGCGCTCGCGCGGCGGAAACCAGTCCACCACGGCCTTGCCCGTCGCCGGATTCAGCGCGCTGAAGCCGAAGCCGCCGAGGACCAGCAGCGCCAGGAGCGCGGGGAGCCCGTGAGTGGTCGCGGCGAGGCCGACCATGGCGCCGATGAGGAGCTGACCAACCCCGAGCGTCAGGCTCACCCCGAGACGGTCGGTCACCCAACCGGCGGGCAGCGCCATCAGCACGCCGCCCAGGTAGACCGCGGGCAGAAAGAGCCCGGCCTGCGCGCGGGAGAGCGCCATCTCCTCGAGGAGAAACGGCACGAGCGGGACGGCGGCCAGCGCGGTCAGGGCGCCCAGGCCGTGGGCGAGCGTGACGAGCGCGAGGATCCCCCAGCGCGGCGTCACGAGCGCTGCAGGAGCGCTTCGGCGGCCTCCATCAACGTCTCGGACAGGGTGGGGTGCGTGTGGATCGTCGCCGCGAGGTCTTCGACGGTGAGCGCGGTCTCGACCGCGAGGGCGGCTTCGGCGATCAGCTCTCCCGCGCCCGGCCCCACGATCCCGGCGCCGAGGAGGCGTCCCGTGTCCGGATCCGCGATGAGCTTCGTCACGCCGTCGCTGCGACCGAGGGTCGCCGCGCGGCCCGAGGCCGCCCACGCGAAGCGCGCGACCTGGACCCGGCGCCCGTCGCGCTGCGCTTGCGATTCGGTGAGCCCGCACCAGGCGACCTCGGGATCGGTGAAGACGACCGCGGGGACGACGACGTTGTCGAACGCCGCCGGGCGGCCCGCGATCACCTCGCCCGCCACCTTGCCCTGGCGCATCGCGCGGTGGGCGAGCATCGGCTCGCCGGTGACGTCGCCGACCGCGTAGATCGCCGGATCCGCGGTGCGACAGCGCTCATCGACCGCGACGACGCCGCGCGCGTCGACGCTGGCGCGGGTCGTCTCGAGCCCCAGGCCGGCGCTGACCGGCGCGCGTCCGACCGCGACCAGCACGCGGTCGAACGCCTCGACCGCGTCGCCGCCGAAGCGGGCCTCGACCGCCGAGCCCCGCTCCGTGAGCGACGTCACCGTGGTGCCGAGCCGGATCTTCGCGAAGAGCTTCTCGCACCGCCGCGCGAGCGGCTGGACCAGGTCGCGGTCCGGGCCCGGCAGCAGGCCGTCGGTCATCTCGGCGACGGTGACCACGCTGCCGAGCGAGGCGTAGACCTGACCGAGCTCGAGACCGATATAGCCGCCGCCGATCACGAGCAACCGCTCCGGAATATCCGGCAGCTCGAGCGCCGCGGTGGAATCCATGATGCGATCGGACTCGAGCGGGAGGCCGGGCACGCGCGACGGGAGCGAGCCGGTCGCCACGATCGCGTGCTTGAAGCGGATCTTCTGGGGCTCGTCGCCCTCGACGCGCAGCTCGCGCGAGCTCTCGAACACGGCGCGGCCGCCGATCACCTCGACGCCCTTGGTCTTCGCGACCGACGCGAGGCCGCGCGCCAGCCGGCCCACGACTCGCTCGGCCTTCCACTTGCGCAGCGGGTCGAGCGAGACGTGCGGCTCGCCGAACTCGACGCCGATCTCGCGGGCGCGCGTGGCGTCCTCGATCAGCGCGGCGACGTGCAGCAGCGCCTTGGACGGGATGCAGCCCTCCCAGAGGCAGGCGCCGCCGAGCCGCTTGCCGGCGTCCACGACTACCGTCTCGAGCCCCAGCTCGGCGCAGCGGAACGCCGCCGAATAGCCGCCGGGGCCGCCGCCGATCACGGCCACGTCCACCTCGATCACGAGGTCGCCCATCACCATCGCCGGATCACCAGTCGAGGAGCAACTGCTCCGGACGCTCGAGCCGGCGCACGATGGCCGCGGCGAAGCGCGCGCCGTCGGCGCCGTCGGCGACGCGGTGGTCGAACGTGAGCGAGATCGGCAGGAGCGTGCGCGGCACGATCCGGCCCTCGAGCACCACGGGCTCTTCGCGGGCGCGCGCCACGCCGAGAATGGCCGCTTCGGGGTAGTTGATGATCGGGATCGCGCCGGTTCCACCCAGCGCGCCGATGTTGGTGATGGTGAAGGTCCCGCCCCGTAGATCGTCGAGCGTGGCCTTGCCCTCGCGGACACGCTGGGCGAGCGTCGCGAGCTCGCGCTGGAGCTGCACGAGCGGCTTCCGGTCCACGTCGCGGATCACCGGGACGATCAATCCTCGCTCGGTCGCCACCGCGACGCCCAGATGGTAGTAGCGCTTGAGGATCAGCTCGCCGGCCGCGCCGTCCAGGCTCGCGTTGAACTGCGGGTGCTCCTTGAGCGCCAGCGCGGCTGCCTTCAGCAGAAAACTCGTCAGCGTGAGCACGAGGCCGCGCTCTCGCGCGGGCTCCACCGAGCGGCGGATGATCGCGTCGAGCTCGGTGACGTCGGCGCGATCGAAATGCGTCACGTGCGGGATCAGCGTCGCCGAGAGCGCCATGCGCTCCGCGATCGTGCGCCGCAGATGCGACAGCGGCTGCCGCTGCACCGGCCCCCACTGCTCGAACCGCGGCAACGGCGGCGCCTCAGCGCCAATCGGCGCCAGCGGCTTCGCGACCTGCGCTCGCTCCGCGGCTGCGCCGCCGCGCGTCGGGGCGGCGGCGCCCGGCTCAGCGACAGCCTGGCCCCGCTGGGCCGGAGCGACCTGTCGCCCGAACCGCACGCAACTCAACCCCAAGCTCGCGCGCAAGCCGTCGAGTCGCCGGCGTCGCCGGCACCGGCCCCACGCCAACGCCAGTACCCGTCGCCATCGCCGGCGCGGATGCGGCGGCACGCTCCGAACCGCCAGCCGCATGCGCGAGCGGCTGCTCGCTCACATTCGCGACCGTCGCGGGCTGCCGGCGGGGCAGGGGCGAGGGGGCGGGGGGAGGGGTCCGGGGCGAGTGGGGTTCCGAAGCCCCGCGACCCCTCCCCCCACCTCCGTGCCCCGCCCCCACCGCCGACGAGTCGTCGAAAGTGACGAGCACCTCCCCGACTTTGACGGTCTGGCCGGGCTGGATGTGAACGCGAGCGACGCGACCAGCGAACGGGGAAGGAATCTCGACGGTGGCTTTGTCGGTCTCGACCTCGAGCAAAGGCGCGTCCTCGGCGACGACGTCGCCCTCGCCGACCAGCACCTTGACGATCTCGGCCTCGGTCAGTCCCTCGCCGAGATCGGGCAGCGCGAACGGGCGGGGCATGGGCGGGCGCGCCTCAGAACGCGAGGGTTTCGCGGACGGCGGCGACGACGCGCGGGACGTCGGGCACGTTCGCCTTCTCGCGGGCGAAGCCGACGAACGGGACGTCGTGGGCGGTCACGCGGCGGATCGGCGCTTCGAGCGAGAGGAACGCGCCGTCCATGATCGAGGCCGCGATCTCGGCGCCGGGCCCGAAGCTCCGCGGCGCCTCGTGTACGACGACCGCGCGTCCAGTCTTCTTGACCGACGTCACGAGCGCGTCGCGGTCGAGTGGCGAGATCGTGAGCAGGTCGATCACCTCGACGCGCGCGCCGTCCTCGATCCGTAGGATATCGGCGGCCTCGAGCGCCACCCGGAGCATGGCGCCGTAGGCGACCAGCGTGAGGGCGTCGCCCTCGCGCGCGATCTGCGCACGGCCGATCGGCAGCGCCTCGCTCTCGTCCGGCACGTCTTCCTTGGCGGCGTGATAGAGCGCCTTGGCCTCGAAGAAGATCACCGGGTCGGGGTCGCGGATCGCGGCGGCGAGGAGGCCGCGCGCGGTGCGCGGTCCTGAGGGGATGACCATCTTCAGCCCGGGGATGTGGGCGTAAAACTGCTCCTCCGACTCCGAGTGGTGCTCGAGGGCCCGCACGCCGCCCCCGTACGGCATGCGAATCACCATCGGGATGTGGAACCGTCCCTGGGAGCGCATGCGGTAGCGGGCGCAGTGGTTCTCGATCTGGTGGAAGCACTGGAACGCGAAGCCGGAGAACTGGATCTCGCAAACCGGCTTGAGACCGTAGAGCGCCATCCCGACGGCGGTCCCGATGATGGCCGCCTCCGCGAGCGGGCTGTCGATCACGCGCTGCGAGCCGAACTTCCGCTGCAGGTCGTCGGTCACGCGGAAGACCCCGCCGTCGACGCCCACGTCCTCGCCGAGGACGAGCACGTCGTTGTCGCGCTCCATCTCCTCCAGGAGCGCCAGGTTGAGGGCCTTGACCATGTTCAGCTTGGCCATGGTCAGCGCCGTGTCCGCCGCTGGCCCCGCATCGGCGTTGCGTCCACCGGCGCCGGCGGCTGCTGGCCGTCGAGCGCCGGGGCGGCGTGCTCGCGCGCGGCCATCTCGTCACGCTGCGCCAGCAGCCCGGGCGGCGGCGTCGCGTAGGCGTGCTCGAACATCGTGAGCGGATCGGCCGGCGGCGCGGCCTCGAAGCGGCGCACCGCCTGTGCGATCTCGTCGTCGACGCGCTGCTCGAGCCCCGTCTCGAGGAGATCGCGCTTCTCGAGGTGGATCCGGAAGCGCGTCAGCGGGTCCTTCTGCTCCCACATCCGCACTTCTTCCTCGGCGCGGTACTTGGTCGGGTCGTCGGCGGTCGTGTGGACGCCCAGCCGATAGGTGACGCACTCGATCAGCGTCGGGCCGTCGCCGGCGCGCGCCCGGTCCACCGCCTCCCGCGCGGCCGCGTAGACGGCGAGCACGTCGTTGCCGTCCACCTGGAGGCCCGGCAGGCCGTAGGCGAGGGCTTTCTGGGCGATCGTGCGCGAGTGCGTCTGCTTCTTGAGGGGCACCGAGATCGCCCACTGGTTGTTCTGGCACACGAACACCACCGGGACGTGCCACACGCCGGCGAAGTTCATCGCCTCGTGGAAGTCGCCCTCGGAGGTCGCGCCGTCGCCGAAGTACGCCATGACCACCGCGTCGTCGCCGCGGTACTGGACCGCGTAGGCGAGGCCCACCGCGTGGGGCAGCTGGGTCGCGACGGGGATCGTGATCGGCAGGTCGTGCTGGTCGGGCGCCGGCTGGCCGCCTTCGAGCCGGCCCGCGAAGAAGTGCAGGAGCTTGTCGATCGGCCACCCGCGCCAGACCATCGCGGCGGTCTCCCGGAACGACGGCACCATCCAGTCGCTCGGCCGCAGGGTGAAGGCACTGCCGATCTGGGAGGCTTCCTGGCCCTTGATGGGCGCGAACGTGCCGACCCGTCCCTGCCGCTGCAGACGCACCATCCGCTCGTCGAGCCGCCGGCCGAGCAGCATGGCGCGGTAGAGCGCCTTCAGGTCATTTTCGGAAAGCTTGGGTTCGAGCGCGGTGTCGAGGTTGCCGTCGCTGTCGAGCACCGACAGGTACTCGAC
This sequence comes from Candidatus Rokuibacteriota bacterium, assembly GCA_003221515.1. Taxonomy (GTDB): domain Bacteria; phylum Methylomirabilota; class Methylomirabilia; order Rokubacteriales; family CSP1-6; genus AR31. The sequence goes on from QHSI01000106.1 coordinate 106,366, forward strand.
CTGAAACCTCGGCTCGAGTGTGATCCTGGGCATGCCAGCAGACTCGAATTCATTCTAACTCGCGCGGGGAGAAAAGGAGGGCGAGCTACTTCTTCGCGGCCTGGGCGCGCTTCGGGGCCGCCGGGGCCGGGGCGGCGTCGCGCTTGGCCTTCGCCAACGGCCGCTTCTCGCCGGAGGCGACGCGCTTGGCGAGACTCTCTTTCAGCGCGTCCATCAGGTCGATGACCTGGGCGCGTTGAACTTGAGGGCCGACGGTGGTGACTTCCTTGCCCTCGACCTTCTGGTCGATCACGCCGAGCACACGCTGGCGGTACTCGTCCTGGTACTGCTCGGGCTTGAACTCGTCGTTCGAGAGCCCGTCGATGAGCTGGAGCGCCAGCTCGAGCTCGCCGGGCTTGATCTTCGCCGACTGCCCGCGGTCGATCTCGCCGAAGTCGCGGACTTCGTCGGCGAAGTACATGGTGTGGAGCATGAGGCCGCTCTTGGCCGGCCGGATGAGGACGAGGCTCTCCTTGCCGCGCATGACGAACTTGGCGAGCGCCACGCGAGAGTTCTTCTCCATCGCGTCGGCCAGCAGCCGGTACGCCTTGTCGCCGCCCTTGTCGGGCCCGAGATAGTACGTCTTCTCGAAGTAGATCGGGTCCACCGACGCGAGCGGCACGAACTCGGCGATGTCGAGGACCTTGGAGGTCTCGCCCTCGAGCGACTTCAGCTCGTCGTCGCTGACGCGCACGTACTGGTCCTTGGCGAACTCGTAGCCGCGCACGAGGCTCGCGCGGTCGACCACCTCGTTGCACGTCGGGCAGAACGTCTGCTGGCGGATGCGCGAGCCGCACTTGGCGTGCAGCAGGTTGAACGACACGTTCCCCGACGACGCGGCGGTGTACAGCCTGATCGGGATCGAGACCAGGCCGAAGGAGATCGTGCCCGTGCCGATCGAGTGCGGCGCCATGGTTTGCACGATAGCATGTTGCTCTCTATGATGCCCGCAGGCATGGACCCTCCCATGGATAGCGTCCCGACGCCGGTCGAGAGGCAACATGTCGGGGTTCTCACCATCCTGTCCGCCGTCGTGCTCGTCCTGTTCCTCGCGTTCATGGCGTGGCTCCAGTACGGCGGATCGCGCGTCGAGGAGATGGTGGAGCCCGAGCGCGCGCTCGCGCTGATCGTGGGACGGACCATGGACCTCGACGAGGGCATCGAGCGCGGGCCGGCGTGGGAGCGCGCCGTCTATCGGTTGCTGCTGAGCGACCGCGCGAGCGACGTCGCCGAGGCGCTCGGCTGGTACGAAGAACTGGCGGCCGCATCGTTCGATCCGGCCGTCGACCTGCACCTGGCGATCCTCGAAGGCGAATCCGGCCGGCCGGCGAGCGTGCGGCGCCGTGTCGACGAGTGGGCGCGCCGCCCCGATCCCATGCCGGCGCTCGCACGGCTCGTCGCCGCCGCCTATCTTCCGGAATCGCTCGACACCGGGGACGCCGCGACCCTCGACGACGAGACGCTCGCGGAGGTGCTCGAGCCAGGCTGGTTCAGGGACCGCATCGCCGTGCGCCTTGCGGTGCGGCCCGGCGACGCCGAACTGCTGGATCGCGCGAACGCGTCGCAGGCCGCCCGCTCGAGGCCGCTGCTGAACCGCTCGCGCGCGATGATCGTGGTGGAGCTGGTCCTGCTCGTGGCGGGGGGCCTGGTCCTGGTCCGGCTCGTGCTGCGGGGCGACAGGCTCGCGCGCATCGGCGCGGTCGTGCTCCCGCCGCCCTGGCGGGGACGGGTGGGCGCCGGGGTCCTGATTCGCGGCGGCGCGCTCGGCGCCATCACGCTCGTCGCGCTCTACTTCTTCACGTTCACCGGATCCGATCGACCGTTCGCGCGGGTGGCGCTCGGCGTGGCGACGAACGCCGCGTTCTTGCCGGTGCTGCTGCTCGCCCGCCGGCGGCTGCTCGAACCGTCCGGGGTGCCCTTCGCCGAGGGGCTCGGGCTGATGCCCGCGGCGGGCGGCATGCGCCGCCTCCTGTTCGTGTTCCTCGCCGTGCTGTCGCTCGGGCAGCTCGGCGGCGTCGCGATCGACCTGGCGGGGCGGCGGGTCGGGCTCACCGCGCACTGGACGGAGTGGTTCGATCGCGATCTGGCGTGGGGCCCGCCGCTCGTGGTCGGCCTGACGGTCCTCGACACGGTCGTCCTCACGCCGGTGTTCGAGGAGATCGTGTTTCGCGGGCTCGTGTTCGCGACCCTTCGCCGGCGCTTCGGCGTGCCCGGCGCGGCGCTGCTGAGCGCCGGGATCTTCGCGATCGCCCACGGCTACGGCGTGCTCGGCTTCGCCGCCGTCTTCTGGAGCGGTCTCCTGTGGGCGTGGGCATACGAGCGGACCGGCAGCCTCCTGCCGTCGATCGCGTCGCACGCGGCGGACAACCTGATGGCCTCGCTCTCCGTGGTGCTGGCGCTCCGTGTCTAGAGGCCGCGGCCTCGACGAGTACCGGCGCAAGCGCGATCCCGCGCAGACGCCGGAACCGTTCGGCGGCCCCAGCGCCGGCGCGGGCAACCGGTTCGTCGTCCACAAGCACTCGGCGCGCCGGCTCCACTACGACCTGCGTCTGGAGCTCGACGGCGTGCTGAAGAGCTGGGCGGTGCCGAAGGGACCGTCCATGCGCTCCCACGAAAAGCGCCTGGCGGTGCACGTCGAGGATCATCCGCTCGAGTACGCGGACTTCGAGGGTGTGATCCCCGAGGGTAACTACGGCGCGGGGCCATCGATGGTGTGGGATGCCGGCCGCTTCCAGCTCACCAAACCCGAGCCCGCGCGCGAGCAGATCGAGCGGGGGAAGCTCGAGTTCGAGCTGTTCGGGTTCAAGCTGCGCGGGCGGTGGACACTGGCGCGCATGAGCGGCAAGGACAAGGACTGGCTGCTGCTCAAGAAATCGGACGAGTTCGCGAGCGAGATCGAGCCGGTCGAGCGCTTCCCGGAGTCGGTGCTCTCGGGGCTCACGATCGAGGAGCTGCGCGACGGCGCGGGGCGCCTGGACACGCTGCGCAAGCGGCTGGTCGAGCTCGGGGCGCCGCGCGCGGAGGTGACGCCGCGCGGCGAGCTCTTCATGCTGGCGACGCTCGGCGAGGAGCCGTTCTCGAATCCCGGCTGGCTTTTCGAGATCAAGTACGACGGCGTCCGCGTGCTGGCCTGGCGCGAGAACGACCGCGTCGAGCTGCGTGGGCGGAGTGGTCAGGACTTCGCGGGACGCTATCCCGAGGTGACGGCGGCTCTCCGCGCGTTGCCGCTCGACCGATTCTGCCTCGACGCCGAGGTCGTGGCGCTCGACGAGACGGGCCGCGCGAGCTTCCAGCTCCTGCAGGCGCGCATGGGCCTGACGCGCCCCGCCGACGTCGAGCACGCGCGCGGCGCCGTGCCGGTCAGCGCCGTCGTGTTCGACGTGCTCGCGCTCGATGGGCGCGACGTGCGCCGGCTGCCGCTCGAGGCGCGCAAGGAGTGTCTGAAGCTCCTGCTGCCCCCACGGGGGTTCGTCCACTACGGCGATCACGTGGTCGGCCACGGCATCGAATTCCTCGACGCGGCGTGCGAGCAGCGTCTCGAGGGCATCGTCGCCAAGAAGCTCGGCAGCGCGTACGTCGCGAAGCGCTCGCGGGACTGGCTCAAGATCAAGTGCCAGCTCCGGCAAGAGTTCGTCATCGGCGGCTACACCGAGCCCCAGGGCTCGCGCGCTCGCTTCGGCGCTCTGCACCTCGGTCTCTACGATCAGGGCGGGCTCGTCTACGTGTCGAAGGTCGGCACGGGCTTCGACGACGCGACGCTCGACCGCGTGTGGGAAAAGCTGGGTCCGCTGGATCGCGCGACGCCGCCGTTCGCCTCCGGAACGCCCGCCGGGCGCGGTCATCACTGGGTCGAGCCTCGGCTCGTCTGCGAAGTTCGCTTCACCGAGTGGACGCGCGATGGCGGGATCCGGCACCCTGCTTTTCTCGGGTTGCGCGAGGACAAGCGTCCCGAGGAGTGCGTGCGTGAGGTTCCGGTGGAGGCGCGAGGGGGCGAGACGGAGGAGGCGGGGGCGGAGGGGATCGCGGGACCACGCGGCGCGCGTGCGCTGCCCGGTCGCGGCTGGGCTCCATCTGGGCGCGGGGGGTCCGACGACGGTTCACGGGAACGGGTCCCGTCGACCCCCTCCGCCCCCGCCTCCTCCGTCTCGCCCCCTCGCGGTCACCCGCGAGCTGACGATACGCCGTCCTCTGGCGATGCCGTCGCGCCGCGGCGGCGCGGGCGGGCCGGGAGTGGCGCGCGAGCATCGCGCAACTCGTCTTCGTCCTCGTCGGCGGTTCCGGTGGAAGAGAAGAAGGTGGTGATCACGAATCCGAGGAAGGTGTTTTGGCCGGACGAGGGGTATAGCAAGACGGATTTGATCGAGTATTACGATGCGGTGGCGCCGTGGTTGCTGCCGTATTTGCGGGATCGGCCGCTGGTGCTCACGCGGTTTCCCGATGGGATCAAGGGGAAGTCGTTCTTCCAGAAGGACGCGCCCGAGTGGGTGCCGTCGTGGATCCGGACCGAGCGGATCCATGCCGACGACGCGGACCGCGACATCGACTACTTCATCGTGAACGATCGCGAGAGCCTGCGCTACGTCGTGAACATGGGGACGATCCCGCTCCACCTCTGGAGCTCGCATCTGCCCACGCTCGATCGGCCCGACTGGCTCGTGCTCGACCTCGATCCCAAGGGCGCGCCGTTCACCGATGTGGTCAAGGTGGCGCGCACGCTCCACGGCGTGCTCGACGAGCTGGAGCTGCCGAGCTACGTCAAGACCTCCGGCGCGACCGGGCTCCACATCGTCCTCCCGCTCGGTGCCCGCTACGACTACGAGGTGACGCGCACCTTCGCGCGGCTGCTCGCCACGATCGGCGTCGAGGAGGAGCCCGCGATCTCGACGGTCGCCCGCCCGCTGCGCGCGCGGGGCGGCAAGGTCTACATCGACTGGGGCCAGAACGGCCACGGCCAGACGATCGTCGCGCCGTTCTCGGTGCGCCCGCTGCCCGGCGCGCCGGTGGCGTGCCCGCTGCGCTGGGAGGAAGTCACCGCGCGCCTCGATCCCGCGCGGTTCACGATCAAGACCGCCCCCGCGCGCTTCGAAAGGGTCGGCGATCCGCTGGCGCCGGTCCTGTCGGGCGCGATCGACGTCACGGCCACACTCAAGCGCCTGGAGCACCGCGCAGCGAAGACTCGCTGAACGCTTCAGGCGCGGCCGACGAGCGCTCGGTGGAGCTGGGCGAGGTGGTTGGCGTCGTGGGCGGCCAGCGCCACCGCGTACTCCGCGATCGTGATCCGGCCTCGCGTCGGGTGGAGACCTCCGCGCTGCCACTCGGCAGGGCCGAGGCGCTCCAGCAACGCCAGCGTCTCGCCGCGACGCCTGGCGAACGCCGCGAGCGCCTCGCGCGGGTCGTTGCGACCGTACTGGCGCTCCTCGGCCCACCGGTCGGGATCGAGCGGGTGCCCGATCCCGCCGCCGATCCCCCACGCCTCCAGGTCGGCCGGTGCCGCGCTGAACGCGAGGATCTTCGGCTCGTCCATGGCGAGCATCGTCATGAACCGCATGAGAAAGAGCTCCTCCACGTCACGGAGGTGGCAAACGATCTCCGTCGCGGACCAGTTGCGGGCGTCGGGCCGGCGCCCCAGCGCGCCGTCGTCGTGCTCGCACACGGTCGCCGCGAGCTCGTCGAGCGTCAGAGACAGACGCCGCAGGCGCTCGTCGGCTGGCGGCGGTGCGGCGTCTTCGCGGATCGCCACGACCGTCAGCGCCAGGCAAGGCTCGCGCGGAGCAGCGCCATCATCTGATCGATCTCGTCGAGCGACACGTTCAGGGCCGGCATGAAGCGTAGCGAGTCGGGGCGCGGCGCGTTGATGAGCAGCCCGTGGTCGAGCGCAGTCGACGCGACCCTCTTTGCGTCCAGGCCGCGCAGCTCGAGCGCCAGCAACAGGCCACGGCCACGCACCTCGCCGTGACCGAGGTTCGCCGAGAGCGCCCGCAGCCGCTCGGCCAGATACGAGCCGTTCGCGGCCACGGTCTCGAGGAACTCCTTGCGATCGACCGCCTCCATGACCGCGCAGCCGACGGCCGCCATGAGCGGGTTGCCGTTGAAGGTGCCGCCCTGGTCGCCGTGCTCGAAGCAGCTCGCGCCGGCGGAGGCCAGGAGCGCGGCGAGCGGGACGCCCGCGCCCAGCCCTTTGCCGAGCGTCATGATGTCGGGATCGATCCCCGCGTGCTGGTAGCCGAAGAGCCGCCCGGTGCGGCCGATGCCGGTCTGGATCTCGTCGAGGATCAGCAGCATGTCGTGGCTGCGCGTGAGCGCACGTAACTCGCGCAGGAAGTCGTCGCCGGCCTCGAAGACACCGGCCTCGCCCTGGATCGGCTCGAGCATCACCGCGACCGTCCGCTCGTCGATGGCGCGCGCGACCGCGGCGAGATCGCCGAGCGGGACCCTGCGGAACCCCGGGACTTTCGGCTCGAACAGCGTGCCCCAGCCTGGCTTGGCGCCCTCGTTCGCCTCCGCGCCGCTGTTGCAGAGAAACACCTGGTCGAGCCCGGAGGCCTCCGCCAGGCGCGTCGCGAGTTTTGCCATGGGCTCGTTGTAGTAGGCGGGGCTGCAGTTCATCAGCTGTGCGCCCTGCGCGGCCAGCGCGTCGAGCACGACGCGCGGCGAGTGGCCGAGACAGTTCACCGCCCAGCCCTGGACGAAATCCAGATAGCGCGTGCCGGCGCGGTCCCAGAGCCACGACCCCGCGCCCTTCACCATCACGATCGGCGGCCGCTCCGCGATTTTCATGATCCGATCCAGAGTCTCAGTCGGCATTGGCGGTCCTCCCGCGAGCGTCGAGGCGACGCTGCATGATGGTCACGTCGTGCCAGCGGCCGAGCTTGAATGCGGTCTGGCGCTCGACACCGACCGTGCGGAACCCGTGCCGCTGGTGCAGCCGGAGCGACGCGGTGTTTCGCGATGTGATGCGCGCCATGATCGAGTGGTGGCCGGCCACGACGGCGCGCCGCACAAGCTCGGCGAGGATCAGGCGGCCGAGGCCCGCGCCGCGGTGGCCGCCCTCGACGTAGACGGAGTCCTCCACCGTGTGCGCGAACGCGGGCCTCGGCCGGTAGGGCGACAGCGAGCCGTACGCGACGACGTCCGGGCCGGCGACCGCGACGACGACGGGGTAAGGCTCCGGATGACGCGCGAGCCACTCACGCTGCGCGGCCGCGTCCCGGGGCTCGGTGTCAGTCGTCGCGTCGGTCCAGAGAACTTCGTGATTCCAGATCGCGGCAATCTGGTCGAGGTCGGACGCGGACGCGTCGCGAAGAGTGACGTCTAGTGGTCGTGACGGATGCCGGCGCCGACCGGAGCCACGTGGGCCGCTCCGACCCGGGTGTTCGGGCGTGTCGGAGCCACGCGCGTCGCTCCGACCCCGGTGTTCGGGCGTGTCGGAGCCACGTGGGCCGCTCCGACCCCGGTGTTCGGGCGTGTCGGAGCCGCGCGCATCGCTCCGACCCGGGTGTTCGGGCGTGTCGGAGCCACGAGCATCTGTCTCAGGCCACCCTCGGTCCAAGCCGGCCGGCGACGCACCCGCTACAACGAAGCCAGCTCCGCAGCAGCCGGTGGCGGGCCGCGTCGGCGCGGGCCTGGGCGATTGGATCCCGCGCCATGGTCTCGAGCGCGTAGGGGTTGATGTCCATGGCGCGCATCATGCCCCGGGTCGGATCATCAGAGAAATCAATTGTTATGATCGTTACGATCAGATATTTTTTGGCGTCACCATGACCCTCCAGCTCGCCCACCTCGTCGCCCTCCAGGCGGTCGCGCGCCACGGCAGCTTCTCGCGTGCGGCGCGCGAGCTGCGGCTCACGCAGCCGGCCGTGAGCATGCAGGTACGCCAGCTCGAGCGGGTGCTCGGGCTGCCGCTGCTCGAGCGCGTGGGCAAGCGCGCCTACACGACGAAGGCGGGCGAGGTCTTGCTGACCCACGCCGGGCGCGCGCTGCGGGAGCTGGAGAACGGCGTCCAGCTCGTCCAGCAGCTCCGGGGGATCGTCGCCGGGCGGATCCGCCTGGGCACCAGCGCCTCGATCAGCATTTACTTGCTCCCGTCGGCGCTTCACCGGTTCCGCGCGCGCTACCCGCAGACCGAGCTCGTCGTCGTCACCGGCAACGCGCCGGAGATCGCGCGGGCGGTCGTGGCGAACGAGCTCGACGTGGGAATCATCAGCCTGCCGGTCCGCGAGCGCGAGCTGGCGGTGACCTCGCTCTACCGCGACGAGCTGGTGGCGATCGGCCCGCCCGACCGCCGCTGGCCGCGCGGACGGCGCGTGAAGGCCGCCGAGCTGGCGCGCGAGACGTTGATCTTGTTCGAGGACGGCGCCACGCTCAGGGGCTTGATCGACGGCTGGTTCCAGCGCGGCGGCGCCTCACCGGCGCTGCCGATGGAGCTCGGCAACACCGAAGCGATCAAGAAGCTGGTGGAAGCGGGGCTCGGGCTGTCGGTGACCTCGTGGTTCGCGGCGAAGGCCGAGGTGCGCGCCCGCAAGCTCGCCGCGGTGCGCCTCGATCCGCCGCTGTTCCGCCAGATCGGGATCGTGCTCCGTCGCGACAAGCCACGGACGCCAGTGCTCGACGCGTTCCTGGCGACGCTAGACGACCTGCGCCGCTCGCTCGAGTAGCGCCCTCAACGCCGCCTCGCGCCCTTCCGGCCGGGCCGGTAGCCGATCGTCGGCTGCGTCCCCGCGTCTTCGGCGTGGACGTGGGTCGCCTCCGTGGCTTCCCGGCGCTTCGCCGCGATCGCCTCGGGCGGGGGCGTGGCGGCAATGAGGCAGTGCTTCGCGCTGCCGATGAGGTCGCGCCGGCCGGCGTCCACGAGCGCCTTGTGGACGACGAACCAATTCCGGGGCTCGAAGAACTGCATCAGGGCGCGCTGCGTCTGCCGGTCACGCAGCTTCTTGACGGTGTCGACGGGCGCCATGGTCAGCGGATCGATCCCGGTGTGGTAGATGCACGTCGCGATGTCCATCGGCGCCGGGATGAAGTCCTGCACCTGCCGCGGGCGGTAGCCGTGCTTCTTCAGAAAGACGGCCAGCTCGATCATGTCCTGCACGCCACAGCCGGGATGGCTCGCGATGAAGTAGGGAACGAGGTATTGCTCCTTGCCCGCCCGTTCGCTCGCGCGGCGGAACTTCCCCGCGAACGTCTCGAACTCGCGGTGGCTCGGCTTCTTCATCAGCGCGAGGACACGGTCGGACTGGTGCTCGGGCGCGACCTTCAGATGGCCGCCGACGTGATGGGTCGCCAGCTCGTCGACGTACGCGTCGTCGAGGTTGGCGAGGTCCATGCGGATGCCCGAGGCGATGTGGACGCGCTTGACCCCGGGGATGGCCCGGGCCCCGCGCATCAGCTCGATCGTCGGCGCGTGGCTCGTCCCGAGCAGCTTGCAGATCGTCGGGTGGATGCAGGAGAGTCGCTTGCACACCGCCTCGACCTCGGGTCGGGTACAGCGCATCTGGTACATGTTCGCGGTGGGACCGCCGAGGTCGCTGATCGTGCCCTTGAAGGCGGGCTCGGCGGCGATCGTCTTCACCTCGGCGAGGATCGAGCGGGGGCTCCGGCTCTGGATGACGCGGCCCTCGTGCATCGTGATGGAGCAGAAGGTGCAGCCTCCGAAGCAGCCTCGCATGATCTGCACGGAGTCCTTGATCATCGTGTGGGCGGGAATCGGCTCCGCGTAGCGCGGGTGCGGCCGGCGCGTGTACGGCAGGTCGTAGATCGCGTCCATCGCCGCCTCGCCGATCGGCAGGCACGGCGGGTTGAGCACGAGCGTGCGGTCGCCGTGGGCCTGCGTCAGCCGCTTCGCGTTGAACGGGTTCGTCTCGTGGTGGAACGTGCGGGTCATCCGCGCGAAGGCCATCGGGTCACGCGTCACGTCGTCCAGGGACGGCAGCGCCAGCGTCTGGCCGGACCAGGCCGGCAGCGCCTCCTGGGCGCCGAGCAGGTACGCCACGCCGCGCAGGTCGCGCAGCGCCGTCACCGGCTGTCCGGCGGCGAGGCGGCGCGCGATGTCGACGATCGTCGCCTCGCCCTTGCCGAACGCGAGCAGGTCCGCCTTGCTCGCCGCCAGCATCGACGGCCGCACGCGCTCCGACCAGTAGTCGAAGTGCGCAATGCGCCGGAGCGAGGCCTCGATGCCGCCGATCACCACGGGCACGCCCGGGAACGCCTCGCGGCACCGTTGCGCGTACGCGGGCGTCGGACGATCCGGACGCAGCCCGATCCTCCCGCCCGGCGAGTACGCGTCGTCGTTGCGGCGCTTCTTGTTCGCCGTGTAGTGGTTGATCATCGAGTCCATGTTGCCGGCCGAGACGGCATAGCAGAGCCGGGGCCGCCCGAGCGCGCGCCACGCCGCGGCGCTCCGCCAGTCGGGTTGCGGCAGGATGGCGACGCGGAATCCGTGCGACTCGAGGACGCGCGAGAGGACGGCCATCGCAAAGGAGGGATGGTCCACGTAGGCGTCGCCCGTCACGAATACCACATCGGGCGCGTCCCAGCCACGCGCGCGGATTTCGTCCGCCGTCGTGGGCAACCAGAGTGCGGGGTTGAGGCTCACGCGATCTCCAGGAACCGGCGAGCCAGCGCGGGGCCGGTGCCCGAATCCTCGTGCTTGAAGAACACGAACGCGTCGCGCCAGCCCGCGCCGATATCCCGGATCGTCTGGAGCCAGCGCTGCAGATCCTCGTCGCTGTACTCGACCTCGCGTAGCCGGAGGTAGCCGAAGTCGGCGGTGGCGACCGCCGGCGTGACGCCTTCCTCGGCGGCGGCGATGCAGAGCGCGGCGTTGCGCTTGCGCAGCAGCGCGTAGACCTCGTCGTCGAACCAGCTCTCGTGGCGGAACTCGAAGGCGACGCGCAGCGCGGGCGGCAGCTTCGCCAGCACGTCGGCGAGCCGGTCGGTGGCCTTCTTGAAATTGGGCGGGAGCTGGAAGAACAGCGGGCCGAGCTTGTCGCCGAGCGTCTGCGCCGTCTCGCAGAAGAAGCCGAGGGGCTGATCGACGTCCCGCAGCCGGGAGAAGTGGGTGATCTTCTGCGGCGCCTTCAGGACGAAGGTGAACCCGGCGGGCGCCGCGGCGCCCCACCCGGTGACGGTCTTGGCGTTCGGCATCCGATAGAACGTGTTGTTGATCTCGACGGTGGTGAAGCGCTCGACGTAGTACGGGAGCATCTTCGACGCCGGCAGGTCCTTGGGATAGAACGTCCCCTTCCACTCCGGGTAGTTGTAGCCCGACGTTCCGACGGGGACCTTCACTGCAGGAGCGCCTCGAGTGGCGTGGCCCTCTCGCCGATCGCCGCGGCGACCGCCGGGTGCACGACCTTCCCGCTCCAGACGTTGACGCCCCGGGCCAGCGCCGGGTTGCCGCGCACGGCGGCCTTCAGCCCGCGATTCGCCAGCTCGAGCGCGTAGGGCAGGGTGGCGTTCGTGAGCGCGAACGTCGAGGTGCGCGGGACGAGGGCCGGCATGTTGGCGACGCCGTAGTGGACGACGCCGCTCACGACGTAGACGGGATCGAGCAGCGTGGTCGGATGGATCGTCGCGATACAGCCGCCCTGGTCGACGGCGATGTCCACGATCACGGAGCCGTCTTTCATCTGCGCGACCATCTCCTTGCTCACCACCACCGGCGCCCGCGCGCCCGCGACGAGCACGGCGCCGACGAGCAGGTCGGCCCGTCGCACGACCTGATCGATGTTGAAGCTGTTCGACATGAGCGTGACGACCTGGCCCCGGAACAGATCGTCGACGAGCCGCAGCCGGTCGAGGTTCACGTCGAGCACCGAGACGTCGGCGCCGAGGCCGACCGCGGTCTTCGTGGCGCTGAGCCCGGCGATGCCGGCGCCGAGGATCACGACGTTCCCGGGCGGGACGCCGGGCACGCCGGACAATAGTATTCCGCGGCCGCCGTGGGCGCGGCCGAGATAGAACGCGCCCTCCTGGACCGACAGCCGGCCGGCCACCTCGCTCATCGGCGTGAGCAGCGGCAGGCTTCCGTCAGGGCGCTGGACGGTCTCGTACGCGATCGCGATCGCCCCGGTGCCGCGCAGCGCGCGTGTCAGCTCGGGCGCCGGCGCCAGATGGAGATACGTGAAGAGGACCTGGCCCGGCCGCAGGCGCGCGCACTCGGGATCGAGCGGCTCCTTCACCTTCAGGACGAGGTCGGCGCGCCGCCAGACGTCGTCCACCGTGATCAGCTCGGCGCCGACGGCCGAGTACTCGTCGTCGCGGATGCCGCTGCCGGCGCCGGCGTCGTGCTCGACCAGCACGTTGTGGCCGGCCTCGGCGATGGCGCGCGCCCCGGCCGGCGTCAGCGCGACACGCTGCTCGCCCGGCTTGATCTCGCGTGGAACGCCGATGATCATCGCGCCGCCGTGCCGGCCAGAAACTCGCGGATGTAGCCGTTGACCAGCTCGGGCGCCTCGTGGATGACCCAGTGCGAGCCCTCGGGCACGCGCCGAATCGTGAGATCGGGGACGAACGTCTCGAGCCCGTCGAGATTTCCCGTGAGCAAGGCGCGGTCGCGCTCGCCCCAGATCACGAGGGTCGGCACCCCGACGATCAGGCGCGACGGGTCGGCGCCGAAGCTCTTCGCGGGAGCGCCTTCACCCGAGGGCGGGCCGACGCCGGCGGCTCGATAGTAGTTGAGCCCGCCGGTCAGCGCGCCCGGCTGCGACCACGCCTCACGGTACGCGGCGCGGTCGGCGCCGGTGAAACGCGGGCCGAGCTCGCGCTCGAACATCTCGACGAGCCGCGCGTGGTCGTTCGCGGCCAGGATCGCCTCGGCCTCCGGGCTCCGGAAGACCAGCATGTAGCGGCTGGCGCTCTGCTGCGCGGGATTCTGGCGAATCTCGCGCTCGAAGATCGCCGGGTGGGGCGCGTTGACGATGACGAGCTTCATCAGGCGCTGGGGATGCGCGATCGCGAAGGCCCACGCGACGACGCCGCCCCAGTCGTGGCCGACGAGCACGAAGCGCTCGCGCCCGAGATGGTCGGCGAGCCCGCGCAGGTCCTCGACCATGTGTGCGACGCGGTACTGGCCGACGTCGGCCGGCTTGGCGGAGAGATTGTAGCCGCGCATGTCGGGCGCCACGGCCTGATGGTCGCGCCCGAACTCGTGCAGCTGGTTGCGCCACGCGTACCAGAACTCGGGGAAGCCGTGGACGAACACGATGAGCGGTCCCCGGCCTTGGGTCACGTAGTGCAGACGCACACCGTTGATTTCGGCGTAGGCGTGGTCCATGTCACCTCAGGTATAGCAGGAAAAACTCCGCGAGGCGTGCCGCCAACCCGTCGGGCATCTCGCCGTGGCGGCCGCGGTCCGTGAACACCACCTCGGTCCGCGTGTTGCGGAGTGCCTGCTGCAGCCGCTCGGCGTGGGAAAACGGGATCTGCTCGTCCTGACGGCTCGCGATCAGGAGCACGGGGATCGTCAGCGCAGCGGCGGCGCGCTCGGGCGAGAGCGTCGTGACGTCATGGCCGAGGAACAGGCGCGACCAGGCGCGCAGCAGCAGGACGAACGGATACTTCAGTGGACCGAGCCATCCATAGAGCTCGTAGGCGAGCGATGTCAGATCCGCGAACGGCGCGTAGGCGGCCACTGCGCGGATCCGCGGATCCTCGGTGGCGGTCAGGAGCGCCACCGCGCCCCCGAACGAGAAGCCGAAGACGCCGACCGGTCCGAATCCGCGCGCCGCGAGGAAGTCGATCGCCCTCGCCAAGTCAGCGCGCTCCCGGAAGCCGAGCGTGGTCGCGCGCCCGCCGCTCGCGCCGAAATACCGCTGGTCGAGCAGGAGCACCGTGAAGCGTGGAGCCAGCGCCGCGGCCATGGGCAGCAAGTCGGCCTTCTCGGCCGGATAGCCGTGGAGCAGCACGACCGCCGGAGCGCCGGCGCGAGGCAGGAGCCACGCGGCCAGCTTCACGCCGTCGTCGGACGCGATCGTGACGTTTTCGACGGTCAGCCGGAACTCGTCGGGATGGAGCGGGATCGCGATGCGAGGCGGGCGCACCGCGAGCCAGAAGCTCACGAGGCTCAGCAGCACGAATCCGCCGGCGCCGAGGGCCGCGGCGTAGACCAGAAGCTTCACGGTGTATGATCATCGCCGTGTCACCCGTGAGTTGTCGAGACGAGACGCTGGCCGTGAGATTCACGGCCGGCGTTCATCCAGCTCACGAGCCAGTGAGGCGCTGATCGCCGACACCACCCTGGGCGCGCTCGCGTCGCTCGGTTCGGCGCTGATGTGGGCGGTCACGAGTATCCTGGCGCGCTCGCTCATGCCCGGCATGGGTTCGGTGGCGGTCAACGCGATCCGCTCCACGATCGGCGGGACGATCCTCGTCGTCTGGGTGCTCGCGACCGCGGGCGCCGGCGCGTTCACGGGGGCGTCCGTCGGCGCCTGGGTCCTGCTCTCGCTCTCGATCGTGGTCGCCATCGCGATCGGCGACACGGTGTTCTTCGAGAGCACCCGCGCGCTCGGGCTCGGCCGGGCGATGACGATCTCGACGACCTATCCGATCGGCGCGGCCGCCATCGCCGCCGTGTTCCTCGACGAGCCGCTCACCCTGCCGATCGTCGGCGGCACGATCCTGACGCTGACCGGGGTCACGCTGATCCTGGCGCCGTGGGCCGGGCACGCGCCCGAAGAGCGCTTCTGGTTCGGCGTCGGCACCGCGACGCTCGCCTCGGTGGCGTGGGCGGTCTCGACGGTGCTCGTCAAACCGCCGCTCGCCGAGATGACCCCGGTGACCGCCCAGGCGATCCGCTTACCGCTCGCCGCTGCGCTGCTCTGGGTCACACCGTGGGCGCGCTCGGCGCCGCGCGATCTCGCGCGGAGCTCGCGAGGCGCCCGCGTGCGCGTGGCGGTGCTGGGCGCGCTGACCGCCGTGAGCTCGGTCACGTTCGTGGCGGGCGTGAAGTATGCCGGTGTCACCGTGGCGTCGGTGCTGTCGGCGACCGCGCCGATGTTCGGGATCCCGCTCGCGTTCATCTTCCTGAACGAGCGGCTGACTTACCCCGCGCTCCTCGGCGCCGCCACCACGATCGTCGGCATCATCGTTCTCCACCTCTGACCCCACCATGCGGTTTGCCGTCGGCCGGGTGGGCGGGGTGTGGGAGGGGGCGCCGGCTACCACGCGGCACGCGTCCGCTGCCCCCGGGCGGCTGGGCTCCATCCCGGCGCTCCACTCCCGCTATCACGTGACGGGAACGGGTCCCGGCGCCCCCTCCCACACCCCGCCCACCCGGCCGACGACTACGCTGGCGAGCTACGGAAGACGATCTCGCCGCCGACGAGCGTCAAGACGGGTGTGATGTACGGGATGCGGGCTTCTGGGCAGGTGAACACGTCATCGGAAATCGCGACGAGGTCGGCGAGCTTGCCGATGGCGAGGGAGCCGAGATCGTGCTCCTGGCGTGAGGCGTAGGCGTTCCAGGTCGTGAACGAGCGTACGGCCTCGGCACGCGTCATCCGCTGCTCGGGTTGCCACTCGCGATGCTCGCCGCTCAGCGGTCGCCGGGCGACCGCGGCGTAGATGCCGTGGAACGGGCTCGGGCTCTCGACGGGAAAGTCGGAGCCACCGGCGATGACGACCCCCGTGTCCAGCAGTGAGCGCCACGCGTAGGCGCCGCGGAGCCGGTCCGGACCCAGGCGCTCGGCGGCCCATTCCATGTCGGAGGTGCAGTGGGTCGCCTGCATGCTCGGCAGGGCGCCGAGCTGCCGGAAGCGCGGGATATCGCGCTCGGTCAGGATCTGCGCATGCTCGACGCGAAAGCGATGGTCGCGTCGGGGCGCGCGGGCCAGCGTCTGCTCGAGCGCGTCGAGCGTGAGCGTGTTCGCGCGGTCGCCGATGGCGTGGACGCAGATTTGGAATCCGCGTTCTGCGCCCTCGAGGGTGAGCCGCGCGATCTCCTCGGGTGGGATCAGGACGAGCCCGGTGTTGCCGGGATCGTCGCAGTAGGGCTCGTGCAGCGCGGCGCCGCGCGAGCCGAGCGCGCCGTCGATCATCAGCTTGAGCGCGCCGATCACCACGCGGCCGTCGCCGAGCGTCTCGGGGCCCCGCTCGCGGTAGTGCGCCCAGGTCGACGCCGAGCGCGCGGCCACCGCGGCGTAGTTCCGGAACGGGAACTGGCCGCGCTCGACGAGCCGGCGATACGCAGTGAGCGCGTAGAGCTCGGCGCCCATCTCATGGATGCCCGTGAGCCCCGCGGCAAGGCACTCGGCGATCGCCTCTCGCACGGCCTGATCGAAGCGCTCGTCTGAAGGCCGGGGCTCGGCGCGCTGGAGCAGGTGCTGGGCCGTGTCGATCAGCACGCCCGTCGGCTCGCCCCGCGCGTCCTTCATGATCAGCCCACCGCTCGGATCCTTGGTCGCAGCGTCGATGCCAACGGCGGCGAGCGCGGCCGAGTTCGCCCACGTCGCGTGGCCGTCGATGCGGTTGAGCGACACGGGATGGTGGGGCGCGGCACGATCGAGCGAGGCCTTCGTGGGCCATTCGCGTCCGGGCCATCGGTTGTGGTCCCAGCCGCGCCCGCCCACCCACTCGCCGCGCGGCAGGGTGGCCGCTCGCGCTGCGACACGCTCGGCGACCTCGGTCTCCGAGCCGGCGCCGCCTGCGTCGAGGCTGAGCCGCGCGCGGGCCAGGTGCATCAGGTGACCGTGGGCGTCGACGAGCCCGGGGACCACCGCGCGCCCGCCGAGGTCGATGGTTTCTTCCGCGTCGGACACGTTCGCGTCGGCGCGGCGCCCGGCGAAGACCACGCGCCCGTCACGGATGACCAGCGTGTCGACGACCGCGTCCGACGCATCCAGCGTGTAGATGCGGCCGTTGGTCAGCAGCACGCTCAGCCCGCGGCGCGACAGCTCGCCACGACGTTGCGGATCAGGCGCAGCCCGACCTCGTCGCCGAAGCTCAGGGCCGGCCGTGAACTCCTTCGGCAACCCCTCGAAGATCTTGCCGCCGATCACCTGGATGCGCGACGCCTTGCCGTGCATCGGGTAGTCGAGCACGCCCAGCTCGCCGCCGAAGTGCTCGACGATGCCCTGCAGGCCGAGACACACGCCGAATACGGGCAGGCGCCGCCCGATCGCGGCGGCCAGCGTGCCGGCGACGTCGAAGTCGCTCGGCCGCCCGGGGCCGGGGGACAGCACGACCAGCTCAGGGCGCAGATCGTCGAGTGCCGCGTGAGGAAAGCCCGCGCGCAGGGTGACGACGTCGGCGCCGGTCTGGCGGAAGTAGTTCGCCAGCGTGTGAACGAACGAATCTTGATGGTCGACCAGCAAGACCCGCATGCCCTCGCCCAGGCGCTCGGCGTCCGCGCGCGCGGCGCGCGGCACACCGCGCGGCCGCCGGATGGCGTCCAGGAACGCCGCCGCCTTCAAGTGCGTCTCGCGCTCCTCCCCGTCGGGATCCGAGTCGTAGAGCAGGGTGGCGCCGGCACGGATCTCGGCGATGCCGTCCTTGACGCGCACGGTGCGGAGCGTGAGGCCGGTGTTCATGTTGCCGTCGAAGCCCAGCAGGCCGACCGCGCCCCCGTACCAGGCGCGCGGCGAGCGCTCGTGGTCCTCGATGAACTGCATCGCCCACGTCTTGGGCGCGCCGGTGACGGTGACCGCCCACGCGTGGGCCAGAAAGGCGTCGAGCGCGTCGAAGCCCTCACGCAGCCGGCCCTCGACGTGGTCGACGGTGTGGATGAGCCGCGAGTACATCTCGATCTGGCGCCGCCCGATCACGCGCACGCTGCCCGGCCGGCAGATGCGCGACTTGTCGTTGCGGTCGACGTCGGTGCACATCGTCAGCTCCGACTCGTCCTTCTCGGAGTTGAGCAGCCGCTGGATCTGCGCGGCGTCGCCCAGCGGATCGTCGCCCCGCGCGATCGTCCCCGAGATCGGGCACGTCTCCACACGATCGCCGTCGACCCGCACGTACATCTCGGGCGAGGCGCCGACCAGATACTCGCCGGCGCCCAGGTTGAAGAGGAACCCGTACGGCGCGGGGTTGCGCTCTCGAAGCCGGCGAAACAGCTCGGACGGCGGGATCGCGCACTGCTCGAAGAACGTTTGCCCGGGGACCACCTCGAACAGGTCCCCGCAGCGAAACGCCTCGCGCGCGCGCTTGACGCCGGCGGCGTATTCGCCCGGCGCGTGATCGCCGGCGCGCGGCGCCGTCGATGCGCCCGCGTAGCCGCTGACGCTGCCGTCGCGCGGCCGCCCCACCGTCGAAACACCAGCGTGCTCGAAGTCGTAGCGCCGGCGCTCGGCCCGCTCGCGCCGGTGGTCGACGATCACGAGCTCGTCGGGCAGGTAGAGCACGAGATCGCGCTGGTCGGCCGGCCGCGCGAGCCGGAGGCGAATCGGCTCGAACTGGAAGGCCAGGTCGTAGCCGAACGCGCCGTAGAGTCCGAGGTGCGCGTCTTCAGAGCTCGCGAAGAGATCGATCACTGCCCGAAGGATCGTGAAGACGGAGGTCTGCTTGCTCCGGTCCTCCTCGGCGAACCGCTGGGTCGGCGGCGCGATCTCGCCGGCCAGCGTGGTGTCGGTGCGCTCCGTCCACGTCACCGCGGGCAGGGCGGCCAGCGCGCCGGCGACGGCAGGCAGGAGCACGCGACCGCGGTCGTTCAGGGCCGACACGCGGACCGCCGCGCCGCGCGACGTCAGCTCGAGCGGCGGATCGACGAACCCCATGTCCCAGCGCGTGTAGCGGCCGGGGTACTCGTAGCTCGAGGCCAGCAACACGCCTCGATGCGCATCGAGCCCGTCGATGACGGGCTCGATGGCCGCCTCGACCGGCAGGTCCTCGACCGTGCGGTGGACGGTGATGCCGCCGCGGGTGACGTACTGCTCGGTGCGCATGACTTGTGTCTTCTCCCTGGGAGCGGCGGTCCTGAAAAGCGAAGGACCGCGGCCTCGCTTCGAGGCGGCGGTCCCTGAAACGACGAAGCCGCCTCGTGCCTCGAGGCGGCTCCCTGTTCGGTGACGAACGATGCCCGGGGGCCGCCTATTGGGGCGGCCACCACCAGCGTTGAGCCGGACTCGGGCGAATCATGGCCGCATCTTGCCAGCCTTGGCCGTGCCCGTCAACCCGGACTTGCGATGCGGCCGAGCGGCGTCGCCAAGTCGGGCGAATGTACGGTTGGACGCATCGGCGCCGGCATCATAGCCGATCACGGGCCGGGTCGGACTAGAACCTGCGGCGAGCTAGAACGTGCAGCGAGCTAGAACCTGCGACGGCCGGCCATCGTGCGCTTGCGCAGGCGGAGCGACTTCGGCGTGACCTCGAGCAGCTCGTCCTCGCGGATCCACTCCAGCGACTGCTCGAGGTTCATGATGTGCGGCGGCGTCAGCTTGACGGCTTCGTCCGACGTCGAGGCGCGCATGTTGGTGAGCTTCTTTTCTTTGGTGATGTTGACGTCCAGGTCGTTGTCGCGCGCGTTCTCGCCGACGATCATGCCCTCGTAGGCGTCGATCCCCGGGCTCACGAACATCACGCCGCGGGCCTGGAGATTGTCGATGGCGTAGGCGGTCGTGCGCCCGCCGCGGTCGGACACCAAGGCACCGTTCTGGCGGTGGGCGATGTCGCCCTGCCAGACGTCCCAGCTGTCGAACAGGTGGTTGAGCAGGCCGGTGCCGCGCGTGTCGGTGAGGAACTCGGTGCGATAGCCGATGAGGCCGCGCGCCGGGATGCGGTACTCGAGCCGCACGCGTCCGGTGCCGTGGTTGACCATCTTGGCCATCGCGCCCCGGCGCGGCCCGATCTTCTGCGTGATCGCGCCGATGTACTCCTCGGGCACGTCGATGACCAGGTATTCCATCGGCTCGAGCGTCTGGCCGTTCTCGACCCGCGTGATGATCGTGGGCTTGCCGACCTCGAGCTCGAACCCCTCGCGCCGCATCATCTCGATCAGGATCGCGAGCTGGAGCTCGCCGCGGCCGGAGACGCGGAACGTGTCCGGCGAGTCGGTCTCCTCGACGCGGATGCCCACGTTCACCCGCCGCTCGCGCCAGAGGCGGTCGCGCAGCTGCGTGGAGGTGACGTACTTGCCTTCCTTCCCGGCGAACGGCGACACGTTGGACGAGAAGAGCATCGAGACCGTTGGCTCGTCGATGCGGATCAGCGGCAGTGCTTGAGGTGTCTCCGCATCAGCAACCGTCTCTCCAATTTCTATTGATTCAATGCCTGCGATCGCGACGATATCGCCCGCGCTCGCCTCCGCGATCTCGACGCGCTTGAGCCCGTCGTAGCCGTACAGGACCGTGACCTTGGCGAACTCGACGGCGCTGTCGCGGTGGACCACGGCGACGCGCTCGGCCTGGCGCACGCGCCCGTTGACGATGCGGCCGATCAGAAGCCGGCCGACGTAGTCGTCCCAGTCGAGCATGGCCACCCGGAACTGCAGGCCCGCGTCCGGCGCGAAGCGGGGCGCCGGCACCGTGGTCAGGATCGTCTCGAACAGGGCCTCGAGCGACTGCGCAGGCTCGGACAGCTTGGCCGTCGCCGTGCCGGTGCGCGCGTTGGTGTAGAGCACCGGGAACTCGAGCTGGTCCTCGGTCGCCTCGAGGTCGATGAAGAGATCGTAGATCTCGTCGAGGACGGCCGGCGGCCGCGCGTCGCTCCGGTCGATCTTGTTGATGACCACGATCGGCGGCAGGCCGGCCTCGAGCGCCTTCTTGAGCACGAAACGGGTCTGCGGCAACGGGCCCTCGGCGGCGTCGACCAGGAGCAGGACGCCGTCGACCAGCGTCAGCGTGCGCTCGACCTCCGAGCCGAAGTCGGCGTGGCCGGGGGTGTCCACGATGTTGATGTGGACGCCCTTGTAATTGATGGCCGTGTTCTTGGCCATGATCGTGATGCCCTTCTCGCGCTCGAGGTCGATCGAGTCCATCATGCGCTCGGGCACCGACTCGTTCTGGCGGAAGAGGCCGGACTGCCACAGCATCGCGTCCACGAGCGTGGTCTTGCCGTGGTCGACGTGGGCGATGATCGCAATGTTTCGGACGTTCTCACGCTGCTGCATCGGTCCATCGTATCACGTCGGAGTGACGGTCCCGGCCGTCCGAGCATGTATAATGACCGCGCTCTCATCAATCTCCGGAGGTCGTCTCGCATGAACCGCCTCATCCTCGCCGCGGCGCTCGTCCTCGTCGCCGTGTCGGCCCTGGCGCAGGACAAGCCCGGCGCCGCGTCGACGGTGGTGTTCACGCTCGAGAAGGGCGGCGACATCACGTTCGAGTTCTTTCCCGCCGACGCGCCGAAGCACGTCGAGAACTTCCTGAAGCTGGTGAAGTCGGGGTTCTACGACGGCCAGCGCTTCCACCGCGTCGAGCCCGGGTTCGTGGTCCAGATCGGCGATCCGCAGTCGAAAACGCTCCCGATGAACGACCCGAAGATGGGCACCGGCGGGCCCGGCTACACGATCAAGGCCGAGTTCAACAGCCGCAAGTTCGACCGGGGCGTGCTGGGGATGGCGCGGTCGAGCGATCCCAATTCGGCGGGCAGCCAGATCTACATCATGCTCGGCGCCGCTCCACATCTGAACGGCCAGTACACCGCGTTCGGCCGCGTCGTCAGCGGCCTGGAGCTCGTCGACACCATTAAGGTCGGCGACCGCGTGAAAACCGCGCGCGTGAAATAGCGGCCACGGGACGGATCGTCAACTATTGAGTCCCCGAACGTCGGGCGCCGGAGCCCTGCGAAGGCGCCCCGACGGCAAATAATAAGGAGAAAAATGAAGCAGACTGGGGTCATCACGCTCGAGAAGGGCGGCGAGATCCGGATGGAGTTCTACCTGGCGGACGCGCCGAAGACCGTCGAGAACTTCGTCACGCTCGCCAAGAAGGGCTTCTACAACGGGCTGACGTTCCACCGGGTCGTCCCCGACTTCGTCGTGCAGGGCGGCTGCCCGAAGGGCAACGGCACCGGCGGCCCCGGCTACCAGATCAAGGCGGAGTTCAACCAGCAGAAGCACCTGCGGGGCACGGTCGCGATGGCCCGCAGCCAGGATCCCGACTCGGCGGGCTGCCAGTTCTACATCTGCTACGGCGCCACGCCGCATCTCGACGGCCAGTACACCGTGTTCGGGAAGGTCGTCGCCGGGATGGAGCTGGTCGACCGCATCAAGCAGGGAGATCGCATGACGTCGGTGGCCATCGTCGAGGAATAGCGCGTGGCCTGGTCCCTGCTGATCCGGAACGGCTCGCTCGTCGACGGCAGCGGCGCGCCGGCGCGAGCGGCCGACGTCGCCGTCGAGGGCGACCGGATCGTGGCCGTCGGGCCCAGGCTCGCCGGCGAGAGCACCCGCGTGATCGACGCCGCCGGGCAGGTCGTCGCGCCCGGCTTCATCGACATGCACTCGCACTCCGACCTCTTCTACTTCGGCTGCCCGTCGGCGGAGTCGAAGGTCCGGCAGGGCGTGACCACCGAAGTCGTCGGGATGTGCTCGTTCTCGCAGGCGCCGATGCGCGCCGACCAGCGCGAGATCGTGCGAGGCTGGGCGGGCGGGATCGGCGCCAGCCTGGATTTGAAATCGGAGTCGTTCGCGCAGTACCTCGACGCGCTGCGGGCGGTCCGCCCCTCCGTCAACGTCGCGCACTTCGTCGGCCACGGGGCGCTTCGCATCGCGGCCATGGGATTCGAGGCGCGGCCGGCGGGCGCCGACGACGTGCAGGCGATGCAACAGCGGCTCGGCGAGGCGATGGATGCCGGCGCCTTCGGCTTCTCGACGGGCCTCGTCTACGCGCCGAGCGCCTATTCCGACACCGCCGAGCTGATCGCGCTGGCCAGGGCGATGGCTCCGCGCGGCGGCTACTACTTCTCCCACATCCGCGGCGAGTCCTCGATGCTGCTCGACTCCATCAACGAGGCGATCCGCATCGGCGAAGAGGCCGGCGTGTCGGTGCAGGTCTCGCACGTGAAGGCCTCCGGGCGCGAGAACTGGCCGAAGATCGACGCCGCCTTGCGCCTGTTCGAAGATGCGCGGGCGCGCGGCGTCGACGTCCTCGGCGACGTCTATCCGTACAACGCCGGCAGCACCAAGCTCGACAACATGATCCCGGCCTGGGCCCACGACGGCGGCACCGCCAAGCTGATCGAGCGGCTGGGCGATCGCGCCATGCGGCGGCGCATCGTCGAGGAGTGCCTGATCGACGGCGAGCGCTGGGGCACCGTGTCGCAGGGCGGGATCGGGTTCGACCAGGTCTTCATCGCGACCTGTCGCCGGCGCGAGCTGGAGGGGCTGAACCTCGCGCAGATCGCCCGGCAGTCGGGGATGGCGCCCGCCGAGACGCTGATGAACCTGCTGCTCGAGGAACAGTGCACGATCGGCATGGTCAGCTTCTCGCAGTCGATCGAGAACGTGGCCAAGGTGCTCGCGCACCCGCTGATGATGATCGGCTCGGACTCGATCCCGCTCTACGAGGGCGACGGTGACCGCCCGGGCAAGCCGCACCCGCGGACCTACGGCACCTTCCCGCGCGTCCTGGGCGAGTACGCCCGCGAGCAGCGGCTCTTCTCGCTGGAGAGCGCGGTGCACAAGATGACGGGCATGCCCGCCGCGCGGCTGCGCATGAAAGACCGAGGGCTCGTGCGCGAGGGCTACGCCGCCGACCTGGCGATCTTCGATCCGCGCGCCGTCAAGGACGAGTCGACGTTCGCCGACCCGCATCGCTACCCGACCGGGATCCCCTACGTGATCGTCAACGGCGCCGTCGTCGTGGACGGCGGGCGCATGCGGCCGCTCGGCACGGGACGCGTCCTCACGCCGTGAGGGGACGCGACCGCTCTCAGCTCTTCTGGGTCCTCGGCGGCACCGCGGTGATGGTCCTCGTCGACCTCGGGCGCCGCATCCTCACCAGCAACGACGAGGCGCGGTTTCCCCTGCTGGCGCAGGAGATCCTGGCCCGGAGCGACTGGCTCTTCCCGACCCTCAACGGCGCCGTCTACCACAACAAGCCGCTCCTCTTCGCCTGGCTGATCGCGCTCGTCTCGTGGCCGTTCGGCCACGTCACGCAGGTCACCGCGGTGATCCCGTCGGCCGCGGCGGCGTTCGCCACCGCGCTCGTCATCTTCGGCGCCGGCCGCGACATGTTCGGCGCGGACGCCGGCAAGTACGCCGCGCTGGTCGCCATCACCACCCAGGGCGTCTTCCTCCACGGGCGGCTGCCGATGCCCGACATGCTGCTGACGCTCTTCATCACCGCGAGCCTCTGGATGCTCTGGCGCATGCAGCGCGGCGCGCCGTGGGCGTGGGTGGGTTTCTACGCGTTCGTCGGGCTCGCGTTCTGGTCGAAGGGGCCGGGTGGCTTCCTGCCGCTCGCGATCGCGCTCGTGTGGGCGATCGTCGATCGCGGCCCAGGCCGGTGGCGGGCGCTGCGGCTGCCGGCCGGAGTCATGCTGCTCGCGCTGATCGTCGCGCCGTGGCCGCTGATCGGGCTCGCGCTCCATTCGCCGGGGCTGCGCCACGCGGTCGTGCAGAACCAGCTCCTCTGGTACCTGCCGCAGACCTTCCGTCCCGCCGTCGTGGCCGAGCCCATCCAGAACGCGTTCGGGATCCTGTTCCCGTGGGTGCTCGTGGCGCCGCTGGTGTTCGTGGAGGCGTGGCGGCGCCTGCGCGAGCCGGGCAAAGAGCGAGACGCGGTGTTCCTGTTGCTCGTGTCGTCGGCGACGATGTTCGTCGTCGTCGCCCTGTCGCACCAGCAGCGCTTCCGATACTACCTGCCGCTGGTGTCGCCGGTTGCCCTCATGATCGGCTGGTGGGTGGCGAGCGTGGTGGAGCACCAGCCGGTGCCGCGGATCCCGTGGCGCGTGTACGGCGTGGCCGGCGGGCTCCTGGTGGCGACCGCCGTCCTGGCGGCGATCTTCAGGAGAAACGCGCTGCGCGAGATCTCCACGGATTGGCCGGCCTACGCGGCGCAGGCGGCCGTGCTGGTCGCGATGCTCACGGCGGTCGGCGTTGCCCTGGTCGCGGGCCCGACCACCGGGCGCCTGCGGCGGGCGGTGACCGCGGCGTTAGCGGGCAGCGCCGTGCTCGTCGCGTCGGGGTACCACTGGGAGATCGAGCGGCGGAACGCCGCCTACGACTATCCGCGGCTCCAGGAGCGGATGCAGCCGATCCTGCGTGAGACGCCGGTGGTCGCCACGCTCGGGCTCGCCGACATGCCGCTCGCGTTCTATCTCCGTCGTCGCGTCGTGCCGGCGGTGACGCACGCCGATCTTCGTGAGGTCGTCCGCGGCGCCACGCCGGCCGTCGCGATCGTCAGCGATCGCGCGCTCGCCTCGATGGGGTCGGACGACGCCTTCACGGTCCTGCTCCGCGACAACATCGCCTCCCGCCCCATCGCCGTCGTCGGCTACCGTCCGGCACCACCGCAACGGCAATAGGAGTCACGGCATGAGTCGTAGGGCACGAGGGCTGGTCGGCGGGGCGTTGGCGTTCGCGGTGCTCACCCTGGTGGTGACGACGGGTCGCGCTCAGCACCAGGGCCATGGGACGGCGGCGCCCGCCGCGACTCCGGCGGATGCGGGGTCGAGGAAGATCACGATGGAGGAGCTCCATCAGTCCGGCGGCGTGCCGCGTGGCTGGAAGTTCGCGCTGCCGTCAGGCGATCCCGCGAAGGGCCGGGAGCTCTTCGCCGAGCTCGAGTGCTTCAAGTGCCACGCGATCCAGGGGGAGAGCTTTCCGCAAGGTACCGCCGCGCCCGACGCGAAGAACGTCGGCCCCGCGCTGACCGGCATGGGGGGCATGCACCCGGCGGAGTACTTCGCGGAGTCGATCCTGTCGCCGAACGCCGTCATCATCGACGGCCCCGGCTTCACCGGGCCCGACGGCAAATCGATCATGCCGAGCTACGCCGACAGCCTGAGCGTGGTCCAGCTCGTCGACCTCGTCGCGTTCCTCAAGAGCCTGACGAGCGGCGGCGGCCACCAGCACGGCGCAGCGGCGGCCGTGAAGAGCGAAGGCGACTA
The DNA here is from genome assembly GCA_003221515.1 of Candidatus Rokuibacteriota bacterium. Taxonomy (GTDB): domain Bacteria; phylum Methylomirabilota; class Methylomirabilia; order Rokubacteriales; family CSP1-6; genus AR31. The sequence goes on from QHSI01000106.1 coordinate 132,388, forward strand.
CACGGTACGGCTCGAGTATCGCGTGGGCGATCAGGGGCCGGGCGATCACGCCGGCCATGCCGGGCACGGCGCGCCGGGCGCCGCCGCGCCAGGACATCTGATGGTGTTCGTCAGCGACCGCGTGAGCGGCGAGCCGGTGCCCTATCTGCCGGTGACGGCGACCATCCGCGCGGCCGGCGCGCCCGCGCGGGTCGTGAAGCTCTCACCGATGGTCGGCCGCCAGGGATTCCACTACGGCGGCAACGTGGTGCTGCCGGCGGGCGCGCACACCATCACGCTGGTCATCAGGCCCGCCACCATGCCGGTGATGGATTCGGCGCGCGGCCGCTTCGCGAAGCCGGTGACCGTCGTCTTCGAGCGCTCGCCGGTCTTCGAGCGCTAGCTCACCGCCGACTTCGCCGCGGCCAGCGCCGCCTCGTAGTTCGGCTCGGCGCCGATCTCCTTCACGTACTCGACGTGCTTCACTCGGCCGTCCTTGCCAACCACGAAGACCGCGCGCGCGGTGAGACCGGCGATCGGTCCGTCCTTGATCTCGACCCCGTAGGCGGGACCGAAGGCGCGCTCGCGGAAGTCGGAGAGCGTCTTGACGCTCGTGACCCCGGCGGCGCCGCACCAGCGCTTCTGCGCGAACGGCAGGTCGCGGCTGATCGTCCAGATCTCGACGCCGGCGCCGAGCTTCGTCGCTTCCTGGTTGAAGCGCCGCGTCTCGGTGTCGCACGTGGGCGTGTCGAGCGACGGCACCGAGCTCAGGATGACCACCTTGCCCTGCGCCTCGCTCAGCTTGACGGGCTTGAGCCCGTTGTCGAGCGCGGTGAAGTCCGGAGCGCTCTGACCAGGCTTGATCTCGGGCCCGCCGAGCGTGATGGGGTTGCCTCGCAGCGTGACGGCGCCTTTGCGTTCTTCAGCCATGAGTAATCCTCCCGGACGGATTATGCCAGACTCCCGAACGTCGCGACGGGAACGAGACGTCCCTTGGTGAGCCGACGCCGCTTCTGCCGAATGCGCTCGACCTCGCGCAGCGTGTCCGCGGTGAGATAGCCTTCACCACACTTCGGACAACTCACGACGGGAACCGCTTCGATCAGGAACGTAGCCTTGCCTTTGCCGAAGCTTCGCGTCACCCGCCGAATCCGCGCGCCCCGCTTACCACAGATGTCGCACACCATATGTCGATGTGTCCGGGTGACCTTCGCGATCACCGCCGCCCTGCTGCCATCAGTCAGCCAGCCCTCCACGAGATACTTCCACTCACGTCGAGCACGATCACGTTGCCGCTCGACGATCCTCCCCGTCAAGAAGCACCGCTCGACATCGAACACCGTGAGCTCGTCATCCTCCATCGCGTCCAGAGCGTGGATCGTCATCACGTACCGACCGGTGCGCACGAGTTCCCGCATTCGCTCGAGGATGCGTGGAAACAACCCCGGAGTCGCCACGCGCAGATGCTAGGCATGAACGTATGCCGCCTAGAATGTCCATTCTTGTGGACCACTCCGACCGCGGCCATTCTAGTACACTCGACAACTGACGATGGACCTGCTCGTCGACGGCGGTCGCCACGCGCTCGCGCTGCTGTTCGGCGGCGACGGCGAGGTGTGGGCGATCCTGCGCCTCTCGCTCCAGGTATCGGCGAGCGCCACGCTGATCTCGCTGTTGATCGGGATCCCGGCCGGCGCGGCGCTGGCGCTGTCGCGCTTCCCCGGGCGCGGCCTCGTGGTAAGCGCGGTCAACACCGGGATGGGCCTGCCGCCGGTCGTCGTCGGGCTCTTCGTCACGCTGCTGCTCTGGCGCAGCGGCCCCCTCGGCGGCTGGGAGATCCTGTACACGCCGGCCGCGATCGTCATCGCGCAGGCCGTCATCGCCTCGCCGATCGTCACCGGCATCACGCTCGCCGCCGTCGGGCAGGTGCCGCGCGACTTCCGCCTGCAGTTGCTGGCGCTCGGCGCCTCGCGGCCGCAGATGGTGTGGATGGTGCTGCGCGAGGCGCGGCTGCCGATGCTCGCCGCGGTCATGGCCGGGTTCGGCGGGATCATCTCCGAGATCGGCGCCTCCATGATGGTTGGCGGCAACATCAAGGGCCAGACGCGCACGCTGACGACCGCCATGGTGCTCGAGACCGGCAAGGGAAACTTCGACGTCGCGATCGCGCTCTCGCTCCTGCTGCTCCTGCTGATCTTCCTGGTGAACTGGGCGTTGACCGCGATCCAGCAGCGCCACATCCGGTGAGCGACCCTTCTATAGAATAGGAAGAGAATAGGAAGCGTCATGAGAATCGTGCCCCTCGTCCTGGCATTCGCGTGGCTGGCCCTGCAGCCCGGCGCCGCTCCCGCGGCCGATCCGCCATCGCTCACCGTGTTCGCGGCGGCCGACCTCACCTTCGCCTTCCGCGAGCTCGCGCCGCGCTTCGAGAAGGCGACCGCCGCGCGGGTCACGCTGGTCTTCGGATCGACCGGCAACTTCGCTCACCAGATCCGCCAGGGCGGTCCGGCCGACGTCTTCTTCGCCGCGGACCAGTCGTTCATCGACGCCCTGATCGTCGACGGCGCGCTGCTCCGGGAGACGCGGACCCTGTACGCTCAGGGCCGCATCGTGCTCGCGACGGCGCGGGCGTTCGGCCCGAAGCTCATCGACCTCCGCGGGCTGCTCGATGCCCGGGTGCGGCACGTCGCCATCGCGAACCCGTTGCACGCGCCGTACGGCCGGGCGGCCGAGCAAGCCTTGCGCGCCGCGGGCGTGTGGGACGCGCTGCGCCCGAAGCTCGTGTTCGGCGAGAACATCCGGCACACGCTGCAGATCGTCCAGACCGGCGCGGCCGAGGCGGGCATCGTCGCGCTGTCGGTCGCCGACGTCCCCGAGATCGACTGGGTCCGGATCGACGCGTCGGCGCATGCGCCGCTCGACCAGGCCGCCGCCGTGGTGCGTCGCAGCCCGCGGCCCGAGCTCGGCCTCGCGTTCATCCAGTTCGTCAACGGAGCCGAGGGCCGGCCGATCATGAAGCGCTTCGGATTCATGCCGCCCGGGGAGTTCTGACGCGATCGTGGATCTTTTCCCCCTCTGGCTCTCGCTGCGCGTCTCGCTGAGCGCGACGGCGCTCACGTTGCTGGCGGGCGTGCCGATCGCGTGGCTGTTGGCTCGCCGGCGCTTCCCCGGGCGCAACCTGCTCGAGGCGGTCGTCGTGCTGCCGCTGGTGCTGCCGCCCACGGTCCTCGGCTACTATCTGCTCGTCCTCATCGGCCGGCGCGGCCCCCTCGGTCAGGCGCTGGCGTCGGTCGGCCTCGAGCTCGCCTTCACCTGGGGCGCGGCGGTCCTCGCGGCCGTCGTCGGCTCCATCGCCCTCGTGATCAAGTCCGTGCAGGCGGGCTTCGAAACCGTCGACGTGCAGCTCGAGCAGGCGGCGCGCACGCTCGGCCGCTCGGAGTGGAGCGTGTTCTGGAGCGTCACGCTGCCGCTGGCGTGGCGCTCGGTGCTGGCCGGCACGGTCCTGGCGTTCTGCCGCGCCCTCGGCGAGTTCGGCATCACGCTCATGGTGGCCGGCAACATTCCTGGGCGGACCCAGACGCTGCCGCTCGCGATCTACGACCGCGTGCAGGCGAATCTCATGGATGAAGCGAACGCGCTGGCCCTCGTGGCCGTCGGCATCGTCGTCGTGCTGCTCTTCGGTCTGAGCCGTCTGGCGCGGCTCCGGTACTGAGGATGAGCGGCACGGTCTCGGTGGCGATCGTGAAGCGCCTCCCCGGCTTCACGCTCGACGTGCGATGGGAGGCGGACCAATCGGTCATCGGTCTGTTCGGGCCGTCGGGCGCGGGCAAGACGCTGACGCTCCAGTGCCTGGCCGGGCTCATGCGGCCCGACGCCGGACGCATCGTCGTGGGCGATCGCGTCTTCTTCGATGCGGCGGCGGGCGTCGATCTGCCGCCGCAGGGCCGGCGGATCGGCTACGTGTTCCAGGGCTACGGGCTGTTCCCCCACCTGACCGTCGCGCGGAACATCGCGTTCGGTCTTCGCGGACGCCCCCGCGCCGCCCGCGCGCGCCGCGCGGCCGAGGTGATGGAGCGGCTCGGGCTCGGCGGCCTGGAGCGGCGGTATCCGGACGAGCTCTCGGGCGGGGAGCGGCAGCGGGTGGCGCTCGGGCGGGCGCTCGCGATCGATCCGGCGCTCCTGCTGCTCGACGAGCCGCTCTCCGCGCTCGACGCGCCGCTGCGCCGCGCGCTGCGCGACGAGCTGGGCGAAATCTTGAGAGCGTGGGGAACCGCGGCGGTCGTGGTGACCCACGACTTCACCGAGGCGTACCGGCTGGCCGATCGCATCGTGGTCTACGAGAACGGGCGCGTCGTGCAGGCGGCGCCGCGCGCCGAGCTGCTCTGGCAGCCCGCCTCCGAGACCGTTGCGAAGATCATGGGGCTGCGCAACGTGCTCCGCGGCAGCGTCGTCAAGGCGGCGCCGGATCGTATCCAGCTCAGCTGGCGGGGCCAGACGCTCGAGGCGGTGAACTCGCCAACGCGCTCGTACCTGCCGCCGCCCGAGAGCCCCATCGCCTTCTTCATCCGCCCGGAGTACGTGCGGCTGGTGCGGAAAGACCGGAGCGCGCCCGATCTGCACCACATGAACCTGATGCGCGGCCGCATCGTGGGCGAGGCGGACTTCGGCACGGTGTGGATTTTGAGAATCCGGCTCGACGCGCCCGGCGAGCCGGCCCAGGGCGAGTTCGACCTCGAAGTGGAGGTGCCGCACCTCGTCTACGAGATCCTCGAGATCGAGCGCGACCGCCACTGGGAGTTCTCGATCCACCGCGGCTCGATCCACGTCCTGCCGGCCTGATGAAGCCGGCGGTCATCGCGCTGCGCGACATCGGCGTGCGCTACGGCGGCGCCGACGTCCTCGATGTCCCGTCGCTCGACCTCTTCGCTGGCGAGGTGCTCGCGGTGATCGGTCCCAACGGCAGCGGCAAGTCCACGCTCCTGCGCGTCGCCGGGCTGCTCGAGCGCCCCACGCGCGGGACCGTGTCGTTTCATGGCGCCGCGGTCGACGCGAGCCGCTCGCTGGCCGAGCGGCGGCGGATGGCAACGGTGCTCCAGCAGCCGTTGCTGGCCGACATGACCGTGGCCGAGAACGTGAGACTGGGCCTGCGGTTCCGCGGCCGGACGGCCGACGCAGCGCGCGTGGGCCGCTGGCTCGAGCGGCTCACCATCGCGCCGCTCCGCGACCAGCGGGCGCGCACGCTCTCCGGCGGCCAGGCGCAGCGGGTGGCGCTGGCGCGCGCGCTCGTGCTCGAGCCGGAGGTGCTGCTGCTCGACGAGCCGTTCTCGGGGCTCGACGCGCCGTCGCGGGCCGAGCTGCTGCCGGACGTCGGAGCGATCCTGCGCCAGGATCGCGTCACCACGATCCTGGTCACGCACGATCGCGGCGAGGCGCAGGCGCTCGCCGACCGGGCCGCGGTGCTGATGGGGGGCAGGATCCGCCAGCTCGACGAGACCGCGCGGGTCTTCCACGCCCCCGCCACCGAGGAAGTCGCGCGGTTCGTCGGGGTCGAGACGATCGTGACCGGACGCGTGATCGCGCGCGAAGCGGGCGTGACCGTCGTCGAGGTCGCAGGCCGCAAGGTCGAGCTGGCCGCCCTCGCGCACGTGGGTGAGCTGGTGCGGATCGGCGTCCGCCCCGAGGACGTCACCTTGATGCTCCCGACCGAGGTCGCGCCCCTGTCGAGCGCCCGGAACTACCTGGCGGGGACGATCGTGCAGCTCGTCCCGTCGACGCCGGCGATCCGCGTGGTGGTCGACGTCGGGTTTCCGCTCGTCGCCACCGTGACGGCGCGCTCGGTCGCCGACCTGGGGCTCGCCGAGGGCACGCCGGTCACCGCCGCGTTCAAGGCGAGCGCGGCGCACATGATCGGCCCCGTTTCCGGCTAACCCCCGCGTTCTCTTGACACTCTGGGGGCCGCGGCGCTATAACGCGACCAGTAGTAGTGACGGCTCTCCCCCGCACAAGGAGGCCTCGTATGGATCAGGAGTCCCTCATCGAGCGACTGATGGCCGAGAACGAGGAGTTCCGACGTCTCCGTGGCGAGCATCGAGGCTACGACCAGGAGTTGGAGACGCTCAAAGGATCGTCCTTGCTCTCGGCCGACCAGCAGTGGCGCGTCAGCGAGCTCAAGAAGCTCAAGCTGATGGCCAAAGACCGGATGGAGGCCATCATCCGGCACGCTCGCCCCGGCGTCACGGCCTGACGAAGCCGCGGCCGGCGCGGTCGTTCCGCGGCCTCTCCCACCTCTCCGCGGAGGGGGAGGCCCGCATGGTCGACGTCTCGGAAAAACGCGAGACGGTCCGCGAGGCGGTGGCCCGGGCGCTCTTGCGGATGAAGCCCGCGACACTGCGGGTGATCCGGCAGGGCAACGCCCCCAAGGGCGACGTCCTCGGCGTCGCCCGCACCGCCGGAATCCTGGGCGCCAAGCGTACCCCCCAGCTCATCCCGCTCTGCCATCCGCTACGCCTCACCGGTGTGGACGTCACCTTCAGCGACGACCTGCGTCGTGGCGAGCTGACCATCGAGGCGCGCGTGCGCACCGTGGACAAGACCGGCGTCGAGATGGAGGCGCTCACCGCCGCCGCCGTCGCGGCGCTGACCGTCTACGACATGGTGAAGGCCGTCGAGCGCGGCGTGACGATCGCCAAGATCCAGCTGCTCGAAAAATCCGGCGGCAAATCCGGGATATGGCGCCGACGGTAGTGCGGGCGGGTCGGAGCCGGGTCGCACCTCGCGGGCAGGAAGCGCGCGAGCGGAGCCGGCTCGCATCTCTCTCAGGCCACCCTCGGTCCAAGCCGGCCTCATGGCACCCGTTACAATAAAAACCGCGCTGATCCATTCCGACGCGTGGACGCGGTTCGACTACGGGCCGGAGCATCCGCTGCGCATGGAGCGGCTCGGGCTCACGTGGCGGCTCATGCAGGCCTACGGGCTCACGGCGCTGCCGAACGCGGTCGTGCGCGCGCCCGAGCCCGTCGCCGAGCCGGAGCTCGCGATCTACCACGACGCCGAATATCTCGAGATGTTGAAGGCCTGCAACAGCGGCCGGGCACCGCAGCTCGCGGCGCGCTTCGGCCTCGGCCCCGGCGACAACCCCGTGTTCCCCGGCCTCTGGGACGCCGCGCGCCTCTGTGCCGCCGGCTCCTTGCTGGCCGCCGACCTGGTGGCCTACGGTCGCGCCGACCGCGCGTTCCACTTCGCGGGCGGCCTGCACCACGCGATGCCCGCACGCGCGTCGGGCTTCTGCTACGTGAACGACGCGGTGCTGGCGATCCTGCGCCTGCGCTCGCGAGGCATGCGCGTCCTTTATATCGACATCGACGCGCATCACGGCGACGGCGTCCAGCACGCGTTCTACGGCGACCCGAACGTGCTGACGATCTCGACCCACGAGCGCGGCGACTATCTGTTCCCCGGCACCGGCTTCGTGGAGGAAACAGGCTCGGGCGCGGGCGCCGGCTACGCCGTGAACCTGCCGCTGGAGCCGTTCACCGACACGTCGGTCTACCAGCCGGCGTTCGAGCAGATCGTGCCGCCGCTCTTCAGCGCGTTCCGCCCGGACGCGGTGGTGGCCCAGCTCGGCATCGACTCGCATCGCACCGACCCGCTGACGCACCTGGCGCTCGACGTGCAGGGCTTCGCGCAGGCCGTGAAACGCATCACCGAGCTCTCGCCGAAGCTCGTGTGCCTGGGCGGCGGCGGCTACGATCTGCCGAACGTGGCGCGCGCGTGGACGGCGGCGTGGGCCGTGCTGAACGGCGTCGAGCTGCCGTCGGCGCTGCCGGCGTCGTTTGCGGCCGACGTGCGGCGCTACGAGTTCGCGACCGACTCGATGTGGGACCCGCCCGATCCGCTCCCCGAGCATCGGCAGGTGCGCGCGCGGGAGTACGCGCAGCGCCAGGTCGACGCGATCCGCCGCACGATCTTTCCGCTGCACAAGCTGTAGATCGCCGCGCGCGGTCACGGCGTCTTTTCGCGCTCGATCGCCCGTACTGCTCGAGCAGGGTCGGCAGCGCTAGAAACTCTGATCGCCTACCTGGCGTATCCGCGATTGGACCTTGATTCGCCGGCCCCGGGGCCGAGTCTGTTGCTACACTCGTGTCGGGAGGAACGGAGTGATGTCGGCGCGAGTCATCCTGACCTACGACGACTACGCTGCGTTGCCGGACGACGGCCGCCGGTACGAGCTGTACGAGGGCGAGCTCATCGAGATGAGTCCGTCGCCGCGGCCGCGCCACCAGACGGTCATCGGCAATCTCTACGTGCTCATGGCCGAGCACGTCCGCGGCCGCGGGCTCGGCGAGGTCTATCTCTCCCCGATCGACGTCGTCCTGAGCCGCATCACCGTGCTGCAGCCGGACCTCGTCTACATCGAGCGCGATCGGCTCGGCATCGTCACCGAGCGAGCCATCGAAGGCGCCCCGACGCTGGTTGTCGAAGTGCTTTCGCCGTCGACGGACGCGCGTGACCGCGGAGTGAAACTGGCGCTCTACGCGCGATACCGTGTGCCGTTCTACTGGATCGTCGACCCCGTCGGCCGGAGCGTGCAGGCACTGCGCCTGAGGGGAGAAGCCTACGAGGCCGCCGCCCGGCTCGACGAGGCGGCTCCCGGAGCCTTGCCACCGCTGACCGACCTGATGCTGGATCCGACCGCCGTCTGGCGGTGATCCGTCAAATAGCCGGCGACGCGACTAGGCTCGCGGAATGCGCTCCGGAATCAACCCTCCCGGCCGCCACCTCAACACCACGACGAGCGAAGCTCCGATGAGAAACTCCCGCACGGCCGCGACCTGCACCGGCCGCAGGCCCGGCAGCCAGCCGGTCGCGAAGCGCGTCGACTCCATGAAGAACACGAGCAGCAGCGCGCCCACCACGGCGCCGCGGTTGTCGCCGGTGCCGCCGGCGGTCAGGGCGAGAACCGCGTAGATCGTGATCAGCGGGGCGAAGCTGTCGGGAGCGACGTACGAGATGTAGTGACCGTAGAGCGCGCCGGCCGTGCCGAGGATACCGGCGCTCACCGCGAAGGCCTGCACCTTGAACGCGACGACCGGCTTGCCGGCGACCGCCGCGATCTGCTCGTCGTCGCGGATCGCGCGCAGGACACGGCCGAACGGCGAATGGCGCACGCGCTCGAGCAGCCAGAACGCCGCCACGACGAACACCGCGACGATCGCGAGATAGATCAGGTTGAACGTCTCCGGGGTCACGCGGCCGCGCCAGGGGCCGGGGATGCCGGAGATGCCGTCGGTGCCCTTGGTCAGCCAGATCTCGTTGCTGGCGACGAGGCGGACCACCTCAGAGAAGCCGAGCGTGACGATCGCCAGGTAGTCGCCGCGCAGGTTGCGCGTGGTCAGTGCCATGACGACGCCCGCGCCCGCCGTGAGGGCCGACGCCGCCGCGACGCCGGCGGGGATCGGCGCGCCCATGTTCACGGTGGCGAGCGCCGAGACATAGGCGCCGAAGGCGAAGAAGCCGACGAGGCCGAGGTTGATCATGCCCGCCATGCCCCAGACCAGGTTGAGCCCGAGCGCCATCAGTCCATAGAAGCCGGCGAACGTCAGCATCGCGACGAGATAGTTCCTAATACGCGCGCTCCCCGAGGATGCCGCGCGGCCGGAGCGTGAGCACGAACAAGATAGCGACGAAGCCGACGGCGGTGCGGTAGGCCGGCGCCAGCGCGACCAGCGAGAGCTCTTCGGCCACGCCGATCGTCAGCGCGCCGACCACCGCGCCCGGGATCGACCCGAGGCCACCGACCACCGCCGCGGCGAAGACCGAGAGGATCACGCGGAAGCCGGTCAGCGGGTCGATGCTCGTGTCGAGGCCCAGCAGCATGCCGCCCACGCCGGCCAGGCCCATGCCCACGAAGTTCACGAGCCGCCCGACACGGTCGGCGTCGACGCCCTTCACGTTCGCCAGCGTCGGGTTGTCGGCCACCGCGCGCATCGCCTTGCCGGTACGCGTGAAGGCGAGGAACAGAAAGAGCGCCGCCATCGCGACCAGCGCGATCAGGAGGTTCTGGAATTGCTGCGGGCCGACGCGAATCGCCGCCACCTGCCAGTCGCGCTGCAGCGGCAGGTCGTAGCCGCGGTGGTCGTTGCCGAAGACGAAGCGCACGACGTTCTCGAGCGCGATGTTCAGCGCCACCGCCGCGATCGCGGTGGTGATCGCGCCGGCCGGCCGCAGCGGCCGCAGCACCAGCGTGTCGCTGAGCACGCCGACGAGGCCGGCGACCGCGAAGGCCACGGCGACGGCCGCCCAGGCGGGCAGCCCGCCGGCCGTGTTGGCGACGTAGCCGCCGAAGGCGCCGATGGTGGCGTGCGAGGCCAGGGCGAAGTTCGGGAAGCGCAGGACGGCGTAGATCGCGGTGAAGCCGATGGCCGGCACCGCCAGGACCGTCCCGGCCATCAGCCCGTTGACGAGGAGCTGGAGCAGCTCAGGCAATTTTCAGGAGCTTGAACTTTCCCTTCTCGGCCTGCTCGTAGCGGAACTTGGTGTCCATGATGTCGCCCATCTCGGTGAAGTCGCACGGGCCGCTGGCGCCCTCGTAGTTCACCGCCTTGCCCTGGCCGAGGAGCTTGAGGCCCTCCACCGCGCTCTCGACCTTCACGCCCGACCCCTGCGAGATCTTGCGCACGTGATCGCGGATGGCGGTGCCCGTGGCCTCGCCCTTGGCGTGCGCGATCGCGAGCAGCACGAGGCTCACGTGGTCGTGGGTCTGGCAGGAATACGGATCGATGTCGTCGGTGCCGAGGGCCTTGGACAGGCGCTTGTAGGCGTCGGAGTCGGGCGACGGCGACGGCGCCCACGTGTAGGTGCCCTCGGTGACCTCGATCGGCAGCGCGCTGAGGAGCTTCTGGTTCACCGCGAACGCGGGCGCGACCTTGCCGCCGTTGTAGCCGGCCTTGAACAGCTCCTTGAGCACCACCGTCACGTCGGGCGTGTAGCCGTTCACGAAGATCATGTCGGGCTTGGTCTTCAGCGCCTGATCGATCTCCGAGCGGAAGGTGGTCTTCTCGCGATCGTAGACGACGCCGCCGACCACTCCCGATCCGCCCGTGGCCAGCACCTCGGCGACGCGCTTCTGGACGGGCAGCGCGTACGGCGTCTGCGCCGAGAGCACGAACACGCGTTTCACTTTCTGAGTCAGCAGGAACTCGGCGAGCTTGGTGGCCTGCAGGTGCCCGGTGGGCTGGGTACGGATCAGATAGCCCTGGTGCGGCAGCAGCGTGATGCTGTCGGCGCCCGATACCGTCGTGAGAAACGTCTTGCTCTCCCAGCAGAGCGGCGCGACGGCGGTCGTCACGCCCGAGGCCCACGTGCCCATGATCGCGGCCACGCGATCGACGTCGATCAACTTGCGCGCCGCGCGCACGCCCGCGTCGGGGTTCGTCTGATCGTCCTCGCTCGCGAGCTGCACGCGCCGGCCGAGCACACCGCCGGCCGCGTTCACCTGCGCGACCACCCACTCCATCGCCTTGCGCATCGACGGACCGTAGTTGCCGCCACCGCCCGTCAGCGGGGTGAGGGTGCCGAGCTTGATCGCCTCGCCCTGCGCGCAGGCGCGCGCGGGGATGAACGGCGAAGCGGCGAGGGCGGCGGTGCCCCCGAAAAGGGCGCGGCGAGTCATCGTCATGTCAGCCTCCGTCGGTCTGCGGGAAATCTCATCCCCCGAGAAAGACTCGGCGCACGTCGGGATCGCGGGCCAGCTCGGCCGCGGGACCGCTGCGGCTGTTGCGCCCGTCGACCATGATGTAGCCACGGTGCGCGATGGCCAGCGCCTCGAGCGCGTTCTGCTCGACCACCGCGATCGAGACGCCATCTTGATTGATCGCGCGGATCGTTTCAAAGAGTTTCTCGGCGGCGGCCGGCGCCAGGCCGGCCGAGGGCTCGTCCAGCAGCAGCACCGCCGGCTCGACCATGAGCGCCATCGCCATGGCCAAGATCTGGCGCTGGCCCCCCGAGAGGGTGCGCGCGGCGTGCCGGCGCTTCTCGGCCAGCGGCGGGAAGCGGGCGAAGATCGCGTCGATCTTCGCGCGGCTCCCGTGGGGGTCGACGTAGCCGCCCATCTCGAGGTTCTCGCGCACGGTCATCGTCGGGAACACGTTCTGCTCCTGCGGCACGAACGCCACACCGAGCGCGCTGATCTCGCGCGGCCGCCGGCCGTGGATCGGCACGCCGCGCAAGTGCACGCTGCCGCGACTCGGCGCCAGGATGCCGGCGATCACCTTGAGCAGCGTCGACTTGCCGGCGCCGTTGGGCCCGATGATCGAGACGATCTCGCCGGCCTGCAGCGAGAGCTCGACCGACTTCAAGATCTCGTCGGTGGCGGTATAGCCGGCGACGAGCCCGTCGGCGCTGAGCAACGGGCGAGCGGTCACGACGCCCACTTGCGCCGTCCCATGTAGGCTTCCTGCACCGCCTCGCTGGCCGCGACCTCCGCGAACGTTCCCTCGGCGAGGCGGCGGCCGTCGGCCATGACGATCACCGGCGCGCAGAGCCGGGCGATCATGTCGAGGTGGTGCTCGATCACCAGGAAGGTCAGGCCGTCGCGCCGGAGCGACTCCAGGTGCGCCGCGATCTCGCTGGCCAGGGTCGGATTGACGCCCGCGATCGGCTCGTCGAGCAGCACGAGCTTCGGGTCGGTCATCAGCGCGCGGCCGAGCTCGAGGAGCTTCTTCTGCCCGCCGGAGAGGCCGGCGGCCGCGGCGTCGAGGACGCGCGTCAGGTTGAGGCGTCGCGCGACGGCGACGGCGCGCTCGCGCAGCTCGCTCTCGCGCCGACGGACGCCGGGCGCGCCCAGCACGGCGTCCAGCAGCCGCTCGCCGGGCTGGGCGTGGCCGTAGAGCATCAGGTTCTCCAGCACCGACAGCCGCGGGACCCCGCGCGCGATCTGGAAGGTGCGGACGAGCCCGCGCCGGCTGATCCGGTCGGCGCGCCAGCCGGTGATGTCCTCGCCGTCGAACACGACGGTGCCGGCCTCGGGCGGCACCACGCCCGACACGCAATGGAAGAACGTGGTCTTGCCGGCGCCGTTGGGCCCGATGAGGCCGGTGATCGTGGCGCGCTCCACCGTGAGGTCCACCCCGTTCAGCGCGCGGACTCCGTAGAAGCTCCGCTCGAGGCCGCGGACGCTGAGCAGGGGAGGCACGGGCCGACGCTACCACAAGCCTATATGATGACGCGACGTCGCGTGCACCGTGCGTTACACTGATTCAAGCGTCGTGCCGGTTCCGCACGTCGCGCGGCCATGAAATTCACCCTGCGACTCGTCAGTGCGATTTGGCTCTCGGTGATGCTCGTCATCGGGGCCTTTGCCTATCTGCAGATCCGCGACGAGCGCGAGCGCCTCGTCAGCGACCTGCAGCGCCGCGCGGTGCTGATCGGCGAGGGGCTCAGCGACGCCCTCGAGCCCGCGGCGGCCCGCCAGTCCAGCGCCGCGGTCGAACGCATTCTCAAGAAGCTCGGGCCGGCCCAGCGCGGCATCGCCGTCTACGACCGATTCGCCACGCTGATGGCCGCCACGCCGGACGTCGCGGGCACCCTACCGCCGTCGCTGCCCGAGGTGACCGACACCGTCTCGCGCAACCTCCCGACCCAGGGCTTCCGCGTGCTCGGCGACGTCAACCGGTTCGTGTACGCGACGCCGCTCATCTACGACAACCAGCCGGTGGGCGCGGTCGCGGTGTTCCTCGACGCCTCGCATCTGAACCAGATCGAGTGGGACCGGTGGAGTTACAGCGCGATCCGGTTCCTCGTGCTCGCCGCGGTCATCTCGATCATCGCCGCGCTCGTGGTGAAGGTGAGCATCACGCGGCCGATGGCCGAGATCTCGGAGTGGACGCGCGCGCTCCGCAGCGGGCGCCCGGTGCCGCCGCCCAACGTCGCCGACGCCAACCTGTTCGGGCCGCTCGCCCTCGAGGTCTCGCGCCTCGCGCGCAGCATGCAGCGCGCCCAGGCCGCCGCGCAGCAGGAGGCGGCGCTGCGCCTGTCCGGCGAGAGCGTGTGGACCGAGGCGCGGCTGAAGCAGTTCGTCGGCCAGCAGCTTGCCGGCCGGCTGCTGGTCGTCGTCTCGAACCGCGAGCCGGTGAGCCACGTGTGGCGGGGCAGCCAGATCCACGCGCAGGCGCCGGCCAGCGGTCTGGTGACGGCGATGGATCCGGTCATGCGCGCGTGCGGCGGGGTGTGGGTCGCGCACGCCAGTGGCGACGCCGACCGTGAGACCGCCGATGCGCGCGGCCGGCTCGGCGTGCCCGTCGACGACCCGCGCTACACGCTGCGCCGGGTGTGGCTCACCAAGGAGGAGGAGCAGGGATACTACGCCGGCTTCTCCAACGAGGGCCTGTGGCCGTTGTGCCACATCGTGCACACGCGCCCGATCTTCCGGCCGGACGACTGGGCGTACTACCTGGAGGCGAACCGCAAGTTCGCCGACACGGTGCTGGACCAGATCAAGGACGCCGAGGCGCCGCTGGTCCTCATCCAGGACTATCACTTCGCGGCGCTGCCGGCGCTCATCAAGGCCGAGCGCCCCGACGCGCGCGTGGCGATCTTCTGGCACATCCCGTGGCCGAACTTCGAGGCCTTCGGCATCTGCCCCTGGCAGCCCGAGCTGCTGGCCGGCATGCTGGGCGCCGACCTGATCGGGTTCCACACGCAGTACTACTGCAACAACTTCCTCGAGACCGTCGACCGGGCGCTCGAGGCACGCATCGACTGGGAGCGATTCGCGGTGACACGCGGCGAGCACGAGACACACGTCAAGCCGTTCCCGATCAGCGTCGCCCCCGAGTTCGTGGACGAGCCGCCCCGCATCTCGCGCGCCGAGCTGCTGCGGCGGCTGGGGATCACCGCCGAGTTCGTCGGGGTGGGCGTGGAACGGATCGACTACACGAAGGGCATTCCGGAGCGCCTGCGGGCGCTGCGATACTTCTTCGAGACCTATCCGGAGTACCGCGAGCGCCTCGTGTTCGTGCAGCTCGCCGCGCCGAGCCGCACGACCATCAAGCGCTATCAGGACATCCAGCACGAGGTCGAGGACACCGTGCGCGAGATCAACCAGATGTTCCAGACCAAGACCTGGCGCCCCATCCTCTATCTGAAGGCCCACCACGAGCACCGCGACATCTGGGCCTACTACCGCCACGCGGACTTCTGCATGGTCACCTCGCTCCACGACGGCATGAACCTCGTGGCGAAGGAGTTCGCCTCGGTCCGCGACGACGAGGACGGCGTCCTGATCCTGAGCCGCTTCGCGGGCGCCTCCCACGAGCTCCGCGACGCGCTGATCGTGAACCCGTACGACCTCGCGGGCATGGCCGAGGCGATTCGCGCCGCGCTCGAGATGTCGCCCGACGAGCGGCGCCTCCGGATGATCCGCATGCGCCACTCCGTCGTCGAGCACAACATCTACCGGTGGGCCGGTCTACTGCTCAGCGAGCTGGCGCGGATTCCCGTCGAAATGGCGGGAGCCAAGGCCTCCTGAGCCTCCCCGTGCGCCTCCTCGACCGTCTCGATCGCGAGCTCGGCGAGGGCGCTGGTCTGATCGCGATCTTCGACTACGACGGCACGCTGACGCCCCTCGTCTCCACGCCCGAGGCCGCGGTGCTGGCGCCGTCGGTGCGTGCGACGCTGGGGCGCCTGGCCGGAAGCGAGCGGGCCCGGCTGGCGATCCTGTCCGGCCGCGGGCTCTCGGATCTCAAAGCGCGGGTGGCGCTGGACGGCGTCGTCTACGGCGGCTGCCACGGGCTCGAGATCGACGGCCGTCACCTCCGCTTCCGCCACCCGCGCGCCCGGTCGTCGGGCATCGCGGCGACGCGCCGCGAGCTCACCGACGCGCTGCCGGCGCTCCCGGGGGCGCGCCTCGAGTTCAAGGGACTGTCGCTGGCCCTGCACTACCGGGGCGTGAGACCGGAGCGCTGGCCTGACGTGGAGGAGATCGCCGCCTCGGTGTTGCGACGGCGCCGCGAGCTCACGGCCATCCAGGGCCACCGGATCTTCGACTTCATGCCGCGGATCGGCTGGGACAAGGGGCAGGCGGCCCGCTGGATGGTGAAACGGATGGCGCCGACGCTCCCGAACGGGCGCGTCGTCGTCCTCTACGTCGGCGACGACACGACGGACGAGTCGGCGTTCACGGCGCTGCGCGGCCGGGCTCTGACGATCCGCGTCGGCACCTGTCCGACCGCGGCCCAGTACCACGTGCGAGGCGTCCGCGAAGTCCAGACGCTGCTGCGCCGGATGGCCAGCGCGCTCGCTGCCTGACGCCGATGGCGCCGCGCGTCGCCAAGCGCCCGTTCACCTTCACCGGCTGCGTCGAGCTCCGGCAGACCCTCGACGTCCACGCCCTGGACGAGCGCGAGCTCGGGCACCGCCTGCAGGAGGTGCCGGCCGAGTCGATCTTCTTCCACACGTTCGGGTACTTCCTCCGCCACCGGCCGGTGACGACGGCGTACGGCAACGACTTCGCTCGCTGGGCCGCCCTCGAGCTCGGCGACCGCACGCTGACCGAGCGCCTGGCCGTCGTCGATCCGTTCGCGTTCCCGGATGTGGACGCGCTGCGCGAGCATCTGGTCACGATCGTCCAGGACCATCTGCGCGGGCGCGACGAATCGCGACGGGTCGAGTTCGATCGCGCCTTTCACTTCCAGCGGTCGCACCTCGTCGAGGTGCCGCTCGGGCTGACCGCGACCAACCTCACGGAGTTCCGCGCCGGGCTGGCGAGCGTGGACGCCAGCGCGATCTACCTGCACATCGTCGAGACCCGCGCCCGCTCCGAGCGCAGCACCGGCGACTTCGCGGAGTGGCTGCGGACCTCGCTCGATCTCTCGGCGCTGGCCCAGCGATTCGACCACCTCGATCCGTATCTGACGACGCTCGAGCGCGTCCGCGGGCGGCTGCTCGGCCTGCTCGACGAGGCGCTCGAGTCGGAGCGCCCGTGAGCCGGCTCGACGACTATCGGCGTGTGGCCGGCCCCGGGGCGGTGGATCTCATCCTGCGGCTCACCGAGCAGGTGCAGGGGCGGCGGTTCCTCCACGTGACGGGCGGGCGGCTCGGCGGCACGACCGAAATGGTGCGCGCCGCCGTGCCGATCCTGAACGACCTGGGCATCGACACCCGCTGGGAGGTGACCGGCGGTGACTCCGCGTACTACGCGACCGCGCGCACGCTGCAGGCGGCGCTCGAGGGCGCCGAGCGCGTCCTGAGCGAGGAAGGCCTGGCGCGCTGGGTCGACATGAACCACCTCAACGCCAAGAAGATCGACCTCGACGCCGACGTGATCCTCGTGCACGACGGCCAGCCGGCGAGCCTCGTGACCGACCGCAACGCCGCCAAGTGGGTGTGGCGGTGCTCGTTCGACTGCTCGAGCGCCCAGGCCCGTACCTGGGCCTACTTCCGGGCGCTCGTGGATCAGTACGACGCCGCGGTGTTCTCGATGCCGGGGTTCGAGGCGCGGCTGGCGGTGCCGATGTACATCATCCCGCCGTCGATCGATCCGCTCTCGGAGCGCAACCGCGAGCTGGCGCCGCGGGACATCGGCGAGATCCTCGCGCCGCTGGGCGTGGCCCGCGACAAAGCGTTGCTGGTGCAGGTCGGCCCGTTCACACGAGCGCACGACCCGCTCGGCGTCGTCAACGCCTACCGGCTCGTCAAGCGTCATCACGACGTGCGGCTCGTGCTGGTAGGCATCGGCGACGGCGAGGCGGAGCGGCACGAGATCCTGTCGCAGCTGCTCGAGGCGGCCCACGAAGACCCGGACCTGATCGTGCTGGAGCTGCCGTCGGAGGCGCATCCCCAGATCAACGCGCTCCAGCGCGCGGCCACGATCGTGCTGCAGAAGTCGGTGCACTCGGGGTTCGACCTCTGGCCCATCGAGGCGATGTGGAAGGGCAAGCCGGTGGTCGGGGGCTACGCGGGCGGCCTGGCGCAGCAGATCATCCCGGAGGTGACCGGCTACACGGTCCACTCGGTGGAAGGCGCCGCCTTCCGCATCCGTCACCTGCTCAACAATCCAGAGCTGATCGCGCGCATGGGCGCCGCCGGGCGCGAGCACGTGCGCCGATCCTTCCTGATCACGCGCCATCTCGTCGACGACCTGGCGCTCGTGGTCCACCTGACGCGATGAGCCCGGCCGGCGACGGACCGGCGCTGCCGCCCGACGTCGACCGCCAGCTGGAAGGCGCGCCGCCCGCCGAGATCGCGCTGTGTCTGGCGACCTACAACAATGCCGCGACCGTGCCGGTGATCGCCGACGCGATCCGGGCGGGACTCGAGAAGCACTTCGCCGGCGCGCCGGCCGTGCTGATCAGCGCCGACGCCGGATCCTCCGACGCGACCGTCGAGCGACTGGCGGCCGCCGGGCTTCGCGTCGTGCGCGCGGCGCACGAGGCCTCGTTGGCCGAGCGCGCCGCGGTGCCGTTCCACGGCGTGCCCGGCCGCGGCGCCGCGCTTCGCCTGGCGTTCACGGTTGCGCGGCGGCTCGGGGCGCGCGGGCTGATCGTGCTCGAGGCGGACGTGACGTCGACCGGCGCCGACTGGCTCGAGCGGCTCCTGCGCCCGGTGCTGGAGGGGGGCGCCGATCTCGTGATGCCGATGTACGAGCGCCACCGCTACGACGGCACGATCACCAACCTCGTCCTGGCGCCACTGGTCGGCGCGCTCTACGGCCGGCGCCTCCATCAGCCGCTCGCGGGCGCGCGGGGTCTGTCCGCCCGGCTCCTGGACCGTCTGATCGGCGATCCCGGCTGGCCGCCGACCGGCCGGAGCATGACGGATCTCTGGATCGAGGGCGTCGCGATCGCGGAGGGCTTCGCGCTCCGCGAGGCACTGCTGGGGCAGTGGCGGGTGGAGTCGGGCACGCGCCCAACCGATCTGCCCGCGATGGTGGCCGAGACGCTCGGCGGGGTCTTCGCGGTGATGGACGACTACGAGGCGCTGTGGCGCGACACGGCCGACCGCGAAGACGAGCCGGGCGGGGCGGCGGTGCTGCTGTCGGCCGAGCCGGTGCGAATCGACGTCGAGCGGATGGTCGGCGCGTTCCGCCACGGCGTGCGCGACCTCGGCTCGATCTGGGAGCACGTCCTGGCGCCGGAGACCCTCGGCGACGTGCTGAGCCTGCCGAGCGACGACGCGGGGCGGTTCAAGTTCCCCGACCATCTGTGGGCGCGCGTGGTCTACGACTTCGCGCTCGGCCACCACTACCGCGTCGTCTACCGCGACCACCTCCTGCGCTCCTTCGTCCCGCTCTATCTCGGCCGCACCGCGGCCTTCGTGATCGCCACGGCGCGAGGCGACGCCGCCGCGACCGCGGCCGCCTTCGACGCCGTCGGCGCGTCGTTCGAGCGGCAGAAGCGTTATCTCGAGGACAGCTGGCGATGATTCGCCGCGCCCGCGACTGGTACAAGGACGCGGTCTTCTACGAGGTCCACGTGAAGGCCTTCCGCGACGCCAACGGCGACGGCGTCGGCGACTTCGCGGGGCTCACCGAGAGCCTCGACTATCTGCAAGAGCTGGGCGTCGACTGCTTGTGGATCCTGCCGATGTACGCCTCGCCGCTCAAGGACGACGGCTACGACATCTCCGACTTCTACGCCCTGCACCCGTCCTACGGCACGCTGGAGGACTTCCAGAAGTTCCTCGACGCCGCGCACGCGCGCGGCATGCGGGTGATCGCCGACCTCGTGATGAACCACACCTCGGACCAGCACCCGTGGTTCCAGGCCTCGCGCACGGACCCGGCGTCACCCTACGCCGACTACTACGTGTGGAACGACTCGCCCAACCGCTTCACCGACGTGCGCGTGATCTTCGTCGACACCGAGAAGTCGAACTGGACGCTCGATCCCCATCGCAACGCGTACTACTGGCACCGGTTCTTCAGCCACCAGCCCGACCTCAACTACGACAACCCCTCGGTGCGCCGGGCGATGCTGGACGTGATGCGCTTCTGGCTCGACCGGGGCCTCGACGGCTTCCGCTGCGACGCGGTGCCCTATCTGGTCGAGCGCGAGGGGACGAGCTGCGAGAACCTGCCGGAGACGCATCAGATCCTGAAAGAGTTCCGCGCGGTGATCGACCGCGAGTACGGGGGCGACCGGGTGCTGCTGGCCGAGGCCAACCAGTGGCCGGAGGACGTGCGCCACTACTTCGGCGAGGGCGACGAGTTCCACATGGCGTTCCATTTCCCGCTGATGCCGCGCCTCTACCTGGGCCTGAACCTCGAGGACAGCCGGCCGATCACCGACATCTTCACCCACACGCCCCCGATCCCGCCGGCCTGCCAGTGGGGGCTGTTCCTGCGCAACCACGACGAGCTGACGCTCGAGATGGTGACCAACGAAGAGCGCGCCTTCATGTACTACGCCTACGCGCGCGACCGCGAGATGAAGCTGAACCTCGGCATCCGCCGGCGCCTGGCCCCGCTGGTCGACAACGACCGCCGCCGCATCGAGCTGCTGAACTGTCTGCTGCTCACGCTGCCCGGCAGCCCGATCATCTACTACGGCGACGAGATCGGCATGGGCGACAACGTCTACCTCGGCGACCGCAACGGCGTCCGCACGCCCATGCAGTGGTCGCGCGATCGCCACGCCGGCTTCTCGGGCGCGGAGCCCGGGCAGGCGCTCTTTCTCCCGGTCATCACGGATCCCGTCTACGGCTACGAGGCCGTGAACGTCGCCGCGCAGACGCGCCAGCCGTCGTCGCTGCTCAACACGATGCGACGGTTGTTCGCGGCGAGGCGGAAGTCGCCGGTCTTCGGGCGCGGATCCATCGAGTTCCTGCGCCGTCACAACGCGAAGATCCTCGCCTACGTCCGATCCTACGAGGGCGAGACGCTCCTGATCGTCGCCAACCTGTCCGCGGCGCCCCAGCCGGTCGAGCTCGACCTGGGGCGCTTCGTGGGGGCGACGCCGACCGAGATGCTGGGCGACACGGTGTTTCCAACGATCCGCAAGGCCCCGTACTTCTTGAGCCTGGGACCGCACGGCTTCTACTGGTTCCGTCTGGATCGCCCGGGCGACGGAGACGAGCCGTATGGCATCGAGGCCACACCGATCTGACGCCGCGCGCATCGTGGCGGCGCTGGAGCGGGCGGTGTCGGGCGAGCTGCCGGCGCTGCTGCCGCGGCAGCGGTGGTTCGGCGACAAGGGGCGCCCGATCGGCGCCGTCGCTCTTCGAGACTGCGCGGCGCTCGGCGCGCGCGGCTGGCTGGTGCTCGTGGATGTGGCCTTCGCCGCCGGCCCCGACCAGACGTACGCGGTGCCGCTGGTGCTCGGCCGCGAAGGCCTGGCGCCGGGAGCGCTCTCGATGGCGCTCGAGGCTGCCGGCGCGCCGGCTCTCGCGCTGGACGCGTTCGACGACCCGGAGTTCTGCCGCGAGCTCCTCGGGGCGTTCGAGCGTCGGGTGACGGTGCCGACGTGCCGCGACGGCGTCGTGCGATTCGTGCGCACCGAGCGCTTTCCGGCGGACGCCGCCGCGCACGCGCCGCGGCGGCTGACCGGCGAGCAGTCCAACACCTCGGTGATCTACGGGGCCTCCCTGGTCTTCAAGGCGATTCGACGCATCCGGCCCGGGATCGCCATCGACTGCGAGGTCGGCGCGTTCCTGACCTCGCGCGCGCGGTTTGCCCACGTGCCGCCGCTCGCCGGGGCGATCGAGTACGCGCCCGCGTCGGGGCCGGTGACGACGCTCGGCGTGCTCCAGGGCTACGTGGCGAACCACGGCGACGGGTGGAGCTGGGTCACCGCCCATCTGAAGAATCTGCCGCCGGAGCGCGTCGACGCGCTGTCCGACGACGTCTTCCGCGAGCTGCGTGGCCTCGGCGCCATCACGGGCGAGCTGCACGGGGCGCTCGCCTGCGACCCCGGCGACGCCGACTTCTCACCGGAGCCGATCGCCGCCGCCGACGCCGCGGCGTGGAGCGCGCGCGTGGTGGACGACGTGGGCCACACGTGCGAGCGCGTGCGCGGGCGTCTCTCCACGCTCCCGCCCGAGCTCGCCGCCGGCGCCCGGGCGCTCGTGGCGAACGAGGCCGAGCTGGTCGCGCGGGCGCGCGATCTCGAGATCCTCGGTGGCCAGCGTGGCATGAAGATCCGCGTGCACGGCGACTATCACCTGGGCCAGACGCTCCGCACCGACGGAGGATTCGTCGTTCTCGACTTCGAGGGCGAGCCGGGGAGACCCGCCGCCGACGCGCGTCGCAAGCAGTGCGCGCTCGTAGACGTCGCCGGGATGCTCCGCTCGCTCGACTACGCGGTGCAGGCGACGCTGCCGCCCTCCGGCGCGGCGGTGGAGGCCGGCGAGCGCTGGGTCGGACACGCGTCCGCGACGTTCCTCGACGGCTACCGCGAGGCCGCGGCGCGCGCGGCCGTTCCGCTGCTGCCCGCGTCACCGGCCGCGTTCGCGCGGGTGCTGGCGGCGTTCGAGCTCGACAAGGCGCTGTACGAGGTGCGCTACGAGCTCGACAACCGGCCGGCGTGGCTGGCGGTTCCGCTGCGCGGCCTCGGGCGGCTGCTCGCCCGCGAGCGGCTCGTGTCGTGAGCGCGTGGGGGTACGGCGCGACGCGGCTCATCGGTGTTCTCGTTCTCCTCGCCGGCTGCGCCGGCAGCCCGGGCGAGGGCGAGCCGGTGACGCTCGTCTTCAAGTACGCGCGCATCCTCGGCAACGCCGACCCGCTGCCGACGCTCCTGCGCGAGTTCGAGGCGCAGCATCCGGGCGTGCGCGTCAAGGGCGAGGCCATGCCGTGGACGTCGGACGACCAGCACCAGTTCTACGTCATCAACCTCGAGGGCCGGAGCCCGGGCTTCGACGTGCTGATGCTCGATTGCATCTGGACGCCGGAGTTCGCGCGCGCCGGGTGGCTGCTCGATCTGACGCCCTACCTCCAGCCCGGCGAGCTCGCGCCGTTCTTCCCGAGCACGGTGGCGTCGGCCACCTACGACCACCGCGTGTGGGCGCTGCCGTGGAACATGAACGTCGGCCTCCTGTTCTACCGGACGGATCTCCTCGCGAAGTACGGGCTCCAGCCGCCCGACACGTACGAGGCGCTCGTGGAGCAGGCGCGGCTGATCCGCGGGCGCGAGCGCGATCCCGCGCTCGACGGCTATCTGTGGCAGGGCAAGCAGTACGAGGGACTGGTCGTCAACGTGCTGGAGGCGCTCTGGGCCAACGGCGCGCCCCTCATCACGGACGACGGCGCCGTCTTTCCCGAGCCCGCGCGCGCGGCGGACGCGCTGCGCTTCCTGCGCGGGCTGATCACGTCGGGCGTGAGCCCCACCTGGACGACCGCCGCCGACGAGGAGCTGAGCCGGCGCGCCTTCGGCGACGGCCATGCGATCTTCCTGCGCAACTGGCCGTACGCGCGGGATCTGTTCGAATCAGAGGGCTCGGCCGTGCGCGACAAGGTGGCCTTCACCGCGATTCCCGGTCGCGCGCGCGGCGAGCCCGGCGCGGGCTCGACCGGCGGCGCGCATCTCGGCGTGTCGCGCCGGAGCCGCCATCCGGAGCTGGCGGTGGCGCTGGCGCGGCACCTCACGAGCGAGCGCGCGCAGCGGGCGATCGCGCTCGGGGCGGCGCTCTCGCCCTCGCGGCAGGCGCTCTATCACGATCCGGAGCTGGTGCGTCGCAACCCGGCGATGCCACGCCTGCACGCGCTGGCGCTGGCCGGGCGGCCGCGGCCGATCACGCCCTACTACCTCCTGGTCTCCGCGACGGTGCAGCCGGAGTTCTCGGCGGCGCTCGTCGGCGTGAAGCCGCCGGAGCGAGCCATCGATGACGCCCGCGCCCGGCTCGGGCATTTCCTCGGTGCGCTCCGGTGACTCGACGCGAAGCCGCCGATCGCCGGCAGGGCATGCTGCTGCTGGCCCCGACCGCCCTCGCGCTCGGCGCGCTCACCGTGTACCCGGGCGCCTGGGTGCTCTGGCTCTCGCTGCAGCACCGCATCCCGATCTTCGGCGTGGCGCGCTTCGCCGGCCTCGACAACTTCACGTTCCTCTCGGTTGACGCGCGCTTCTGGAGCGCTGCCCACACGACGGCCGTCTTCACCGTCGCGTCGGTCGCGCTGGAGGTGGTGCTGGGCGTCGGGGCGGCGCTGGCGATCCACACCCAGCGGCGCGGCCGGGCCGTGGCGCTCTCGTTCCTGCTGCTGGCGTGGGCGATGCCCGCGGTCGTCGCGGCGAAGCTCTTCGAGTGGCTCTATCACCCGGTGGCCGGCCTCATCAACGTGGCGCTCGGGCGGCACGCGCTGAACTGGCTCGGCGATCCCGCGATCGCGCTGGCGGCGGTGACGCTGGCCGACGTCTGGCGCACGATGCCGTTCGTCGCGATCCTCTGCTACGCGCGGCTGCTGGCGATCCCCCCCGATCTCTACGAAGCGGCGCAGGTGGACGGCGCCGGCCGGCTCGCCACGCTGACGCGGATCACGCTGCCGCTGCTCGGCCGCATCCTCCTGCTGGCGGTGCTGTTCCGGACGCTCGACGCGCTGCGCGCCTTCGACATCATGTTCGTGCTGACCGGCGGCGGCCCCGCGAACACGACCGAGACGCTGACCGTCTACGCGTATCGCGCCCTGTTCCAGACGCTCCAGCTCGGCTTCGGCTCGGCGCTGAGCGTGGTGGTGTTCGCGCTGGTGATGGTCGTCGCGTGGGCGTATCTGCGCCTGCTCCGGGCGGGCTCGGTGGCGGCGTGAGACCGGCGACGCGCACCCTCGCCGACGTGGTGGTGATCGCGGCGCTGGCCGCCTATGCGATCCCGTTCTTCTGGCAGCTCCTGACGTCCTTCAAGCCCGAGGCGGAGCTGCTGCGGATCCCGCCGCTGCTCCCGAGCCGGCTGACGCTCTCGCACTACCGCGTCGTGCTCGAGCAGAGCCTGATGCCGCGCGCGCTCCTCAACAGCCTCGGGATCGCCACGCTCACGACGACGGTGGCGCTGGTGGTCGGGCTGCCCGGCGCCTACGCCGTCGCCCGGCGTCCCGTCCCGGGCAAGCGGTGGTTGCTCCTGGCGATCGTCGCGAGCACGGCCTTCCCCCAGATCGCCACGGTGAGCCCGCTCTATCTCTTGATGCGCGGGCTGGACCTGCGCGACACCTGGACGGGCCTCGTGCTGGTGCACGCGTCGTTCGCGCTGCCGTTGACGGTCTGGCTCCTCGCCGGATTCATCCGCGAGATCCCCATCGAGGCCGAGGAAGCCGCGTCCGTCGACGGCGCCGGTCTGGTGAAAACCTTCCGCTGGGTGGTCGTGCCCCTGCTGGCGCCGGGGCTGGCCTCCACGGCGCTCCTGACGTTTCTCTTCAGCTGGAACGAGTTCCTGTTCGCCTACACCTTCACCGTCTCCGAAGCGAGTCGAACGATCCCGGTCGCGCTGGCGCTCTTCCCCGGCGTTTTCGAGGTACCGTGGGGCGACATCGCGGCGGCCTCCATGCTCGCGAGTCTGCCGCCCGTGCTCATCGTGGTCGCGCTGCAGCGGTTCCTGGTCCGCGGCCTGGTGGCCGGCGCGGTGAAGGAGTGAAACGGAGGGTGTCCCATGATGGATTTTTGGCGTGATCTCGTGGTGACCGCGATTCGCAACATGACCGCCACGCTCGGCGCGGTGATGCCGAGCATCCTCGCGATGCTGACGCTGGTGGCGCTCGGCGCGCTGCTCGGCTGGGCCGCGGCGGCCCTGGTGACGCGCCTGGCCCGCGCCACCGACTTCGATCAGCGCAGCCGGACGTGGGGCCTCACGTCCGCCCTGGCCCGCGCCGGCGTCTACCGCCCGCCGTCCCAGGCGCTGAAGCTCGTGGTGTTCTGGGGCATCTTCATGATCTTCGCCACGATGGGCATCGACGCGCTGGCGATTCCCGGCGCGGCCGGCGCCACCAGTATGGTGCTGCGTCTGCTGCCGCGGCTGCTCTCGGCGCTACTGATCCTCGTCGTCGGCTGGCTCGCGGCCAACTTCGTCGCGCAGGCGGTGCTGGTCGCCGGCGTGAACGCCGGCCTGCTCCGCGCGCGCCTCCTGGCCCGCGCCGTCCGCTGGCTCATCTTGCTGTTCATCTTCGCGACCGCGCTGACCGAGATCGGCATCGGTCGTGACATGGTGCTGATCGCCTTCGGCATCACCTTCGGCGGGCTCGTACTGGCGCTGGCGCTGGCCTTCGGCTTCGGCGGCCGCCACCTCGCGCGCGAGATTCTCGAGCGGGGGCAGCGGCGCGAGCGCGAGCCGGCGGGGCAGGACGGGATCACTCACTTATGAAGAATGGGGGCCTCGAAGGGCCCCCCAATTCCCTCAGAGATCGCGGCTCGGAAGCGTCCCGGCGGAGCCGGGGCGCTCCTCGACATCCCCCTGATCGCTGCTCCCCTGCGGGCCGGCGCCGAGCGCCCGTGCTAAAGTGGCGTGACTGCGAGGGGATGGAGGGATTGCGACAGTGAGCGGGGTGCTCATCACGCTCGAGGGCGTCGAGGGGTCGGGAAAGACGACCCAGATGGCGCGGCTCGAGCGATGGCTGCGCCAGCGGGGGCGCCACGTCGAGCACACCCGTGAGCCCGATGGCACCCGGCTCGGCGGCGCCGTGCGGCGGCTGTTCGAGCAGCGCGGCGTGCGCCCCGAGCCGCTCGTCGAGGTGTTCCTGTTCATGGCCGCGCGGCACCAGCACGTGACCGAGAAGATCCGACCGTGGCTCGAACGGGGGCGCGTCGTGCTCTGCGACCGGTATACCGACGCGACCATCGCGTATCAGGGGTACGGCCGCGGCGTCGATCCCGAGCTGATCCGCGAGCTGAACGTGCGCGCGACCAGCGGCATCCTGCCCGACCTCACCCTGCTCTTCGATCTCGACCCGGCCGTGGGATTTCGGCGCATCGGGCGGCGGCGCCTCGACCACTTCGAGCGGGAAGCGCTCGCCTTCCACCGCCGGGTGCGCCGCGGCTATCTCGAGATCCTGCGCGCCGAGCCCAAGCGCGTGCGGCTGATCCGCGCGGCGCAGCCAGCCGCCGCCGTCACCAACGACGTGCGCGCGATCGTCGAGGAGTTCCTGCGTGGCGCTTGAGCAGATCGTCGGCCAGCCGCGCGCCGTCGAGCTGCTGCGCCGGGCCCTCGCGAGCGACCGCGTGGCCCACGCCTACGCCTTCGTGGGCCCGACCGGCTCCGGGCGGATGACGACGGCGCTGGCGCTGGGCGAGGCGCTGCTCGGAAGCCCGTCGCCGAATCATCCCGACTTGCACGTGATCGTGCCGACGCCCCCCGAAACCTCGCCGCGGGGCGCCCGGGCCATCCGCATCAGCGCGATCCGCGAGCTCGAGCGCCAGGCCTCGCTGCGACCGGCGATGGCGCGCCGCAAGGTGTTCATCCTGGACGAGGCCGAGCGCATGACCGGCGACGCGCCGCAAGCGTTCTTGAAGACGCTCGAGGAGCCGCCGCCCGCGACCGTCATCATCCTGATCCTGCCGCGCATCCGCGCGGTGCCGGCGACGGTGCTCTCGCGGTGCCAGGTGGTGCGCTTCGCCGCGCGCGACGACGCCGGGGCCGCGGAGGCACGCGGGCAGGCGTGGGAGCTCTTCACCGAGGTCCGAGCACAGGGAGTCGAGGCGCTGTTCCGGCGTCTGGAGCGCCTGGACCGTGAGAAGGCGGAGGCGCTGGTGGACGCCTACTGGCTCCTGTGCCGCGACCTCTTGCTGGTGAAGTCCGACGCGCCGAGCGCGCTACTGGGCGCCGGCGCCGCCGATCTGGCGGGCGAGGCCGAGCACTGGTCGGTCGACGAGATCCTGGCCACCGTGGATCTCTGTCGCCAGGCGCGCGAGGCGCTGTTGCGCAATGTGAACCCGCGCCTCACGCTCGAGATCGTGCTGAGCCGCCTGGCCCTGCGGGCGGCCTGAGGATGGAGACCATGAACGACTTTCTCGTCGGTGTGCGGCTGCGCGCCACCGCGTTGACGGACGACTACCGGGTCGGCGAGCTCGAGCTCCACGTGGGCGACTTCGTCGTCGTCGAGACGCTGACGTCCGAGACCGCCGTGGGCGAAGTGCGCCGGGCCAAACGCGAGGTGCCCGAGAGCAAGAAGGATCGGGCGTACCGTCGGGTGCTGCGCATCGCGACCGAGGCCGAGGTGCGCGAGTACCGCGACCGGCGTACGCGCGAGGAGCGCGCGATCGTCACGTGCCAGCGCGTCGCGCGCGGGCGCGGCCTCCAGCTGAAGGTCGTGGACGTCGAGATGTATCCGGTGGCGCGTCGGGCCACGGTCTACTTCAGCGCCGAGGAGCGCGTGGACTTCCGCGAGCTGGTCCGCGATCTGGCGCACGAGCTGCACGCGCGGGTCGAGATGCGCCAGATCGGCGCGCGCGACACGACGCGCGTGATGGACGGCATCGGACCGTGCGGGCGCCAGCTCTGCTGCTCCTCGCACCTGCGACGCTTCGAGCCGATCTCGGTGAAGATGGCCAAGGCGCAGGACATGCCGCTGACCGACAACCGTCTGCTCGGCAACTGCGGCCGGCTCAAGTGCTGCCTGCTCTACGAGTTCTCGACCTACGAGGAGCTGCGCTCGCGGCTGCCGCGCGTGAACACGCCGTGCCAGGCGTCGTGCGGCGGCGGGGGCTGCATGACCGGCAAGGTGCGGGCGATCCGGATTCTCAAGCAGAGCGTCGTGGTGGGCTTCCCCGACGGCACCGAGGCCGAGGTGCCGCTCGACCAGCTCACGTGGGAAGGGCGGCCCCACATCAAGGCCCAGCTCGAGCAGCAGTGACCGCCTACTTCACGACACCGATCTACTACGTCAACGACCGGCCCCACCTGGGGCACGCCTACACGACGATCGTCGTGGACGCGATGGCGGGCTATCGGCGACTGGCCGGCGACGACGTGTGGTTCCTCACCGGCACCGACGAGCACGGTGACAAGATCGCCCAGGCCGCCGCCAAGGCCGGCATGACGCCCCAGGCGATGGCCGACCAGAACTCCTCCGCGTTCCGCGAGACCTGGAAGGCGCTCGGCATCCGGTACGATGACTACATCCGCACGACCGAAGCGCGCCACAAGACGGTCGTCCAGGCGATCCTCCAGAAGCTCTGGGACGCCGGCGAGATCTACCTCGGCCGCTACGGCGGGCACTACTGCTTCGGCTGCGAGCGGTTCTACACCGAGAAGGAGATCGTCGACGGCAAGTGCCCCGACCACCAGACGCCGCTCTCGTGGATCGAGGAGGAAAACTACTTCTTCAAGATGTCGAAGTACCAGGGGTGGCTCATCGACCACATCGAGCGGAACCCGGACTTCGTCCGCCCCGAGCGCTATCGGAACGAGGTCCTGGGCTTCCTGCGCGATCCGCTGACCGATCTCTCGATCAGCCGGCCCACGACGCGGCTCAAGTGGGGCGTGCCGCTGCCGTTCGACGACAAGTACGTCACCTACGTCTGGTTCGACGCGCTGCTGAACTACGTCTCGGCGCTCGGCGGCCCGGGCGATCCGCGCTTCGAGAAGTTCTGGCCCCACGTGCAGCACGTGACCGCCAAGGACATCGTCAAACCGCACGCGATCTACTGGCCGTGCATGCTCAAGGCGGCCGGCATCCCGCTCTATCGCCACCTCAACGTCCACGGCTACTGGACGCTCGGCGGGCAGAAGATCTCCAAGTCGATCGGGAACCTCGTCGAGGCGCTGGCGCTGAAGGAGAAGTACGGCAACGACGCCTTCCGCTACTTCGTCCTGCGCGAGATGGTCTTCGGCCTCGACGCCGACTTCTCCGAGGAGGGGTTCGTCACCCGCCTCAACGCGGACCTGGCGAACGACCTCGGCAACCTCGTCTCGCGCGTGACGACGCTCGTCGTCAACCTGGGGCAGGGCGTGGTGCCCGCGTCGGGCGAGGCGACCGCCGCCGAGGCGGCGATCGCCGCGGCCTGGGAGCGGGCCCGCGGCGAGGTCGCGCAGGCGATGGACACGTTCGCGTTCCATCGCGCGCTGACGGCGGCGTGGGAATTCATCGGCGTCCTCAACCGGTACGTGGATACCGAGCAGCCGTGGGCGCTCGCGAAGGCGCCGGGGAAGGCCGGGCGCCTGTCGACGGTCCTCTACACGCTCGCCGAGTCGCTCCGGGTTCTCGGCATCGTGCTGGCGCCCTTCGTGCCCGACGCGGCCGGAAAGATCCGGGCGGCGCTCGGCCAGAGCGGTGAGCCGAAGCTCACCGACGCGCAGTGGGGACGGCTCGCCCCGGGCACGCCGGTGCAGAAGCTTTCCGGCCTCTTCCCGCGCGTGGACGACAAGAAGCCGGCGGCGGCGCTTGTGCAGAGCGCGCCCGCGGCCGGCGCGACGATCAAGATCGACGACTTCGGCAAGGTCGAGCTGCGGGTGGCCGAAGTGATGGCCGCCGAGCCGGTGCCGAAGTCGAAGAAGCTCCTGAAGCTCACGGTGTCGCTCGGCGCCGAGCAGCGGACGCTCGTGGCCGGCATCGCCGAACACTATGCGCCGGCCGATCTGGTGGGCAAGAAAGTCGTCGTCGTCGCCAATCTGGAGCCGGCGAAGCTCATGGGCGTGGAGTCGAACGGGATGGTGCTGGCCGCCTCGGCCGACGGGAAGCTGGCGGTGCTCACGCTCGATCGCGACTTGCCGCCCGGCTCGAAGGTGCGTTGAGGCCATGGCCGGCCAGGCCCTGACCCCCGACGAATACGTGGACGCGATCGTGCGGGTGGCCGAGCGCGACGCGTCGGTGGCCCGCGTCGTGCGCGAGATCGTGAGCCTCGACGCGTCGGTGCGCTCGAGCGCGCTCGACCTGGTCGCGGCGCACCTGCGTGTGCACGCGGCCGCGCGCGACGTCATCGACTGCATCGACGCGCTCAAGCGCGACGTCGTGGCAGAGCGCATCGCCGCCCGGCTGGCGGCGCCGCGCGAGGGTGACGCGACCGTGTGAGCTCGTTGATCGCGTGGGCGATGGACTGGGGGGTCTCGCTTGCCTCCCTGAGCGGCGGGATCCTCACGCTCTTCGTCTTCCAGCGCGGCCTGCCCCACGTCGCGTGGATCGTCGGGTACCTGCTGCTGCTGTGCCTCCTGTTCGCCTTCCTCATCGAGATGCGTCGGCCGCTCGAGGAGTCGGGCCGCAAGTCGGGCCAGTTCATCCTCACCGCCGCCAACTACACGATCCAGACGCTCTATCACGCGATCCTCCTGTTCCTGATTCCTGCCTATTGGGCGAGCACCACGCTGACGTCGATCAACGTCGTCTTCCTCGCCGTGCTGGTGGCGATGGCGGTGCTCGCGACGTTCGACCCGTGGTACCGGGCGCTGGTGCATCCGCGCCCGTGGCTCGGCTACCTCTTCTTCGTCGTCTCGGTGTTCGCCGCGCTCAACGTGGCGCTGCCGCTGGTCGGGCTGCCGCCGTACGGCGCGCTGATCGCCAGCGCCTTCGCCGCGTCGCTCGCGGTCACTCCGGTGGTCCGGCGAGCGAGCGGGCGGTCGTGGCGCGCGGCGCTTCGCGTGACCGTGGCGCTCGGCGTGGTGGCGGCGACGCTGGCGGCGCTGGGCCGTGGGTGGATTCCGCCGGCGCCGCTCTTCATCGCGCGCGCGGCGATCGTGTGGGACGTGCCGAACCTCGACGCCATCGAGGCGCTGGCCTCGCCCGTCAGCGCGGCCGAGGTGAGGGAACGTGGGCTCGTGGCGTACACTGCGATCTACGCGCCGGCCGGGCTGCGGCAGCAGGTCCGTCACGTCTGGAGGCACGACGGGAAGGTGGTCGAGGTGGTCGGACTGGCGCCCGTCCTGGGCGGTCGGCGGGAAGGCTATCGAACGTATTCACGCAAGACGGCGTTCCCCCCCGATCCCGCGGGCCGCTGGTCGGTCGACGTCGTGACGGGCGGCGGGCAGCTGATCGGCCGGCTCCGGTTTCGCGTCGTGGTCCCCTGACGCCGACGACCTGGAGGAGAACGCCATGGCGGAAAGCGTGCGAACCGCGGACTACTTCTACGTGATGGTTCCCGACAAGCCGGGCGAGGGCGCGCGGATCCTCGGCGAGCTCAAGAGCGCGGGCGTCAACCTGGTGGCCTACTCCGGGTTCCCGAGCGGGCGGGGCGCCCAGCTCGACGTGGTCCCGACCGATTCGGCGGCCTTCACGGCCGTCGCCAAGCGGAACAAGTGGAAGGTGAAGGGGCCGAAGCGCGCGTTCCTGATCGAAGGCGACGACCGCCTCGGCGCCTGCGCCGACGTCCTGGGCCGGCTCGCCGGCGCCAAGATCAACGTGACGGCCATGGACGCCGTGGCGGTCGGCGGCGGGCGCTACGGCGCGATCTTGTGGGTCAAGGCGCGCGACGTGAAGAAGGCCGCGTCCGTCCTCGGAGCGATGTGACGACGCCGAACCTCTTCGACACGCACGCGCACCTGCACTTCCCGGACTTCGCCGGCGACCTCGACGCCGTGCTCGCGCGGGCGCGGCAGGCCGGCGTCTCACGCTTCCTGACGATCGGTACCGACGTCGCGACCTCGCGGGCCGCGGTGGCGCTCGCCGCGCGCGAGCCCGACGTCTGGGCGTCGGTCGGCGTTCATCCACACGATGCCGCGTCCGCGGACGACGCCGCGCTCGAGGAGATCGAGCGGCTCGCGTCCGCGCCGCGTGTGGTCGCCATCGGCGAGACGGGGCTCGACTTCTTCCGCGACCTGGCGCCCCGCGACGCGCAGGAGCGCGCGTTCCGCGCCCAGCTGGCGCTGGCGCGCCGGGTTGGAAAGCCCGTGGTCGTCCACTGCCGCAACGCCCACGACGAGACGCTGGCGCTGCTGGCGTCCGAGGGCGTTCGCGAGACGGGCGGGATCATGCATTGCTTCTCCGGCGACGTCGGCATCGCGCGCCGGTGCCTCGACCTCGGGCTCGTGCTCTCGCTCGCGGGGCCCGTGACCTATCCCAAGCCCGGTGCCTTGCCCGAGGTCGCGCGGATGGTGCCCGCCGATCGGCTCGTCGTCGAGACCGACTGCCCGTTCCTGCCGCCGCAGGGGTTTCGCGGCAAGCGCAACGAGCCCGCGCACCTCGCGATCACGGCGGCGCGCGTCGCCGCGCTGCGCGGCGAGCCGCTCGCCGACCTGGCCGCGCGCATGTCGGAGAACGCCTGCGCCCTGTTCCGGCTGTGAGGCGCCGTCCGGCCCTCGATCTCGTCCTGTATCTCCGCGGGAAGCTCAACACGGGGTTGAGCCGAGCGCTCAACGCCGCGCGTCGAGGGCCGCGCGTGACGCCGCCGCCGCTCGAGGAAGTCATTCAGGGCGGCCGAACCCCGCTCGCGCTGTCACGCCTGCTCGAGGGACGATCGAACCGGGAGCGCCAGGCGGCGGTGGCGCGCTACCTCGGCGAGCACCGGATCCCGTTCGCGCTCCAGGCCTTCGGCTCGCCGGTCTGCGAGAACTTCAGCGTCGACGTCGGCTCCGGCGAGCGGGTGCTGGTACTCGTCGCCCATCACGACGCGGTGCCCGGAAGCCCGGGCGCCAACGACAACGCCGCCGCCGTCGGAATCTTGTTGAACCTCCTGGAGCGGCTCTCGGTGTCGCCGCCCACGCGGCTGCGCGTGCGGTTCCTCTTCACCGCCGAGGAAGAGCGCGGCTATCTCGGCGCGCGGTACTACGCGCGCGCGGCGAATCTCGAGGAGCTTGCCGGCGTGCTGAGCCTCGAGCTGTGCGGCATCGGGGACAGCGTCGCGATCTGGGACGCGGCGGAAGAGACACCGTTTCTCGCCCGCGTGCGGTCGGCGCTCGAAGGCATCGGGCTCGTGCGGGATGCGACCTATCACGTCGTCGGGCGGATCCCGCTGTTCGGCAGCGACCATCGCGCGTTCGCGCCGGAAGGCGTGCCCGCCTACGGGTTCACGCTGGTGCCGTCACGGGAAGCGGAGGCGCTGCGGCAGTTCGTCTTCAGCCCGATGCGGAGCGCGTTCCGCCACCTGATCCACCGGCCGGTGCCGTTCGATACCTACCACACCGCGCGCGACGCCGGCGCCACGCTCGAGCCGGCGGCGCTGGCCCTGGCGCTGCGGGCGCTCGAGGCGATTATCGCGGAAGTGACCTAGCGGGATTCGGGGCGAGACGGAAGAGCAGGCGCCGGCTCAGCGCGGCCTGGCTGGCCGGGACGAGGACGACGACTTCGCCCTGCCCCCCGACGCTGAACGGATAGACCGAGTGGGCCATGCGCGAGCGCAGCATCGTGGGGATCCCCTCGCTCTCGAACAGGCCCTTGAGCACCAGCGCCTCCGTCTGGCCGCATCGGCATACCTCGCGGAGGCCGCGCTCGAGCGGCGGCTCGGCGGCAAGCTTCGGAAACGGGAGCAGCTTCCGTCGCGTCGGCATGGCCGTGAGTATAATCCAGCTTACCAGCCGCCCGAACACGAGGGGAGCCATGGAGAAGCTCGAGTACTTCAGCGGCCTCGCCGAGCGCTGAGCCGGCCTGCCGCCGGCGTCGTCGTCGCCTGCCCGTGCGGGGAAGTGTACGAGCTGCGGCCAGAGTACGCGGGTCGGCTCCTCGAATGTCCCTCGTGCGGCCGGCACATCCGGGCCGGCTATCTCGCGAGCGCCCCGCGGCCTCCGGCCCCCGGCGTCGATCCCGCCTTCGACCGCGACGTGTTCCTGCTGCGCGAGCGCGTCTTCACGATCCGGTCGAAGTACGAGGTGCTGGCGGAGAACGGGACGCCGATCCTGTACGTGGAGCGGCCCACCTATCCCGTGCGCACCCTGTTCGCGTATTTCGTCGCCCTCATCGCGTCGCTGACCGCGGCGCGCTGGATCCTCGGGCCCTTCCCCGAGGACGGCGGCGGTGGGCTGCTGGTCCTGGTGGGCTTTCCGCTGGTCGCCTTCGTTTTCCTGGTGGTGTCGATGTCGCTGCGCCCCCGGCGGCACGTGACGATCTACCGCGACGATTCGCGACGCGAGACGCTGCTGCGCGTGCTCCAGAACCAGCGGGTGGCGGTGCTCACGCGTACCTACACGGTCGTCACGCCATCGGGTGAGCCACTCGCGACGCTGCGGAAGACGTATCTCCACAACATCGTCCGCAAGCGCTGGTACGTCGCGACGCCCGGCGGCGAGCCGATCGCGATGGCGATCGAGGACTCGATCGTGCTGTCGCTTCTGCGGCGGGTGCTCGGCGTGTTCCTCGGCTTCCTCCGGACCAACTTCTTGCTCGTGCGCGGCTCGGACGAGGCGGTGCTCGGCGAGTTCAACCGGAAGTTCACGCTGTTCGACCGCTACGTGCTCGACCTCTCGGCCGACCCCGACCGCGCCTTCGATCGCCGGGTGGCGCTGGCGCTGGGCGTGATGCTCGACACCGGCGAGCGCCGGTGATGGCGATCGGGCCCGAGCCGCCGCTGCGCATCACGCCCGAGATGCTGCTCTCCCGCCGCATCGACTTCGAGCGGCGGATGCGACGCCTCCCGCCCGTGACCGCCGCGATCCTCGTCCTGCTCGTCGCGATCTTCGCCCTGGAGGTCCGCTTCGGCGCGCTCAGGTCTCCCGAGTCGGTCATCGGCGCGGGGGCGCTGGTGCGCGAGCGCGTGTCGGCCGGCGAGTACTGGCGATTGCTGACCGCCCCGTGGCTCCACGGCGGGCTCGATCATCTGGTTGGCAACGGCGTCGCCCTCTTCATCCTCGGGATGGTCTGCGAGCACGCGTTCGGCGGCCGCCAGTTCGCCGTGCTCTACGTGCTCAGCGGCGTCGCGGGCTCGGTGGTCAGCGGCGGCGTGAGCCCAGGACCGTCGGTGGGCGCATCGGGCGCGATCTTCGGGCTGCAGGGCGCCGCGATCGTGCTGTTCCGCCAGTATCGCGACCGCCTGCTGCTGCGCGATCGCCGGATCGGCTTCGTGCTGCTGCTCTGGGCGATCTACGCGATCGTGACCGGCCTGACCGAGTCGTTCATCGACAACGGCGCGCACATCGGTGGGGCGCTGGGCGGCGCCTTCATCGCCTGGCGGCTCCACCCGGTCGTGCTTTCACCGCTGCCGCCGGAGCGCGAGGCGAGCCTGGGCGTGTGGCTCTGGGTGGTTGGAGGGATGCTGGCCTATGGCCTGTTCGGCTGGTTGCGGGCGGGCCGCTGAAAAAGGCCCATCTGCTTCGTTGGCGCCCTCGGCGGCACGCTCACGTACTCGAAGTACGCTCGCGTGCCGCCTTCGGGCGCCGCCTCGCATCTGGACCTTTTTGAGCGGCCCGCACGGCCCGGACGACCCTACAACGAGGAGCGCTCGCTTGGGGGCGGCGGCTGGCTAGAGGTCGCGGGCGGCCGGAAGGTTCGGGAGGGACGTGGCCGCTCGCACCCCGCGCGCGATCGCCCGGGCGACCGCGTCGGCGGCGGCGAGGCCGAGCCTGGTCAGGTCGACGGCCAGATCGCCGGCGGACAGCGCGAACAGCGCGTCGCCGTCGAACGCGGTGTGCGGGGGCGAGAGGGCGCGCGCGAAGCCCAGCATGGCGAGCGACGCGAGCTTGGCGGCCTCGGCCTTTCCCAGCCGCACGTTGGTGGCGACGACGCCGATCGTGGTGTGGCCCGTCTCGGCGAACCGCCCGAGGGCGGTGCCCGCGGCCAGCGCTCTGGCCGAGTCGATCAGGCGTTTGCTCTCGGGCGCCTGGCGCGCGCCGGCGATCAGCGTGCCGGTCTCGGGATCCCGCACGTCGCCGACGGCGTTGACCGCCACGAGGGCGCCGACCACGACGTCGCCGAGGCGCACCGAGGCGCTGCCGATCCCGCCGCGCATCGAGCGCTCCAGGCGGTACACCTTGCCCACGGTCGCTCCGGTTCCGGCGCCCACGTTGCCCTCGGCGACGGGGCCGGCCGCCGCGGCGTTCGCGGCCATATAGCCCATCTCGCGTGTAGGCCGGGCGCGCGCGTCGCCGACGTTGAGATCGAAGAGGAACGCGCCCGGCACGTGCGGCACCACGTGGGGGCCGGCCGCGAAGCCCTGACCGCGTTCTTCGAGCCAGCGCATCACGCCCCAGATCGCCTCGCCGCCAAAGCGGCTGCCGCCGCCCAGGACGACGCCGTTCACGGTCGGCACGAGGTGGCGCGCGTCGAGGTAGTCGAGGCCGATGACGTCGTTGGCGCCGCCACGCAGCTCGACGCCGCAGACCGCGGGGCGATCGCTCAGGACGACGGTGACGCCGGTGAGGCCGACCGGATCGGTCGCGTGACCGACCCGGATGGCCGGGACGTCGGTGATCAGGGCCTGCGGCTCACGTCGGCGGCGCGGAGGCGTCCGGCCGCCACCTCGCTGGCTACCTCGAGGCCCCGCTGCGCGAGCGTGCGCACGAACGGATGGCGCCGCGCCTCGGCGTCGGGCGCGGCGAGCGCCGCCGCCGCCGAGCGGGCCATCGCCTCGTGCTCGGGCCGTTCGGTCGCGCCGAAAATCCAGGCCATCTCGGCCAGTCGCCGGGCCCAGCGGCGCCGTGCGTCCGGGGCGAGCTCGCGCTCGATCACGCGGGTGAGGATCGCCTCCTGGCGCTCGGCCTTGATCTGGTCGGAGACGACGAGCCGGCTCTCGCGCGCTTCCTGCACTTCCAGCGCGTCCTTCTGGACCGATTCCGGATCGAGGAACCAGCCGGCCAGCTCGGGGAGTGCCAGCAGCTCGGCCGAGCGCTCGACCAGCGTCGCATCGGGCTCGCCGAGCGCCGGCAGCTCGGGCGCGGCGGCCTCGGCGAAGAAGGGCCGAAAGCGCCCGAACGCGGCCGGCGGCGCCGTGCCACGCTCGTCGTGTAGACGCAGGGACTCCGCGACCAGGCCGAGGGCGCGCTCGGTCTCCGTCTCGACCCAGGGGAGCTTCTGCGCCGCGCGCAGCGAGGCCAGCTCGGCCTCCAGTCGCTTCTTGGTGATGTCGCCCCCCGCGACCTCGGTGATGCCAACGACGTCGTTGAGGATCAGCGAGCAGAGCGCGCCGCCGCCGTACGGCCCCTCGAACAGGATCCAGGCGGCGCGCGAGCCGCTGCCGTCGATGCCGGAGAGCCACGCGCGAACGGCACGGGGCGGGCGGCGCGGCACGACCGGCGCCGGCGGCGGCGCCGCCGCCGGGGTGAGGCCGCGTTGCGAGAGCCGGTAGAGGGCGCGCTTGGCCGCGCGGCGCACGACGCGATCGAACGCGCCGGACGCGAGCGCGGTCAGCGCCGGGAGCGCGCCGGCCCCGTGCTCGTTGCCGAACGCGCGTAGCTTGGCGTCGAGCGCGGCCTCCGACAGGCCCCGCAGCGTCGCCGGATCCAGGGAGTCGGCCGCGTCCGTCATCCGAACTGGAACCGGAAGAACGGGTGCTCGGGGTGCTCGACGAAGTAGACGCGGCGCGTGTAGTCGAGGGCGCCGGCGTAGCGCTCGAACCGATCGGCCAATCGCCGGAACAGCGGTGCCTGCTCCGCGGCGCCGGCGCGCGAGGTGGCGCGGCCGTGCTCGGACACGAAATGATAGGCGCGCTTACCCTGGCCCACGTAGTAGCTGACGGACGCGGTGCGCTCGACACGCTCGCGGAAGATCCCGGTCATGAACAGCGTGAAGTCGCCGATGTGCCGCGACACCGCCACCTCGTGCTCGGGCGCGAAGTGGGCCGGGTCCTCCCACGCCGCGTCGGTCTCCAGCAGCATGTCGACGACGGTCTCGAGCCGCGGCAGGCTCACGCCGCGCGGGAAGAGATTCTCGGTGCGCGCGAAGCGCGTCAGCATGTCGGCGAGGTACGGCGAGGCCGGGTCGTTGCCCAGCGTCAGGTCGTGGAAGCTCGCCCGGATCGCGCGATCGAAGAACTCGCGAAGCTCCACGCGTCGAATGATAGCAAATTCCAAATTTGCTAGAATCCGAGCCCGTGACCGACCGACCGGTGTCGAAACTCCCCTGGCTCCTCGTCGCCGCGAGCATGCTGCTGGTGGCGCTCATCCTCTACGTGCTGTTCGTCGGCTACCTACCGGCCAAGCAGCGCGCCGCGGGCCTCGAGGCGGAGCTGAAGGATCTCTACAAGCGCGAGGCGGAGCTGGAGACGAAGCTCGCCCAGCAGGACCAGCGCCACGCGCTCCGCGAGCGGCAGAACGCGGCGCTGGCGGCGGAGCGCGACTCGCTCATGCGGCGCCTCGAAGACCTCGAGCGCCAGCTGCGCGCTGCGCGGCACTGAGCGGCGCATGGCGATGCTGATGGACGGCCGCGCGGTCGGGCAGCGGATGCTCGACGCCTGCGCCGAGAAGGTGAAGGCGATCGTCGCCGCGAGGGGCACCCGCCCGTGCCTGGCGACTGTGCTCGTCGGCGACGACCCGGCCTCGGTCACCTACACGCGGATGAAGCGCACGCGCAGCGAGGCGGTCGGCATGCGCTCGCTCAAGGTCGAGCTGGCGGCGGCTTCCACCACCGAGGAGGTGGTGGCTCGGGTCGCGGCGCTGGCCGCCGACCCGGCGGTGCATGGCATCCTCGTGCAGCACCCGGTGCCGCGCCACGTCGACGAGCGGCGCGTGTTCGAGACGGTCCCGTCGGCGAAGGACGTCGACGGCCTGACGCTCACGAGCTTCGGCGGCGTCTCCTTCGGCCTGCCCGGCGTGGGCTACGGCTCGTGCACGCCGGAGGGCATCGTGCGGCTGCTCGACGCGTACCAGGTCGAGCTCTCGGGGCGCCGGGCGGTCGTGATCGGTCGCAGCCCGATTCTCGGCAAGCCGATGGCGATGATGCTGCTGGCGCGCGACGCGACGGTGACGATCTGCCACTCGCGCACGCGCGACCTCGGCGCGATCGTGGCCGAGGCCGACGTGGTGGTGGCGGCGGTCGGCAAGGCCCGCTTCGTCCAGGGGGCCTGGATCAAGCCCGGCGCCGTCGTCGTCGATGCCGGCTACAACGCCGGCAACATCGGCGACGTCGACTTCGAGCCCGCCGCCGAGCGCGCCTCGCTGATCACGCCCGTGCCCGGTGGCGTCGGCCCGGTCACGCTCGCCGTCCTCATCGACCACACCGCCACCGCTACAGCGCGCCAGCTCGGCGTCACGCTCTAGGTCGCGTCGGCGCCGGTCGAGCAGGGTTGGTAGGGGGTCGACGGACCACGCGTGCCGCGTGGTCCGTCGACCCCCGCCGCACCCCGCGCCCCGACGCTACAGGAGCGCCAACAGTTTTTCGTTTGTGGCGTGGAGGCCGATGGCGATGCGGAGGTGGTTGGGGAAGCCGATGCTGGCGCCGTCGCGGACCAGGATGCCCTCGCGTAACAGGCGGGCGCGGAGGGCTGGGGCGTCGGGAACGCGGACCAGCAGGAAGTTGGCCTGCGACGGCGGGAACGTGTAGCCGCGCTTCGTCAAGCCGGCGCCGAGGAAGGCGCGCTCCTCGAGCACGAGCCGGCGCGTCTTCTCGGCGTGCTCCGCGTCCCCGAGCGCGGCCAGCGCGGCGACCTGGCCCAGACGGTTCACGTTGAACGGTGCCCTGACACGATCGAGGCGATCGATCGTCTCGGTGCTCGCCGCGGTGTAGCCCACGCGCAGGCCGGCCAGCCCCGCGATCTTGGAGAACGTCCGCAGCACGATCAGGCGCGGATGGCGTCCGAGCAGCGCGATGCCGTCGGCCTGGTCGGCGTCGTCGCAGAAATCGATGTACGCCTCGTCCAGGACGACGAGCGGCGAGTCGGCGCCGAGCGCCTCGAGGAAGGCGCGCAGCGGCTCGCGGCGGATGATCGTCGTCGCGGGGTTGTGCGGCGAGCAGAGGATGACCGCCTTCGTCCGGGCGGTCACCTTGCGGCGGACGTCGTCGAGGTCGGTGTCGTATCCGGCGAGCGGGCTCGACACCACGCGCGCGCCGGCGAGCGTCGCGGCGATCGTGTACGGCTCGAAGGCCGGCTCGGGCACGACCACCTCGTCGCCGGGCTCGAACGCGGCGGCGGCGATCAGCGTGATCAGCTCGTCGGCGCCGTTGCCGACGAGGAGCTGGGCCTGCTGCAGACCGTGCCGCCGCGCCAGCGCAGCCCGCAGCGCCGTCGAGCCCCCATCGGGATAGAGGTGGACGCGGCCGGCTTCCCGCGTGATGGCCGCCACCGCGCGAGGCGACGGGCCGAGGGGGTTCTCGTTGGCGGAGAGCCGGACGAGGTCGGGTCGCCCGAGCTCGGCGGCCAGCGCCTCAAGGGGGGGACCGGCGTCGTAGACCGTGAGCCGGTCGAGGACGGACCGCCAGAGTCTCCTCACGCCCGTCATTCTAGTAAGTCTGCGTCGCATTTGACAGTCTTCGCTCCGGGTTGCTACGCTCGCGCGTATGTCCGTCGAGCTGTTTCGCCGGGTCCGGCGCGCAGAGGCAAGGGCCGAGCGCACCGAGGACCGGCGCCGGCTGCGGCTCGAATTCCTCCGGCAGGCGCTCGCTCAAGGGTTCGACTCTCTGAAAGTCAGACACGCCGAGGGCGCGTCCGGCCAGGAGTCGGTCCGCACCCACGCGCGCCTCATGGACGATGTGATCCTCTCGCTCACCCGGCTCATCGCCTCCGACGCGAGCCGCGCCGGCCTGCCGCCGACCCCGCTGGTGGTCATGGCGCTCGGCGGTTATGGGCGCCGCGAGCTCCACCCGCTCTCGGACGTCGACCTGATGGTGGTCTACGACGGCGAGCTGTCGCCATACGTCCAGCGCATGATGCAGGAGCTGCTCTACTCGCTCTGGGACCTCGGGCTGCAGGTGGGCCACAGCTTGCGCTCGCTCGACGACTGCGTGGCGATGGCGCGCACGGACTTTCCGAGCCGCACCTCGATGCAGGAGGCGCGGTTCCTCGCCGGCGAGCGGCGGCTGTTCGCCCGGTTCCGCCGCGTCCTGCGCGACAACGTCTACCGGCGCGACTTCGGCCAGTTCCTCGAGACGACCCTGGGCGAGCGCGACCAGCGTTATCGCCGCTACGGCGCGTCGCCGTACATCGGCGAGCCGAACGTCAAGGAGTCGGCGGGCGGGCTGCGCGACGTCCACACCGCGATGTGGCTCGGCGCCGCGAAGTTCGGCGCCCGCACGCTGCGCGAGCTCGCCGACAAGGGGCTCATCACACCGCGCGAGCAGGCGGCGGCCGACGCCGCGCTGACGTTCCTGTGGCGCGTGCGGAACGAGCTGCACTTCTTCTCGGGCCACAAGAACGACGTGCTCGGGCGCGAGCTCCAGCCGCGGATCGCCAAGAACCTCGGGTATGCCGACGACGCCACCTCGCTCGGCGTCGAGCGGTTCATGCGCGACTACTACCTGCACGCGCGGGTGATCCATCGCGTGTCGCGCCGCCTGATCGCCCGCTGCCAGGAGACCCTGTCGCGCCGGGGCTCGGCCGAGCGCCGCCAGCGGCAGCAAGCACTCGCCGACGGCCTCGTGTTCTTCGACGGACAGCTCCACCTGGCCGATCGCGACGTCTCGCCCCTGCGCGCGGCGCCGGCGCGCCTCATGAAGGTCTTCTGGCACCTGCACCGGCTCGGCTGCGAGCTGTCGCTCGACCTCGAGCGGGCGCTCGAGGACACGCTCTACCTCGTGGACGGCGCCTTCCAGCGCTCAGGGGAGGTGCGCGACCTCTTCCTCGACATCTGTCGCGGGTGGGGCCGCGTCGCCCAGACGTTCTCGGAGATGCACGAGATCGGCTTGCTCGGCCGGTACCTGCCGGAGTTCGGCGCGCTGACGTGCCTCGTCCAGTACGACGTCTACCACAAGTTCTCGGCCGACCAGCACTCGCTGCTCGGCGTCGAGAACCTCGAGGCGCTGGCGCCCGGCCAGTCGGCGGAATCGGAGGGCGCCGCGCAGGTGTTCAACGAGGTGGACAAGCCCGAGCTCCTGATGCTCGGCATGCTCCTGCACGACATCGGGAAGGCGCAGGGGCACGGCCACGTCGCCAAGGGCATTCCGCTGGTCCGTGAGCTGGTCGAGCGAATGGGCCTCGATCCGGCTGACGGGGCCGTGGTCGAGTTCCTGGTCGCCCACCACCTCACGATGTCGCACATCGCGCAGCGCCGGGACATCGACGATCCCAAGACGATCGCGGACCTGGCGACCGTCGCGGGCGACGCGCAGCGCCTGAAGATGCTCTACCTGCTCACGTGGGCGGACATGCGCGCGGTCGGGCCGGGCGTTCTCACCCCGTGGCAAGCGCGGGTCCTCCACGAGCTCTACACGCGCACGAACGCCCAGCTCGCCGCGGGCCGCGTCGACCGGCCGAGCCGCCCGCAGATCGCCGAGCGTCTGCGGCTCGCCGTCGGCGAGGAGCAGCCGGTGCAGGTGGTCAAGGCCCA
>QHSI01000058.1 GCA_003221515.1 Candidatus Rokuibacteriota bacterium
GCCTGCGCCTACTGAGTGCAGGCGCACACTGCAGCCGGGAAGCTGCAGGGGATGAGCGACGACGCGCTCTGGTACGAAGCGGCGCTGCTGGTCGGCCTCACCAACGCCCTGAACGTGGTGGCCGACGCGCCGCTGGCGGTGCTCGAGCCCGCGCAGCCCGCGCCGGCCGCGGAGGTGGTCTTCGCCGAGATCCGCGCCTTCTACGAACGTGCCGACGTGCCCTCGCCGTTTCGCCGGGTGGCCGCCGATCCGGGCTACCTGGCCGACCTCTGGGGGGCGACGCGCCGCGCGTTCACCGACCATCACCTCGGTCGCCGGCTCAAGGAGGCGCTCGCGTTCGCGGTCTCGGTGACGACGCGCTCGCAGTTCGGCACCGCGTTCCACCTGGGTGAGATGCGCCGCCTCGGCGTCGGCG
Source organism: Candidatus Rokuibacteriota bacterium (assembly GCA_003221515.1). Taxonomy (GTDB): domain Bacteria; phylum Methylomirabilota; class Methylomirabilia; order Rokubacteriales; family CSP1-6; genus AR31. Next base: position 416 of record QHSI01000058.1, read on the forward strand.
AGGGCGGTGTCATGGAGGTGCTGGGCGTGACGCAGATGTTCTCGAGCTACACGAAGATCGCCGACACGCTCCAGCTCGAGCCCGACATGAGCGCCATCGCCCCGGTGGACTGGTCGCCAGCCCCCGGCGGCACCCCGCCCCCACCGAAGCCGCTGGCACCCGAAGCGCCCTAGTATCAGCCGCGACATTCGCTTCGGGGGAGTCGAGAGGGGGCAGAGCCCCTTCTCCAAACAAAGCAGTGCGGTAACGCGGACGCAGGTCCGCAGGGGAGTCGAGAGGGGGGCGGAGCCCCCTTCTCCAAAGGAGACAGCCTTCATGAAGATCGAGAAGCTCTGCGCGAAGTCGGTCTACGATCCGCCGGCGTACTGTCAGGCCATCAAGGTCACAGGCGCCCAGTCGATTCTGTTCCTGGCCGGCCAGGTCGCCTACGACAAGTCGGGCAGCGTGCTCCATCCCGGCAACTTCAAGGCGCAGGCGCAGGAGGCGTTCCGCGCGCTCCTGGCCCACGTGAAGGCCGCGGGCGGGACGGCCGAGAGCATCGTCAAGGTCAACACGTATCTCACCGACATCCGGTACCGCGCGGATCTGCCGGGGATCCGGGAGGCCGTCTTCGGCAAGAGGCTTCCGGCGTCGACGCTGGTCGCGGTGTCGGCGCTCGCGCACCCGGACTGGCTGATCGAGGTCGAAGCGATCGCGGTGGTCTAGGCGATCGGGGGCAGAGCGGGCGATGAGAAATCGCCCGGAGCAGGCGATCGAGATCGCCCGAGTGGACGATCACGGATCGCTGCAGTCGCGCATCATGCCGCAGTTGGTGCAGATGATCTTGCACTGCCGCTCTTCCATCCGCTCGCCGCACCGCTCGCAGTCGTGCGCCCACTGGGTGCCGACGGAGGGTGCGAGGCCACGGGGAAGGGCCGGAGACTGCGGCGGGTGCGGCTCCATGCTGTTGGTACACTACCCCGCATGGCCGACGAGTGGCAAGACCTCGAGTTCCTCCGCCACGTCTTCGACGAGACGCGCGTGGTGCGCAAGCCGATGATCGGCATCATCACCGGCTACCACGTGCTGCCCTATATCCTCGTCGGGCCGGAGCATGATCAACCGGGACACTCGGTCGAGGTGCGCGGCCGCATCAAGGTGTCGCCGCGGCTCGTCATCGCCGCCGGGAACGACGCCCCGACGTATGGCGAACTGTTCCGCGAGACCGAGCTGATGGATCATCGCCTCGTCGCGCGCGTGTTCAGCTTCCGCTACGCGTCCCGCGTCTCGCTCGAGAGCGAGGAGCTGCGGATCCGCCGCCACCAGCGTGACGCCGGGGGCCACCTCGAGCGCGTCCTGGAGGAGTTGTCGCAGCGCGAGGTGATCAACACCGGCGTGATCGCGTCCCCCGACGTCCGCTTCTATCCCGTCTCGGTCGATCGCTTCATCCGGGAGATCCTGGATCAGGAGTTCCGCGAATAACGACGCTCGCCGGCGCGCCGCGTTGACCGCCCAACCTTGACAGGCCGGAACGCCCGATGCTAAGTGATATCCGCTGCTATCGCCCTCGGGAGGTTTCCATGCGACTCACCGCGCGCATTGCGCTTATCGTCGGCGTCATCGTCGCCGCGTCGACGCTGCCGGCCGTGGGGCAGCAAGGACCGATCCGGATCGGCGCGTCCCTCTCGCTCACCGGTAGCTACGCGAAGCTCGGCGGCAACCAGCACGAGGGGTACAAGCTCTGCGAGCGCGACCTGAACGCGAAGGGCGGGCTCCTCGGCCGCAAGGTCGAGTTCGTCGTGTACGACGACCAGTCGGCGCCGCCGACGGCGGTGCGCCTCTACGAGAAGCTCATCACCGAGGACAGGGTCGATGGGGTGATGGGGCCGTACTCGTCGCCGGTCACCGAGGCCGCCGCCAACGTCACCGAGAAGTACAAGAAGGTCATGGTCTCGCCGCTGGCCGCGACCACGTCGATCTTCCGGAAGGGACGGAAGTACCTCTTCATGGTCATCTCGCCCGCCGAGGGCTATCTGGAAGGACTGGTCGACATCGCGGCCAAGCGGGGACTCAAGACCGTCGCGGTCGTGAACGAGGACACGCTCTTCTCCAAGGCCGCCGCCGCCGGGGCCGTCGAGCTGGCCAAGAAGCGGGGGTTGCAGGTCGTCTACCAGGAGGCGTACCCGAAGGGCAACACGGACTTCTCGGCGCTGCTCACGAAGGTCAAGTCGCTGAACCCCGACGTGATCGCCGCCGCGACCTACTTCGACGACGCGGTGGCGCTCACCCGGCAGATGAAGGAGCTGAACGTCAACCCGCGCATGTACGGCGTCACCGTCGGCGGCGACCTGCCGGAGTTCTACGAAACGCTCAAGCAGAACGCCGAGTACATCTACGGCGCGACCCAGTGGGAGCCGAGCTTGCCGTACCCGGGCCAGAAGGAGTTCCTCGACGCCTATAAGAAAGAGTTCGGCCACGAGCCGTCGTACCACTCGGCGGCTGGCTACGCGGGCTGCGTCGTCTACGCCGAGGGCGTCAAGCGCGCCGGCAGCCTTGACTCCGACAAGGTGCGCGAGACACTGCTGAAGCTCGAGACGCGCACGATGTTCGGCGATTACAAGGTCGACGGGGACGGGTTCCAGCTGGCCCACAAGATGGCGCTGTTCCAGTGGCAGGACGGCAAGAAGCACACCGTCTGGCCGGACGAGCTCGCGTCGGCGAAGACGCGATTCCCGACGCCGTCCTGGACCCAGCGCTAGGCGGCTCGCGCGGCGCGCGCCGGCACGGGGGCGGCTCGCCGTGAACGTGGTCATCACGCCGGCGATGCTCGGACAGGTCGTCGTGTCGGGGATCCTCGCGGGCGCGCTGTACGCGATGGTGGCGCTGGGGCTCGCGCTGATCTTCGGCGTGATGCGCGTCATCAACATCGCGCACGGGCCGCTCTTGATGCTGGGCGCCTACACGACGTTTTTCCTCTATCAGGCGCTCGGGCTGAACCCCTACCACTCCGTTCCGATCACCATGCTCGTCCTGTTCGCCCTGGGCGCGCTCCTACAGCGCACGCTCGTGTTCCGGGTGGTGGACGCGCCGGAGCTCTCGTCGCTCCTGCTCACCTTCGGCATCTCGATCGCGCTCGTGAACCTGGCCCAGCTCGCCTTCACGTCGAATCTGCGCGCGATCGAGTACGCGACCGGCTCCTACACCCTGGGGCCGCTCGCCTTCTCGAAGTCCCGGCTCATCGCCTTCGCGGTCGCCGCGGCGCTGACCGGGCTCGCGTTCCTGTTCCTGCAGCGCACGCGGCTCGGCAAGGCGATCCGCGCGACGTCGCAGAGTCGGGAGGTCGCGATGGTCTGCGGCGTCGACGTGCGGCGCATCCACCTGATCACCTTTGGCGTCGCGGCGGCGCTGGCCGGGGCCGGCGGCGCCCTCGTCTCGGTGATCGTCGCGATCCAGCCCGAGATGGGCCAGATCTGGACGTTCAAGTCGTTCCTGGTCATCGTGCTGGGCGGCGCCGGCAACTATCCCGGTGCGCTGCTGGGCGGCGTCCTGCTCGGTCTGGTCGAGCAGATCGCCTCGCTGTTCCTGACGACCCAGCTGTCGGAGGCGGTCGCCTACATCCTGCTGGTGGTGATTCTCTTGGTGCGGCCCACCGGGCTGCTCGGCGGCCGGCAGACGTGAGGCCGCGCACCGCGTTTCGTGTCGGGCTCGTGCTGCTCGTGGCCGCGCTCGCCGCCTATCCCGCCGTCGGCACCGGGTACGGCGTGCGCGCGATGCTCCAGATCTTCATGTGGGTCGCGCTGGCCGCGTCGTGGAACCTGATCTCGGGGCTGACCGGCTACGTCTCGTTCGGCCACGTGGCGTTCTTCGGCGCCGGCGCCTACACCGGCGCGATCCTCATCACGAGTGCCGGCTGGTCGTGGCCCGCCGCGGCGCTCGCCGGCGGGCTCGGCGCGTGCGTGGTGGCCCTCGTCATCGGCTACCCGTGCCTGCGTCTGAAGGGGCCGTACTTCGCGATCGCGATGCTGGGCCTCAACGAGGTGCTGCGCGCGCTCGTGTCCTACTTCGAGGGGCTCACCGGTGGCGGCAACGGGATCTCGCTGCCGACGCTCGAGGCGACGGTGCCGGTCTACTACGCGATGGGCGTCGCGGCGGCGGCGGTGACACTGCTCGCGTACCTGGTCATCACGTCGCGGTTCGGCTTGCGGCTCATGACGATCCGCGAGGACGAGGTGGCCGCCGAGGCGATGGGTATCGACACCGCGCGCCACAAGCTCTACGCGTTCCTGCTGTCGGCGGCCGGGCCGGGGATCGTCGGCGCGCTGGCCGCGCGCGATCAGGGCTACATCGAGCCGATCAGCGTGTTCCCGCTCGCCACCACCATCACGATGATCGTCATGGTGCTGTTCGGCGGCAAGGGGACGGTGTGGGGCCCGGTGCTGGGCGCGGTCGTGCTGTTCGTCTCGCAGGAGCTGGTCTGGGCGCGCTTCCCGTACCTCCACCAGCTGCTCTTCGGCTCGATCATCGTCGCGGTGGTGCTCCTGATGCCGCGCGGCGTCCTCGGGCTCCTGCAGCAGAAGTACCACCTGCCGCGGACAATCTGATGACGCGACCTGTCCGCAACGGTGATGGGCTGGTCAAGCGCGTTGGCGGCGGCGTCGCGGTCGGTGTCGCGGTGGTGCTCCTGATGCCGCGCGGCGTCCTCGGCCTGTCGCAGCAGCGCTATCGCCTGCCCCGGACGATCTGATGACGCGGCCCCTGCTGGAGATCGAAGGGCTGAGCAAGAGCTTCGGCGGCGTCGCCGCGGTCGATCGCGTGTCGCTGGCGCTCGAGCCGGGGCGCATCTACGGCCTCATCGGGCCCAACGGGTCGGGCAAGACGACGCTCTTCCACTGCGTCACCGGCGTTGAGCGGCGGGACGCCGGGCGCGTGCGCTTCAACGGCGAGCGGATCGACGGGCTCGAGCCCCACGCGATCGCGCGGCGGGGGATCGGCCGGACCTTCCAGATCATCCGCGTGTTCCCCGAGCTGACGGCGCTCGAGAATCTGCTGGTGGTCACCCGCGGGAGCCTGGCCGGCGCCGAGGCGCGGGCGCGCGAGCTGCTCCGGTTCGTCAAGCTCGACGGCCTCGTGCACGAGTACGCCGGCAACCTGTCGTACGGCCAGCAAAGGCTGGTCGAGTTCGTCCGCGTGCTCATGCGCGATCCCTCGCTGATCCTGCTCGACGAGCCCGCCGCCGGCGTGAACCGGACACTCCTCAACGACCTGCTCGAGGCGGTGCGCCGGCTCCGCGACGACGGCAAGACCATCCTGCTGGTCGAGCACGACATGAAGGTCGTCATGGGGCTGTGCGAGACCGTGTTCGTGCTCGACCACGGCGAGAAGATCGCCGAGGGACCGCCGGGCGTGATCCAGGCGGACGAGCGGGTCATTGAAGCGTACTTCGGTCGTTGAGCTGCTCGTGCTCGTCCCGCTCGCGTGCCTGGCCGCCGGCCTGGCGTGGCGCTCGCGCGGCTGGCCGCTGGTCCACGACGCGCCGCTGATGCACTACATCGCCTGGCGCATCGGCGAGGGTGCCGTACCCTACCGCGACCTCTTCGACATGAACTTCCCGGGCGTCTATCTGATCCATCTCACGGCGCTCCGCCTCTTCGGCGCCGGCGACGCCGGATGGCGCGCCTTCGACCTGGCCTGGCTCGCCGCGACGTCGCTCGCCGCGGCCGCGCTGGCCGCGGCGTGGGGACGGCTCGCCGCCGTCGGCGCGGCGCTCTTCTTCGCGCTCTATCACCTCGCGGGCGGCGCCTGGCAGACTGGGCAGCGCGACTTCTACCTGTGTCCGCTCTTGCTGCTGGCGGCGCTCGGCGTGTCGCGATGGGCCGAGCAACCCCGCGCTCGCTCGAGCCTGGTGTGGGGCGGCCTGGCGCTGGGCGCCGGAATGACCGTCAAGCCCCATGCCGGCCTGTTCGCGGCGATGCTCCTGGTCGTCGTCGCGGTGGTGGCCCATCGCACCGGTCGCTCGGCGGCGTGCGCGGCGGCGATCTTCGCGGCGGCCATCGCGGCGGCGCCGGCGGCGACGACGGCGTGGCTCGCGGCCAAGGGCGCGCTGGCGGCGTGGCGCGAGGTCGTCTTCGACTACCTGGTGCCGCTCTACTCGAAGCTCGGCCGGCCGGACCGCTGGACGTTTCATCGCTGGCAGGTGTGGATTCCGATCGCGGTAGGCGTGGCGCTCTCGGCGTGGTCGGCGCTCGCCCGACGACGCCTCGGCGCGCGGCACACCGTGCTGGCGCTCGGCCTCTTCTACGGGCTCGCTCACTTCGTCGGCCAGGGGAAGGGCTGGGAGTACCATCTCTATCCACTCGCCGCGTTCGGGGCGGTGGCCCTGTTCGCCGAGGCGGGCCGCCACATCGAAGCGCGCAGCAGCGTGGCGCTTCCGCTCCTCGCGTGCGTCGCGGTCGCGGCCGTGCTGCTGGGGCTCAAAGGCGTCGAGGCGGCGGACGCGGCGTGGATCTGGGCGAAGGAGCGTCGCGTGAGCGCGCTGGTGGCGGACCTCGAGGGCCGGATCGGCGGGGGAGACGTCGTGCAGATGCTGGACACGACCGAGGCGGGCGTCCACGCGCTGCTGCGGCTCCACGCCGTCCAGCCGACGCGCTTCCTCTACGATTTCCACTTCTACCACGACCTCGAGACACCGATCGTCCAGAAGCTTCGCGCCGACTTCATCGCGGGGTTCGACGCGCACCCGCCGGCGTTCGTGGTGCTGTTCGAGCGCGGCTGGCCGGCCGGCGGCTACGAGCGGATCGAGCGGTTCGAGGAGCTGCGTCGCCGGCTTTCGACCTATCGGGTCGTGGCGCGGCGCGACGGGTACGTCGTGTATGCGCGCTGACGTCATCCGACGGATTGTTGGCGCGTACCGCGATCCGGTGGTGCGCGCGTACTGCTGGGTTCGCTTCGGCATCCTGCGCCAGCGGTTCCTCGACGAGATCGGCCAGTACCTGCCGGAGTCGGGGCCCGTGCTCGACATCGGTTGCGGCTTCGGGCTCTTCTCGCTCTACTACGCCGCGACGGCGCCGGGTCGATTCGTGCGCGGCATCGACGTGAACGCGCGGCGGATCACGATGGCGCGCCGCGCAGCGGCGCGGCTCGGGATCGAGAACGTCGCCTACGAAGAAGGCGACGCCCGCCGGTTCAAGGGCGACGGCGAGTTTGCGGCCGCCTACATGCTCGACATCGTGCACCACATCCCGCCGGAGACCGTGCCGCCGCTCCTGCGCCGTCTGCACGCGTGCCTGCCGCCTGGCGGCGTACTGCTCGTGAAGGACGTGGACACACGGCCGGCGGCCAAGCGCTGGTTCACCTGGGCGCTCGACAAGCTGATGGGGCCGATGACCCCCGTGACGTACTGGAGCGCCGAGGAGTTGACGGGCGCCCTGCGCGCGGCCGGGTTCGAGGTCCGGCGCCACGCCATGCTCGACTTCCTCCCGTACCCGCACGTCCTCTACGTCGCGACGCGACGGCCGTGACCGGCCCGCTCCTGTCCGCCCACCGGATCACCGCCGGCTACGGGATGCTCGACATCCTCCACGGGGTGTCGCTGACGGTGGCGCCGGGGGAGATCGTCAGCATCATCGGCCCCAACGGCGCCGGCAAGTCCACCGCGTTCAAGGCGATCGTCGGCCTGCTGCGCCCGCGCGCCGGCAGCGTCGTCTTCAACGGCGCCGAGATCACGGGCCTCCGGCCGGATCTCGTGCTCCGGCGCGGGCTCGCCTACGTGCCACAGGGCCGGATCGTGTTCCCGCAGATGACCGTGCTCGAGAACCTCGAGATGGGCGCCTACACGGTGCGTGACGAGGCGCGGATCGCCGACGCGCTCGAGCGCGTCTACGCGCTGTTCCCGATCCTGCGCGAGCGCCACGGCCAGAAGGCGGGGACGATGTCGGGAGGCGAGCAGCAGATGGTGGCGATCGCGCGCGCGCTCATGACGGCGCCGCGCCTGATCCTATTGGACGAGCCCTCGCTCGGGCTCTCGCCGAAGTTCGTGGCGCTGATCTTCGACCGGCTCGTCGAGATGAAGCGGGCCGGCTACACGCTGGCGCTCGTCGAGCAGAACGCGGCGCGGGCGTTGGCCATCGCCGATCGCGGCTACGTGCTGGAGCTCGGAAAGAACCGTCTGGAGGGGCGCGGCGCGGCGCTGCTGGCCGACCCCGAGGTCAAGCGCCTCTACCTCGGCGGTTGAGGCGACGACTCCTCCGCCACCTCGTAGCGCAGGCGTCGCGACTGCATCCAGCGCACGCCGAGCGTATCGACGAGCCCGCGCCACGCGCGGTTCCGCACCCCGTAATTCGAGGCGCCGAACCGTCGCGGGCGATGGTTCACCTCGACCTCGATCACGGCGAAGCCGGCCTGGCGGAGCAGCGCGGGCACGAACCGGTGGAACCCGTTGAACGGCACGAGGCTCTCGACGCAGCGCCGGTGCATCGCGCGCAGCGAGCAGGCGCTGTCGTGGATCTGGTCGCCCAGGACCGCCCCCCGCACGCGGTTGGCGATGCGCGACGAGAGCCGCTTGAGCCACGGGTCGCGCCGCGCGGCCCGCCAGCCGCAGGCGGCGTCCCAGCGATCGAGCCGGCCGAGCAGCGCCGGAATGTCCGCCGGATCGGACTGGAGGTCAGAGTCGAGCGTGACGACGATCCGGCCGCGCGCGGCTCGCAGGCCGGCGGCGAACGCCGACGAGAGCCCGGCGTTGTGCGCGAAGCGAATCAGCCGCACTCGCGGGTCGGTGGCCTGGAGCATCCGGACGAACTCCGTGCTGCCGTCGGTCGATCCGTCGTCGACGACGATCACCTCCGCGCCGCGTCCCACGCTCTTGAGCACGGGCATGAGCTCTTCCCACAGGATCGGCAGGCTCTCGGCCTCGTTGTAGACCGGCAGGACGATCGAGATCTCGGGCAGGGGTGACGACGTCATGCTCCACCTCCACCGAGGACCACGATCTCGCGGCTCGCCACCGAGTGAGCGGTGACGACGCGCCACGACGGATGGGCCTTCGGCTGCAGCTCGCTCCACGTCTTGCGCATCACGATCAGCGACCCGCGCGGCTCGCCGGCCAGCAGCCGCTCGACCGCGGGGCGGTCGAGCTCGGCCACGGGCCGCCGCAGATAGAAGTCGTAGGTGAGCCAGCCGTCGGGATGCACGGGAACGGCGACGCCGGCTGGCGTCAGTGCTCGGGCGGCCGCCGCGATCGGTCGCACGTCGAAGTCGCGGGCGAACCGCGCGGGATAGCGCACGCCCTCGACGATCAGGACGGCGCCCACGCCGAGCGCCACGATCAGACCGGTGGCGACGAAGGCCGCGCGGCGCGCCGCGCCCACCGCGAGCACCGCGGTCACCACGAGCAGCGCGGCCGTCAGCCCGAGCTCGCCCGCGGTGTCGGGGACCCAGGGCCGCCCTTCTCCGTCGATCTGTCGCGCGAGCGGCGAGAGGCCGAGGGCCGCCGCGGCCGCCGCGAGCGCCGCGAAGGCGTACGCCGCGGCGCGGAGCTCGCGTGCGCCACCCTGCTGGCCGGCCCGCGCCAGGCACTCGCCGGCGAGGAGGGCCAGGCCCGGATAGATCGGGAACAGGTAGCGGGCGCGATGGATGCCGCTCAGCCCGATCAGCGCCCAGATCGCGAGCGTCCACACCGCGACCAGCCGCCGCTCGGCGTCCGGCGCGCGCTGGCGCCACGCGATCGCGCCGATCACGAAGATCGTCCACGGCAGCGCGTACACGACCAGCCACAGGCTCTCGAGTCGCGTCAACAGGCCGCGCCGGAAGACCCAGCTGCCGTAGTGACCGACCACTGTGTCGCCCACGAACGCGGAGGCGTGGGCGGTGAGGTACGTGCCGTACCACGGCAGCAGCAGCACCGCGAGGACGCCGAGGCCGAGCCAGGGCCGAAGCCGGCGCGTCCCCGCCCAGCCGTCGGTCGTGGCGATCGCCGCGACGCCGGCGCCGAGCCCAATCAAGCCCATCGGTCCCTTGCTCATGATGGCGGCGGCGACGCCCGCGTAGAAGCCCGCGAGCGGGACGGCGGTGAAGCCGGCGCGTCGCGCGACGATCAAGCCGTAGAGAGCCCACCACGTCCACGCCGTCAGCATCACGTCCGACTGGCCGTGGTGACCGACGGCGAAGAACCCGAGTGTGGAGGCCAGTGCGAGCGCCGCGATGGTCCCCGCCGCGAGTCCCCACGCGCGGACCCCGATCGCGAACACCGCGGCGACCGTCGCGACCGACGACAGCACGGCCGGCAGCGCCGCCGTCCACTCCGTCACTTCGCCGCCGGGGAGTGACGCGGCCGCGACCGACCAGTAGAAGAGCTGCGGCTTGTTGACGTACGGCTCGCCGCGCAGGTCGGGCACGAGCCAGCGCCCGTGCTCGAGGATGTCGCGCGCGAGCAGCATGTACCGCGCTTCGTTCGGGTCCCAGAGGGGCGCCTGGCCTGCGGGGAGGCCGACGATGAGCGCGGTGAACGCGAGCACGGCGACCAGCACCAGCCAGGAGCGCGCGCGCGGCATGGGTGCAGGGTGCCAATCCCGGCCCCGCCATTCAAGCTTTTTGGATCTGCCGCGGACTGCGGCTACGCTGAAGGAGTGATGAAAGCGACCCCGACGCTCGCGGTGCTCCTCCTGCTGCTCTGCGGCTGGCCCGGATCTCTCGGCGCGCAGAGCAACAAGCAGGTGAAAGTCGTCTTCGAGTTCCGCCTGTCCGGCACGCAGAGCCGCGAGGCGGTCCAGGGAAGCGGTCGGGTCGTGATCACCGAGCGGGGCGGCACGCAGCCGTCGGGCCGCGTCGCCGCCGACAGCGCGCAGCGGCGGGTGCAGCGGTCCACCGGCATCTTCACGATCGTGCGGGACGGCGGCGAGTCGTCGATGCTGGTCGCGAGCCAGGTCCCGTATCCCCAGGTCGCCTTCTATCGCGACTACCTGACCGGCGCCGGCTACGTCGCCACCGGGGTGCAGTTCAGGGACGTCGGCACCTCGCTGAAGGTCGGGACCACGATCCTGCCCGGCAACCAGGTGAAGGTGCGCCTGACGCCGACGATCAGCTGGTTCTCGACGGAGAAGTCCGGGCTCATCGAGGTCAGCCAGGCGTCGACCGAGCTCATCGTTCCCAGTGGTCGGCCGGTCGTGCTCGGTGGAACAACGACCCAGACCCACGAGCTGACCCGCCGAATCCTGGGCTATCGCGCGAGCGAGAGCGGCGCCGAGACGACGATGGCGCTGACCGCGATCATCCAGCAGTAACCGTCCCGCCGAGAGCCTCGCCCCGCCGAACCCGTGACAATCTTGGCGACACACGCGTCGGCGCGTGCCGATCTGCTACGCGACAGCGTTCTAAGTAGCGTTCACAGCGGCAATTTCATTTTGGCACGCGACGTGCCCTGGGAGATGCCGGAAACGCAGGTTTGCGGCTCAAGGGGGGCCTTTCTATGCACGTGTTTGCGGTGCTGGCCTTGGTGGTGATGACAGCTTGCTCGCTGGCGACGCCGTCAGCGTCCTTCGGTGGCTCCGAGGCCGACGTGGCCGGTAAGTGGACGGGCTCGTGGGTCGGAACCGGCCTGTTCAACTCGGTCCGCCAGGAGAACCTCACGCTCGATCTGGCCCAGTCGGGCGAGGCCGGCTACGGCCGCCTGGTGATCGACAACGCGGTCGCGGCCGAGTCCGTGCCATGGCAGGTGCGGCAGCAAGGGTTGGCCGGCATCCGGGTCTTCGCCGAGATCTCCGGCGGCAAGATCAAGCTGATGCACGAGCAGGACAAGCGGATCTTCACCGCCGACCTGAACCTCGTGGGCGATCATCAGATGATCGGCACTGTCCGCGGAAGCAAGGTTCGGCTGATCCTCACGCGTGAGCACTCGGGTCCGGCTCCCCAGCCTCAGCAGGCCGCGCAGGTCGTGCCGCCGGCGCCGGTCGAGCCCACGCCAGCCGCGGTGACCGAGCCGGAGCCGACGGTCGTGGCGATGGCGCCGACCCCTGATCAGCAGGAGTCGACCGAGACGCCGAAGGCCGAAGTTCCCGCCCAGCCGCAGCGCCCGCGGCAGGATGAGTTCGTCGCGGCGCCCGAGCTGAAGACCGTCCGTTTCGACTTCGACAAGGCCCTGCTGCGGCCCGACGCGGTCGACGCGCTCACCAGCAACGCGGCGTGGCTCAAGGAGAACGTCGACACGCTCGTGCTGATCGAAGGCAACTGCGACGAGAAGGGCACCTCCGAGTACAACCTGGCGCTCGGCGATCGGCGGGCGAAGGCGGCCATGGACTACCTCGAGGCCAACGGCATCGCCAAGGACCGCATGACGACGGTTTCCTACGGCAAGGAGCGGCCGGCGTGCAGCGAGAACACCGAGGAGTGCATGAAGCAGAACCGGCGCGCCGATTTCAAGGTCAAGAGCCGCTGACGGTGATGTGACGGTGCCGACCGGAGGGCGGGACCCCCACCGCCCTCCGGCGCCCGTCGGCCGACCCCAGTGATCCGATCAACGCGTATCGCCGCTACAATCCTCTTCACCGTCGGCGTCACGCTCTCGTTCCAGGCCCTCGCCGGCAACCTGACCCAACTCATCGTCCGGGAGCCGCTGGCGCCGGGAGGCCCTCGCGTGGCGCTCGGCGTCGAGCCGAAAACCGGCCAGCGGTTCGTTCAGCTCGCCGGGCTCCCCGCCTACCCCACGATCGACGTCATGTGCGACGGGAGGCGTCGCACGCTCGCGCTGACGCGACCCGAGGAGCAGGCGTACGAAGTGTCGGCGGAGATCGTCGCCTTGATGCTCGACGCGATCGAGTGCCGCCTGTTCATCCCCGACCACGACATGACGCTGGCCCGCCAGCAGCTGTGGACGGCGTGGGCGAGCGCGGCTCGGGGCGCCGACGCGCCGCCTGTCCTGCTGGGCCAGGTGGTCGACGTCATCGACGGCCACACGATCCGCGTCGCGCTCGGTGACCGCGCGGAGACCGTCCGCTACATCGGGATCGACACCAGACAGACCAACCAGTCGCCCAAGACCACCGAGCCCGGTGGCCGCGACGCGGCCGACGCGAATCGCGAGCTCGTCGCGCATCAGCAAGTACGTCTGGAGCTGGACGTCCTGGAACGCGACCGCAACGGGCACCTGCTCGCCTACGTCTACGTCGGACCGCAGATGGTCAACGCCGAGCTGGTCCGTCGGGGGCAGGCCGAGGTCCTGAGCGTTCCTCCCAATGTGCGTCACCGCGACGTCCTCGTGACCCTCGAACAGGAAGCGCGGGACCAGAAGCGCGGCCTCTGGGCCGATCCCTCCGAGCCGACCACGCCGACGTCCGTAGCGGATGTCGGCCGCCTGGGCCCCTCGGAGCGGCCCGGTGTTGGGCCCGAGAGCGCATGGGCGTGCCCCGCGCTGCAGCCGGTCAAGGGTAGCGCTAGCGTGTACTCGGGCGGCCGCTGCATCTACCACGTGCCCGAGGGTGAGCGCTACGGCGCGACCAAGCCGGACCGCTGCTACAAGTCCGTCGACGACGCCCGCCAGGATGGGTGCCAGCCATCGAGGCGGTAGTCGCGACGCGTCGCGGTCGTGCGAGCCTCGCGGCACCGTGGACAAGACCCGCGCTCTCGCCAACGCCCATGCGTGGGTGGAGGCGTTCAATCGTCACGACCTCGAAGCGATCCTCTCGCACTACGCCGAGTCGGTAGCGCTCACCTCGCTCCTGGCGACGAGGGTGCTCGGCGATCCGGCCCTGCGCGCCTACTTCGCGAAGGCCTGGCGGCCTCTCCGAGCTTGAAGTTCGAGCTGCTCGACGTCTTCACCGGTGTGAACTCGGTGGCCGTGTACTTCCGCCACAGCATTCGCGGGCTCCAGATCGAGATCATGGAGCTCGACGCCGACGGAAGGATCACGCGAGTCCTCGTCCACCATCGGGATCCATAGGTCGGCACCCGGCGGTCGCCGCACTCGAACCGAAGGGTCGGGGCCTGTGGTAGGCTGGCCGCCACAGGTTGGCGAAGGGCACGAAACAGTCGTCCCCCCGGGGAGGAGCCCATGAGCGCCCATCACACGCCGGAAGAGATTCGTTCGAACCTCGATCACCCGATTGTCGACGGAGATGGTCACTGGGTAGAGTTCGACCCCGTCTTCGCCGAGCGGCTGCGGAAAGTCGGCGGCGACAAGGCCGCTGACGGATTCCTCGCCGCGATGCAGACGACACGCGACGCGTTGAGCATGTCCGTCGACGAACGCCGGCGCCGCCGCATCGGCCAGCCGGGATTCTGGAGCCGCCAGGCGGAGAATACGCTCGATCGCGCGACCGCCATGATGCCCCGGCTGCTCTACGAGCGTCTGCCGGAGATCGGCAGCGACTTTGCCGTGATCTACCCGACCGCCGGCCTGCGGGTGCCCCGGATCACCGACGACGCCACCCGGCGCGCGGTGGTGCGCGCCCACAACATCGTGACCGCCGAATGTCGCGGCGCGTGCCCGCGGCGGCGGCGGCCGACCCCGAGACGGCGCGGCACGCCGTCTGGTACGACGTGCTCGCCCTCGACAGCGACTACGACTACGATCCGGTCTGGGCCAAGTGCCAGGAGCTCAAGATTGCCCCGACGTTCCACAGCTCGAGCAGCAATCAGGGGCTGCGGCTCTCGCCCACCAATTTCGTCTACAACCACATCGGCCACTTCGCCGCCGCCGGGCATGCGGTCTCCAAGGCCATCTTCCTGGGCGGCGTGACCCGTCGCTTCCCGGCCCTGCGCTTTGCGTTCCTCGAGGGCGGCGTGGGTTGGGCCTGCCAGCTCTTCGGCGACCTGATCGAGCACTGGGAGCGGCGCAATCGCAAGGCGCTGGAGCACATGGATCCCCGCAAGCTCGATCGCGCCCTGCTGATGAACCTGGCCGAGAAGTACGGCGACCCCGACGTAGCGGCGGCGCTGCGCGAGCGGGACGGCTGGCCCGACAACGACCCCGATCTGACGGGCGGCATTGCCGATCTCGATGACTTCTCCGCTTGCCAGATCACTCGCAAGGAAGACTGGGTCGACCTGTACGCCAAGCCCTTCTACTTCGGCTGCGAGGCCGACGACCGGACCAACGCGTGGGCGTTCAGCCGGAACAACCCCTTCGGCTCGAAGCTGAACGCGATCTACAGCTCGGACATCGGGCACTTCGACGTGATCGACATGCGCCATCCGCTGCCGGAGGCGTACGAGCTGGTCGAGGAAGGGTTCATCACACGCGACAACTTCCGCGACTTCACGTTCGCCAACGCGGTGCATCTGTGGGGGACGCAGAATCCTCGGTTCTTCGAGGGGACCGCGGTCGCCAAGGCGGCCGCCGAAGAGCTGGCGCGCACGCCGGCGCAGACGGCGGCGCGATAGACGCTCCCATCGACGCCCGCTAGCGAGCATCGAGGCGGCGGCGCTCCATCACGACGATGGCGCCGCCGCCTTCCCCTCTCAAGCACGGCGCGGCTCGATCGCCGGCGCCTTGCGCGGCCATCTCACCTGCAGCGTGACGCCGACCAGGAAGGCCATGAGCAGCCCGAGGTGGACACGCTGTAAGACCGGCGCGTCGATGGACACGTAATGCCCCACGCGCCCGAAGAGCGACGAGCGCCCCGCGAGCGTGCCGAGCGCGAGGGCGGCGATCGTCAGCAGGGCCAGGACATGGGCCGGGCCGAAGGCGCCACGGCGGGAGATCCCGAGGGCGGACGAACGGAATGTCGGCCCTCAATCGGGGAACGTCCAGCACGCTTTCCATCGGGGGGAATCGGGGTGAGAAAGAACTGCGGCAGGCGGTACTCCTGGCACCGGCTGCCGCAGCGTTCGTCTGTTATTTGGTGGAGCTGAGGGGAGTCGAACCCCTGACCCCAAGACTGCCAGCCTTGTGCTCTCCCAACTGAGCTACAGCCCCACGCGAAGGATCACGCTACAGGGACGTGCGCGAGGTTGTCAAGAATGGTGCCGGCGAGGGGAGTCGAACCCCTATGCCCTTGCGGGCAGCGGCTTTTGAGGCCGCCGCGTCTGCCAGCTTCGCCACGCCGGCACTGATCGACAGCATACTCTGTCCGGGTTCATCACGAACAGCTGCGCCTTGTCCCGCTTGCGAGCGAGCGCCGGCACGCTCGGGGCGTAATACATCCAGGGCAGAAGGCGCAGAGACTCGCGCTTCGCGTATCGCAAAACCCCGATCGGCCGGCGCCCCTTCGTGAACGTGGCCTCGACAGACCCATGGACCCCGGCCATGCGTCGAAGCTCCGTTCGCATCCAGTCGAGAAACGGACAACTCGCGGACACGAGGCGCACGTAGAGCCGCTTATACACATAGTGGCTGTTCTTGTGCGCGTGATACCGATCGGTGTAGACGACGACCGAGCCGTCACCGTCGATGCAGCCACGAAAGAAGTCTGGAAAGTACTCTTCGGGAATTGCCACGGGTCCGAGAGTGAAGGTCTTGGCTGGAGTCAGCCCGATGCTCCGTAGCCAATCGTAGAAGACACGATTGCTCCACTGCATTCGGTGATAGATTTGCCCACGCCCATTGGCGGACGGTCTGATCGAATTCGTCAACCGCAGACACGCCCGTATCAACTCGAGCAAATCGCGATCCTTTGACGTGATCGCAAGGTGTCGACCATCCCGCGACAGGGTCCCGTCGGTCGCGATCAATCCGATCGCGTAGGCGAGCTCTGACGACCAGGCGGCCGAAGAAGAGGGTGTCGGTAACCGACCCCGACGCTCGCTGCCGGCTCGCGGGCCTCGTGGGCGGACGCGAATCCCGAAGTGCTTGAGCCTGCGCCCGATTGTCGTCGCTCCGCATCCGAACGTTGCCGCGATCTCCTGAGTTGTGAGATCCGCGTCGAGATACAACCGTCTCAGCGCATCGCGGTCGATGTTCACTGAAGACGAACGCAATCGGTCGAGCCCTCTCGGACCAGCCTCGGTCGTCGTTGCACCCACGTCAACGCCCACCCTTTCAGACGCGTATCGATTCCAAGACGTCCGGCAAAGCATTGAAATCCTGTGATATAAACAGAATTGACGCTGAATCGCCGTTCACCCACTCGCGAGGAGGCCGCCGATGACCAGACTCGTTGCCATGCTGACCGCCATCGTGTTCGCCGTCGTGGCGCTCGGTGCCGCGCCGTTGCTGGCGCAGACCAAACCCGCGCCGGCCGCACCCGCTCCAGCCCCGGCCGCGCCGGCGGAGAAGAAGGCGGAGCCCGCCAAGAAGAAGGTCGACATCAACAGCGCGTCGGAGGATCAGCTCAAGGCGCTGCCCGGCGTCGGTGACGCGTACGCGAAGAAGATCGTCGAGGGCCGCCCGTACGCGCGGAAGGACGAGCTGCCGAAGAAGAAGATCATCCCGCAGGCCACCTACGACAAGATCAAGGATCAGATCACCGCCAAGCAAGATACCGCGAAGAAGAAGTAGCGAGGACGCCGAGACGCGGCATGGGTGAGCGGTCGTTCGCGGAGGACGTCAAGCAGCTCGGGTACGGCGAGGGCGAGATCCTGCGCGGCGAGGGGATTCTCGCGATCACCAAGGCGCTGCTCCAGTCCGGCGTGAGCTACGTCGGCGGCTACCCGGGCGCGCCGGTCTCGTACCTCATCGACGTCCTGGCTGACGCGAACGAGCCGCTCCTCAAGCCGCTCGGCATCTACTTCGAGCAGTCGGGCAGTGAGGCCGCTGCCGCGGCGCTGCTCGGCGCGTCGATCAACTACCCGATGCGCGGCGCCGTTACCTGGAAATCCGTCGTCGGTACGAACGTGGCGTCCGACGCGCTCTCGCACGTCGCGTCGGCCGGCGTCATCGGCGGCTCGGTGATCGTGATCGGCGAGGATTACGGCGAGGGCGCCTCGATCCTGCAAGAGCGCACGCATTCCACCGCGCTCAAGTCATCCATTCCGCTCCTCGATCCGCGCAACAGCCTCGACGCCTTCGCCCGCTTCGTGGGCGAAGGGTACGGGCTCTCGGAGGCGTGCAACGAGCCGGTGTTCTTCTCGATCCGCATCCGCGCCTGCCACATGCGGGGCACGCTACGCTGCCGGGACAACGTGAAGCCGGCGATCAGCATGCTGTCGCCGCTCGGCGCGCCGAGCTTCAGCATCGACCGGATCAACCTGCCGCCGTTCACGTACCAGATGGAAGCGCAGAAGTTCGAGAAGCGTCTGCCGGCGGCGCAGCGCTACATCGTCGAGCACGGCCTCAACGAGCACTTCCGCGGCGACGAGGACCATCTGGGCGTCGTGATGCAGGGCGGGCTCTGGAACACGACGCTGCGCGGCCTGCACGTGCTCGGGCTCGCCGACACGCGCGGCCGTACGCCGGTGCCGCTGCTGGTCCTCAATGCCATCCACCCGCTCGTGCCCGAGGAGCTGATCCCATTTCTGCGCGGCAAGAAGCGCGTCCTGGTCGTGGAAGAGGGGATGCCGAACTACATCGAGCGTGAGCTGAAGGCGCTCGCCCACGAGGCGCGACTGCCCGTCGAGATCCAGGGGAAGGACGTCTTCTCGCCGCACGGCGAGTACGTTCCGCACCTCGTGGTGGGCGGCTTGCGCCGCTTCTTCACGTCGGCCGGCCTCACGTCGCAGTCGTCCACGGCCATCGAGGACCGCTACCAGGCGCTCACCGCGCATCGCGAGAAGGTCGGCGCGGTGCTGTCGGAGCCGGTCGCCAAGCGCCCGCCGTCGTTCTGCACGGGCTGCCCGGAGCGGCCGGTGTTCAGCGCGCTGAAAATACTCCGGACGCGCGAGCCGGCGATCGGCGACACCCACGTCGCCGCCGACATCGGGTGCTCGACGTTCTCGACGCAGGCGCCGTTCAACGTGGGCAACTCCGTCCTCGGCTACGGCATGGGGCTCGCGTCGTCGAGCGCGGTCTCGCCGCTCTTCGGCAAGCGAACGATCTCGGTGATGGGCGACGGCGGCTTCTGGCACAACGGCCTCACCAACGGTGTCGCCAACGCCATGTACAACAAGCAGGACTCGGTGCTGGTGATCCTCGACAACTTCTACGCCGCGGCGACCGGCCAGCACCACGTGCCGTCGACCGGGAAGAACGCCCGCAACGAGCCCTTGCCGATGACGATCCCCGCCGCGCTGAAGGGCCTCGGCGTGAAGTGGATCCGCACCGTGAACTCCTACCGGATCGCCGAGGTCATGGGGACGTTCCGCGAGGCGCTGACGACGCGCGTCCCCGGCCTCAAGGTCATCATCGCCAGGAACGAGTGCATGCTCGAGCGCCAGCGCCGCGAGCGGCCGCAGGTGCGGCGGCTCGTCGCCGAAGGCCACCAGGTCGTCCAGCCACGCTTCGGCGTGGACCCCGACGTGTGCACCGGCGATCACTCGTGCATGCGGCTGAACGGCTGCCCCTCGCTGACCCTTCGTGAGAATCCGGATCCGCTGCGCGAGGACCCGATCGCCCACGTGGACGAGACGTGCGTCGGCTGCGGCGTCTGCGGCGAGGTCGCCCACGCGGCGGTGCTCTGTCCGTCGTTCTACGAGGTCACGGTGATCGCGAACCCGACCCGGTGGACGTGGCTCGTGAGCCGCGTGCGGCAGGCCGTCATCCGCCGGCTCGCGGCCGTCACGGCGTGACCGACGCGCGGCTCCTGAGTCTCCTGATCCCCGCCGTCGGCGGCCAGGGCGGGGGCGTGCTCCTCGAGTGGATCGTGGACGCGGCCATCGCCGACGGCTATCCGGTCCACGGCACCTCGATCCCGGGTGTCGCCCAGCGCACCGGATCGACGACCTACTACGTCGAGCTCTCCACCGAACGCGGCGCATCGGCTGACGACCCGCCGCCGATCTTCTCCCTTTACCCGGTGCCGGGAGCGCTCGACGTGCTCCTGGCCCCCGAGTTCCTGGAAGTGGGGCGCTCGATCGAGCTCGGGTTCCCGTCTGCGGCGTGCACGACGATCATCGCGAGCACGCATCGTCTCTTCTCGATCCACGAGAAGATCGCGACGGGCCGCGGGATCTATCCGATCGAGCGCCTCGACGCCGCGGCCCGCGCCTTCGCGCGCAAGCTGATCGCGTTCGACGCGCTCGCCCTCGCGCGCGAGCACGGCACTGAGGCCAATGCCGTGCTCCTCGGGGCCCTGGCCGGTTCCGGTGCGCTTCCTATCACTGCCGACGCCTATCGGCACGCAATCCGGGCCAAGAACGTTCAGGTGGACGCCAACCTCCGCGGCTTCGAGGCCGGGCTCGCGGTCGCTACCCGCGCGGCGGATGCGACGGGGGCGGGGGAGGGGTCGCGGGGCTTCGGAGCAACCCCACTCGCCGCGGGCCCTTCCCCCGCCGCCGGCGGCCAGGCGCTCTCAAGCCCGGACATAGAACGCATGATCGGCGGGTTTCCTGAAGGCTTGCGACCGGTCCTGCGTCACGGCGTGGCGAGGCTCATCGACTATCAGGACCGCGCCTACGCGGAGCGCTACCTCGGGCGTCTCCGCCCGTTCGTCGACGAGGGCGATCCCGAGCTCGGGCGGATCGTGGCGCGGCATCTTGCGGTGTGGATGAGTTACGAGGATGCGGTGCGGGTGGCGGAGCTCAAGACGCGGATGAGCCGGTTCGAGCGAATCCGGAAGGAAAAGGGGGCGAGCGACGGCGAGATCGTCGTCACTGACTTCCTCAAGCCCGATCTCGATGAGATCTACGGTGTCTTGCCGTATCGCCTGGTCGCGTGGTTCGCGCGATGGGCCGAGCGCCGCTGGCCGTACGGACGGC
>QHSI01000107.1 GCA_003221515.1 Candidatus Rokuibacteriota bacterium
GACGCCGAACTGGCTCGTCGCCTTCATGAGCCGCGCCACCCGGCCGTCGAGCAGGTCCATGATCATCGCGACGAAGATGGCCAGCGCCGCGTCGCTGTAGCGGCCTTCCACCGTGAGCAGCAGCGCGAAGAAGCCGCAGAACAGGTTGCCGGTCGTGAGCAGGCTCGGCAGCAGCACGATGCCGCGCCGCCGCTTCTCGCGCAGCTCGTGCCAGCGCCGTCGCCGAAGACCTTTGCCGTGCCGTCTGATCATCGTGGCACCTCACCCCTCATGACAGCACGCCGAGCACGCTCACGCCACCGGTCACGCGATCGCCGGCCCGCACCTGGATCCCGGTCCCCCGCGGCATGCAGCAGTCCGTCCGCGAGCCGAAGCGGATCATGCCGAAGCGCTCGCCGGCCGCCAGCTTGTCGCCGGGACCCACGCGGCAGACGATCCGGCGGGCGACGACGCCCGCGATCTGCACCACCGTGACCCGCGCACTGTCGCCCTGGAGGTGGACCACGCACCGCTCGTTCGCCTCGCCGGCGTCGGGACGATACGCGGCGAGGAAGCGTCCCCGCGAGTACGTGGCGCTGACCACGAGTCCCGCCAGCGGCGCCCGATTCACGTGGACGTCCAGGGGCGAGAGGAAGATCGCGACGCGGACCGCCGGACCGACGAAAGGATCGTCCAGCTCGTCGACGGCCAGCACGCGGCCGTCGGCCGGCGCCAGCACCCCCCCGGGCACGTGGGTCACCTCGCGTTCGGGATCGCGGAAGAACCCGAGAGAAGCGAGCGCCGCGGCCGCGAACGGCGCGGCCAGCGCGCGCCGGCCGGCGAGAGCGAGACCGGCGGCGATCACCGCCGGAATCGCGATGAACGGCCAGCCCTCGGGCGCGACGGGAAGCCGGCGCATCACCCCATCCGCGGCGGCTGGATCCACGACATCATGGACCGCAGGCGCTTGCCGACCTCCTCGATCGGATGCTCGGCGTCCCGCCGCCGCATGGCCAGGAAGCCGGCCCGGTTCGCCTGATTCTCGAGCACCCACTCGCGCGCGAACTGGCCAGACTGGATCTCGCCGAGGATCCGCTTCATCTCGGCCTTGGTCTCGTCGCTGACGACGCGGGGCCCGCGGGTGTAGTCGCCGTACTCGGCCGTGTCGGAGACCGAGTAGCGCATGTAGGCGAGGCCGCCCTGATAGAAGAGGTCGACGATCAGCTTCATCTCGTGCATGCACTCGAAGTAGGCGACCTCGGGTTGGTATCCGGCCTCCACCAGCGTCTCGAACGCCGACTTGATCAGGTGAGAGATGCCGCCGCACAATGTCGTCTGCTCGCCGAACAGATCGGTCTCGGTCTCTTCCTTGAACGTCGTCTCGATCACGCCGGCGCGCGTGCAGCCCACGCCCTTGCCGTACGCCAGGGCCTTGTCACGTGCCTTGCCGGAGACGTCCTGATAGACCGCGAGCAGCGCCGGAACACCCGGACCCTGGGTGAAGAGGTCGCGCATCACGTGGCCCGGCGCCTTCGGCGCGATCATCGTCACGTCGACGTCGGGCGGCGGCACGACCTGGTTGAAGTGAATGTTGAAGCCGTGCGCGAACATCACCATCTTGCCCTTGCCGAGTCCGCCCTTGATCTCGGTCTCGAACACGTGGCGCTGGCTCTGATCGGGCAGCAGGATCATGATCACGTCGGCCATCTGGGTCGCCTCGTTCACCGTCGCGACCCGGAGGCCTTCCTGCTCCGCCTTGCTCCAGCTCTTCGAGCCCTTGTAGAGGCCGACGACGACGTCCTGACCCGAGTCCTTCAGGTTCAGCGCGTGGGCGTGGCCCTGGCTGCCGTAGCCGATGATCGCGATCTTCCGGCCCTTGAGCAGGCCGAGATCGGCGTCCTGGTCGTAGTAGATCTTCGCGGGCATCTGGTGTCCTTTCCTCTTCGCGGTGAACGTTAATCGGCGAAGCCGACCACCCTCGGGTCGTCCGCCACGCGGGGCTTGCGCGGCGCCTCGACGCGCCGCACGCGCGTCTTCGGGCCGCGGGCGATCACGACCTTGCCGGTGCGGACGAGCTCCTGGATCCCCATGGGGCGCAGCAGCTCGATCAGCGCCTCGAGCTTGCCCTCGTCGCCGGTGGCTTCCAGGACGAACGAGACCGGCGTCACGTCGACCACTCGCGCCCGGAAGATGTCGGCCGTGCGCAGGATCTCCGCCCGGTTCGAGGGCTCGGCGTTGACGCGGATGAGCACCAGCTCGCGCTCGACGTGGCTCTCGTCCGTCAGGTCGGTCACCTTGATCACGTCGATGAGCTTGTGCAGCTGCTTCGTGGCCTGCTCGATCACGAACTCGTCGCCGCGCACGACGAGGGTCATCCGCGAGACCGACGGGTCGAGCGTCTCGCCGACCGACAGGCTCTCGATGTTGTAGCCGCGCGCCGAGAAGAGCCCGGCGACCCGCGAGAGAACGCCGAACTTGTTCTCGACCAGGACGGCGATCGTGTGCTTGCGGGGCTCGTTGCCGTTTGGCATCTAGAAGCCCGTCTGCGACTTGGCGGCCTTGTCCCGCACTTCGCGGGTCGGCGGCTCGAGGATCATGTCGGTATTGGCGCCGCCGGCCGGCACCATCGGGAAGACGCACTCGTCCTTGTCGACGCACACGTCGAGGATGACCGGCGCCGGCGTGCTGATCATCTTCTCGATCGCCGGCAGCACCTCGCTCGGCTTCGTCACGCGGAGCCCCACGCAGCCGTACGCCTCGGCCAGCCGCACCCAGTCTGGAATCTGCGGTAGGTCGATCGCCGAGTAGCGCTCTTTGTAGATGATCCGCTGCCACTGCCGGACCATCCCGTGGCCGCCGTTGTTGATGATGACCGTCTTGACCGGGAGCCCCTCGGTGAAGCAGGTGGCGAGCTCCTGACTGTTCATCTGGAACGATCCGTCGCCGTCGATGTTGATCACGAGCTTGCCCGGGTGGGCCGCCTGCACGCCCATCGCGGTGGGCAGCCCGTAGCCCATCGTGCCGAGGCCGCCGGAGGTGCACCACATCCGCGGGTGCTTGAACTTGTAGTACTGGGCCGTCCACATCTGGTGCTGGCCGACGCCGGTGACGATGAAGGCCTCGCCGCCGGTGGCGTTGGAGATCTCCTGGACGACGTGCTGCGGCTTGACGACGTCGTCGCTCCACTCGTAGCGGAACGGGAAGTCCCGCTTCCACTCCGCGATCTGCGCGGCCCACTGGCGCCGCCCTTCGCGGACCGCCGGCGCCGGCTCCTCGCGCAGCTCCTCGCGGAGCGCTTCGACCAGCTTGGCCAGCACCCGCCGGCAGTCGCCCACGATCGGCACGTCGACCTTGATGTTCTTCGAGATCGACGAGGGATCGATGTCGATGTGGATGATCTCGGCCTTCGGCGCGAACGCGTCGACGCGGCCGGTCACCCGGTCGTCGAAGCGGGCGCCGACGGCGACGAGCACGTCGGAGTGATGGACCGCCATGTTCGCGTAGTAGCTCCCGTGCATCCCGAGCATGTCCAGCGAGAGCGGATGCTCCATCGGGAACGATCCCAGGCCCATGAGGGTCTGCGTCAGCGGGATCTGCGTCAGCTCGGCCAACTCCCGCAGCTCGGCGTTGGCGTCCGCCGAGATCACGCCGCCGCCGACGTAGAGGACGGGTTTCTTGGCGCGGGCCATGAGCTTCGCGGCGCGCTTGATCTGACCGGGGTGGCCATCGTAGTTCGGGTTGTACGACCGCATCTGGATCTTGTCCGGCCAGACGAGGTCCCATTCCTTGACGAGGATGTCCTTGGGCAGATCGACGTGCACCGGCCCCGGGCGGCCGGTCGACGCGATGTGGAACGCCTCGCGGATGATGGGCCCGAGATCGTTGCCGTCCTTCACCAGGAAGTTGTGCTTCGTGCACGGCCGCGTGATCCCGACGTTGTCGGCCTCCTGGAACGCGTCGTTGCCGATGAGGTGCGTCGGCACCTGCCCGGTGAAGGCCACGATCGGGATCGAGTCCATCATCGCGTCCTGCAGCGCGGTCACCAGATTCGTGGCGGCCGGGCCGGACGTGACCAGGCAGACGCCGACCCGACCCGACGTCCGCGCGTAGCCCTCGGCGGCGTGGCCGGCGGCGGCTTCCTGGCGCACGAGGATGTGGCGCAGGCCCTCGAAGTCGTAGAGCGCGTCGTAGATGGGCAGGACCGCGCCGCCGGGCAGACCGAAGATCAGATCGACTCCCTGGCGCTTGAGACATTCCAGCACGATTCGGGCTCCGGCCATTTTCACCGCGTGATCCTCCTGGAGCGGTCCAACTGTCGCCAGGACTCGCCGCTAGCCATGCGAGCTCTCGTCCGACGCGTGACGCGCTTTGATCTTGGCCTGCGCGGCCGAGAGTCGCGCGATCGGGATCATGAAGGGCGAGCAGGACACGTAGGTCATGTTCACCCGATGACAGAACTCGACGGACGACGGCTCGCCGCCGTGCTCACCGCAGATGCCCACCTTGAGGTCGTGCCGCGCGCGCCGCCCGCGCTCGATACCGATCTTGATCAGCTCCCCCACCCCTTCCTGGTCGAGCACCGAGAAGGGATCGTGCGGAAGGATCCCCTTCTGCAGGTAGTCCGGCAGAAACTTCGCGACGTCGTCGCGACTGTAGCCGAACGTCATCTGCGTGAGGTCGTTGGTGCCGAACGAGAAGAACTCGGCGGTCTCCGCGATCTGATCGGCGATGAGCGCGGCGCGGGGCACCTCGATCATGGTCCCGATCAAGTACTTGACCGGCACGCCCATCTCGGCGATGACGCCGTCGGCGACCTTCTTCGTCTGCTCGTATGTCAGCCGCATCTCGCCGACCGTGCCGGTGAGGGGGATCATGATCTCCGGCTCGACGCGGCCCCCCTGGCTGGCGACCGCGCACGCCGCCTCCATGATGACCCGCACCTGCATGCCGTAGATCTCGGGGAAGGTGATCCCGAGCCGGCAGCCCCGGTGACCCAGCATCGGGTTGGCCTCGCGGAGCGTCTCGATCTTGGCGATCCGATCGTCCAGCAGGCGCTGGCGCTCGGGGTTCACGCCGAGCGCGTCGAGACGCACGCGCTCCTCGATCATCTCCTTGTACTCCTTGGGCGTCGTCAGGAATTCGTGCAGCGGCGGGTCGAGCAGTCGGATCGTGACCGGCAGTCCGTCCATCGCGCGGAAGATGCCGACGAAGTCCTGGCGCTGGAACGGCTCCAGCTTCTTGACGGCCGCGTGTCGAGTCGCGGCGTCGGGCGCCATGATCATCTCGCGGACGATCGGGATGCGTTCGGCCGCGAAGAACATGTGCTCCGTGCGCACGAGGCCGATGCCCTCGGCGCCGAACTCCCGCGCCTTGCGCGCGTCCTCGGGGGTGTCGGCGTTCGCCCGTACGCCCAGGGAGCGGTACTTGTCCGCCCACTCCAGGAACTCCCGGAACTCGTCGCGGAGCTCGGGCTGGATCGTCTGCACGCTGTCCAGGATGACCTCGCCGGTGTTGCCGTCGACCGAGATGATGTCGCCCTCGCGTACCCGGCGGCCGTCGGCCTCGAAGGAACGGTGCTCCTCGTCGACCAGCACGTCGCTGGCGCCGACGACGCACGACTTCCCCATGCCCACCGCCACCACCGCCGCGTGGGAGGTGCGCCCACCGCGCGCCGTCACGATGCCCTGCGAGGCGTACATGCCGGCGACGTCTTCGGGCGACGTCTCAGGTCGCACGAGGACGACATGCTCGCCGGTCTTCGCCCACTCGACGGCGCGGTCGGCGTCGAACACGACCTTCCCGACCGCGGCGCCGGGCGCGGCCGGCAGCCCTCGAGCCAGGAGTCGGCCGCGGGCGATCGCCGCCGCCTTGTCGGCGGCGTCGAAAACCGGATGGAGCATCTGGTGGAGGTCGTGGGGACGCACCCGCAGGAGCGCGGTGTGCTCGTCGATGACGCTCTCGCGGACGAGGTCGACCCCAACGCGCACGGCGGCGGCGGCCGAGCGCTTTCCAGACCGCGTCTGCAGGAGGTAGAGCGTCCCTTCCTGGATCGTGAATTCGATGTCCTGCATGTCCTTGTAGTGGCGCTCGAGACGGTCGGCGATCGCGAGCAGCTGGTCGTAGATGTCCGGCATCCGACGGCGCAGCTCATCGATGTGCTCGGGCGTGCGGATGCCCGCCACCACGTCCTCACCCTGCGCGTTGGCCAGGAATTCGGCGTAGAAACGATGCTCACCGGTGCGCGGGTCGCGGGTGAAGCCGACGCCGGTTCCCGAGGTCTCGCCGAGGTTCCCGAAGACCATCGACATCACGGTCACGGCGGTGCCCCAGTCGCCGGGGATGTCGTGGATGCGCCGGTACTCGATGGCCTTCTTGGCGAACCACGAATTGAAGACGGCGGCCACGGCGAGCCGCAGCTGGTCGACCGGGTTCTGCGGGAACGCGGCGCCCGTCCGCTCGACCACGACGTCCTTGTAGGTCTGCACGAGCTTCCGGAGCTCCTGCGCCGGCAGCTTCGGGTCGGTCTTGATGCCGAGGCGCGACTTGAGCGCGTCGAGGTGCTCGTCGAAGGTCTCCCGCCTGATACCCAGCACCACGTTCCCGAACATCGCGATGAAGCGCCGGTAGCAGTCCCAGGCGAAGCGCTCGTTTCTCGTCCAGGTGGCGAGCCCCAGCACGGTCGAGTCGTTGAGCCCGAGGTTGAGGACGGTTTCCATCATTCCCGGCATCGACACTCGCGCTCCGGAGCGGACCGACACGAGCAGCGGGCGGCTCGCGTCACCGAATGCGAGGCCCGACGCCGTCTCGAGCTTTTTGAGATTCTCGTGCACTTGGTCCCACAACCCCTCGGGCGCGCGCCGGCCGGCGCGGTTATAGCGCGCCCACGCCTGGGTCGTGATCGTGAACCCTGGCGGGACCGGGATGCCGAGGTTGGTCATCTCCGCCAGCTCGCACCCCTTGCCCCCGAGCAGGTTCCGCATGAGGGACGAGCCCTCGGCGTGCCCCCCGCCGAAGAAGTAGGCGTATTTCGTCATAGGCGCGGTTCTCCGTGTTGAATGACCGAAAAAGTCTTGTAATCTTAGTGGATAAGGAGCACCGGTGTCAAACCTTCCGATGCTCTCCCCGGTCATCGCGCCCATGGTCACCCTTCTGCCCTCGACCGTTCCGGAAGCCGCGCGTACCAAAGAAAAAGGCCACGGGGCATTCGCCCGTGGCCTTTCGAGTCGTCATCGCCACGGGCTCCGTCCCGCCCGTGGCATCCGATGTCGTACTAGCTCGCGGATGCTCCGGGCGGGCCCGGCAGCGCCAGCAGAATCAGACCCAGTGCCGTTACCCGCGAAGTCGTCCTGGTCACGGCCGGGGAGTATACGGACTCGTCACGACGTCGTCAAGCACGCTCGCGTCGGCGGCTCCGCGTCCCGTGGGGCGCCGTGCCGAAGACGAGCGCCTCGACCGCGATCACGTGATCGAGCATCGCCTGGTGCGCCGCGGCGCCGTCGCGCCGCTCGATCGCCTGCAAGATCCGGAGATGGTCCTGGTGCGAGCGCGTGGGCCGCCCCGGCGTGTTGAGGGATTCCTCGCGGCTCTGGGTGAGCAGGTCCATCAGCGCGTGCACGATCCGTGTGATCGCGCGATTGTGCGCGGCGGTGCCGATCGCCTCGTGGAACGCGGCATCCTGCGCGAGGCCGGTCTTGCCATCGCCGATCTCGCGGGCCTGGTCGTCGAGGATCCGCTTCATCTCCTGGACTTCTTCCGGCGTCGCCCGGCTGGCCGCGAGCGACGCGATGGCCGGCTCCAGGACGCGCCGGGCCTCGAACAGCTCGCCGATCGCCTCGCGCTGGGCCGTCATCACGAGAGCGAGCGGGCCGACCAGCGAGTCGACCGACATCTCGCGCACGAACGTCCCCTCACCCGGTCGGATCTCCACGAACCCGAGGCTCTCGAGGGCGCGCAGGGCCTCGCGCACGGAGGTGCGGCTCACCACGAACTTCTCGGCGAGGTCGCGCTCGGGGGGCAGCTGGTCTCCGCTCTTGAGCCGCCCCTCCGCGATGAGCTGCTTGACCTGGCGGACGATCTCCTCGTAGATCCGGGTCGACTTGATCGGCCCGAGCTCGATGGGCTGGCGTCCGGCGTCCCGATCGGCGCGCGGGGGCTTCGACATAGCCATAGTGGCCTCAGAGCTTCTCCGGGACGCGAGCGTGGCGGTGGCCTCGTCCGAGCCACCAACCGATGACCGAGATAACCAGGCCAATCACGATCGGGACCGGATGGAGGAGTAGTTTCGCCGTGTCGCCGAGCCATCCGCGGATGACCGAGTCGCTCATCATCATCTCGCCCGCAACATAGCCGAGGAGCCCGCCGCCGAGCCAGACGATCCAAATGTAGCGATTCATGAGGCGGGCCAGGATCGCTGCGCCCCAGATGACGATCGGGAGGGAAAGCCCGAGTCCAAACATCACGAGCAGAAGGTCGCCATGCGCCGCGGCGGCGATCGCCAGGACGTTGTCGAGACTCATCGTCACGTCGGCCACGATGATGATCCAGATCGCCTCCCACAGCGAGGCGCCGTGGCGAACCTGGCCCTCACCGCCCGTCTCCGGTCGTACGAGCTTGATGGCGATCCAGACCAGGAGGAGTCCTCCCACGAACTGGAGGAACGGGACCCGGAGGAGGACACTGATGATCGCCACGAAGATCAGCCGCAGCACCACCGCGCCCGCCGCGCCCCACACCTGGCCGAGCATTCGTTTTCGCCTGGGCAGCGTTCGGACGGCCAGGGCGATGACCAGCGCGTTGTCGCCGGAGAGGAGCAGGTTCAGCACACTGATGCCGAAGAGGCGGATCCAGAACTCGGGGTCTGCGAGAACCGCCATCACGTCGCCCGCGGCGCTGGCGCCGACCCATGGAAGCGCCGCCACCACGGCGTCAGCGCCGGGAGCACGAAAAAGAAGATCGCGACCGCCGTGATCGCGCCGGCGATCGGGCGCGTCACGAAGATCCCCGGCGTCCCCTGGGACATGATCAAGCTCTGACGGAGCGCGTTTTCCGCGAGGTCGCCGAGCACGAGCGCCAGCACCAGCGGGGCGAGCGGATAGTCGAGCTTCTTGAACGCGTAGCCGACGACGCCGAAGATCAGCATGTACCAGATGTCGATCATACTGCTGTGCACCGCGTAGGAGCCGACCGCGCAGACGACCACGATCACTGGCGTGAGGATCGCGAACGGGATCCGGAGGATCGCCGCGAAGAGCGGCACGAAGGCCAGGACCATCAGGACACCGATGAAGTTGCCGGTGTACATGCTGGCGATGAGTCCCCAGACGAACTCGGGCTTCTCCTGGAACAGGAGGGGCCCGGGCTGCAGCCCCCAGATGATGAGACCGCCCAGCATCACCGCGGCCGTCGGCGATCCCGGGATCCCCAGCGTGATCATGGGCAGGATCGCCGCCACGCCGGCGGCGTGCGCCGCGGTCTCGGGCGCGACGACCCCTTCGAGCTCGCCCTTGCCGAAGCGCTCCGGATGCTTCGAGAACCGCTTGGCGAACGCGTAGCTCATGAACGAGGCCGGCGTCGCCCCGCCCGGCTTGAAGCCCATCCAGAAGCCGATGAACGCCCCGCGCACGAAGGTGCGCCGGTAGCGCGGGAGCACCTTCCAGGTATCGAGGACGACGCGCAGGTTCATCCCCGTCGGAATGCTGCGGAAGGAGAGCCCTTCTTCCACCGACAGGAGGATCTCGCCGATTCCGAAGAGACCGATCACCGCGACGATGAAGTCGAAGCCCTTCATGAGGTCCAGGAAGCCGAACGTCATCCGGAGCTGACCGGTCACGACGTCGAGCCCCACGGCGGCCAGGATGAAGCCGAGCAGGATCGCGACCAGCGACTTGACCGGGTTGCCGCCCCCGAGCCCCACGAAGCTCGAGAACGTCAGGAGCTGGATCGCGAAGAACTCGGGCGGCCCGAACTTCAGCGCGACCTCCGCCAGCAGGGGCGCGAAGAACGTGATGAGGACGATCGAGAACAGCGCGCCGACGAACGACGAGGTGAAGGCGGCCGTGAGCGCCTGGCCGCCCTGTCCCTGTCGGGCCAGCGGGTACCCGTCGAAGGTCGTCGCGACCGACCACGGCTCGCCCGGGATGTTGAAGAGCACCGACGTGATGGCGCCGCCGAAGAGCGCCCCCCAATAGAGCGACGTCAACAAGATGATCGCCGAGGTCGGGGGCATCGTGAACGTGAGCGGCAGGAGGATCGCGACGCCGTTGGCGCCGCCGAGCCCGGGCAGCACGCCGATGACGGTTCCCAGCGTGATGCCGACGACGGCGATGAACAGGTTGTAGGGCGTGATCGCGACGTGGAACCCGAGGAGGAGGTTCTCGATGCCCACCGTCAATGGCCCAGCCAGGCTTCGAGCGGGCCCTTGGGCATCGGGACCAGGAACCATTTCTCGAAGACCAGGAACGTGACCAGGGGGAACAGGACGGCGACGGCGAGCACGGTGAGCCACGCGTGGCGCCCGATCCATCGCATGTAGAAGCCCGTATAGAGCGCGGCGGAGACGTAGAGCCCGAGCCAGTGGATCAGCGCGACGAACGCGACCGCAGGCGCCAGCACCTTCAGCACGGGGCCGAGCTGCTGCCGCGTCACGAAGGGCGTTCCGTCGGCGCGCCGCGCCGCCTGGAAGAAGATCGTCACGCAGGCGGCGATCAGAAGCGCGCCGAGCCAGAACGGGAGGAATCCGCTCTGGGGCCCGTCGGTCCCCCACCCGGTGCCGAGCCGAACCGCGTCGAAGACGACGAGCCCACCCAGGAGGGCCAGGAACGACGCGGTGACGAGGTCGGCGAGGCGCATGCGTGCGAGGCCGCTTACTTCTTCAGCAGCCCTCCCTTGCCCATGAGCTCCTTGTGGAGCCGCTCGTTCTCCTCGACCCACGTCACGTACTCGGCGCCGGCGGCGAAGGCCGGCCTCAGCGCGCCCTCCTCCATGTATTTCTTCCACTCCGGCGTCTCGGTGACCTTCTTCAGGAACGCCACATACCAGTCCACCGCGTCCTTGGGCATGTTCGGCGCCCCGAAGATGCCGCGCAGCATCAGGTAGCTCACGTCGGCGCCGAGCGCTTCCTTGATCGTGGGGATGTTCTTCCACTCGCCGACGGTGAGCCGCGCGGTGTCGAACACCGCGAGCGGGCGCACCCGCCCGGCCCTCCAGTGGCTCGCGCACTCGGCCGGGTTGTTCACGGTCGAGTCCACGTGCTTGCCGACCAGGTTGACGCACACCTCGCCGCCCCCCTTGAAGGGCACGTAGGTGAACTTGACGCCCGCGAGAGCCTGCTCGAGCTGGATCGTGAGGATCTGGTCTTCCTGCGCCGAGCCGGTGCCCCCCATCAGACACTGGCCCCCCTGGCGCTCCTTGCACTGCTTGTCCTTGACGGCGGCGAGGTATTCCTTGGCGGTCTTGTATGGCGAGTCCGCGTTCACCCACAGAACGAACTCATCGAGGGCCATGCGGGCCAGCGGCGTGTAGTCGCGCCAGTTGAACGGGAGGTTGTTGTGCAGCGGCGTCGTGAAGAGATTCGAGAGCGTGATGATGATGGTGTGGGCGTCGCCCTTCTTGTTCTTGACGTCGAGGAATCCCTCGGCGCCCGCGGCGCCGGACTTGTTGACGACGATGAGCGGACGGGGCGTGAGCTTGTGCTTGTCGGCGAGACCGGCGATCAGCCGCGCCATCTGATCGGCGCCGCCGCCGGTTCCAGCCGGCACCACGAACTCGATCGGCTTGGCCGGCTCCCACGCGATCGAGGAGTCGGGGACGATGACCAGCGAGGCGAGGACGGACAGGAGGACGCTGCTGAGCTTCATCGTTCGCTCCTTTACCCGAGGCCAGGCCTCGGTGCACGTTCGTCAGATGCGAAAGGCCGGGCCCCGTTTCCGGGAGCCCGGCCCAGCGTACGACGGCGCGACGGCGAGCGTCCTTGACGAGCTCCGCGCCCTTACTTTGGCGCGAGCGCCGCTTTGGTGGCGTCGAGCCGCCGGAACGGCACCACCGCCGGAATCTCCCACTTCTCCCACATCTCGTCGACCTTGGCCTGGAAGTACTCGAGGTCCTCCTCGAGGAAGTGGGCGAACCGCCCCTGCTTCAGGAGGTACTCGCGCACCGGCTTGCGGGCGCGCCCCTCGACGATCGCCTTGGTCTTGCCGTAGTACTTCACCTGCCCGTCTTCGACCTCGTAGAGCGGGAAGATGCCGGTCTCGATCGCCAACTCGCCCAGCTCGTGCGACAGCATCGGGTCGTAGTCCCAACCCTTCGGGCACGGGTCGAGCGAATGGATGAACGTCGGGCCGCCGATCGTCAGCGCGCGGCGCACCTTGTTCATCATCTCCACCGCGTACGAGGCGCAGACGGTCGCCACGTAGCGGCACTCCGGATGCCCCGCCGCCATCAAGCCGGCCATGTTCTTCTTCCAGCGCGTGTGGATGAGACGCTTCACCTTGCCCGGAGGGCTGAACGTGGTGTTGGCGCCGTACGGCGTCATCCCGGAGAGCTGGATATCGGTGTTGGCGTACGACTCGTTGTCGTAGAGGAGAATCAGCGAGTTGTACTCCTTGTGCGTCAGCGTGGCCGAGATCGCTCCGAGCCCCATGTCGGCCCCGCCGCCGTCGCCGCAGAAGGCGATGACGTTGATGGGCTCGGATTTCATCTTGCCCTTACGCATGAGAGCCTTCAGTCCAGCCGCGGTCCCGAGCGCCGCCGACCCCGAGGATCCCAGCTGCGTGTGCATCCACGGCACCACCCAGGGCGTCGTGTAATACGTCGTGTTCGCGACGTACATACATCCGGTCGAGCCGAGCACGATCGTGCGCGGCCCGGACGCCTTCACCATGAGCTTCATGACCAACGCGGACTCGCACCCCTGACACGTCCGATGCCCGGACGTGAAGTACTCCTCGATCGTGACCCGCTTGACGCCGCGGAAGGGCTCGAGGATCTGCGTGGCGTTGCTGAACGTCGTCGTCTCGGCCATCGTGGCTTCTCCTATTCCCGCACGCCCAGCCAGTGGGTCTTTGGGTCGGATTTCCCGGCCTTGGCGGCCGCGTAGCAAAGGTCGGTCGCCTTGTAGACGTCTTCGAGCGTCACCTCGCGGCCGCCCAAACCGCAAATGAAGGAGAGGAGCGGTGGCCGCCGGTCGGCATTGTACAGGGCGGCGCGGATCTCGTTGGCGACCACGCCCGAGCCGAACGGCGAGCCGAAGGAATAATCGCGGTCGATGATCCCCAGCGCCGACGCCTTCGAGAGCGCCGCCACGAGCTTCTCGGTCGGGAACGGCCGGAACCAGCGCAGCCGCACCAGGCCGACCTTCCGGCCTTTGGCGCGCATCTCGCGGATGGCGACCTTGATCGGCAGCGAGATGGTGCCCATCCCGACCAGGATCACCTCGGCGTCGTCCGTCATGTACTCCTCGAACCAGGGGTTCTCCGGTCCGCGTCCGAAGACGCGGCGGAAGTCGGCGTACGCCTCCTCGATGACGCCGACGGCGCGGGCCATCGCTTCGTTGTTCTGCCGGCGAATCTCGATGACCCAGTCCTCGTTCGCCTGAGGCGCGACGGTGATCGGGTTGTCGGGATGCAGCAGGAGGTCCCCGCGGTTGTAGCGCGGCAAGAACTGATCCACCTTCGACTTGGGCGGCACCATCGTGAGCGCCTGCGAGTGGGTGAGGAACGCCCCGTCCGCGGAGATCGCGAGCGGCAGGAAGACGCGCCGGTCCTCGGCGACCCGATAGGCGATCAGCGTGGTGTCGAGCGCTTCCTGCGACGTGTCGATCCAGCAGAGGAGCCAACCGACGTCCCGGACGACGAGCGCGTCGTTGTGCTCGACGCCGAAGGCGCCCGGATCGTCGAGCGCGCGGTTGCCGACGAGGGCGACCATGGGCACGCGCAACGGCGGCGTGACGACCAGGCACTCCATCGCGTACATCCAGCCGACTCCGGACGAGCCGCAGAAGACCCGCGCGCCCACGGTCGACGCGTGCTTGACGATCTCGAACTGGCTGTGCTCGCCCTCGGCGACGATGTACTCGGCCACGAGCTGGCCGCCCGAGATCTTCTTGGCGATCGCCTGCATGACCGTGTCGTACGGGCGGATCGGATACGCCGTCACGACGTCCAGGTCGGCGAGCGTCAGCGCTTCGGCGACGGCCTCGCTGCCGGAGATCAGGAGTTCCTTGTCTTCTTCGTGGCCGGCCGGAGCCGCCTGGGTCACAACGGCCATTGCGCTGGTCCTCCCGTTTTACGTATCGCTGCGGCTAGACCGTTTTGTGCTGCGCGTTCTCGCCCGGAATGCCCGCGGTGATCTCGACGCCGCCGGCGTCGAGGTTCGTCTCGAGCTCCTTCTCGTACTGGCCGCGGAAGCGGAAGCCGTGCGAGCGTACGGTGGCGTTCTTGTCGCCGATCTTCGACGTCATCCAGGTCTTGTAGCCGCCCTTGTCCTTGCGCCACATCTCCCACTGGCTCGCGTTGTCGTCGAACACTGACTCGTTGACCATGGTGATGCAGTGCTCCACCGGACACACCGCCTCGCACACGCCGCAGCCGCAGCACGCCTCCATGTTGGCATCGTACGTCCCGTCGGGCATGACGTCGAAGCAGGAGTCGGGGCACTGGATCCAGCAGAGCGTGCACTTCACGCACGTGTCGAAGTCGATGACCGGGCGCATCGTGCGCGTCGTGAACTTCTTGAAGTACGGATTGCGCTCGGGCACGTAGCCCTTGCCGGACTCCTTCGGCTTGCCCACCGGGATCGCCGGGATCGTCACGCCCTCCCGCATCTCCCACCACTTGGGCATCTCGAACGAGTACGGGATCTCGGCGTTGCCCTCGGTCATCGTGACCTCGCGGGTCTCGAGCCGCCCGTGGGCCTTCTTCGCCGACTCGACCTTGAGGTCCGAGCCCCACTCCATCTCCCGGATGGCCTCGCCGACCCCGTCGAGCGTGAGGAAGGCCGGCGCGATCTTGGCGAGCGCCCCGAGGATACGCACCTCGGTGTGGTCTTCGCGGTAGACCCAGAGGCCGGAGAACGACGCCTTGGCGCGGAGGAGCGCCAGCTTATACGGCGCGTCCTTCTTGTGGATGTCCTTCAGCAGGCTGTCGAAGCTCTGGAGCGAGGTCATCAGCAGGGTGCCGTTGGGCACCGTGAGGCGGTTGATGGGCTGGAGCCCGTACCACGCCCACGACTCGACGCCCTTGGACAGCGTGTCGTCCACGGCGATCGTGACGTCGACATGCTTGGGCTCGTAGCGTGCCATGTTCTGCTCGAGCTCTTCCTTGGTGTCGGCGACGATCGCGAAGTCCTTCGCGGGGATGCCGTTCCGCTGCGGGCTGTCCCCGTACCGCCCGAACGCGATCCCCCATCGCCCCGACTTGCGCGCCGAGAGCACGATCCCGCGGGTGATGCGCGCGGCGAGGTTTTTCTGGAAGATACCGCGGTAGACGACCTCACAGATCAGGGCTGCCATTCACGCCTCCTCTACCACCTCGTGACCAGGGGGGCTCGTGGTCGGCTGGTCTGACCAGACAGATTACTGGCAGGCCTCCAGCCTGTCAAGCCTCCGGCCTGTCGAGGGCTCGTCTCGGTCAGCCGAGCTTGCTCAGGAAGCCGACGAGCGCCTGCGTGAACGCTTCCGGCTGCTCCATGTTCGAGAGGTGCGCCGCGGACTTCAAGATGGCGAGCTGGGAGCCCTTGATCTGCTCGTTCATGACCCGCGACGCGGCAACCGGCGTGCCCTGATCCTCCTCGCCCACGATGATCAGCGTGGGCAACTTGATCACGCCGATGCGGTCGGTCAGGTTGAGCGACGAGATCGCCTGGCAGCAGCCGATGTACCCGACGGGGTTCGTCGACCGGATCATCCCGCGAACACGCTCGACGACCTCCCCGCCCCGCTCCCTGAACGGCGTCGTGAGCCAGCGGGCCAGCGTGCCCTCCACGAGCGGCTCCATCCCCTTCGTCTCCGCGGTGTGGACACGCTCGTCCCACAGGGGCTTGGCCTCGGGCGGAATGCGGCTCGAGGTGTCGCACAGCACGAGGCTCGAGAAGAGCTCCGGGGCCTTGAGCGCGAGGGTCTGGCCGATCATGCCGCCCATCGAGAGCCCGACCCAGTGGGTGCGCGCGATCCCGAGGGCGCGGAGCAGCGCCTGGGCGTCGTCGGCCAGCTGATCGAGGGTGTAGGCACCCCGGGGGGCGTCGGTGCCGCCGTGCCCGCGCGTGTCGTAATTCAGCACCCGCCAGCGCGCGGTCAGCGCTTTGAGCTGTGGCTCCCACATCGCGAGCGTCGTCGCCAACGAATGGCTCAGCGTGACGACCGGCGCGCCGGTCGGACCGTCCAGCGTGTAGTTCATCGAGATCCCGTTGGCCGTGATCTTCATCGCCCGTCCTCCCCTAGTCGCCGCGCACTGCGCAGCTCACCGTCCGGCGGAGTCGATCGTCCACTGCAGCGCATCGGCGGCGCGCCCGTCGGCCGGGCGGCCGCGCCTGCGGAGCTCGGCGATCACGCGCCGCCGCGCCTCCGCGGGACGATTTTGCCCCAACTTGAACTTCGCGCGCCAGTGGGTGATGTCGAGCCTCACCGCGGCCAGCTGGGCCATCGCGCCACGGTAGAGCGGATCGTTCGGGTCGAGCGTCCGGAACCCGCCCTCAGGCTGATAGCGCGCCAGGAGCTTCAGCTGCTGCGCCGCCACCGCGGCCGGGTCCTCCGCGACGTGGGCCGTGCACTCGAAGATCACGGTCTGGTGATAGGCGGTCGCCGATCCTCCGTACTCGGCGTGGACCCAGTAGGACGGGATCACCGCCAGGACCTCGTCGACCTCGACCACGCAACGCGGGCGCAGCTTCAAGTCGTGGATCTGCTCGTCAGCCCTCACCAGGTGGATCTCGAAGCTTTTCCCGTCGTAGACGAACGGGTATAACCCGACGTGGGGAAGCGCCTCGTCGCTCACGGTCAGGAGGCGAGCGAGCTCCTGCGTCTGCACGAAGCGGTCGACGTCGGGGCGCGGGATGTTCGAGTAGTAGTCGTGGAAGATCACGCGGCGATCCGAGCCTGGCCGACCATGTCGCAGAAGTACCGGTGGATCACCGTGCTGTCGGTCAGCTCGGGATGGAACGTCGCCACCAGGACGCTGCCGTACCGCGCCATGACCGGCTCGCCCCCGTGCTCGGCGAGCACGTGAACGTCGGGACCCACGCGGCGGATCCGCGGCGCCCTGATGAAGAACATCTCGATGCGCGTGTCGACGCCGTCGAGCCGCGCCACCCCCGCGGCCTCGAACGACTCGCGCTGGCGCCCGTACGCGTTGCGCTCGACGGTGACGTCAATGAGCCCGAGCGAGAACTGCCGCGGGCCCTCGACCTCGCGCGCCAAGATGATGAGCCCCGCGCAGGTGCCGAAGAGCGGCTTGCCGGCGCGATGGAACTTCTCGATCGCCGGCACGAAGTCCCACGCGTCGATGAGCTTGAGCAGGGTCGTGGACTCGCCCCCGGGGATGACCAGCCCGTCGACGGCGTCGAGCTCGGTGGGCTTGCGCACCTCCACCGCCTCGACGCCGCACTTCTCCAGCGCCTTCGCGTGTAACCCGAAGTCGCCCTGGAGGGCGAGGACGCCGACTCTCACCCCTACCAGCCCCGTGTCTGCAGGAGATCCTTCTCCGCGAGCTTGGAGGTCTCGATGCCCACCATCGCGTCGCCCAGCTCCTCGCTGACGCGCGCCAGGACGTCTGGATCCTTGAAGTGGGTCGTCGCCTGCACGATCGCCTTGGCCCGCTGCGCCGGGTCGCTCGACTTGAAGATTCCAGAGCCGACGAAGACGGCCTCGGCGCCCAGCTGCATCATGAGCGCGGCGTCCGCCGGCGTCGCGATCCCGCCGGCCGAGAAGTTGGGCACCGGCAGCTTGCCGGACTTGGCCACCCAGCGCAGGAGCTCGTACGGCGCGCCGAGGTTCTTCGCCTCGGTCATCAGCTCCTCGGGCGACAGCGTGGTGAGACGCCGCATGCCGGAGACGACCGCGCGCATGTGACGGACGGCTTCGACGATGTTGCCGGAGCCCGCCTCGCCCTTGGTGCGGATCATCGCCGCGCCCTCGCCGATGCGACGGAGCGCCTCGCCGAGATCACGGCAGCCGCACACGAAGGGGATCCGGAACGCGAACTTGTCGATGTGGAAGTGCTCGTCGGCCGGCGTCAGCACCTCCGACTCGTCGATGTAGTCGACGGCGAGCGACTCGAGGATCTGCGCCTCGACGAAGTGGCCGATGCGCGCTTTCGCCATGACCGGGATCGTCACGGCCTTCTGGATCTCCTTGATCTTCTTCACGGGCGACATCCGCGCCACGCCGCCGTCCCGGCGGATGTCGGAGGGCACGCGCTCGAGCGCCATGACCGACACGGCGCCGGCGTCCTCGGCGATCTTCGCTTGCTCGGCGTTGGTGACGTCCATGATGACCCCGCCCTTGAGCATCTCGGCGAGGCCGATGTGCTTCTTGTCCGCGATCCGCAGTCCGTTCAGGTCCGACATGTGGAGCCTCCTTTGATTTGCCGTCGGGGCACCTTCGCAGGGCTCCGGCGCCCGACGTTCGGGCAGTCAACCCGTCACACCACTGGAACCGCCGCGCGCTCATCCCGCTCCCGGCCGCGGAACCGGCTGCGCGCGGATTTTATCGTTTCGGCGAGCCGCCGCACACCTTCGTCGATCCGGCCCGCCGGCACCGAGGAGAACGAGAGGCGCAGCGTGCGCTGGCCGCCGCCGTCCACGAAGAAGGGCGCACCGGGGGCGAAGGCGACACCGCGCTCGACCGCCCGCGGCAGGAGCGCGCCCGCGTCCATCCCGGGCGGCAGCGTGAGGAGCAGCGAGAATCCGCCCTGCGGCTCCGTCCACGTGACCTCGGTCGGCATGCGACGTCTGAGGGCCGCCAGCAGCAGCGAGCGGCGCCGCGCGTACTCCGTCGCGACGCGCGCGGCGTGCCGGTCGAGGAGCTTGCGCTCGCAGAAACGATGCACCGCGGCCTGGATGAGGGCGCTGGTGTGGAGATCGGCCAGCTGCTTCGCCGCCTGGAGCCGCTCGAGGATGGGCCGGGGGCCCACCAGCCAGCCGAGCCGCAGCCCGGGGAAGAGGATCTTGGAGAAGGTGCCGATGTAGATGACGACGCCGCCCCGATCGGCGGCCTTGAGCGGAAGGCTCGGGCCGTCGCCGTAGTAGAGGCTGCCGTCGAAGCCGTCCTCGACGATCGGTACCTGGTGGCGCGCCGCCGCCTCCAGAAGGCGCCGTCCCGTCTCCGGCGTCACGACCAGGCCCGTCGGATTGTGGGCGCTCGGCTGGCAATAGAAGAGCTTCGGCGTGTGGCGCTCCAGCAGCCGCTCGAACACGTCGGCGCGCGGGCCCGCGCCGTCCCACGGCACGCTCAAGAGCTGCGCGCCGAACGACCGAAACACCTGCATGGCTCGCGGATAGGTCGGCTGCTCGATCGCCACGAAGTCGCCGGGATCGATCAGCGTGCGCGCGATCAGGTCAAATCCCTGCTGCGAGCCGTTGACGATCAGGATCTCCTCCGGCCGCGCCTCCAGGCCGAACCGAAGAAGATAGGTCGAGAGATAGCGGCGGAGCGGAGGATAGCCGCCGGCCGGATAGTACTGCAGCAGCGCGGCGCCCTCCTCACGGATCACCTGGTTCAACACGCGACGGAACGCGTCGGTCGGGAAGAGCCCGCTGTCCGGCATGCCCCCGGCGAAGGACACGACCGTCGCGCTCGACGGGATCGGCGTCAGCGCGCGCGACCGCTCGTCGTCGGCGCCGAGGATCTGCGCGTTGCGCGAGAAGAGTCCCGACCAGTCGAGGGCCACGGGCGGGAGCGCGGCCGCCGACGCCACCGGCGCACCGGCGCCCACGGCCCGCTCGGCGACGAACGTCCCCTGGCCGACGTGTGCGCGCGCCCAGCCGGCGGCGACCAGCTCTTCGTAGGCCAGCGCCACCGTGCCGCGGTTGACGCGGAGCTGCCGCGCGAGCTCGCGGGTGGCCGGCAGCTTCGTGCCCGGCGTCAGGAGGCGCTCGTGGATCAACCGCTCCAGGTGGGTCTGGATCTGGCGGGGCAGCGCCGTGGGATTGTCGCGATCCAGCGGAATGTTCACGCGTGTCTCTCTCTCCAAGCCATTTTGGCTCGGTTTGGATCGTGGTCAAGGGCCAATTGGCCTGATTGCTCCAGGCCAATTCCTGAACGGGCGGGTGCCGTTCCCCGCGCCGGGTACAATGGCGGCTGCCGTCGATGCGATCACAGTTCCTGGTCGCGTCTCAACCCGGCGGGCCCCCGCGACGCTAGGGGCGCGCCCGACGATCACCCCGACCGCGGACAACCCGGTCACGAGAAAGGGAGACCCGCATGGCGGGTGAAGCGCCGATCAAGCAGGCCGTGAAGTGGATCGACGATCAGCTCACCGAGAACCCGAGCGTCGACCGGGTCAAGCTCGTCGACGAGGCGTCGCGCCGCTTCGATCTGTCCCCCCTCGACGCGGACTTCCTGTTCCGTCATCTCGCCGAGCGGGCGCGGAAGAAGTGAGCGAGGCGCACGCGCGCCGCGTCCAGGCGCAATTCGGCGGGAGCGCCGCGGCGTCCGTGACGAGCGCCGGCCATGGCGCCGGCGAGGATCTCGACCGGTTGGTGGCCTGGGGCGCCGCGCGGCGCCCCGATCGCGTCCTCGACCTCGCGACCGGCGGCGGCCACACCGCGCTCCCCTTCGCGGCCATCGCGCGCCGGGTCGTGGCGGTCGACCTGACCGAGCCGATGCTGCGCGCCGCCCGTGAGCACGTGCGGGCGCGCGGCGGCGCCCACATCGAGTTCGTCGCCGCCGACACGTCCGCCCTACCGTTCGGCGACGGGGCGTTCGACGTGGTCACCTGTCGTACGGCGGCGCACCACTTCGCCGACGTCGCGGCGGCCGTCCGTCAGATCCAGCGTGTCCTGCGTCCGGGCGGGGCGTTCCTGCTCCAGGACATCCTCGGGCACGACGACGCCGAGGCGAGCGCGTTCATCCTCGAGGTCGAGCGCAGGCGCGACCCGTCGCACCTGCGGAGCTATCGGGCCGCGGAGTGGAAAGCCTTCCTGAGAGCGGCGGGGCTGACGGTGATGGAGGACGCCGTGATCTGGAAGATCCGCGAGTGGGGCGACTGGACCGGGCGGATGCGGATGAGCACCGAGGCGCGCCACGAGCTCGAGACCTTCGTGCGGGCAGCGCCCGAGCGATGCCGGGCCGCGTTCGACTTCAAGCTCAGCGGGGAG
Organism: Candidatus Rokuibacteriota bacterium; assembly: GCA_003221515.1. Lineage (GTDB taxonomy): Bacteria > Methylomirabilota > Methylomirabilia > Rokubacteriales > CSP1-6 > AR31. The sequence continues at coordinate 21,286 of QHSI01000107.1, forward strand.
CGCGTCGAATCGTTCAACGACCGGCAGATCCTGTTGCGTGCAGAGCGGGACTGACGCGCCGCGGCCGGCTGATGCCGCCGAGCGGCCGGGCTCAGCCGGCGCTGATGCGGAGACGCACGATCGTGGCGCCGACGCCCCCGCGCTCCGGCGGCGCGTCGGCGTAGCCGGCCACTCGCGGATGTCGGGCGAGCACGGCCTGGACGATCTTTCGCTGAACGCCGATGCCGCGGCCGTGGATCAGCCGGACCTCGCTGAACCCCCTCGCGGAAGCCGCCTCGAGGTACTCGTCGACGACCGAGGGGATATCGCGCGGCGCGAACGCATGGAGATCCAGCGCATCCTCGATCGGGATGCGGATGGGCTCGTCTACAGCCGCGGCCCTTCCAGGACGTGCTGCTGCCAGTGATCGAAGCTCAGGAGATCCTCCCCCGAGAGCTTGCACTGTAAGAAGGTCGCGGCTCTCTCGAAGAACTTGACGTCCACCATGCCGACGTTCTCGGCGCGCGCCGTCTCCGCGACCTTCTGGCTGACCATCTGCCGGACGAACGGAATCGGGATCCGGCCGAGCCGGCCGATCACCTCGTCGGTGCAGCGGATCCGTGTCCCCGGCAGCACCGGGCCGTCGGCCGCGGCCGCGCCCGCGTCCACCTCGCGCTCCGGATGCTCGCACGTCTCCGGCACGAGCTGCTGGAGGCGCAACGACACGTATTCGGTCACCCACCCCTGAAGCTCCCGCCTGGCGTCGTCCATGCTCGGCACCGCGCGATCGAGCTTGTCGTGGATCGCGGCGAGGAGCCGCTCGAGGTGGTCGAACCGCGACTCGAGCGCGCCGAGTCGCCGATCCAGGTTCGCGTCGCTCATCGAGTCCTCCGTCTCCAGAGCCCGAGACCGCCGCTCACGCGACCGCGGGGCGGCGCGTGTGCCAGTCCGTGAGCCGCTGATAGGCGTCGATGACCCGCAGCACCGTTGCCTCGTCGAACGGCCGCCCGACGATCTGCAGCCCGATCGGGAGACCGCTGGCGGTGACACCGCACGGCGCCGCGCAGGCGGGATGGCCGGAGAAATTGATCGGCCGCGTGAGGCGGATGAGCGCCGACCGGACGTCCGACGGCCCGTCGCCCAGCGTCGCATCGCGCTCGCCCAACACGGGCGCGGCAATCGGCGTCGCCGGCCCCAGGAGCACGTCGCGCTTCGCGAGCGCCTCGTCGACTTCCCGGCGCACGAGCGCCCGCACCTGCTGCGCGCGGACGTAGTGGGCGCCGCTGACGAAGGCGCCGATCCTCAACCGCTCCCGGACGTCGGGCTGATAGTCCTGCGCGCGCGTGCGCATCCAGCCGGCGTGGTACGCGACCGCCTCCGAGGCCACGATCGCCGAGGAGGCAGCGGCGACGTGGTCGATCTGGGTCAGATTCACCTCGTCCACGACTGCGCCGGCCTGCTCGAGCCGACGCGCGGCCACTTCGACCGCCGCCCGCACCTCGGGCGTCGCCACGTCGGTGAAATGAGCGCGTAGGAGCCCAACGCGCAGCCCCTTGACCTCGCCGCCGAGCGCCGCCGCGTAGTCGGGCACCGGCAGGACGCTCGTGGTCGGATCGTCCGGGTCGTAGCCGGCGATTGCGCCCAGGATCAGCGCGCAGTCCCGCGCGGTTCGCGCCATCGGTCCGACGTGGTCCATCGACCAGGACAGCGGCAGGACGCCGGCGCGGCTCACCCGACCATAGGTAGGCTTGAGGCCAGTGATCCCGCAGAGCGAGGCCGGGATGCGGATCGACCCGCCGGTGTCGGAGCCGAGCGATCCGGGTGCCAGCCCGGCCGCGACGGCTACACCCGAGCCCGAGGACGAGCCGCCGGCGATCCGATGCGCGCTCCCGTCCCACGGGTTGCGCGCGTCGCCGTAGTGAGCGTTGAGCCCCTCGGGCCCGTACGCGAACTCGTGCATGTTGAGCTTGCCGAGCACGACGGCGCCGGCCTGACTCAGACGGCTCACGACCGTCGCGTCCTTCGACGGGACCGACTCGGCGAGGATCTTCGATCCACCGGTGGTGCGGATCCCCTTCGTCGAGTAGAGGTCCTTCGGCGCCCACGGCACGCCGTGCAGCGGCCCGGTGATCTTGCCGGCCATCAGGTCGGCTTCGGCGGCGCGCGCCGCCTCCAGCGCGCTCTCGGCGCAGACGGTGATGAACGCGCGGAGCCTGGCGTCGAGCGCGGCGATACGGTCGAGGTGGGCGCGGGCGACCTCGACCGGCGAGACTTCCTTGGTCGCGACCATCCGGCCGAGCTCGGCCATCGAGAGCCAGACGAGGTCGCTCACCTCACAGCATCCGGTACTGGGTGGTCGGCTCGATCGCGTCGAGGGGAACGCTCTCGAGACGCTCCAGCATCTCGAGAAGGCGCAGAACGCCGGGACGGATCGCCTCCAGCTCGGCGTCGGTCCACGCGAACCCACCGAGTCGAGCCAGGCGCTGCAACGTCTCCACGGTTATTTCCATGGGCGCGAGCATACCACTAGAATGAAAGACCATGGCCGTCGCGCTGACGATCATCGTGGATCCCAACGACCCCGCGTCGCGTCGCAGCCTCACGGCCGCCGCCGGCACCACGATCCTCAAGGCCGCCCACGCCGGCGGCGTCGACATCACCGCCACGTGCGGGGGCCGCGGCCGCTGCACGTCGTGCCGGGTCAAGTTCCTGACGGGCGCTCCGCCGCCGCCGACGATCATGGACGCGCTCCAGCTGGGCGACGACCTCGTCCGCGAGGGGTATCGCCTCTCCTGCCAGTGCGTGCTCCACGAGCCCGTCATCGTTCAACTCGCGCCGCCGCTGGAGGAGCGCGCCTTCCAGATCCTGGGCGCTGGCCCCGGCGTCCACGCGCTCGGCCGCGTCACGCTCGACTCGGGCGTCGCCAAGCAAGTGGTCAAGGTCAACCTGCCGCGCGAGGAGCATCATCAGACGTCCGACCTCGAGCAGCTCCTCGCGGCGGTCGGTCTCACGGCCGACGACGTCGGGCCCGCGGTGGTCCAGGGACTGCCGCAGGCGCTCCGCGACGATCCGGCTGGCGTCACCGTGACGACCTTCGCGGCGGGCGGTCGCCAGCGCATCCTCGCGGTGGAGCGCGGCGACACCGCCGGCATGAAGTTCGGCCTCGCCATCGACGTGGGCACCACCAGCGTGGTCACGACCCTCATCGAGCTCGAGTCGGGCGAGCAGCTCGCCTCGGTGTCGAGCCTGAATCCTCAGGCGGTGTTCGGCGGCGACCTGATGTCGCGGATCGCGTTCGCCCAGTTCAACCCCGGCAACCTCCGGAAGCTCCACACCCGGATCATCGGTCTCCTGAACCAGCACATCGAGCAGATCTGCCGCGAGTCCGGCGTGCTGGCGAAGTGGATCTACAAGGTCGTGATCGTCGGCAACACCTGCATGCACCACATCCTGCTCGGCATCGATCCGTCGCACGTCGGCCTCGCCCCGTATGCGCCGGTGATGCGCCACGCGGTCATCCTCGCGGCCCGCGATCTGTTCCTGAAGGTCGCGCCGGAGGCGCGCGTGTGCCTGCTGCCGCTGGTGGCGGGGTTCGTGGGCGCCGACGCGGTCGGCGTGGCCCTCGCCACGCGCATCTACGAGAGCGCCGAGATCCGCGTCGCGGTCGACATCGGGACCAACGGCGAGGTCATCCTCGGCTCGCGCGACCATCTGTGGGCGTGTTCGGCGCCGGCCGGCCCGGCGCTCGAGGGCGCGCAGATCCGCCACGGGATGCGTGGCGCCCTCGGCGCCATCGACCGCGTCCGGGTGGACGACGACGTCCACGTGCACACGATCGGCGAGACCGACGCGCTCGGCATCTGCGGCTCCGGGATCATCGACCTGATCGCCGGCCTCCTGGACGCGCGCGTCATCGACTGGACCGGGCTGATCCAGGTCGAAGCGCGCGACGCGCTCCCGCCGAAGCTCGCCGCACGGGTCGTGATGCGCGGCGAGGAGCGTCAGGTCATCGTGCTGCGTCCGGGCGAGGCCGGCGCGCGTCAGGAGATCGTGCTGACGCAGGACGACGTGCGTCAGGTCCAGCTGGCGAAGGGGGCGATCGCCTCGGGCGTCGCGATGCTCCAGCACGTCGCGGGCGTGCCCGCGGAGCGCGTCGCCGAGCTCATGCTGGCCGGTGGGTTCGGCAACTACCTGTCGATCGAGAGCGCGCTGCGGATCGGGCTGATCCCGCCCCTGGCCCGCGCGCGGATCCGCTACGTCGGCAATGCGGCGTCGCTCGGCGCTCAGCTCTGCCTGGTCTCGGAGGCCGAGCGGGCGCGAGCCGACTCGGTGGCGCGGCGGATCGAGCACGTCTCGCTCGCGGCTCACCCGGACTTCGAGCAGATCTTCGTCGACTGCATGAATTTTCCCCGGCCGGCATGAGCGCCCCCGGCGCCGCGCCCGCGGCCATCCCCGGCAAGATCGTCGGGACCGAGATCGGCGCCGTCAGCACCTCGCTCGACGCGCGCTGGCTCATGGCGTACTCGGCGGCGCTCGGCCTCGACGATCCGCGCTACTACGACACCGCGAACGGGTCGGGGCCAGCCGCCCACCCGCTGTTCCCGGTGTGCTACGAGTGGCCGGCGGTGCAGGCGCTCCGGGCGCGGACCATCCACGAGACCCTGTTGAAGCTCGCGGTCCATTCGACTCACCACGTCGTCATCCATCGACCGCCCACCGCTCACGATCGTTTGCTCACGCGCGCCCAGGTCACCGAGGTGCGGCCGACCCGCACCGGGACCCTGTACGTCGCGCGGTTCTCCACCGTCGACCGCAACGGCCGGCCCGTCACCACGACCGAGTACGGCTCGGTGTTCCGGGGCGTCGAGACGGACGGTCAGACGCGCCTGGTCGTCGAGCCCCTGGTCCGGCCCCTTCCGCCGACCTCGCCCGGGACCCGCTGGAGCGAGCCCGTGAACGTCGCGTCCTGGGCCGCCCACGTGTATTCGGAGTGCGCGCGGATCTGGAACCCGATCCACACCGATCTCGCCGTCGCCCGCGAAGCGGGGCTGTCGGCGCCGATCCTCCACGGGTCGGCGACATTGGCGCTCGCGGTGTCGCAGGTGATCCGACGGGACCTCGACGGTGACCCCACGCGCGTCCGGGAGGTCGCGGCGCGGCTCACCGGAATGGTGAGCATGCCTTCGACCATCACGGTTCGCGGCCTCACGCGCGCGGGCGACGTCATCGGCTTCGACGCGGTCGACGCGCGGGGTGAGCCGGTGCTGAGCGACGGGGTGATCTGCGCATGAAACAGATGAGCCGGCGTGAGCGCGTGCTGGCGGCCATCAACCGCCAGCCCGTCGATCGCGTGCCCTACGCGGTCTGGCGTCACTTCCCCACTGTCGACCACTCGTCGGCGGGGCTCGCGCAGGCGACGCTGCGCTTCCACGAGCGATACGGCTCGGACTTCCTCAAGATCACGCCGCGCGGCGGCTACGCGGTGGAGGCCTGGGGATGCGTCGAGTCCACCGCCGTGCGCGAGGACGGCCATCGACCGTGCGGGACTTGCGCGGTGCGCTCGGGCGACGACTGGAAGAAGATCCGCGCCCTCGACCCGGCGTCGGCGCCCGGCTACGCCGAGGAGATCGAGACGATCATCCGCCTCGGCTTCGATCGCCGCATCGGGGACGCCCCCGTGTTGCCGACGCTGTTCTCGCCGCTGTCGCTGGCCCGCAAGCTCTCGGCCGACCGCCTGCCCAACGACATGCGCGAGCACGCGGGAGCCGTAACCGACGCGCTCGAGGCGATCACCGAGACGCTGATCAAGTTCGCGCTCCTCGCCCTGACCGAGGGTGTCTCCGGCATCTTCTATTCGATCCAGGCGGCCAGCCGGTCGGCCAACTCCGAGGAGGACTACGCGCGGTTCGGCGAGCCCTACGACCAGCGGTTTCTCGAGGCGATCGCCGCGAAGTCGACGCTGACGATCGTCCACTGCCACGGCGACCGCCTCATGTTCGACCGGCTGGCGCGCCTGCGCGGGCACGCGTGGAACTGGGACGACCGCGCCACGCCCCCCTCGCTCCGCGACGGCCAGGCCCAGGTGCCGGGCGCGGTCATCGGGGGACTGCACCAGTGGAAGACGCTGCGCGACGGGACCGCGGAGCAGGCGGTCGCCGAAGTTCGCGACGCGATCGCGCAGACGGCGGGCACCGGACTCATCGTCGGTCCCGGCTGCGTGCTGCCGATGAACACGCCGGACGCGACGGTCGCGGCCGTCGTTCAAACGCTGGGCGGGCCGCTCAAGCGGATTCCCGGAATCAAAGAGTAGACGCGCCGACCGGGCTCACTTTCCGACGTTGAAGCGGAAGTGGCAGATCTCGCCGTCCCGGACGACATAGTCCTTCCCCTCGAGCCGTAGCTGACCCTTCGCCCGGAGCTCTGCGAACGCGCCGTCCACCGCGACCAGATCGTCGTAGCGGTTGACCTCGGCACGGATGAACCCTCGCGCGATGTCGGAGTGGACGGTCCCGGCGGCGTCTTGCGCGCGCGTTCCGGCGGGAATCGGCCAGGCGCGGACCTCGTCCTCGCCGACCGTGAAGAAGGACACGAGCCCGAGCAAGGCGAAGCAATCGCTGAGCACGCGATGGATGGCCGGCTCGTCGAGCCCGAGGTCGGCCAGGAAGACGCGCTGCTCCTCGCCGGCGAGCTGGGCGACCTCGGCCTCGATGATCGCCGAGACCCAGCCGATGCGGGTTCCGGGCCGGCCGGCGATCGCTTCGAGCCCGAAGCGCTCGACCAGCTGCGCCGCCTCGCCGATCGCCTTCTCGTCGAGGTTCAGACAGTGAAGGATCGGCTTCTGAGACAGGAAGGTGTAGCCTCGAATCGCCCGCGCCTCGTCGGGCGTGAGCGTGACGGCCCGTAACGCAGTCTCGCCCTCGAGCTCCCCCTTGAGGCGGACGAGGATCGCCTGCTCCTTCACCTCGACGTCCTTCCGCTGCTTCTTGATCGACGCCTCGAGGCGCTCGAGGCGCCGCTCGACGACCTCCAGATCCGCCAGGATCAGCTCGGTCTCGAGGTCCTCGATGTCGCGCTTCGGCGCCGCCGCGCCCTGCGCCTCGTCGGCGAACGTTCGCACGACGTGCAGCAGCGCGTCTGCGTTTCTGAACTCCTTGGTGTCCAGGCCAGCGCGCTCCCCGCGAGCGATCCCGGCCAGATCCACGACCTCGAACGTGGCGTACGTCGTCTTCTTCGGCTTGAAGAGCGCCGAAAGCCGGTCGACGCGCGGGTCGGGCACGCGCGCCACGCCGGTGTGGAGCTCCGCGCGCCCGGAGTCGTAGCGCGCGGTCGCGATGTTCGAGCCGGTGAGCAGGTTGAACAGGGTGGTCTTTCCCGACTTGGCGAGTCCGATCAGGCCGATCTTCATGGGGCGATTATGCCAGGTGTCGTATCCTCGAGAGCGTTCTGAGCCATCCTTCGAAAGACATGGACCTCACGGGCGCGGCCATGGCCGTCTTCAGTTTGTCGCCGCGCGGGTATAATCGCCCCATGCCGACGTCGCCCTCGAAGACGCTAGAGATCGTGCCGAACCCTCATCCGGATCGCGACTACGAAGTCTCCATGACCGTGCCGGAGTTCACCTGCCTCTGCCCGATGACCGGCCAACCGGACTTCGCGACGATCCGCATCCGCTACGTGCCCGACGCGCACCTGGTCGAGCTGAAGTCGCTCAAGCTCTACCTGTGGTCGTACCGGCAGGAGGGCGCCTTCCACGAGGCGGTGACCAACCGGATCCTCGACGACTTCGTGGCGGCGGCGCGGCCTCGGTGGCTCGAGGTGATCGGCGACTTCAACGTCCGGGGCGGCATCAAGACCGAGATCCGCGCGACGTACGGCAAGCGGCCGGAGATCTAGACCAGCCGCCGTTCCCGGGCGCTACGTCGCCACCGCCAGCAGGACCATTCCCAGCAGCATCACGAACGCCGCCGGCGCCGATTCCTTCACCCGGCGCGCCTCGCCGAACACCAGGACGCCGATCGCCATCGCGTAGAGGATCTCGATCTGCTTCACGGCCTCGACGTACGAGGAGAGCGTGAGGGTGTAGGCCTTACCCTGGCTCAGCGTGGTGAGCGCGGCGAACAGGCCGAGCGCGGCGAACTCCTTCCAGTGCGGCGGCACGGCGCGGAGATGGCGCGCGGAAGTCCGCAGCGCGATCGGCGTGACGATGAGGCTGGCGGCGAAGTACGTGCCGAACGTGCCAGCGGCGGTGTTGGACGCGAGGATCGCCTTCTTGATCGTGATGACCGAGGGCGCGTAGAGCGCGGCGGCCAGCAGTGTGTAGCGCGGGCCGTGGTCGGTGAAGAGGACCAGCAGCGGCGCCCACGGGGAGATCCGCGCGCTCCGGACGTTCAGGAGGTACACGCCGGACGCGCTCAGCACGACGCCGCCAGGCCCAGCGCACTCGGCCGCTCGCCGATCGCGACCCAGCCCAGGCCGAGCAGCAGCAGGCTCACCTTCCAGAGCGCGGTGACCAGCGAGATCTCCGAGAGCTTGAGCGCCTTCGAGAGCGCCAGGGTGGACGCCGTCTGGCACACGCCGAAGGCCAGACACCACGGGACGAAGCTCGGCGCGAAGGTGGGCCAGCCGCTCCACCGGCAGGCGACGAAGGCGAACGGCAGAAGGAAGGTGAAGCGGCCCCAGACGTTGATGTACTCGTCGAGCGCGTGGCCCAAGCGCTTCATCGCCGTGTTGCGGAGCGCCTGGAACAACGCCGCGGCCAGGGACAGGACGATCCACATGGGAGGTCTGTAGGGACGCGCCGTCACGATCAGAGGTCGAGCGCGACCTTGATCGAGGCGGGCTCGGCGTGGGCTGCGAACGCGTCGCCGATGCGGTCGAGGCCGAACCGGTGCGTGATCAAGGGCCGCGTCCGCACCGCGCCGCTGGCGACGAGCCGGAGCGCCTCCCCAAACTCGTCCTGATAGATCATCGAGCCCGTGATCGTGATCTCGCGGCGCACGACCGAGAAGAAGGGTACGGGCGTCGACTCGTGCGGAAGCCCGGTGACCACCACGCGGCCCCCGGGCCTGACGAGATCGAGCGCGTGGGTGACCGCGTCGGCGGTGCCCGCCGTCTCGACGACGAGGTCGACGCCCTCGCGGCCCGAGAAGCGGCGCGCGGTCTCCACGAGCGCGCCGTCGGCGGTCGCGTGCGTCGCCTCGGCGCCGAGCGCGCCTGCCAGGGCGAAGCGTCGGGAGGTGCGGCTCACCACGAGCACGCGGGCGCCGCGCGCTCGGAGCACCTGGAGCGCCAGCAGTCCCAGGCTTCCGGCCCCGACGACCGCCGCCGACTCGCCGCGCCGGGGCGCGCCGCGATCGACCGCGCGAACGACCACGGCGAGCGGCTCGGTGAGCAGCAGCGCGTCGGTCTCGGCGCCGTCCGGGGCCGGCCAGCAGCAGCGTGCGGGCAGCCGCATCAGCTCGGCGAATCCGCCGTCGACGTCGATGCCGATCGCCCGACGCGACAGGCAGAGATTGCGATTGCCCTCGAGGCAGAGCGGGCAGCGGCCACAGCCGTAGTTCGGCTCGACCACCACGCGCGCGCCGGGCCTGACGGTCGTCACGTCGGCCGCCACGGCGTCGACGCGGCCGACCAGCTCGTGGCCCATCACGCGGGGATAGTCCACCGGCCGGTCGCCCGTAAAGATCGAATAGTCGGTCCCGCAGAGCCCGGCGGAGGCCACGCGCACGATGGCTTCGCCGGGCTCCAGGCGCGGCTCGCGCGTGGACTCGACCCGAAGATCGTGCGGTCCGTAGAGCACCGCCGCTTTCATCGCGCACAATCTACGCGAGGGTCTCCCGTCCGGCAACCGTCGTCATCGCGTCACGCCGCCGAGTGACCGCCGTCGAGAAACACCGTCTGCCCCGTCATGAAGTCGGAGGCGGCCGACGCCAGGTAGACGGCCAGCGGGCCGATCTCGTGCGGCTGCCCGATCCGCCGCGCGGGGATGTCGCGGGTGAGCCGCTCGTTGATCCTGGGGTTCGCGAAGGCTTCGTTGGTCATGTCGGTGGCGAACCAGCCCGGGGCGATCGCGTTCACCTGGACGTTGTGGCGCGCCCACTCCACCCCGAGCGCGCGCGTGAGCGCGATGACGCCGCCCTTGGTCGCGCCGTAGAGGGTGTAGCCCGGCAAGCCGACCTGGCCGAGGACCGAGGCGACGTTGATCACCTTGCCGGATTTCTGGGCGATCAGATGAGGGCCGGCGGCGCGGCAGCCGTTGAAGACGCCGGTCAGGTTCACGTCGAGCATGAAGCGCCAGTCCTCGGGCGTCATCTCGACCAGCGGCGCCACCTTCGCCACGCCCGAGTTGTTGACGACGATGTCGAGACGACCGAGCTCCCAGCGCGCCCGGTCGACGAGGCTCTCGACCGCGGCGTAGCTCGCGACGTCGGTGGGCACCACGAGCGTGCGGCCGCCGCTTCCCGCGGCAAGTCGCGCCGTTTCCGCGAGCGCGTCCGTCGAGCGGCCCGCCAGCACAACGTGGGCCCCAGCCTCCGCCAGCGCGACCGCGATCGCCCGCCCCAGACCGCGGCTGGCCCCCGTGACGACCGCGACCTTGCCGGCGAGCGTCCCGGGGCCTGCGGTCAGCGGTAGAGCTCCTCGATCGCGTCCTTATATTTCTGTGAGACGACTTTGCGCTTCACCTTGAGCGTCGGCGTCAGCTCGCCGCCGTCGAGCGAGAAGTCGATGGGCAGCACCGTGAAGCGCTTGATCTTGGCGTACGACTGGAGCTGGGTGTTCTTCTCCTCGATCGTCCGGCCGATGCGCTCCACGAGCTTGGGGTGCTTGACGATGACCGCCGCCTCGTTCACGAGGATCCCCTGCTCCTGGGCGAACTTCGACAGCTCCTCCGGGTTGACCGTGATGAGCGCCACCGGGTACGGGCGGCGATCGCCGTAGACCATGACCTGGCTGATGAACGGGTCGGCCTTCAGGAGGTTCTCGATGTTTTGCGGCGCGATGTTCATGCCACCCGCGGTGACGATCAGGTCCTTCTTGCGGTCGGTGATGAACAGGAAGCGGTCCCCGTCGAGCGTGCCGATGTCGCCGGTATGGAACCAGCCATCCGGCTCGAAGACCTCGCGCGTCGCCTCCGCCTGCTTGAAATATCCCTTCGTCGCGATGTTCGGGCCGCGCGCCAGGATCTCGCCGTCGTCGGCGATCTTCAGCTCGACGCCCGGCAGGGCCTGGCCGACTGAGCCGAACTTGAAGCGCCCGGGCCGGTTGAACGTCAACGCCGGGCACGTCTCGGTGAGCCCGTAGCCCTCGAGCAGCAGGATCCCGGCGGCGTGGAAGAACTCGGCGATGTCGCGCGCGAGCGGGGCACCGCCCGACACCGCCCACTGGAGCCGTCCGCCGAGCGCCGCGTGGAGCTTCGCGAAGACGAGCTTGTCGGCCACCTTGCGCTTGAGCTCGAGGCCCATGGGCACCGGCTGGCCGCGCTGCTGATGGCGGCTCACGTCACGGCCGACCGAGACCGCCCAGTTGAAGATCTTCTTCTTCGCGGGCGAGCCCGCCTCCACACCGGCGAGGATCTTCGCGTAGACCTTCTCGAACACGCGCGGCACGCTGCAGATGAAGTGCGGCCGCGTCTCCTTGAGGTTCTCGCCGACCTTGTCGAGGTTTTCGGCAAACGCCGTCGTGAGGCCGTGCGCCACGCCCAGGAACGACTCGAGCCGGGCGAACGAGTGCGCGAGCGGCAGGAACAGGAGATGAACCCAGCCCTCCTCCACCGGCGTCGCCTGCTTGGAGGCGTTGACGGCGGCGACGTGGTTGCCGTGCGTCTGCATCACGCCCTTCGGGGGGCCGGTGGTGCCCGACGTGTAGACGATCGTCGCCAGATCGGTCGAGCTCGTCGACGCCACGCGCTCCGCGAGCGTGCGCTGATGCGCGTTCACGCTGTCGCGTCCGAGTCGGCGCAGCGTCTCCCACGTCATCACCATCTTGGGCGGCTGGGCCGCGTCGTACCCGGTGATGACGACGATCTGCTCGAGCGCCGGCATCCGGTCGCGTGCCTCCAGCACTTTGGCGAGCTGCACGGGATCCTCGACGATGATCGTCCGGGCGCCCGAATCGTTCACGACGTACGCGATCAAATCCGGAGGATAGGTCGGATACACGGGAACGGTCACGCAGCCGGCGCTGAAGATCGCGAAGTCCGACTGAACCCACTCGGCTCGACTCGCCGACAGCAGCGCGACCGCGTCGCCCTTGCCGCGTCCGAGCGCCAGCAGGCCGAGCGCGACTTCGCGCACGACGTCGCCGACCTCGCGCCAGGTGATCGTCTTCCAGTCGGCGCCGTGCTTGAACTGCTGCGCCGGCCGATCTCCGCTCCGCTCCACACGGTCCCAGAACATCCGCGCAAGCGTCTCGGCTGCCATGCAGGCCTCCCCGTAAAGCTTCAATATGTAAGGGATACTCACGCTAGCACATGGTGACTGACGCAATGCACAAAATCGGGGTTGACGGGATAACGCGACGCGTTATACTGACATCGATCGAGGCGAAGCGTTCGGAGTTCGCAAACGACGGAAAGTTTCAGGAGGGCCGACGATGAACGATTCCAGAAAGACTCAAGAGCTGTTCGGTCAGGTCGCCGCGAAGGCCGTCGAGACGGTGACGGTATGGGCGGACGCCAACCAGCGCGTGCTGCGAGAGATCGTGGAGTTCTCGACGGCGACCGCGAAGGAGGGCGTGAGGCTCTACGCCGAGCTGCAGCAGACGGCCATCGAGGCGCTGCGCGATTCGCAAGCCACCGCCGCGCGGTGGCAGGGCGCCTGGTCGGACGGCGCGAAGGATCCGGTGCAGGCCTGTCAGAGGGTGCTGCTGGACGGCGTCGAAGGCACCCAGAAGGTGTTCAAGCTTCTCGAGGGCCAGGCCCAGGCGTTCACCCGCGCCGCCGAGCGGCTTCAGACGTCGGCGGAGCAGGCCGGCAAGGGCATCCAGGAGACCTACACCGCGGTCGTCACGAGGGTGAAGGACGTCTACGCGCAGAACTAGGCGGTCACTTCGCCTGGTTCTTCTTCCGCTCGAGCCGCTCTTCGAGGGAGCGTAGGCGCTCTCGCAGCGTCGAAACTTCCTCGCGGAGCCGGTCGGCATCGGGCTCGCCGCCGTCGCGCTTCGCGTCCACGCGCGGCGCGACGATCCCCCACCCGGCGCGGGAGGCCCAGTCCTGGAAGATGCGCTCCATCTCGCGCTGGTTCGAGACGATGCCCTCGAGGCTCGACTTCATCGATCGCTGGACGAAGTCCTGCCACGCCTCGCCGTGCTTGATCAGCTGATGGAGAAACGCGGTGGGCAGTGCGGCGCGGTGGTTCCGCTCGTTCTCGAGAATGATCTGGGCCAGTGTCACGGACGTCAGGTCCTCACCCGAGGCGGCGTCGACGACGGCGATCTCCTTACCCGCCCGGATCATCTCCTCGATCTCCTCGAGCGTGACGTAGCGGCTCTCCTGCGTGTCGTAGAGCTTTCGGTTCGAGTACCGCTTGATCACGTACGCCATGGCCTCGGCCCCCGAGGGCAACTATGAATGGCGTAACACCGCGCGTCAAGAGTCCGTCCGGGCTCAGCGTGCTAGACTCTCGCCCATCCCGCAGGAGGTGTGTGTCATGAAGCTCACGGGACGTACCGCGCTCGTCACCGGAGGCTCCCGAGGCATTGGTCGAGCCATCGCGCTGGCGCTCGCTCAAGAGGGCGCCGACGTCGCCATCAACTACGTGTCGAGCGAAGGCGCCGCCAAGGAAGTCGCCGAGGAGATCCGGAAGATGGGCCGTGTCGCGATGCTGGCCCAGGCCGACGTCGGCGACTACCCGGACACCTTCCGGATGGCGCAGGAAGTGATGAAGGAGTTCGGCCACCTGGACATCCTGGTGAACAACGCCGGGATCAACTCGGACAAGACCTTCGTGAAGATGGATCACGCCTCGTGGCGCAAGGTGCTCGCCATCAACCTCGACGGTGTGTTCAATTGCTCGAAGGTGTTCATCGACCAGATGCTCAAGCAGGAATACGGCCGCGTCGTGAACATCACCTCGGTGATCGGCCAGATCGGCAACTTCGGTCAGGCCAACTACGCGGCCTCGAAGGCCGGCGTGGCGGCGTTCACCAAATCGCTCGCCAAGGAACTCGCCGGCAAGGGCATCACCGTCAACGCCGTCGCGCCCGGGTTCATCGAGACCGAGATGGTTCAGGCGATCCCGGAAAAGGTTCGGGAGAAGCTCTTGAGCCAGATTCCGCTGAAGCGGTTCGGCACGGCGGAAGAGGTCGGACGGGCCGTGGTGTATATCGTCTCGTCGGACGGCGCCTACATCACCGGCGCCGAGCTCTCGATCAACGGCGGACTGCTGATGTGACCATCGCGGCCCAGAGCCTCATGGCCTGAGCCGCGAGCGCCCACGGATGGAGCGCGAGCGCCCCCAGCGCCGCCGCGGTCGGCCGGCGCTCCTCGTAGGTGACGTGCGCCCGCGACGGCATCACCCACGCCTCGCCCGACAGCACTTCCTCGTCGCGCTGATTGACGCAGACGGTTTGCAGGCGGACGCGGTTCCGCTCGCGGATCACCTCGAGGACGGTCACCCGCGCGGTGATCGTGTCCCCTGTCCGCACCGGCTTCACGAACTTGAGGCTCTGGGTGAGGTAGATGGCGCCCGGTCCCGGCAGTTGCGTGCCGATGACGGCGGAGATCAGCCCCGCGGTGAAGATGCCGGGTGCGATCGGCTCCTTGAACGCCGTGGTCGCGGCGTAGGCGGGGTCACTATGGACCGGGTTCAAATCCCCGACTGCGTCGATGAAGCTCGCGATATCGTCCGTCTCGACCCGGCGCACCAGCTCCGCGGAGTCACCGGCCGAGATCTCGGCGATCGTGCGGCCGATCATCGGGGCTCCTGGTCGCCGAGACGTCGAAGGACCGCGTGGATCGAGTCCTCGAGGCGCTCGATCCGATCCTCCAGCTCGATGATCTGCTTGGCCACGGCGGTCAGCTGGCTGCGCGACGGAAGGTTCAACGCCTGCAGCGACTGCTCGACCTGCTGGTCCATGAGCTTCTTGGCCGGGGCCTGGGCGACGAGGAACTGGTCGAGTGACTGACCCATGAGCTTCGCGAACTGCTCGGTGCCCATGGTCTGCCCGAGCACCCTCGACCACGATTCGATCCACTGGTCGACGAACTGCTTCCACTGCGTCACGAGCTCGGGCGAGGCCGGCGTCTGGGCGAAGAGCTTGGCCCATGTCTGCACGCCCTGATCGAGGACGGGTTGCCAGAACGCCGCGGGGTCCGCCGGTGGCGCCGGCGCGGCCGAGGTCTGGTCGACGAGCCGCGTCCAGGCCTGCGTGCTCTCCTCGAGCTGGCGTTTCCACAAATCGAACAGCTGGTTCGACCCTGAAGACTCTGCCATCACTTAAATCCTAGCGCCTACTGACGCGCAGCGTCAACAACATTCGCTGCCGCCAGGCTCGAGGCTACGAGCGTGGCGCGAGCCAGCTGGAAACCTTGGGCCAGCAGTGGACGGAGGCGCCGCGCCCGGCGATGAGCGAAATGTGGCCGCCCGGCAGCTCGATGTATTCCTTCTCGTGGCTCCCCACCGCGTCCATGAGGGCCCGCACGCACCCGGGTGGTGCGATGTAGTCCTCCTTGGCGCCCACGACGAAGACGGGACACGTGATGCGCTCCAGGCGCACCGGCCGGCCGCCCATCACGAGCTCGCCCCGGTAGAGCTTGTTGTCCTGGTAGAAGTCGCGCACCCACTGGCGGAAGAACTCACCGGGAAACGCCACGTACTCGTTCGCCCACTTGTTGAGGGCCTGGAATCCCTCCACGTACTTGTCGTTCCACAGGTTCCACCAGAGGTTCAGGGTGGTCGACAGGTCCATGGTCGGCTTGATGAGCTTGAAGCCGGCCTTCACCATGTCGGCGGGGATCGAGCCCAGCGTGTCGACGAAGCGGTCGACGTTGAAGTACTGCTTGCCGAGCCAGAGCCCGAAGAGCCCGACCTTCGCGAAGTCGATGGGCCCGGCCATGTTGATGAAGTTCTTCACCGGCACCTCGGGATGCGAGGCCACGAACGCCGCGGAGATCGGCGCGCCCATGCAATAGCCGAGGACCGAGAGCTCGTTCTGGCCCGACGACTCGAGCACCCGCCGGGCCATGCGCGGCAGGATCCGCGTCACGCACTCCTCGACCGTGAGATCGTTGTCCTCCGGCCCGAACACGCCCCAGTCGAGCATGTAGAAGTCGAATCCCTGGCGCGTCATGTGCTCGACGAAGCTGCCGCCGGGCAGGAGATCGAAGATGTACGGTCGGCTGATGCCGAGGTTGGGCACGAAGAGCAGCGGCGTCCGGTGGGTCCGCTTCGACTCGTACCGGTAGAGCCGCGACTTGTTCCGCTTGTAGATCTCCACGCGTGGCGTGACCCCGGTCTTGGGCTGGGGGGGATTCGTCATCAGGCGCTGAAGGTTCTCGAGCCGGCGGAAGCCGCGCTCGAGCTCCTCCTGCCACGGCTTGACCGCTTCGGCCGGCGCCTCGACCGCGCGGGGGAACCCGTTGGTGAACCACTCGACGACGTCTGCGAAACGCTCCGGACCCATAGTCGAAAGCTCCTCTCTACGTCTCTGCGTCACATCGAGAACATCGAGCCGAGCTTCATGGCGAGCCCCATGTCACCCTTGACCTTCAGCTTGCCCGACATGAACAGCATCTGGCCCGACTGCTTGCCCGACAGCATGTCGAGCCAGTCCTGCGCCGAGATCTGGAGCGTCAGCGTCGGGCTCGTGCCGGCGCCGGACTTCACGGTGCAGGTGCCGTCCTTGATCACGGCGTGCCACGTCCCGCCACCGTCGCCGCTCACGTCGTACTGGATCACGGCGTTCGTCCCGGCCGACTTGTCGGCCCGGAATCGGTTCGCCATCGCGTCGAAGCTGTCTTTCACTGTGGGCATACGGTCCTCCCTGCGTGGGAATTCAAAACGTGAACAGATCCATCCCGCCCGTCACCGTGACGACCGCGCCGGTGATGTACCGCGCGCGCTCGGAGCAGAGGAAGGCGACGGTATTGGCTACGTCCTCGGGCTCTCCCTCGCGCTGCATCGCGACGCGCTTGACCATTCGCTCGTAGAGCGGGCTCAGCTTCGCGTTGGGTGCGATGATCCCGGGCGCGATCGCGTTGCACGTGACATTGTACCGGGCGCCCTCGAGCGCCACCGACCGCGCGAACCCGATCAGGCCAATCTTGCTCGTGGCGTAGGCCGTCTGACCGAAGCCCCCCATGAGGCCGGCGATCGACGCCATCACCACGATGCGCCCCCAGCGCCGCTCGCGCATCCCCGCGAAGACCGCCTTGGTCACCTTGTAGGTTCCGGTCAGGTTCACGGCGAGGTTCAGCTCCCAGTCCTCGTCCTTCATGTCCTTGAGCTGCGCCACCGTGTAGATGAGGCCGGCGTTGTTCACGCAGATGTCGACGGGCCCGAGGTCGCGCTCGATCCGGCTCACGACCTCCTGCACCTGGTCCGCCTCGCGGATGTCGCACGCGTAGCCCTGCGCGCGCCCGCCCGACGACGCGATCGATCCCGCGGCCTCCGCGGCGCCGTCACCGTCGAGATCGACGATCGCGACCGCGCACCCCTCGCCGGCCAGCGTCGTCGCGTCAGCAAGGCCGAGGCTCCGCGCGCCACCCGTCACCAGCGCGACCCGGCCGCGGATACCCAGGTCCACTACTTGCCCTTGAAGTTCGGCTCGCGCTTGGCGAAGAACGCCTGGATACCCTCCGAGGCGTCTTCCGTCTTGAGCGATTTCAGAAACGCACGCACCTCGATGTCGATCGCCTTCTCCATCGGCGCCTCGAGCCCCTCGTCGATCGCCTCGATGATCAGCCGCGTGGCGATCGGCGGCCGCTTGGCGATCTCGCGGGCGAGCTTCTTGGCGTCGTTGAGCGTCTCGCCTTCCTTGGTGAGCCGGGTCGCGAGGCCGAGGGCCAGGCACTCGGGCGCCGGCACCTGGGTGCCGAGGATCAGGAACTCGAGCGCCTTCGTCCGCCCGATGAGGCGCGGCAACCGCTGGGTGCCGCCGAAGCCCGGCGTGATGCCGAGGTTGGTCTCGGTCTGGCCCAGGCGCGCCGTCTCCTTGACCAGGCGGAAGTGACACGCCATCGCGATCTCGCAGCCCCCGCCGAGCGCGTGGCCGTTGATGGCGGCGATGACGGGCTTGGGGAAGCGCTCGATTCTTCGGACGACGTCGTTGCCGAAGCGGATGAAGGCGTCCACGTCGCCGCCGGAAAACGCCGAGCCGAGATCGGCGCCCGCGCAGAAGATGCGGTCCCCGGCGCCGGTGATGATGACGGCGCGCACGGTGTCGTCGTGCTCGACCTCGTTCAGCGCCTCGTTCAGCTCCCGCATCAGCGGCTCGCTGATCGCGTTCGCGGGCGGACGGTTCAGCGTGATCACCGCGAAGCTCTCCTCGCGCGCGAACAGGAGCGTCTCAAACGCCATCGGCGCACACTCCCTGGAGGAAGATCGCCGCGACCGGCTCGGCCGCCTCGGTGAGGCGGTACGCGCGCTTGCCGAGTACCCAGGAGGTCGCCATCTGGTCCATCGCCCCGAACAGCATCTTGGTGGCGACCTTGACCGGCAGGTCCCGGCGGAAGCGTCCGGAGGCCGCCCCCTCCTCGAGCACGTCGTTGATCACGCTGAAGTAGGCGGAGATCTCGTGCGCGGAAGCGCCGCGGAAGAACTTCTGTCCCTGTCGCAGCTCGACCTGCACGACCTCGGCGAGATCCGGATTCTCCTCGAGCACCCGGAAGTGGAGCGCCACGATCTTGCGGATCTTGGCGACCGGGTCGCCCTCGGCGGCGATCTCGCGCCGGACCGAGGCCACCCACTCGGCCATCTTTTCCCGGAACAGCGTGACGAGGATGTCGTCCTTGGTCTTGAAGTAGAGGTAGATCGTGCCGCTGGCGATGCCCGCCTCGCGCGCGATGTCCGAGACGCGCGAGTTGTAGTAGCCACTGCGCGCGAACACGCGGATCGCGGCGTCGATGATCTGCTGGGGCTTGTCGGGATCACGCATGAGTGATGACTGAACCGCGGTTCATCTTACGGGGCCCGGCGCGGAGAATCAACTTCGGAGCCGTCGTAGATCTCGCGCCGGCGGATCCCACGCTGGAATTCCACATATGCCGCTCGCGTCATCCCCGGACGGGCGCTCCCGACGACCTCGCGGGCGCCGGCGGCGCCGTCCCACAGGAGGTCGATCACCATCGCCGCCATCGCCCGCGCCGGCATCACGTAGGCGAGATGCGGGTCGGCGATCGCGTAGTCGGCGCCGTGGCCGCTACCGCGCGCGCCGCCCATGTACGGGTGGAGCACCGGAATCACCTGGCTCACGTCGCCCATGTCGGTGGACCCGGCACGGTGGCCGGCATGGCCGCAGGCGCCGGCGCCGAACAGGTCGTCGGCAACGCGTGTGAAGGTGCGGGCCATCGTCGGATCGGTCTTGAGCGGCAGGTATCCCGGCAGCGTCTCGATCTCGACGGTGGCGCCGAGGGCCAGCGCCCCGGCGCGCAGCGCGCGGTCGACCTTCGCGTTCGCGTCGCGAATGCCCTCGAGCGTCCGGCCGCGCACGTAGGTCTCGAGGCGCGCCTCGCCCGGAATGACGTTCACCTGGGAGCCGCCGTGGGTCAGGATCGGGTGGACGCGGATCGTGTCGTCGTCGCGGAAGGTTTCGCGCTGCGCGTTGATCGCCCCGAGCGCGAGGTGCGCCGCGTAGAGCGCGTTGACACCCAGGTGCGGCGCGCCGCCCGCGTGGGCCGCGCGCCCGACGAAGCGCACGGTCTTGCCGAACCGGCCGTTGTTGGAGCTCGGGATCGAGACCGTGCCGTCCTCGGCCCGGGGCGTGGTGTGGATCATCATCGCCAGGTCGACGTCGTCGAGGTGGCCCAGCCGCAGCAGCTCGCACTTGCCGCCCAGGAACTCGAGCCGCCCTTCGCGGACCTCGTTGAGGCGCCACTCGAGGTCGCCGCCTTCCTCGGCCGGGACCGCCAGGAACGCCACGCGCCCGGCCAGCCGCTCGAGCGCGTGCGCGGTGACCAGGCCGATCGCCGCGCCCACCAGCCCGGCGATCTGGGCGTTGTGGCCGCACGCGTGGACGGCGCCGGTGGTGGCGTCCGCGTCCGGATGTCCCGCGACCACGAGCGCGTCGAGCTCGCCCAGAAGCGCGAACGTGGGGCCAGCGCCCGCGCCCCCCGCCACATCCGCGCGCACACCGGTGAGCGCCAGTCCGGTCCGCGGCGTCAGGCCGAGCTTGCGGAGCTTCGTCTCGACCAGCGCCGCGGTGCGCCGCTCCTTGAAGCCGAGCTCGGGATGGCGGCGGATGTCTTCGCCGAGCCCGACGATCTCGTCGGCGTGGCGCTCGATCGCTTCGTCGACACGTCGCTTCAGCTCGTCGCGGGTCATGGGCTCCTCTCCGTTCGAGTCGATCACGATTTCCCCGATGGTCGGGTCTGGCGTAGGATATGCGAGCCTCGGGCTGAGGCGCGAGGCTATTTGGCTCACCGAGGAGAATGACTCATGAAGGCGGCGGCGGCGGTCGCGGAAATCCTGAAGCGCGAGGGCGTGAAATTCCTCATCGGCTACCCGGTCAACCCCATCATCGAAGCGGCGGCCGAGGCTGACATCCGGACGATCATCGTCCGTCAGGAGCGCACCGGACTCCACATGGCCGACGCGGTGAGCCGCATCTCGTCGGGCGATCGCATCGGCGTGTTCGCGATGCAGCACGGCCCCGGTTCCGAGAACGCCTTCGGCGGTGTGGCCCAGGCCTACGGCGACTCGGTGCCGATCGTGGTGCTGCCGGGCGGCTACCCGCGGCGGATCACGAACATCCAACCCAACTTCAACTCGTTCCTGAACTTCCAGCACGTGACCAAGTGGTGCGAGCAGGTCATTGTGCCGGACGCGGTGGTGGACGCGATGCGCCGGGCGTTCACGCAGGTCAAGAACGGCCGGCCGCGCCCGGTGCTGATCGAGTTCCCCGTCGATCTCCTGAGAGAAGACGTGCCGGTGCCGATCCAGTACACGCCGGCGCCCCGGCTGCGCTCGGGGCCCGATCCGCGCGACGTCTCGCGGGTGGCCGAGGCGCTCGTGGCCGCCCAGCGGCCCGTGATCTACGCCGGCCAGGGCGTGCACTACGCGCGGGCCTGGCAGGTCCTGCGCGAGCTGGCCGAGCTCCTGGAGGCGCCGGTGACGACCAGCCTGCAGGGCAAGAGCGCGTTCCCGGAGAACCACCCGCTGTCGCTCGGCTCGGGCGGGCGCTCCATCTCCCAGCAGCTCCACCATTTCCTTCAGAACACGGACCTAATTTTCGGCATCGGCTGTAGCTTCGCCACGACGAACTACGGGGTCACGATGCCGAAGGGCAAGCGCATCGCCCACGCCACGCTCGACCCGACCGACATCAACAAAGACGTGCCGGCCGAGCTGGCGCTGGTCGGCGACGCCGGGCTCACGCTGCAGGCCCTGCTGGTCGAGGTGAAGGACCGGCTCAAGGGCGGGCCGCGCGGCCGCTACTCGGCCGTGACCCAGGAGATCAAGAACCTCAAGAGCCAGTGGCTGGAGAAGTGGACGCCGCGGCTCACCGCCGACACGAAGCCGCTGTCGCCGTATCGCGTGATCTGGGATCTCATGCACACGGTCGACGTCGCGAACACGATCATCACCCACGACGCCGGCAGCCCGCGCGACCAGATCTCGCCGTTCTGGGAGCCGGTCTCGCCGCTCAGCTACATCGGCTGGGGCAAGACCACGCAGCTCGGCTACGGCCTGGGCCTCGCGATGGGCGCCAAGCTCGCCGCGCCGGACAAGCTCTGCGTCAACGTCTGGGGCGACGCCGCGATCGGCTTCACCGGGATGGACTTCGAAACGGCCGTGCGGGAGCGGATCCCCATCATGTCCGTGCTGCTCAACAACTTCTCGATGGCCATCGAGCTGAAGGTCATGAAGGCGGCCACCGCCAAGTACCGCTCCACCGACATCAGCGGCGACTACGCCGCGATGGCGCGCGCCTTCGGTGGCCACGGCGAGCGCGTCAGCGAGCCCGCCGAGATCGTGCCGGCCATCCGGAGAGCGATCCGCAAGACGCAAGAGGGCACGCCCGCGCTCCTGGAGTTCATCACCGAGAAGGCCGAAGACTTCTCGATGTTCTAGGCCGGACATGAACATCAAGTACCGGATCGGCGTCATGCCCGGCCCGTGGCCGGCGGACCCGCCGGGCGAGGTCGACGGCCGCGAATTCTTCTGGCGGTTCGTCGACCTCTGCGAGCGGACATCGATCGATTCGGTGTGGTTCTCGGACCGGCTCTCCTCGCCGACGACCGTCCTCGAGCCCATGACCACCATGGCGGCGGTCGCGGCGCGCACCCAGCGGCTCAAGTTCGGTCCGAGCGTGCTGGTGGCGCCGTTCCGGTCGCCGGTGATGGCCGCGCGCCAGCTCGCGATGCTCGACTATCTCTCGGCCGGGCGCGTCCTGCCCGCGGTCGGCATCGGCGTCGAGCAGGAGCGCGAGTTCCACGCCGCCGGGGTGCCGTTCCACGAGCGCGGTCGGCGCACCGACGAGGCGATTCGGATCATGCGGCAGTGCTGGGAGACCTCGGACGTGACGTACGCCGGCGAATTCTGGAAGCTCGACCGCATCACCGTGCTGCCGCGGCCCGTCCAGCAGCCGATGCCCCTGTGGATCGGCGGAAACAGCGAGGCGGCCATGCGCCGCGCCGGGCGCCTGGGCGACGGCTGGATCCCGTCGTTCATCACACCGGAGCAGTTCCGTGTGGGCGTCGACAAGACGCTCGCCTACGCCGCCGAGGCCACGCGCGAGGTGCCGGGCGACCACTTCGGCGTGCTCGTGAACTATTGCCTCGACGACGACCCGGCGGCCGCCCGCGCGCTCGCGATGCCGTTCATCCCGCGCGGCCGTGCCGACGCGCCGACGCTCGACGCGTGCACCGCGTTCGGTCCGGCCGACCTCGTCAGCGAGCGCCTCGAGGGGTACGTGCGGGGCGGCGGCTCGAAGTTCGTCCTGCGGCCGATGTGCCCGCCCGAGCGCATGCTCGACCAGCTCGAGCGTCTGGCCGCGGACGTCATCCCGGCCTTCCACACGATGTAGCCGCGCCTCGGCCGCCCGGACCCGAGCCCGGCTCAGCCGCGCAGAATCTGGATCAACAAGTCCGGGTCGATGTTCCCGCCGGAGAGCACCACGCCGACGCGCGCCCCCTTCCGGAGCGAGAGCTTCCCGGTCAGCACCGCGGCGGCCCCGACCGCGCCCGTGGGCTCGACCACGATGCGGGCGCGCAGCGCGAGGAGCCGCACGGCCGCGACGATCTCCTCGTCGCTGACGAGCACGATCCCGGCGAGGTTCTCGCGCAGAATCGGAAAGGTGAGCTCGCCCGGGGTCTGCAGGCGGATCCCGTCGGCGATGGTGGGCGGCGGCGGAATGGTGACGCGCTCGCCCTTCTGCAGCGAGAGGTAGGTGTCGTTCGCCGTGTCGGCCTCGACGCCGAACACCGCGATGGACGGGACCAGCGTCCGCGCCACCGTGCTGCAGCCGGCCATGAGCCCGCCGCCGCCGACCGGGGTGACGAGCGCGTCGAGCGACGGAATCTCCTCGAGGAGCTCGAGCGCGGCGGTTCCCTGGCCCGCCATGATCGCGGGATCGTCGTACGGCGGCACCAGCACGCGGCCGGTGTCGCCGACGATGCGCCGGGCCACCGCCGCGCGGTCGTCCTTCTGGCGATCGTAGAAGACGACCTCGGCGCCATAGCCGCGCGTCGCCTCCACCTTGAGCTTCGGCGCATCGGTGGGCATGCAGATGACCGCTGAGGTTCCGACGATGCGCGCGGCCAGGGCCACGCCCTGGGCGTGGTTACCCGACGAGTAGGCGACCACGCCCCGCGCGCGCTCCGCCGGGGCGAGCGAGCGGAGCTTGTTGAGCGCGCCGCGGATCTTGAACGAGCCCGCGATTTGTAGATTTTCGCACTTGAAGAAGACGCGGTAGTCGCTCGCCTCGTCGGCGGCCGCCGACGAGATCACCGGCGTCCGGTAGATGTGGCCCGAGAGCCGCTGCGCGGCGGCGCGCACGTCGTCGATGGTCAGCCGAGCCACCGTCGTCACGGGGTGCCATTATAGCCGCGCGAGCGGCGTGCAACCCTCGCGGTATACTCGCGCCATGTCGACGCGGGTCGCCGTGCTCCTCGCGCTCGCGCTGCTGGCGGGCTGCTCGCTCATCTCGATCGACCTCACGCCGCGGATCCGCCCGCTCGAGGAGCACACCGTCGAAGGCTCCAAGGGGCCGAAGATCCTCCTGACCGACGTCTCGGGATTCCTCAGCGAGGAAGGTCCGGCGCCCATCGTGGTGATCGGCGGGACCACGCCGCGCGTGCCGCTGCTCGTCCGGTTCCGCGAGGAGCTCAAGAAGGCCTCGGAGGATTCGGGGATCCGCGCGCTCGTGATCCGGATCAACAGCCCGGGCGGCACGGTGACGGCGTCCGACATCCTGTTCAACGAGCTCGAGACGTTCAGGCGTACCGCTCGCGTCCCGGTCATCGCCGTCATGATGGACGTCGCAGCCTCCGGCGGCTACTACGTAGCGCTCGCGGCCGACACGATCATCGCGCACCCGACCAGCGTGACCGGGTCCATCGGCGTGATCCTGGTGACCATGAACGCCGAGGGGCTCATGCAGAAGCTCGGGCTCGCCGCGTCGGCGATCAAGTCCGGCGAGCGCAAGGACATGGGCAGTCCGTTCCGTGCCCTGTCGGACGACGAGCGAAAGATCTTCCAGTCGGTCATCGACGGACTGCACGGCCAGTTCGTCGCCAAGGTGGTCGAGACGCGCAAGATCCCGATCGAGACGGCCCGCGCCATCGCCGACGGTCGCATCTACACGGCGCAACAGGCGCTCGAGCTCAAGCTCGTCGACCGCATCGGATACATGGGCGACGCGCTCGCGATGGCCCGGCGGGCCCTCGGCGCCGACGAGGCGCGCGTGGTCGTCTACCAGCGCCCGCGTGAGCACCGCGCCACCTACTACGCGCGCGCCGAGGCGCCGGCCAGCAGCCTCGACGCCACGCTCACCCAGTTCTCGACCGCCCTCGGCGCCGGTCCTCGCTTCCTCTATCTCTGGTGGCCCTGATCCTCGCTCGTGGTCGCCGCCGGCCGATAGCCGCCGCACCGTAGGACGGGCAACCGCGGGTACTTCGGGAAGGACGGATCGGTCCGGCTCAGACCGCATAACACGAACGTCGACTGCCGGGCCGACGTGATCTGGCTCGCGTGCTCGCATCCGCCGCACAACCCTGCCGACGCCGACGCACGGGCGCTCCGGCCCGGCTCGGCGCTCACGGTCTCGGGGCGACGAGGTCGAGGTAGTGCTTGAGGATCCGGGCGGTCGCGCCCCAGATCGTGTCGCCGCCGTAGTCGAAGAAATAGACCGGGCGTCTGGCGCCGTCGCGCTCCCAGTGCTCGACGCGAAGGCCGCCCGGCGCGGCGAGCGCGGTGAACGGGACCTCGATCACGCGCTCCACCTCCGCACCGTCCGTGCGCCACGCGACGGGCTTGCGGATGACGCCCACCCAGGGCGTGATGACGAACGGCGTGGCGACCGTCTCGGTGTCGTCCAGCTCACCCAGCGGCTCGACGGCCGCGCGCGGCAGCCCGATCTCCTCCTCGCACTCGCGCAGGGCGGCTTCGAGGAACGAGCCGTCGCCGGGATCGACCGCGCCGCCCGGGAACGAGATCTGGCCCTTGTGCGTGGCGACCCGCTGCGTGCGCTTCGTGAAGACGAGACAGGGCTCGCCGCGGTCGACGATCGGGACCAGGACGGCTGCGCGCACGAGCTCGTTCCCCGGCACGACGCGGCGCGCATGGGCCGCGAGCCGTGCTTTCGTCAGCGCGACGAGCGCATCCAGCGTCATGGCGTCCTCGAGCGCGTCGTCGTCACGACATCACGAACCCGCCGTCGACGTTCAGGGCCTGGCCGGTGATGCCGGCCGATTCCGGGAGCGCCAGGAACACCGCGGCGTTGGCGATCTCTTCGGGCTCGATCATGCGGCGCTGCACCGGTGATCACCACGACCGAGCCTTTCAGACGCACGGGCCCCGACCCTACAGCGCCGTGCGGGTGCGGTGCAACCACACGACGCACCCGGCGAACGCCACCGCGCACGCGACCCCGAGGCCCGCGTTCACCGGAGCGCCTTCGATCGCGCCCCACAGCGCGGTGAGCAGCGTGAACACGGCGTTGTTGATGACGTGACACGCCACCGCCGGCAGCGCGCTGCCCGCGAGCTCGGTGATCCAGCCGAGGTAGAGGCCCAGCAGGAAGGCGAGGATCGCGTGGAGCCACTCGATGTGCAGGATGCCGAAGCAGGCACTGGCGATCAGGACCGCGAGCCTCGGTCGAAAACGCTCACCGAGCCGCGTCTGCATGTAGGCCCGGAAGAAGATTTCCTGCGCCGTGCCGGCCAGGACCCCGATCACGATCACCGCGAGGAACAGGTCGGGACCGACCGCCTGCGCGAGTGCCTTACGGATCGCGACCATATTGCCTCGCTCGCCGAGCCCCGTGAGCATCGTGAGCGAGTCGAGCGCCTGGCCGAGCGCCAGCATCCCGACGACCATGACCACGAGCGCGCGGCCGGTCTCCCGGCCCGGGATCAGGCGCAGCGCGACGAGTGGCGCGCCGCGATTGACGGCCAGCGTCGTCAGCAGGAGCGCCGCGGACGAGGCGACGGCGCCGGCGAGCAGTCCCGGGAGGCCATCGAACACGGCGTCCTCGGGAAGATCTGGATTCAGGCCGTGAACGATGCCGGCGGCGAGGAGCGAAAAGGCGATGATCGCCGCGAACGCTCCCACGTACGCGACGAACACCGGCCACAGCGGAGGTCGGTCAGCCAATCACCCGCCCTGGAGGGTCGGCGCGACCAGGTGCCACGTCGTCGATTGCTGGTACGCGTGCCCGAGGCGAAGCACGGTCGCCTCGTCGAACGGGCGGCCCACGATCTGGAGGGCGAGCGGTCGGCCGTCGGCCGACCGGCCGCACGGTAGCGCGAGCGCCGGGAGCCCGAGCCCGTTGAAGGGACGAGTGAGCCGCGAGAACCGCCCCATCCGGGTGACGACCTCGTCGGCGCTGCCGGCCTTCACCGCCGCCAGCTCGGGCGCGGGCTCCGGGATCGCCGGCGCCACGATCGCGTCGACCTCGGCGAACACGTCCGCGATGAACTCGCGCGTCAGGCGGGCGCGCAGCCGGAGCGCCTGGAGATAATCGTGGGCGGAGATGTGGAAGCCGACCTCGATGCGCGCGCGCACCGCCGGCTGCAACTCGTGCGGCCGCTCGCGAGCCAGGCGCGCGTGGATCGCCGCGGACTCGGAGCGTGAGATGACGTTGCACACGTCCGCCATCGGGCGCGGGTCGGGAACGCGGAGCGGGATGATCAGCGCTCCCAGCCCCTCGAGCGTGCGGGCGGCGAGGCGAACGCCGGCGTCGATCTCGGGGGTGACGCCGTCGAAGTAGTAGTTCTCGGGCACGCCGAGACGGAGCCCACCCACCGGGCCGTCGAGCATCCCCTCGTAGAACGGCACGCCGCGGCGGCTCGACGTCGCGTCGTGAGCATCGTACCCCGCGATGATCGCCATGAGTCGCGCCGCATCGGCGACCGTGCGGGTCAGCGGCCCGAGATGGTCGAGCGACCACGACAGCGGCATCGCGCCGGCGCGGCTCACGCGACCGTACGTGGGCTTGAGGCCCACGACGCCGCAGCACGCCGCGGGCAGCCGGATGGAGCCGCCGGTGTCGCTGCCCAGCGCACCGAGCGCGAACCCCGCGGCCACGGCGGCCGCCGAGCCGCTGCTGGAGCCGCCGGCGCAGTGGCCGGCCTTCCACGGATTCTGGACGTCGCCGTGATGGGCGTTGTCCCCGAACGGGCCCATCGCCAGCTCGGTCATGTTCAGCTTGCCGAGCGTCACCGCGCCGGCCTCGCGCAGGCGCGCGACGGCCGTGCACTCGATCGTCGACGCAAAGTACTCGCGCGTCATGGTGCCGCACGAGGTCGGAAGGCCCGGCACGTGGCAGAGATCCTTGTAGGCGAGGGGCACGCCGTGGAGCGGGCCGCGTGATCGGCCCTGGGCCAGCTCGGCTTGGAGGGCCCGCGCGCTCGCCAGCGCCCCCTCGGCATCGACCGTGATGAAGGCGCGGACGTGCGCGTCGAGCTGGGCGATGCGCGCCAGGCACGCTTGAGTCGCCTCGACCGGTGAGATCTTCCGCGCGGCGATCGCGCGTGAGAGGGTGTCGAGCGTCCAGTCAGTCACGGCGCTCGTCGAGGTCGCGCTCGCCCTCGAGCGCGACCGTGAAGCCCGCGGGCTCCTCGGCGATGGCCAGATCGGCCGCCGCTCGCTCGATGGCGGCGGCGAGGCCCGCGACCTCTGCGCTCGGTCGGCGCTCCGGCTCGCTCATGGCGCTCTGTCGGCGCATGATAGCATCGGCCCTAGCGCGGCGGCGGCTTCTCGCGGCCCGTGCGGGTGAATGCGGCCGGCATCGGACTCTCGAAGCGCGATCGTCCACCCGAGGGATGAGCGAACCCGAGCCGGGTTGCGTGCAGCGCGACCCGGCGCAGCGGGTTCCGCCGGCTCCCGAACTCCCTGTCGCCGATTATTGGATGGCCGAGCGCCGCGAGCTGGGCCCGGATCTGGCCGCGGCGTCCCGTGACCAGCGAGAGCTCGAGCAGGGTCGTGTCGCCGCGTCGCTCGAGGACGCGATAGCGCGTGATCGCTTCGCGGCCCGCGCGCGGGTCGAGCGTGGTCCTGACCCGGAGCGAGCGGTCCTCCGCCACTCGCCCCATCAGCGTGCCCTGGTCCCGCTGAACGATTCCCTCCACGAGGGCGATGTAAATCCGCTCCACGTCGCGCGTGGCGAACTGTGCCTGGAGGCTCTGCTTGGCGGCCATAGACTTCGCGAAGACGACGAGGCCCGACGTTTCTCGGTCGAGCCGGTGAACGATCAGGAGCCGGCCCGCGGTCGACCCACGCGCGGCGAGCCAGTCCCCGAGGAGTCGATATGCGGTTCGGTCTAGCTCGCGCTCGGTGGCGATGGTCAGGAGCCCGGCGGGCTTGTCGACGACCAGGAGGTCGGCGTCCTCGTGAACGAGCCTCAGCGGCTTTGGGCATTCGGGCGGTGGCGGCGCGGTCAGCTCCACTCGCGCGTCGTCGGCGACCGAAGCGGAGCCGTGGCGGACGATTGCGCCGTCGACGCGAACCCTCGAAGCTTCGAGCCACTGCTTGACCCGGCGCCGCGACGCTCCCGGGAACTGGGCCTGCAGTCGCTCGGCGAGCCGCATGGGCGATACGGTAACAGCGTTCTCTCTCCTGCCGGGGAGGCCGGTGACGAGCCTCGTCACCTGGCCCACGCTCGGTTGTCAATCCGACGCCCGTCGCATCGACGGAGGCGAGGAGTGTTCGCTACTTACGCCTGGCTCGAACGATGCAGACGAGCGACGGTGGCCGAGCGCGACGCAGGTCGTCGCGGGGCCGGGGCCCCGCCGGCCGAGGCGCGGCCACAAAGAGAGGTAGCGGCCATGATGACGTGCCGGTGCGGCGGACCCCTGAGACTCGACCTGGGTCACATCTCGGAAGCGCAGCGGTTCAACTGTCTGACGACCGCGCGCTTGCTGTGGAAGTGCTGCCTCTGCGGTCGGTCGCTCTGGCTGGAGCAAGCGGCGGTCGCCAGCCGGAGTGGATCCGTGACGCTCGCGGAGACGAAAGCGGTCGCATGAGTCACCGGTGCTCCGGAAAATCTTGACACTTCCAGGAGATGCGGCGCAGATTTCCCTTCAGGCAACCCTCGTGGACCAACGCGACACTGCGCCGCGGCTTCATGGCCGAATCCTGGTCGTCGACGACGAACCCGACATCGTCACGATCCTCACCAAATACTTCACCGACGCCGGCCTTTCGGTCGACGCGGCGTCCCACGGCGGCGATGCCCTCATCGCGGTGTCGCAGTACCGGCCGGATGTCGTGCTGCTGGACGTCCTCATGGAAGGTCTCAACGGCGTCCAGGTGCTCGAGCGCATCCGCGCCCTCGATCCGGCGATTCGCGTGATCATGATCTCGGGGAGCGGTGATTCCACGCTCCGCCCGAGGGCGCTGGCCATGGGCGCGTTCGCGTACGTGCCGAAGCCGCTGTCGCTCCCCGACCTCCACCGCGCGGTGTCCGCGGCCCTGGCTCAGCCCGGCTCCTCTGCGCCCGCTTAGCCGACAGCTGTCAACGCCCTGACGGTCAGGGCGAGTGTCCCACCTCCCTCTTCCATCCAAGTACACTGAACTAGGACAGTCTGCCGACTGGCACATCGGGTGCACGATGCGCGGCAGGCCAGTGCCTCGTCGTGCGGCCAAGAAAAGATGAATGCGGAGCTGAAACCGACAGTGTCGCTCGCCCGTTGGCGCCGGCCGGTGCTCCTGGCCGTCCTCGCCCTCGGGTTGCTCACACCGATCGTCTACTCGATCGTCGAGCTCGTCCGGTTCGAGCGCGCGGACGCGCGCCGCACGACGTACGTCTACGCGTCCGGACAATCGCTGGCACCGGGTGTCCACGTCCAGCGCATCGCGCTCGCGGCCACCCTCACTCGGCTCGGCTACGACGAGACGCGCGCCACCCCGAGGGCGCCGGGCCAGTTCCGACGCGCCGGCGGCTCGTGGGAAATCTTCCTGCGTGGCGCCGAGGACGGTGGCCGCGATTCGCGGCTGGTGCGGTTGGAGGTCGAGGACGAGCGTATCGCCCGGATCACCGACGGCGGCCAGGACATCGCGGCCGTGGCGCTCGAAGGCGAGGTGCTCGCGAGCGCGATGGATCGTCCGGGCGAGGATCACCGTCCGGTCCGGCTCGACGAGGTGCCCCGCGCGATGATCGACGCGGTGCTCGCCGCCGAGGACCACCGCTTCTTCGCGCACGGCGGCCTGGACGTCCGCGCGCTCGTGCGCGCCGCCTGGGCGAATCTTCGCGCCGGGCGCGTGAAGGAGGGCGGCAGCACGATCACCCAGCAGCTGATCAAGATCCGGTTACTCGGCCCGCAGCGGACGCTCGGCCGAAAGCTGCGTGAGGCATGGTTGGCGGCCCTGGTCGAGTCGCGCTACTCGAAGGAGCGGATCCTCGAGGCGTACCTCAACGAGGTCTATCTCGGCCAGCGCGGGCCGATCGCGATCCGGGGCGTGGGCGCGGCGACACGCGCGTACTTCGGCAAGGAGGTCCACCAGCTCACGTCGGCCGAAGCCGCGCTGCTGGCGGCGATGTTCCGCGGGCCGAACAGCTACTCACCCGCCGTGGATCCCAACCGCGCGCGCGATCGGCGCAACGCGATCCTGGCGCGCATGCGCGACCTCGGCACGCTCCCCCCGCGCGACTACGACCGGGCGCGGCGCGAGCCCGTGCGCGTACGCTCCCTGGTCGCCGCGGGCCAGTCGGCGCCGGCGCCGTACTTCGTGGATCACGTCCGCCAGGAGCTCGAGCAGCGCTTCGGCTCCGGGGCTTCGGGCGTGCGCGGGGCGCGCATCGTCACCACCCTCGACCTCACACTACAGCGGTTCGCCGACGGCGCGATCGCGCGGGGTCTCGATCGCCTCGAGACGAGCATGCCGCGCCTGCGCCGGAAGGATCCGGCGCGGCGTCTGCAGGCGGTCATGCTCGTCGTCGAGCCGGACACCGGAGAGATCCGCGCGCTGGTCGGCGGCCGGGACTATCTGACCAGTCAGTTCAACCGCGCCACGCTGGCCCACCGCCAGCCGGGCTCGGCGTTCAAGCCGTTCGTGTATCTCGCGGCGCTGCACGCCGACGAGGGCTTGCCGAGCTTCACGGCGGCGACGCGCGTCGACGACCTGCCGCTCACGCTCCAGATCGCCGGCCGGCCGTGGAGCCCGCGCAACTACGAGGACCGATACGAGGGCAACGTCAGCGTGCGACAGGCGCTCGAGCAGTCGCTCAACGCCGCCACGATCCGGATCGCGCAAACGGTCGGCCTCCCGAACGTGGTGAAAATGGCCAGGGCGATGGGACTGCACGGTCAGCTGGCGCCGGTCCCCGCGATGGCGCTCGGGGCCTTCGAGGTCACGCCGCTCGACCTCGCGCTCGCGTATCTGCCGCTGGCGAACGGGGGTATGCGGCTCTCCTCGGTGACCGGAGTCCGCGCCGTCCACTATCGGGACGAAGAGGTAAAGTCCGGCGTCGAGCCGCCCACGCCCGTCGTCTCGGCGGCCGAGGCCTGGCTCGTGACCTCGCTGCTCAAGGGCGTCGTGACGTCGGGGACCGGCAGCGCGGCGCGAGCGAGCGGGCTTCCCGACGTGATCGCGGGCAAGACCGGCACGACCAACGATGGGCGCGACGCGTGGTTCGTGGGCTACACACCGCGGCTGCTGGCGCTCGTCTGGGTCGGGTTCGACGGCGGCGACGTCCACGGTCTGAGCGGCGCCCAGGCCGCGCTTCCGATCTGGATCGACTTCATGAAGGCGGCGATCGACACGTATCCCCAGCCCGATTTCACCGTGCCTCCTGGCCTCGTGCTTACGGAGATCGACGCGGCCAACGGCAAGCGCGCCACCTCGGCCTGCCCCGTCATCGTTCGAGAGGCCTTCCTCGCCGGGAGCGAGCCGCCGATGTGCGACGAGCACAGCGGCTTCGTCGATAGCGTCATCGGCGGCTGGAGCCGGCTGACCGACTGGTTCCGCCGGCGCTCCACCCCCGAGCCCACCATCCCCTCCGAACGATTCGGCAACCGCTAGGGAACCCCCTCATATGTCATAGGTGTCCATCTGTTGACTCGGTGTATGTAATCCTTACTTTCCCAGTCGATATTTCCCGCCGGGTGATCCCCTCATCACGAGGGGTTTCGATCGAGCCAACGCCGTAAAAAGTCCAGCAGTTAGCGTGACCGGCGGGGCCTCTGGCACGCGCCATGCTCCGTCTGCACGCCGCACGCAATCGGAGCACCGATCCAGGAGGGCGACATGCGCATCGTCGTGTGGCTCGTGACCGTGGCGCTGATGCTGCTCGCCGTTGGATCACCTGCCTGGGCTCGCGCCGTCCGGATGGAGACCACAGTGGCGCTGGGGGACCGTTCCGAGCCGTCGGTCAAGCACGCTTTACGCGAGGCATTCGAGATCTCCGTTCGCGGCGCCCTGGCGATGGGCCTCAAACATATGCGGGTGGACGGAGCGCGCGTGCTCCCCGACGCCGTGATTCTGGCCATGGTCGCGACCGACGAGGAAGGCGAGGCCGAGGAAGTCGAAACCCGGTAACGCGTCCGCGCGGGCGGACGAGAGGCGAGGGAAGGCATGAAGAGCACGAGAACGACGTTCTGCGGGGAGTGCCGGGCGCTTCGCTGGGTGGAAGACTGGTCCGAGATGCGCGACGAGATGCTCGCGATCGTCCTCGGCCCGTGCGGTCACACCGTCGAGCGCACGGCGCGGTTGGAGTGGGCGCCCGGGCGGCGCCTCGTCTCGATCGCCGGCGTTGGACGGCACGCCGCGACTTCATGAGCGAGCACTCGACGCGCCAGATCGGGATTTCGACCACCGCGTCCTCGACCGACCCGCGGCGGGAGCCAGGCGCGCGTCCGCGCGGAGCGACCGAGCCCGCCGAGGGTGCTCCGTCCGCTGCCGAGCGGACGACGAAGGAGGATCTGCCGCGGGACCGGCGCATCCTGGTGGTCGAGGACGAGCCCAGCTCGCGCCGGGGGCTTCAAGAGCTGCTGACGGCCTGGGGCTACGACGTGGTCGCCGCCGGCGACGGCCGCGAGGCGCTGGAGCGCGCCGCGGAGCGCACTCCCGACCTCGTGATCGCCGACCTCGTGATGCCGGGGATCGACGGCATGGAGCTCCTCGTCCGCCTCAAGCGTGAATTCCCCACGACGCCGGTGCTGATCCTGACCGGTCAGGGCAGCATCGAGAGCGCGGTGCAGGCGATCAAGGACGGCGCGTACGACTATCTGACGAAGCCGGTGGATCCGACGCGCCTGCAGTTCCTGCTGGACCGCGCCCTCGAGCGTAGCGAGACGGTCCGGGAAGTCCAGCTGCTGCGCCGGCAGCTGCGAATGCGCGGAGTGTTCGGGCGGCTCGTCGGGAGCTCGCCGGGGATGCTCGAGGTCATGCGCCAGCTGGAGACCGCGGCGCCGACGGACGCGACGCTGTTCATCGCCGGCGACAGCGGGACCGGCAAGGAGCTCGTCGCGCGCACCGTGCATGAGCTCTCGGCGCGCCGCCGCGGGCCCTTCGTCGCGGTCAACTGCGCGGCCATTCCCGAGACCTTGCTCGAGAGCGAGATCTTCGGCCACGAGCGGGGTGCGTTCACCGGCGCCGTCGAGCGGCGCCAGGGCTGCTTCGAGCTGGCGGATGGCGGGACCCTGTTGCTCGACGAGATCGCCGAGATGCAGCCGGGGATCCAGGCCAAGTTCCTGCGGGTCCTACAGGAGGGACAGTTCCGGCGCCTCGGCGCGCGTTCGGAGACTCAGGTCAACGTACGGGTCATCGCGGCGACCAACAAGGATCCGATGGCGGCGCTTCGCGACGGGGCACTGCGCGAGGACCTCTACTACCGGCTCAACGTCTTCACGATCACGCTGCCGCCTCTCCGCGACCGCATGGAGGACCTCCCCGATCTGGTGCAGGCGTTCCTGGAGGAGTTCAACGATCGGCACGGACGCGCGGTCCGGGGCGTCGACGAGGAAGCGCTCGAGACCCTCCGGCGCCACCGCTGGCCCGGGAACGTCCGCGAGCTCCGGAACGTGATCGAGCGTGCGGTGATCGTGTGCTCCGGCGACGTGATCCACGCCGAGCACCTGGCGGCCCTCGGTGCCGCCGCCACCCCCGCGCCGGCGACGACGGACGCCGACATCGTGATCCCGGTCGGCACGACCGTCGACAGCGCCGAGCGCGAACTGATCCTGAGAACGTTGAAGCGGACCGGCGGCAACAAGACCCGCGCCGCCGAGATCCTCGACATCAGCCTCAAGACTCTGCACAACAAGCTCCACCGCTACAACGCCTGAAAACGGGTATGGGCTTGACCCTTCGCGCACGCCGAGGCCTGGCCTTGGCCGTCGTCGTCCTCCTGGTGGTCGCCGGGTCGACGGTCGGCCATCTGGCGAGCGTCACGCGGATTGCCCTCGGCGCCGCCTCGGAAGAGGGCGAGCTGCTGGCGCGGCAGCTCTACCACCAGAGCTCTCGGGTGCTCGCCACCGCGCCGACCCCCTCGCCGGAGGTCCTGCAGCGCGATCCGGGAATCCGCGCCATGCTCGAGGGGATCGTGGGCTATTCCCACACGGTCGTGTACGCGGCCGTCGTCGATCCGTCGGGGCGGGCCCTCGCCCACAGCAATCCGAGACTCGAGGGCGAGGTGCTGCCTCGTCGCCAGAGCCTCGAGCACCTGAAGGAGTGGTCGACGCTCCGGTCGGTCCTGTCGCTGCTGGGTGACCCCGACGTCTACGAGGCGCAGGTGCCCATGGTGCTGGGGGAGCGGCCGTTCGCGACGGTGCGCGTCGGCGTTTCGACGAGCCTCCTGCGTCAAGAGCTCGGCCGCGCGGCGCTGCACAGCCTCGGGGTGGCGGTCGCCGCGCTCGCGGTCGCGGTCATCGTCGGGCTCGGGGTCGGCCACATGCTGCTCCGGGCACTGAGGAAGATCACGCAGGGGATGGAACGTCTCGCGCGCGGCGAGCGTGGCGCCGCGGCGGACCTGACGCGGGACGACGAGCTGGGCGAGCTCGCCGCGCGGGTCGACGGGCTCGGCGATCGCACGCGCGCCGAGGGGATCCTCGACAACCTCGAGGACGCGGTCATCGTGCTGAACGCGAACCGCCAGGTGGTGTTCCACAACCAGGCGGCCGAGGCGCTCCTGGGCCGACGCTCCGCGACGGCCCTGCCGACGGAGCACCCGCTCTCGACCGTGGTCGCCGAGCTCTTCGATCACGGTATCGAGCGCCGGAACGCATCGGTGGAGGTCCCTTCGCCGGACGGACCGCGGGAGCTGGCGGTGTCGAGCGACCGCATCATCGCCGACGGCGACCGCACCGGCGGGGGCGTCCTCGCGCTGAGAAACCTGGAGCCGGTGCGGGCCGTGCAGTCGCTCGTGACCTACTCGCAGAAGCTGGCGGCGCTCGGCCGCCTCACCTCTGGGGTGGCGCACGAGGTGAAGAACCCGCTCAACGCGATGCGCATCCATCTCGAGCTCGTGAAGACGCGGCTCGCCGCCGGGACCCAGACCGGCGTCAAGGACAACCTCGACGTGATCGCGCACGAGATCCAGCGCCTCGACCGGGTCGTGCAGGGCGTCCTGAAGTTCATGCGCCCGCAGGAGCTCAACGTCGGCCCGGTCGCCGTGGGATCGTTCCTGGACGAAGTCGCGAGGCTCATGGAGCCCGAGGCGGCGCGCGCCGGCACGAAGATCGTGCTCGACATCGTGCCCGATCTCCCGGCGGTCTCGGGAGACGCCGAGCTGCTCCAGCAGGCGTGCACCAATCTAGTGACCAACGCCATTCAGGCGATGCCCGGCGGAGGCGAGGTGACGCTCGCCGCTCGCCGCGGCCCGCAAGGGACGATCGAGGTGCGCGTCAGCGACGAGGGGGTCGGGATCCCGCCAGAGGATCTCGACCGTGTTTTCCGCCTCTACTACACGACGAAGCCCGGAGGATCGGGCATCGGCCTCTCGATGGTTTATCGGATCGTGCAGCTCCACGACGGGCGGATCGATATCGAATCGGAGATGGGCCGGGGCACCACGATGGTCCTGACCCTGCCCGCTGCGCCGCCGTGAGATCGAGCATCCTCGTGGCGGGCTGCGTCGTCGCTCTGTTCGGGTGCGGCCATCTCGAGGCCGTGCTCAAGCCCGCCGCGCGGGCGCCCGTCCCTGTCGCGCGCGCCGGCTCCGCTCCGCAGCCGACCGGATCGCTGCGACCCGAGCTGTCCGCGGAAGAGCAGCAGAAGTTTCTCGACGAGGCGAGGCAGCGGATCGGCGAGGTCGAGCGGCTTCTCCGCGATCTCGAAGGCCGTCAGATGAGCCCGCCGCAGCTCGACGCATTGACGGCGTCGAAGAACTTTCTGGACCAGGCTCGGGTGGCGCTCGGGCAGCGCGACTATCAGCGAGCGTCGAATCTGGCCGGGAAGGCTCGGGCGCTGGGTGACGACCTCGCCGCGACTACCAAGTAAGTCCTACGCGCAGGTTTTATACTCCCTGGCCGCGCGGGTATTTGCCCGTGCGCCTGATGCCGTGGATTTTCAGCTACTTGGATTTCTCGACCCCGCGCCGGCGTCCCCGGCATGCGGGTTGCTGTCAAGAGCCCCGAGGCTCCATATGTCATTGAGAATCCTTGTCGTCGAGCAGGGTCTTCACGCTCGGGAAGGCCTTCGGGACATCCTCGCGTCCGATGGCCACGAGGTGAGCGTCGCCGCCGATGCCGCCGCCGGGCTCGCCCGGGTCACTTCGCAGCGGTTCGATCTGCTCCTGCTCGACGCCGATCTTGGCCCGGCCCGCCGCCCGGAGATGGGCGTCCTCGATCTGCTGCGCATGGCGCGGCGCGGCCACCCGTCCACGTGCGGGATCGTGATCTCGAGCTCCGAGGAGAACATTCCCGGCGATCTCGCCGAGCGCGGCGTCGTGGCGGTGCTCGAGAAGCCCGTCGACGTGTCCTGGCTGCGCTTCGAGCTCGAGTCGCTGACCTCCCGCCGGCCACCCGCCGCTTGACTCTCCGCTACCGGCACGGGTAGTCTCTCGCTCGCGTATCGCCCGGCGACGTCCAGCGCCGTGCCCGCCGATTCGTCAGAGCTGGCGATGCGACGCTACGGAGGCGCTCATGATCCGCGCGCGAATGACGTCGCGTCTCGCCGGTCTGGTCGCCACGGTGTTCGTCGTCACCTGGGCAGCCACCGCGGTCGCGGCGCCGTCCGGGCCCCCGATCCGGATCGGGGGCACGCTGGCCCTCACCGGACCGCTCGCCGCGACGGCGCTGCTCCACAAGATCGCCGGCGAGATTTACGTCGAGGAGCTGAACCGAGCCAACGGCCTTCTCGGCCGGCCGGTGGAGTGGGTGCTGCTCGACGATCAGTCCAAGCCCGAGGTCACGCGCACGCTCTACGAGAAGCTCATCACGGTGGACAAGGTCGACTTGCTGATGGGCCCGTACGCGACGGGCGCGATCATCGCCGCCATGGGCGTCGCCCAGCGCTATCAGAAGGTGCTCATCCACCACAGCTTCGGGATGCCCCACCTGGCCAAGTACGAGATGCACTTCCCGGCCGCGCCGTTCGGCCCCGAGCCCAACCGCACCGTGCCCGGCGTCGTGTTCGACGCGGTGGCCGCGACCGCGAACCCGCCGAAGTCCGTGGCCATCGTCACCAGCAAGTTCCCGTCGGCCCAGTTCCAGTCCGCCGGCGCCCGTGACGTCGCCACGCAGCGCGGGCTGAAGGTCGTGCTGTACCTGGAATACGAATTCGGCACTCGCGACTTCGGGCCGATCGCCGCCCGGATCAAGGACGCGAATCCGGATCTTCTCTGGGTGGGCGCGCTGGGTCTCGACGGCAACCTCGTGCTCGAAGAGCTCAAGCGTCTCGACTACTCGCCGCGCCGGCACTTCCACCTGTTTCCAGCGCCCGGCCCGCTGGTCGTGGCCCCGGAGGCCAAGAACGCGCTCTCGAGCACGTTCTTCGAGGAGCACCCGCCGTTCACCAACAACCCGGTGGCCGCGCGGTTCGCGGCGACCTACCACGAGCGCGCCGCGAAGGCCGGGGTGCCGTACACGAACGTCGATACCCAAGCCGCCGGCTCCTACGCGGCCTGGCAAATGCTCGAGGCGGCGGTGACCGCGACGAAGAGCTTGGACGACAAGCTGATGGCGCAGTGGCTGCGCAAGAACCCGGTGCCCACGATCGTCGGTCGGTTCCGCTTCGATGGCCCGAACAACTACGGCGATGATCTGACGAAGGTGAAGCAGGTGCAGGACGGCAAGTGGATCGTCGTGTGGCCGAAGGAGTTCGCGGCTCCCGGCGCGCGCCTGCAGCCGTAAGGGGGGGCTTCGACGATGGGGCAGTTCGGGATCGGGCAAGGCATCAAGCGGGTCGAGGACGTCCGGCTCCTGCAGGGAGGCGGTCGCTACCTCGACGACGTCAACGTCCCCTTCCAGGCGCACGCCGTGATCGTGCGCTCGCTGCACGCGCACGCGCGGCTCCGCGCGGTCGACACGTCGGCGGCGCGGCGCGCGCCCGGCGTCCTCGCCGTCTTCACCGGCGCCGACGTCGACGGCCTCGGCACGATGACCATGACGCTCAAGCGCAAGCGCCCGGACGGCTCGCCGATGTTCGCCCGCCCCCATCGGGGTCTCACCCGCGACCGCGTGCGGTACGTGGGCGACCCGATCGCGCTCGTCGTCGCCGAGACCCGCGCTCAGGCCGAGGACGCGGCCGACCTCGTCCAGATCGACTACGAGCCGGTGCCGTCGGTGACCGCGACCGCGGAGGCCACCCAGCCCGGCGCCGCTCCGGTGTGGGACGAGTGTCCCGACAACATCTGCAACATCTTCGAGTCCGGCGACCGCGCGGCGACCGAGGCGGCCTTCGCCGGGGCTCACCGGATCGTCCGACGCCGCTACGTCATCACGCGGGTGCACGCGCAGTACATGGAGCCGCGGGGCTCGCTCGGCGTCTACGATCCGATCGAGGACCGCTACACCCTCTACGCCGACGTCCAGTACCCGCACCGCGTCCGCAATGCCCTGGCCAGCAGCATCTTCAAGATCCCCGAGCACAGGATCCGCGTCGTCGCCGGCGACGTCGGCGGCGCCTTCGGCACCAAGGGCTG
>QHSI01000059.1:0-17643 GCA_003221515.1 Candidatus Rokuibacteriota bacterium
TCGGCTATGCCGATCCCGACGGGCGCGTGGCGATCTACCGCCGCCCCACCCGCCGCCATGCACCGGAGACGGAGTTCGACGTGCGGAACGTCGCGACGCTCCCGCGCGTCGACATCGCGTATTCGTATGCGGGCGCTGACGGCACGGCGATCACCGCGTTCGTTGCGGCCGGCGCGCGCGCGATCGTCTCCGCGTCGATGGCGCCGGGCATGACGACGAGCGCCGAGATGGACGCGCTCCTCGAGGCCCGACGCCGCGGCCTGCTCGCGGTGATCTCGAGTCGTGCCGGCAGCGGCCGCGTGCTGCCGCGGACGCTGTTCCGGGAGCGTGGCCTCGTCGTCGCCGACAACCTGACCCCGCAGAAAGCGCGCGTCCTCACGATGCTCGCGCTCACCGTCACCGATGAGGTCGCGCGGGTGCAGCGCATGTTCGACGAGTACTAGCCGAGGAGCCTGTCGGTGTAACGAGCACCGCCACGGCTCCGCCGGGGCGGTTGCGAGCGTCGGGGGGCTTGGGGGGCGCCCGGAGCCCCCCATTGAGTTAAACGGGCAGCAGCGGCTCGGTCCGGTCCGGCGGCAGATCGGTGTCGAACGAGTTGATCAGCAACGCCAGCAGACTGTAGTTGCCCATGACCAGGGCCAGCTCGACGACGCCCTGGCGCCCGAACTGCTCCAGCGCCGACTGAAACGCCCCGCGGCTGACGCGACGGGTCCGGAAGAATTCGCGGCCGTAGTTCACCACCGCCGCCTCGTCGAGCGCCAGGGCCGGGAGCTCCTTGCGGTCGCGTAACGCGTCGACGAGCTCACTGCGCACACCCGCCTTGCGCGCGGATCCGGCGTGCGCGTTCCAGATGTGCTGGCAATCCAGCTCGCGCGCGGTGACCAGCATGGCCAGCTCCTGGATTTTCTTCGACAGCGAGGATTCCTCGCGCAGATAGTGGTTCAGGAGCGTGGCCCACTGGTGCGCCTTCGGCACGTGGATCAGGACGGAGCCCGGGCCATAGCGGGGGACGGACCCGAGGCCTTTCACCATCTCGTCGAAGGTCGTTCGTTGCGCCTCGGGAACACTCTCTTTGGTCGCGATCGGCAGTCTGGCCACAGTTCTCTCCCAGTTCGCGCGATGAAGCCGCTCGTCTAGCCGGACAGCGTGTCGTAGTGGTGCGAGCTCGAGATCACGCCGTTCGCGTACAGCTTGGCGATCTCGTCCTTGGAATAGCCCAGCAGGCCGAGTACCTCGTCGTTGTGCTCGCCCACCTTCGGGGTGGAGCCCACGACGGCCGGCGTGCGGCTGAAGTGCCAGAAGTCACCGGACACGGCGATCTTGCCGGCCAGGAAGTCGGGCACCTCGACCATCGCCCGCCGCTCCCAGGGGTGAGGGTCCCGAGCGGCCTGCGCGATCGTGTTCACGGGAGCCGCGACCACGTCGTGGCGTGTGAAGTGCGCGATGGCGTCCTTCATCGTCATCGCGCCCATCAGCCCGCGCATCGCATCGTTGATGACCTCGGCGTGCTTGCCGCGCTCGCGGCGGGTGGTGAAGCGCGGGTCTTGCTGCCACTCGGGCTTCCCCAGCGCCGCGCACACGCGATGCCAGTGATGCTGATCGCCCGCGGCGATCAGCACCCAGCCGTCCTTGCAGGGGTACATGCCGCTGGGCGGCGCATCGGACTTGCCCCGCTGCGGCTCGGTTCCGGCGCCGTGGTAGGCGGTGATGGGGATCTCGGTCAGGCTGTAGCCGGAGTCCGCCAGGCAGACGTCGATGCACTGTCCCTCGCCCGAAATGCTCCGCTCGTGCAGCGCGGCCAGCGTGCCGATCGCCGAGTGCAGCGCGGTGGTGCGGTCGATGATGGGGACGCCGGCGCGAATCGGCGGCATGCCGTCCTCGCCGGTGACCATGGCGACGCCGGACATGGTCTGGCCGATCGGATCGTAGCCGATCTGATCGCGATACGGGCCGAACTGCCCGTACGCGGAGACGTTGACCATGATGATGCGAGGGTTCAGCGATTTCAGCACGTCGTAGCCGAAGCCCATCTCCTCGATCGTCCCGGGTCGGAAATTCTGCACGAGCACGTCGGACACCTTGATCAGCTTGCGCAGGGCCGCCTTTCCTTCCTCCTTGCGCAAGTCCATGCTGACGCTCTTCTTGCCGCTGTTGTACTGGACCCAGTAGGCGCTCTGTTTGCGAACCCAGGGCGCGTGGTAGCGGGTTTCCTCGCCGCCGAGCCGCTCGATCTTGATGACCTCTGCGCCCAGCCGGGCGAGCACCTGGGCGCACCGTGGTCCTGCCTGATGACGACCCAGGTCGATCACGCGGATACCGTTCAACGGCCCCTTGCCGTCCGTCATCGCGTCACTCCTTGAAAGGCGATTACCAGCCGTCCTCGAGTCCCGCCAGCGGCCATTTTGCGCTGCGCGTCGGCCGCCCGCTCGGGCGGAAAGGTCTCCGCCACGCGCAGGGTGAGCCGGCCTTCGGCGACGAGATGGCCCAGCCGGTCGAGCGCTTCCTGGTTGTGCAGGTACGAGGCCACTCGCACCGGCTCGATCGTGATGCCGCGCTCGGATGGGCCGGCGAAGCCGCGCACGGTCGCCAGCTTGCCGCCATCCCGGATCGCCGGCAGGACGGCGGCGTCGAGCACCGCCGCGTCGATCAGTCCATCGACGCCCCCGGGAGCCGCGTCGTAGAGGCCGCGGATTGCCCCGTCGCCGCTGGGTACGAACGTCTTCGCGCCGAAGCGCTTCACCAGCGCTTCATCTTGAGGTCGCGCCACGGCGATCACGCGCAGGCCGTCGCTGACGCCGAGCTCGACCGCGTAGCCGCCGACTGCGCCGGCGGCGCCAGTGACCCCCAGGGTCTGCCCTGGCTTCAGCGCGAGCCGGTCCAGTGCGAGGCGCACCGTTAGCCCGTTCATCGGCAGGGTGGCGGCGGCCTCGAGACTGATCCCCTCGGGCACGCGGGCGACAGACGCGACCGGAACCACCACCAGCTCGGCCTGCGCGCCGCCGCCCGGACGGCGCGGATTCACGATCGCCATCACCCGGTCACCGGTGCGCCAGCTCGTGCCCGCGCCGACGGCGTCCACCACTCCGGCCAGCTCCATGCCGGGGATGTAGGGTGGCCGCACACCCATCTCGGCTAGCTGGGCTGTGGTCAGCTGCCGTCCGCTCCGGAAGCTGATGTCGGTCGGGTTGACCGTTGCCGCCGCGACGCGAATGCGCACCTCGCCGGGGCCCGGCTGCGGCGCGGGCAGTTCCGACACCTGTAGTACCTCGGGGCCACCCAATTGGGAAAAGGTCACCGCTCGCATGTCTTGCCTCCTGTTACGCCGGCCACGCTGGCTCGTTGTAGCCGAGCGGCACCGAGGGCCGGGCCCAGCGCGGCGCCGTCTCGGAGAGACGCACCACCGGCCCGAGATGACGCAGCCGACCCATCGGCGTGTCGCTGGTCATCGACCAGCGTTCCAGCTCCGCCGTCGTGAATTCCTTGTGCACGTCCTTCAGCTGGGCCTCCGGCACCTGACCGCGGCCGACGAGCCAACGCCCGGTCTGCGCCAGCGAAATCCGCACGAGCCAGCTGCCGCCCTCACGCGCGCGACGCGCGAGGGCCACGATCGCGCCGAAGGCCATCAGATAGCCGGTCAGATAGTCGATCGCGGACACCGGATAGAACTGCGGGCCGGGCGCCGCTCCAGGAAACAGCTCGCCTTGACGGCTCGTGATGCCGCTAACGGTCTGCACCACCGTATCGAAGCCGCGGCGTGACGCCCACGGACCTACGTGGCCGAAGGCGCACAGCGAGACGAAGACGATGCCGGGCCGCAACTTCGCGAGCGCCTCGGGCGAGAGCCCGCGCTGGCCGAGCGTGCCCGGCCGGTAGCCTTGCGAGAACACGTCGGCCTCGCGCACCAGTCCGCGCAGCGTCTCGAGATCCTTCGGCTCGCGCAGGTCGAGATGGGCCGAGAGCTTGCCGTGGCCGGTGTCGTACTCCTGGTAACCGATGTTCGGCAGATGCTTCGCAGTGATCTTCAGGACGTCGGCGCCGTGCTCGGCCAGGGTGCGGGCGCACGTCGGCCCGGCGAGGACACGCGTCAGATCGAGCACTCGGATGCCCGACAGCGGCCGATCGCCGTCGGGGAGTTTTTGCGGCGAGCTCTCGCCGATCTTGACGATCTCCATCAGCGGCAGCGAGGCGATCGCGGCGGCCTGCGGATGCTTGGCCCATTCGTCCATGGTGCGCACCATGCCGCCGGCGCCCTTCGCGGCGATGATCGCCTCCTCGAGCTCGAGCGCGTCCCACTGCGCGACCGCTTTGCGCACCGCCTCGCGATCTTCGGGCACGCCGAGCACGCTGAGGGCGGCGGCGCGATGGTTGGGGAAGTTGCAGTGGAGGTAGCTCCAACGGCCGTGCTTCGCCGGGTAGACGCCCATCACCGTGTTGCGCTCGGTCGACACGTGCGCGCCGTCCATCTGCATGTAGTGGCCGCTGCGCAGCGAGGCGGTGGCCTGGCGGGTGTCGACCGCGATCTCCTGGCGCCGTCCGGTACGCAACGCCCAGAGATCGGACACGGCGAGGCCGACCGCCGCGAGCGCAGCGGCGCTGGTCTCGCCGATGCGGAACGGCGTCGGCAAGATCGGATCGGCGCCGCCGGTGATCTCGACCTCGCGGGCGCGTTCGTCGCCCCAGCCGACGACCGGCAGGATCGTACGCAGAGCGTCGTTGGTCATCGTCGGACTCCCTTACGCCGGCAACGGCTTTTCCGTCGGATGCGCCGGGGCTTCGAGCTCGTACGCGTTCATGTTGTACGCCAGCACCGCGTAGCAGGCGATCAGATTCGTCAGGGCCATGGTCCCGCGCTGCCCGAAGCGGGC
Source organism: Candidatus Rokuibacteriota bacterium (assembly GCA_003221515.1). GTDB lineage: Bacteria > Methylomirabilota > Methylomirabilia > Rokubacteriales > CSP1-6 > AR31. The sequence continues at coordinate 4,866 of QHSI01000059.1, forward strand.
CGTGGCGGCGTCGAACGTGACCCGACTGACCTTGCGGTTCTGGAGCAGCTCGCGGGTGAAGTCGACGGCGGTCTGCTCCTCGGGATCGAGGTTGGCGAGCGGCCGCCCCTCACGAATGTTGTCCACGATGTCGTCGCGCACACCGGCCTTCCGGGCGGCGGCGGCGTGCGCGTGCCAGATGAACGCACAGCTCATCTCCCTGGCCACCGAAATCATGACCAGCTCCTGAAGCTTCGGCGACAGGCTCGCCTCGTCGCGCAGGCAGAGCCGCAGGGCCTCTAGCTTCTGCGCCACCTCCGGCATGTGCAGCAGGAGCGAGTAGGGGCCGATGTTTGGCCGCCCGGCTCGACTCGCCATGAAGGCGTCAAACGCGGGCTTCTCCTTCTCGGCGATCTTTTCTCTGCTCACCAGCGGTATGCGGGCCATGGAGCCTCCTCTTTCTCTTCAGCGTGCCCGGCCGATGAACGCGGGCATCACGTCGGCGGCAAACCACTCGAGCTGCTCGAGCATCAGGGACTCCGACGCGCCCATGGGATGGCTGACCGACACACGTTCGAGCCCCGGATAGTCCTTCTCCAGGCGCATCAGCGTGTCGATGATCTGCGCGGGCGGGCCGCAGAGATAGGCGCCACTGCCGGCGGCTTCCTCGATCGTGGGGAGACTGGCGTACGGCGCCCGCTTCGGATCGGCCATCGCGTCGATCTGCTCCTCGGAGAGTGAACGGACCAGGCGCAGGGGGCCGAACATCTTCAAGTTTTCTTCGAAGTACCCCGCGGCGGCCTTGATGGCCTCCTCTTGCGTCGCCGCGAGCTGGAAATGGAATCCGATGCAGAGCCCCTCGCCCAGCGCGGTCTCGCGCCCGGCCCGACGGTGCGCGTCACGGTAGGCCTCGACGACGGCGCGCATGGCTCCGCCTTCGGCCACGCCGCCCCCGATGAGGCCCTTGATGCCGTGCTTGGCCATGAAGTCCATGCCGCGCGGGGTCGCGCTCTGGATCGGCTGCCAGCACTCCACGGGGTGAACGGGCCGCGGCACCAGGGTGAGGTCCTTCAGATCGTAGCCGCGATACGGGACGCGGGCGGGAATGGTGTAGTGCTTGCCGTCGTGGGAGAACGCGGCGTTGTTGAACGCCTTGAAGATGATCTCGACCTGCTCCTCGAAGATCTCGCGGTTGGCCCGCTGATCGAGCAGGGGCGCGCCGAACGTCTCGACCTCGCGCGTGTGGTAGCCGCGCCCGACCCCGAAACGCACGCGGCCGCCGGTGAGCACGTCCACCATGGCGAAGTCCTCGGCCAGCCGCAGAGGATGCCACATCGGCGTGATGTTGAAGCCACAGCCCATCTTCAACCGCTCGGTCTGGTGTGCGAGGTCGAGGGCCAGCATCAGAACGTTCGGGATGCACTCGTAGCCCTCGCGCTGGAAATGGTGCTCGGCGAGCCAGAACGTGTCGTACCCGCAGCGGTCGAGCAGGCGCGCCAGATTGCGCGCCTTGGAATAGGTGGTGACGAGGCGCTCGTTCGGAAATACGCGGCTGTTCACGGCGGTGCCGCCGTAGCCGATGTTGTCCATGTCCAAGTGGCCGGCGTACAGGCTGTCGAACTTGGTGATCATGGGCCCCCCCTCGACGCCTCCTTATCACATTCGAGCGGGTCCCGTCGCGTCCGTCTCGGCGAGATCCGCCACGCCCTCGGCTTCTCGCCGCTGGGCCGACCTGGGAGGGCTGGGGCAAGGCCAGCGGCTACTCGAACAGCTTCAGGTCGATCGCGTCGCCCATCGCGCGGTAGCCCCGGTCGCTCGGGTGCAGGTGGTCGCCGCAATCGTAGATCGGCAGCATGCTGGTCGGATGGTCGGGGTCGCGCAATGCCCGGTCGAAATCCACGATCGCGTCGAAGTCGTCGGTCTTGCGCAGCCACTCGTTGACCGCCTGACGCACCGCCTCGCGCTTCGGATTCCAGGCCCCGGGCAGGAACGTCTCGTTCTCGAACGGGGTCAGCGTGGCGAGGATCACCTTGATCCCGCGGGCCTGACCGCGGACGGCGAACTGCTTGAGCCCGGCGATCATCTGCGGAGCGGTCACCTCTTCTTCAATCTTGCCGGGACGGTTCCGAAGATCGTTGGTGCCCAGCATGATGACGGTGTGGGTGACGCCGGGCTGCGCCAGCACATCACGGTCGAAGCGGCGTAGTCCGCTGTCGCCCCGGATGTCGTGCAGGATGCGGTTGCCGCCGAGCCCCTGGTTCATCACCGCCATCGGCCGACCGTGCTGCCGCGCCATGAGCCGGCGCGCGAGCTGCGAGGGCCAGCTGTGATGGCCGTCGTGAGTGGAGATATTGGCGTCGGTGAGCGAATCGCCCACCGCGACGATGGCGCCCGTCTCCCTCGGCGCGACGACGTCGATGCCGCAGACGAAGTACCAGTCGTCGGTGAGGCGACCGACCGGCATGACCTCTTCGGCCGCGAAATTACCGGGCGGCGAGACGTAGTTGGTCTGCCGGGCATAGCGGCCGGTGATCCCGAAGCTGACCGGTAGATCGCCGGGCAGGTGCACGCTGACGGCCAGGTCCGCCAGGGGCGCGAACGTCAGCTCGACCGGATCGCTGACGACCAGCGCGCCGGCCGCGATCGTGGCGCCGGGCTCGCCGCCGAAGGTGAGCCGACGGTTAGAGCCCGGCACGACCGCCGGCCCCGTGCTGTGCAGGCCGACACGCGCCGCGCCGATGGCCAGCGGGCGAATGCCATAGGCGTTCGAGATGCGCACGCGCAGCCTGCTGCCACCGATGCTGACCCGGGGGATCATGCGCAGCGTGTGGTTGGCGAAGGCGGCGCCCTCCGCGGGCGCAGGAGTCGCGGTCCAGGTGCCGACCCAGTGCGTGGTGTCTCTCATAGCGCCTCTCTATCACAATCCGTCATCGCGGGTGGCGATGATCTCGTCGATGAGGCCGTACTCGAGCGCTTCCCGTGCGTCGAGGTAGCGCCCGCGCCGCATGTCTTCGGCGATCTCCTCCGCCGGCCGTCGGGTTCGCCGGGCCAGACGTCCGTAGAGCTTCCACAGAAGGTCCTGCTGCTGCCGGTTCTGCGCCGCGATCTCCTGTGGGGTGCCGGCGAACCGCGCCGTCGGCTGGGAAAGGCGGAACCGGGCGTGCGGCGCCGCGGCGCGGTGATCGGCGGCCGCGGTCACGGCGATGACCGGCCCACCGACCTGGCCCAGGCACAGCACGCGGAGCGCAGAGCGCAGCGTGTCGGCCGTGTCGATCAGCACGAAGGTCGCCCCGAGCGCTCCGTCGGGGCTGTTCAGGTAGAGCTCGATGGGCCGGCTCCCGCTGGCGTCCAGCGCTAGGAGCGTCGCCGCCGCCTTCGCCGCAGCGTCATCGTCGAGCCGGCCGGTGACGCGCACGATGCGGCGCTCGAAGAGCTCATCGGTCATGACGCCAAGCGTATCCGACGCCAGGGCCGGCGAGAAGCTGCGACTCCTACCCAACGCCGCGCGAATCGCCGGTGCGCTTGAAGTGCTCTCGAAGAGCAGGTGGCCGGTAGTCACGCGGCGCAGGATCTCACTGCGCCGCGTGGCTCCGCTGCGCCGTTACGCCGACGGCCCGAGACTCGGCGTCGCTACGACCGGCAGGTCCTCCAGCACGCCGCGCTGGTCGGCCTGCGCGAGCACGGCTTCGATGGTCTTCACGAGCTGGCGCGCCGCGTCCACGCTCAGCTCTACCGCCACCCGCGCGCCCGGGCCCAGGGCCTCGTTGACGAAGTCGATGTTGAGCGCGTGCTCGAGCGGCAGATCGTACGGGTGATCGTACGAGACGTTGGCCTCGCGAACCTCGAACCACTCCGGGCCGCTCTTGCCGCGGCCCATGACCTGCACCTGGTGCGCAATCATCGTGCACATGGCTGGGTTCCTCGTGTCCGCCTACCGCAGCGTCTTTTCGCAGAACGCGAAGAGCTTCTTCCAGCCGTCCATGGCCTGCTCCTGACGGTACGCCGGGCGGTCGTAGTAGAAGAAGCCGTGGCCGGCGCCGTCGTAGCGATGGAACTCGTACTGCTTGCCGTGCTTCTTCAGCTCGGCCTCGTGCGCGTTGACCTGCTCGGGCGTCGGTGACTTGTCCTCGTTGCCGAAGAGACCGAGGATCGGGGCCGAGAGCTCCTTGGTGTATTCGATGGGGGCCACCGGCTGATTCGGGGTGAGCTCTTCCTTCGACATGACCACGCGCCCGCCCCAGCACTCGAGCACCGCGTCCAGGCCCTTCAGGCGGCAGCCGGCGAGAAACGCCTGCCGGCCTCCCGAGCACGTGCCGAAGATGCCGACCTTGCGGGTGACGTACGGCAGCGAGCGCAGCCAGGCGTTGGCGCCGTCGAGGTCGCCGAGCACCCGCGCGTCCGGGGCGCCGCCGGCCGCCCGCACTTTCGCCCCGACGTCCTCGGGGGTGCCGTGGCCGTCGCGGTGGTAAAGGTTCGGCGAGATCGCCACATAGCCGTGGTGGGCAAAGCGGCGAGTGCACTCCCGGTACCACTCGTCCCAGCCCGGGGCGTGGTGGATGACGACCATGCCCGGGAATGGGCCCGAGCCCAGCGGTCGCGCCACGTAGGCGCCGATCGTGTCCCCGTTGTGCCCGCGCATCGATACTGTTTCGGCGATCATGCCCTCGTACTGGTCGGTCTGGTAAGTGTGCGCCATGTGCGCCTTCCTCCGTGTGACGTGTTGGAACGTTCTACCGTCGGGTCGCCCCGCAGCGGAGCCAATGCTGCCCCGCCGCGGGCTCGCGGTCAAGACGTCAATCAGGGCTTTAAATCGCCCCTGATCTGAGCGACGATGGGCGCGCAATCGCCGTCCAGGCGAGTCGTGATGTGCGCCGCAGGCCGTCGCGGGGCTGGGCCCCGCCGACCGAGGCGCGGCGATAAACGGGAGGACGCACATGGCCAAGCTCAACGTCAACGGCAAGATCCGCGACGTGCAGGTGGAGCCCGACACGCCGCTCCTGTGGGCGATCCGCGAGCAGGTCGGGCTGACCGGCACCAAGTACGGCTGCGGGGTCGCCCAGTGCGGCGCCTGCTCCGTGCACGTCAACGGCGAGCTCGTGCGCTCATGCGTCGTTCCCGTCGGGGGCGTGAAGCCCACCGACAAGATCGTGACGATCGAGGGACTGTCGTCCACGAGCTCGCATCCGGTGCAGAAGGCGTGGGCGGCGCTCGACGTCCCGCAGTGCGGCTATTGCCAGTCCGGTCAGATCATGGCCGCGGCGGCGCTGCTGAGGAAGAAGCCGAAGCCGACCGACCAGGAGATCGACGACGCGATGTCGAACGTCTGCCGTTGCGGCACCTATCAGCGGATCCGGGCGGCGGTGCACGTGGCCGCCGGCAGAAAGCAGGCGTGACATGAACCAGAATCTTTCGCGCCGCAGCTTCATCGTCGGTACGGCGGTCGCGGGCGGTGGCCTGGCACTCGGCGTCCGCCTGCCGTTCGGAACGCCCGCCGAAGCCAAGACCGCCGGCGACGGCGTCGAAGTCCACGCCTGGGTGGTCGTCAAGCCCGATGACACCTGTGTCATTCGCATCGCGCGCTCGGAGATGGGGCAGGGCACGCGCACCGGCCTCGCCCAGCTCGTCGCCGAGGAGCTCGAGTGCGACTGGAAGAAAGTCGCCACCGAGTCGATCACGCCCGGCGAGAACCTCGCGCGCAAGCGCGTCTGGGGCGAGATGTCGACGGGCGGCAGCCGCGGCATCCGCACCTCGCACGACTACGTCCGCCGCGGCGGCGCGGCCGCGCGCCTGATGCTGCTGCAGGCCGCGGCCGACGAGTGGAAGGTGCCGGTCGGCGAGGTCAGCGTGGCCAGCGGCGTCATCACGCACGCGGCCTCCGGACGCAAGACGACCTACGGCAAGGTCGCCGCCGCGGCGGCGAAGCTGACGCCGCCGGACCCGAAGAGCATCACGCTCAAGGATCCCAAGGACTGGAAGATCGCTGGCAAGCCGATGAAGCGCCTGGACACGGCGGACAAGCTCAACGGCAGCAAGGTCTACGCGCTCGACGTGAGGCTGCCCGGCATGCTCAACGCCGCCATCAAGGCGTGCCCCGTGTTCGGCGGCAAGCTCGTCAGCTACGACGAGACGCGCATCGCCGGCCGCCCGGGCGTCCGGGGCGTCGTCAAGGTGAACGACTCGACCGTCGCGGTCGTCGCCGACACGTGGTGGCGGGCGAAGTCGGCGCTCGAGGCGCTGCCGATCGTCTGGGACGAGGGCGCCGGCGCGTCCCAGTCGAGCGCCACGATCGCGTCGCACCTCGAGGAAGGCCTGACGGTGAGCGAGGCCTACGCGTTCCGGAACGAAGGCGACGCGATCGGCGCCATCCAGGGCGCGTCCAAGAAGATCGAAGCGGTGTACAGCACGCCCTTCCTGGCCCACGCGACGATGGAGCCGATGAACTGCACCGTGAAGCTCTCGGCGGACCGCGCCGAGTGCTGGGTGGCCACGCAGAACTCCGAGGCGTCGCTGGCCGCCCTGTCGGAGCAGTCGGGCGTGCCGCTGGAGAAGTGCGAGGTCTACCGGCACGACCTGGGCGGTGGATTCGGCCGGCGCGGCGGCAATCAGGACTACGTCCGCCAGGCCGTCAACATCGCCAAGCAGTTCCCGGGCGTGCCGGTCAAGATGATCTGGTCGCGCGAAGAGGACATGGCCCACGACTTCTACCGGCCGATCTCACAGTGCAAGCTGGCCGCGGGCCTCGACGACAAGGGCAGCCTGGTCGGGCTGCACATGCGCATCTCCGGCCAGTCGATCAACGCGTTCGTGAATCCGGCCATGGTGGCGAACGGCAAGGACGATCGCCAGCTCCAGGGATACACCGCGCGGCCCGGCGACGCCCAGCTCGGGTACACCGTGCCCAACTTGCTGATCGAGTACGCGATGCGCAACACCCACGTGCCCGTTGGCCCGTGGCGCGGCGTCAACACCAACCAGAACGCCGTGTACATGGAGTGCTTCATCGAAGAAGCGGCGCGCGCCGCCGGCACCGACTCGCTGGAGTTCCGCCGCGCCCTCATGGGCCAGCATCCCAAGCACCTCGCCGTCCTCAACGCCGCGGCGGCCAAGGGCCGCTGGGGCACGCCGCTCCCGGCGGGCGTCCATCGCGGTATCGCGCAGTTCATGGGATACGGGAGCTACTCGGCCGCGGTCGCGGAAGTGTCGGTGAGCGGCGAGGGCAAGGTGAAAGTGCACCGCATGGTCCTGGCGCTCGATTGCGGCCACGCGGTCAATCCCGATCAGATTGCCGCGCAGGTCGAAGGCTCGGTGGCCTACGGCCTCACCGCCGCGTTCTACGGCGAGTGCAAGGTGGAAAACGGGCGCATGACCGACCTGAACTTCGATCGCTATCAGATGTTGCGTCTGGCCGAGATGCCGAAGGTCGAGACGGTGATCGTCCCGACGTTCGACTTCTGGGGCGGGGTGGGCGAGCCGACGATCTCGGTGGTGACGCCGGCGGTCCTCAACGCGATCTTCGCGGCCACCGGCAAGCCAGTCCGCAGCCTGCCGTTGAAGAACCTGAAGCTCGTGTAGGAGGCCGGCGTGGAACGGCGGCTCGGACGACGGGAGCTCCTCAAGGCGGCCGCGCTGGGCGTGGTCGGCGCGCCCCTCGTCTCGACGCTGTGGTCGGCCCCCGCCCAGGCGAACCGTGCGACAGGAGGACCCATGACGAAGACAGCCTACGATCCGGCGGCGAAGTTCGAGCTCAAGGTGAGCGAGGTCGAGTTCCGGCGCGCGGTGAGCGGGCGGACCCTGCTGGCCCGCATCTACCAGCCGCAAGGCGGCGGACCGTTCCCGACGCTCCTCGACCTGCACGGCGGCGCCTGGAACAACAAGGACCGCTTCGCCAACGAGCCGATGGACCGCGCGGTCGCGGCGAGCGGCGTGGTGGTGGTCGCCGTCGACTTGACGCTCGCGCCGGAAGCACCGTATCCCGCGTCGGTCCAGGACGGGAACTACGGAGTCCGCTGGCTCAAGGCGAGGGCGGCCGAGTGGAATGGCGACGCCGCGAACCTCGGCGTGCTCGGCAGCTCCAGCGGCGGCCACGTCGCCGAGCTGCTCGGCCTGCGCCCGCGGGACGCGCGGTACAACGCGATTCCGTTCCCGGCCGCTCCGAACGTCGACGCGACCGTGGCGTACGTGGCGACACGCTCGCCGATCAGCGACACCTTCGCGCGCTACCAGCAGGCCGAGAAGATGAGGCGCGAGGGGATGATCAAGAACAACAAGACGTACTTCCAGCCGTGGGACACCATCCAGGAGGGGAATCCCCAGGCGATTCTCGATCGCCGCGAGGCGGTGACGCTGCCGCCGCTGCTGATCATGCAGGGCGCCCTCGACGACAACGTGCTGCCCGCGGTGCAGGAGAAATTCGCCGCCTCGTACCGCGCGGCCGGCGGTGACTGCCAGCTGCACGTCTTCGAAGGCTGCGAGCACGAGTGGGTCGCCAAGCCCGGGCCGCAGACGGACCGAGCGCACGACATGGTGCGGGCGTTCATCGCGCGCAACCTGGCCCGACGAGCCTGAGGGCGATCAGCGTGCGGGCGTGTGCTTCGCCAGGAACTCCTTGATCCGGGCTCTCGCCGCCGCCAGGGGCGTGCCCTGTTTCCACTCCGGGATGAACTCGCATCTGGGAAGCAGCTTGGCGACTTCCTCGGAGATCGGGTACGGATGCGCCTCGTCGTTCCCCGCCAGCACCATGCAGGGCGTCTGGCAGCTTCCGACGAACGCCCGATCCGCGCTGTAGACGAAGCCCGCGCCGTAGAGGTTCTGGTGGAACGCATCCAAGACTTGTGGCGTAGCCTCGGGATGGTCGGTGAGGGTCTCGGCCCACGCGTTGAACCTGGCGGCGCGACCGGGCGCCATCGCGCCCACTCGTCCGATGGGCTGCGCGAGCACGGCGCACGCGATGCGCTGCGGCTGAGCCTTCAGCAGGCTCATGATGAAGGATCCGCCGATGCACTGGCCGTACAGATGGCACCGGTCGATGCCCAGATGATCCAGCACGGCGATGTGATCGGCCGAGTAGGTGTGCCAGCCGGGGCGGCTCCAGACTTCGATGGTCGACTGCAAGCCCGCCGGCGCGAACGTGAGGATGGGAAACCCCCGACCGAACTCCTGGTAGTAGATCGAAGCGCCGTGGTGTTCAATGCTTGGCATGTCCGTCTCCTTTCATGGGGGTGGCGCCATGAAGACTAGCACCAATCGCGTCCTCACGACCCACGTCGGAAGCATCCCGCGCCCGGCAAGCGTCCGGGAGCTGCTGCGGGCGCGACTGCAGGGCCAGCCCGTCGACGCCGAAGAGCTGGCCCGGCGTGTCCGAAGCGCCGTGGCCGATGTCGTGCGCAAGCAGGCGGAGAGTGGGATCGACGTCGTCTCCGACGGCGAGATGAGCAAGACGAGCTTCCTCGGCTACACGGACGAGCGGCTCACGGGCTTCACGCCGATGGCGCCGGGCGATCCCAACGTGCCCGCGTCGAATACGAGCGGATCCTGGGCGAGGCGGCTCGACACGCGGCGTGAATGGCGCGCCTTCCGCGAATACTACGAAACGTACCTGCCGGCGGCGATGCCGCCGTCGGCGCCGCCGTCCGTCTGCACCGGGCCGATCGCCTACAAGGGTCAAGATCTCTTGCGACGCGATATCGCAAACTTCAAGGCCGCCCTTCAGGGCGTGGGCGTCCAGGAGGCGTTCCTGCCCGCGGTCGCCCCCGGGATGGTGGGCCGCGACCAGAATCAGTACTACCCGACCGAGGAGGCCTACCGGTTCGCCATCGCGGAGGCGCTGAAGACCGAATACAAGGCCATCGTCGACGCCGGATTCATTCTGCAGATCGACGACCCCGGCCTCGGCGAGACGTGGGACATGATCATCCCCGCTCCCTCGCTCACGGACTATCGAAAGACGCAGGCGATGAACATCGACGCGCTGAACCACGCGCTGGCCGGTCTCCCCGAGGACCGGGTGCGCTACCACCTCTGCTGGGGAAGCTGGCAGGGCCCGCACGAGGGCGACCTCGCGCTGAAGGACATCGTCGACCTCATGCTGCGGGTCAAGGCCCAGGCCTACTCCGTCGAAGCGGCGACGCCGCGCCACTCGTACGAGTGGCGGATCTGGAAGGACGTCAAGCTGCCCGACGACAAGATCCTGATCCCGGGCGTGATCGCGCACACGACCGCGGTGGTCGAGCATCCCGAAACCATCGCCGAACGACTCGTGAACTTCGCCGGTGTCGTCGGGCGAAATCGGGTGATCGCGGGCGCCGACTGCGGTTTCGCCCAGGGCGCCATGTACCAGCGGCAACACCCCACCGTGATGTGGGCGAAGTTCCGCGCGCTGGCCGCGGGCGCCGAGCTGGCGTCCAGGCGGCTCTGGGCCACGTAGAGCACTCACGCCCGCCATGGCGAAGGCGCGGCCGACCGTCCTGGAAGTCGCGGGTCGCGAGGTGGTGATCACCAACCCGGACAAGGTGTACTTTCCGCACGCCGGCCACACCAAGCTCGATCTGGCGAAGTACTACGCGGCCGTCGCGGAGGGGGCGCTGCTGGGCATCGCGGCGCGCCCGATCGTGCTCAAGCGCTACGTGGACGGCGCCGAGGGCGAGGCGTTCTTCCAGAAGCGGGCCCCCGCGCAGCACCCCGACTGGATCGAGACCGTGGAGCTGCGGTTTCCCTCGGGCCGCACGGCGCAAGAGGTCGTCGTGCGCGACGCGGCGCAGCTTCTGTGGATCGTCAACCTCGGGTGCATCGACCTGAATCCGCACCCGGTGCGCGTCGACGACCTCGAGCATCCCGACGAGCTGCGCGTCGACCTCGATCCGGGCCCAGGGATCGGATGGGACGACGTGAGGCGCGTGGCGCTGATCGTCCGCGACGTGCTCGACGAGCGCGGCCTGTACGGCTGGCCCAAGACCTCGGGCTCGCGCGGCATGCACGTCAACGTGCGGATCCAACCGCGCTGGAGCTTCGATCAGGTGCGGCGCGCGGCGCTGGCGCTCGCGCGCGAGGTGGAGCGGCGCGCGCCGGAGCGGGCGACCAGCAAGTGGTGGAAGGAAGAGCGGCACGGCGTCTTCCTCGATTACAACCAGAACGCCAAGGACCGCACGGTGGCGTCGGCCTGGTCGGTGCGCCCGACGCGAGACGCCCGCGTCTCGATGCCGCTGGCGTGGGAGGAAGTGGCCGACTGTGATCCCTCGGCCTTCACGCTCGTCAGCGCGCCGGCGCGCCTGGCCGAGCGCGGCGACGCGTCGGCCGGAATCGACGCCACCGCGGGATCGCTGGCCGGGCTGCTCGAGCTCTCGGCCGCGCAGGAAGCCGCGGGCCTCGGCGACGCGCCCTGGCCGCCCCACTACAAAAGAGGGGACGACGAGCCGCCCCGCGTCACGCCCTCGCGGCGCAAGCGCGACATGGGCGGCCCCGAGAACGGCGTGAGCACGAAGGCCGGCGGCGGGCGGCGATCGCGCCAGCCGCTCATCACGATCGCCAAGGCGGAGCACGAGGCGGACGCGCGCGCCGGGCTGGAGCGCTGGACGGCGCGCCATCCGACGGCCGCGGCGCGACTCGAAGTGGACGACGTGCTCGTCGATTCGATGCGGGGCCGGTCGAGCACGTGGACGCGCATCCGGGTCAACCTGCGCCACGTGCCCCAGGGCGAGCGTCCTGCCGAGGAGCCGCCGGATCCAGACTACGATCCGTGGGACTCCGCGCGGCGCGCGTCGCGTGCGCCGAAGACGCGCTCGAGCTCATAGGCCGGCGTGACCTCCAGCTGATCGTAGCGGCAGTCTTGCGGGCCCTTGTCGGCGCGCCAGCGCACGAACTGCGCGGCGTGGCGAAAACGAGTGCCCTGCATGTGGTCGTACGCGACCTCGCAGACGCGCTCGGCCCGCAGCGGCTCCCAGCTCAGGTCCTTGCCGCGGTTCCAGCGGCTGCTGGCGCCGGGCATGCGTTGGCCCGTCTCGTTCGCCTCTTCCTGCGCTTCGGCCCAGTCACGCCAGGGATGCCGTGCGAGCGCGTTCTCTCGAAGGGGCGCCAGCTCGGCGACGAGCCGCTGGCGAACCACGTTGGTGAAGGACGCGGTGACGCCGACGTGGTGCAGCGTGCCGTCGTTGTCGTAGAGGCCGAGCAGGAGCGAGCCGACCATCGTGCCGGCGCCGTTCTTGTGCCAGCGGAAGCCGGCCACGACGCAGTCGGCGGTGCGCGCGTGCTTCACTTTGATCATCGTGCGCTCGCCGGCGCCGTAGGGCTCGTCCAGACGCTTGGCCATGACCCCGTCGAGCCCGGCGCCCTCGAAGCGGCGGAACCAGTCCTCGGCCAGGGCACGATCGCGCGTGGCCGGTGACACGTGTACGGGCGGGGCCGCGTCGGCGAGCTCGCGCTCGAGCCGTTCGCGCCGCGCCGCGAGCGGCATCGCACGCAGATCCTCGTCGCCCAGCGCCAGCAGGTCCCAGGCCACGAACGACGCCGGGGACTCTGCCGCCAGCAGCTTCACCCGCGAGGCCGCCGGGTGGATTCGGAGCAGCAGCGCCTCGAAGTCGAGCCCGTCCGCTCCGACGATGACGATCTCGCCGTCGACGACGCAGCGCTCGGGCAGCGCCGCGGCGAGAGGGGCGACGAGCTCCGGGAAGTAGCGGTTCATCGGCTTCTCGTCGCGGCTCTGGAGCAGAACCTCGTCGCCGTCACGGAACACGAGCGTACGAAAGCCGTCCCACTTGGGCTCGAACTGCCACCCGTCGCCCCCGGGCAAGGCCTCGGCGGCCTTGGA
>QHSI01000059.1:17732-49773 GCA_003221515.1 Candidatus Rokuibacteriota bacterium
TGGGAAGATTCAGCGGCTCGGCGCGAGGGTTTCTACGGATCACGCCGTGAGGCAATACCCGGAGAGAGGCCGCTACGTCGCCCCCGATGCCTTTCAGGCGATTCGCGTCGATCGGCATGCGCGACCAGGCGGACTATCAGGAGCCAAACGTGTGGATGCTCCACTGTTTACAGCCGCCCCTCGGCCGGCGGGCCCCAAGCCTCCGCGACGGCCGGCGGCGCGCGCCTCGCGACAGAAGTGTAAAGTTTACGCGGGGTGTGTCGCTATGGAGTACACACGCAGGACCGTTGAGGGTCCGGGTTTTCCCGGACCTCGATGGTGACGATCGTCCTCGCGATCCGTTGTCGACCGCACTTCCATGACGCTGGCGAAATGTCGAAGCGATTGGCACGCGGCGTGCCTGTGAAGGCCATCCGAGCGCGGGGTCTCGCTCGGTCGGAGGCCGCCGCCGCTCAAAAAATGGCCAAACTCGCTGAACCATGGTCGGGATCACCGAATGGGAATGGTTCCCAGGGAATGGCGGCCCGACCGCCGTTGCAAAGGCCGCACGTCCGGGGCCGCTTCCTTTTCCGCGGCGACAACAAGATCTGGGTTCGCGGCGTCACGTATGGCACGTTCCGACCCGATGCCACGGGCCACCAGTACGGCCGTATGTCTGCCGTCGCCCGCGACTTCGAAGCGATGGCCGAGAACGGTGTCAACGCGATCCGCACCTACACGGTACCTCCCCGATGGCTCCTCGATGCGGCGTACGGTCACGGCATCCAGGTGCTGGTCGGCCTCCCCTGGGAGCAGCACGTCGCCTTCCTCGACGATCGGCGCCGTGCCCGGACGATCGCCACACGCGTTCGCGTGTCCGCCGCCCTGTGCGCCGGTCATCCGGCCGTCCTCGGCTATGCCGTCGGCAACGAGATCCCGGCTCCGGTGGTTCGCTGGCACGGCGCGCGCCGGGTCGAGCGGTTCATCGAGCGACTCACCAACGAAGTGCGCGAGGCCGATCCCGGCGCGCTCGTCACGTACATCAACTACCCGTCGACCGAATACCTCGAGCTCCCGTTCGTGGATTTCGTGTGCTTCAACGTCTATCTCGAGGCCGCCGACCGCCTGAGCGCCTATCTGGCCCGCTTGCACAACCTGGCGGGTGACCGCCCGCTCCTGCTGGGCGAGGTCGGGCTCGACAGCCGGCGAAACGGCGAGGCGTGTCAGGCCGCAGTCCTCGACTGGGAGCTCCGCACGGCATTCAGCAGCGGCTGCGCTGGCGCGTTCGTGTTCGCGTGGACCGACGAGTGGCATCGCGGCGGGGACGACATCGAGGACTGGGACTTCGGTCTGACGAACCGCCGGCGCGAGCCCAAGCCCGCCCTCGCGGCGGTGCGCCAGGCCACCACCGAGCTCCCGTTCGCCAAGTGCGTCGCGTGGCCGCGCATGTCCGTGGTGGTCTGCAGTTACAACGGCGCTCGCACGATCCGCGACACGCTCAATGGCCTCGTCGAGCTCGACTATCCCGACCTCGAGGTGATCGTGGTCGACGACGGCTCGACCGACGACACCGCCCTGATCGCCCGCGAGTATCCGGTGCGCGTGATCAGCACGCCGAACCGCGGGCTCAGCAACGCGCGCAACACCGGGCTGCGCGCGGCGACGGGCGAGATCGTCGCCTACATCGACGACGACGCGTGGCCCGACCCCGACTGGCTTCGCTACGTGGCGTGGACGTTCTTGACGAGCGACCACGTCGCGGTCGGGGGCCCGAACCTTCCGCCGCCGGGCGACGGGCTCATCGCCGACGCCGTGGCGTTGTCGCCGGGCGGGCCGATTCACGTGCTCCTCACCGACCGCGAGGCCGAGCACGTGCCCGGCTGCAACATGGCCTTCAAGAAGAGCGCGCTCGAAGCCATCGGTGGGTTCGATCCCAGGTTCCGCGCCGCCGGCGACGACGTCGACGTCTGCTGGCGCTTGACCGCGCGCGAATGGACCATCGGCTTCCACCCGGCGGCGCTCGTGTGGCACCATCGGCGGAACTCGATCCGCACCTACTGGAAGCAGCAGGCCGGCTACGGGCGGGCCGAGGCGCTGCTGGCCGGGAAGTGGCCCGAGAAGCACAACGGCGCCGGGCACGCGTCGTGGTCCGGCCGCCTGTACGGCCCCGGGCGCGTCGCGCGTCTGCTCCAGCGCGGCCGCATCTACCAGGGCAGCTGGGGCACGGCGCTCTTCCAGTCGCTCTACGAGCGGACGCCCGGTCCGCTCACGTCGTTCCTGTCGATGCCCGAGTGGTGGTTCGTGGTCCCCATGCTCGCCGTGCTGGGTCTCCTCGGGTTCGAGTGGACCCCGCTGCGGACCGCGTGGCCGCTGTTCGGGCTGGCCCTCGGGGCGCCGCTCGCCCGCGCGATCGTCGCGGCGCGGCGAGCGCACTTGCCCATCGCCTACGTGTCGCCGCGCGATCGCGTTCGGCTGCGCGCGGTCATCGCCCTTCTGCACGTGCTCCAGCCGATCGCGCGTCTCGTTGGTCGGGTGAAGCATGGCCTCACGTTGTGGCGTCGGCGGGGTGTTCCCGCCCTCGTGACGCCGCGCGCGCGGACGCTGGCGTTGTGGAGCGAGCATTGGCGCGCGCCGACCGAGCGCCTCGCCGCCCTCGAGTCGTGGCTCCGCGGGCAGGGGCAAACGGTGGTGCGCGGCGGAGACTGGGACCGATGGGACCTCGAGCTCCGGCAAGGATGCCTCGCGGCGGCCCGGCTCCTGGCCGGGCCGGAAGAGCATGGACGCGGCCGGCAGCTCACGCGATTCCGCGTGTGGCCGCGATGGTCGCGGATCGCGGTCGCGTCGGTCTCGGTCACCGCCGGGTTGGCGGTCGGCGCCACCGCCGCCCATGCCTGGTTCGCCGCGAGCCTGTTCGCGGCCGGCGCGGTCGGGCTCGTCTTGCGCGCCCTCACGGACTACGGCGGCGCCGCGCGACTCCTCCACGAAGCGATCCACGAGCTCGCGACCGACAGTGAAACCTGGGTGCGTTGAGGACGCTTCGCCGGCTCCTGCCCTATCTCAGAACCCACCCGCGCGCGATCGCGATCATGCTCGGGGCGATGGGCGCCGGGGTCGCCGTCGACCTCCTGCGGCCGTGGCCGATGAAGCTCTTGATCGATCACGTGCTCGGGGGCCAGCCGCTGCCACCCGGCTTCGCCGCCCTGGTCGCCGCCCTCCCGGGCGGGCAGAGCGCGAACGCGCTGCTCGCGTGGGCCAGCGTCGCCACCATCGTGATCTTCCTCGGGGGCTCCACGCTCGCCACGGTGTCGCTGGTGACCTCCGTGCGACTGGGACAGCGCATGGTCTACGCGCTCGGCGCCGACCTGTTCGCGCACGTTCAGCGGCTGTCGCTCGCGTTCCACAGCCGCCGCCCCGTCGGTGACTCGGTCGCGCGCGTCACTGGCGACCCATACTGCCTGCAGATGCTCGTCAACGGGACCGCGTTACCGGTGGCGCAGTCGCTCCTGACACTGGGCGCGATGTTCGTGGTCATGTGGCGGCTCGAACCCGCGCTGACACTACTGGCGCTCGGCGTGGTGCCGTTCCTGGGCCTGTTCATCTACGGCTTCGGCCGGCCGATGCACGTGTGGGCCCGCGAGCGGCGCGATCGCGAAGCGCACCTGATGGCGGGCGTGCAGCAGACGCTGACCGCAATACCCGCGGTCCAGGCGTTCGGCCGCGAGGACGCCGAGTCCGATCGCTTCCGCCGGCAGGCCGCCGCCACGGTCGCCGCGTACGAGCGATCGAGCATCGCGGACATGGCCTTCAAGCTCGCAGTGGGGCTGGTCACGGCGATCGGCACCGCGTCGATCATGTGGGTGGGCGGTCGCTACGCGCTCGAGGGCACGGTGACGGCGGGGACCATCCTCGTCTTCCTTTCGTATCTCGCCGCGCTCTACACCCCGCTCAACGAGCTCGCCCACACGGCCTCCACCGTGCAGTACGCGGTGGCCAACGCCGAGCGAGTGGTCGATCTCCTCGACACCGCGCCCGACGTGGTCGATCAGCCTGGCGCGACCCAGGTTCGGCTGATCGGCCACGTCCGCTACGACGACGTGACCTTCGGCTACGAGGCCCGGCGCCCGGTCGTGCACGGGCTCACGCTCGACGTCAAGCCCGGCGAGGTGGTCGCGATCGTCGGCGCCACCGGCGCGGGGAAGAGCACACTGGTGAGCCTCCTGTTGCGCTTCTTCGACCCGTGGTCCGGCCGGATCACGATCGACGGCCACGACGTGCGCTCGCTCTCCGTCAAGAGCTTACGGGCCCAGATCGCGATCGTGCTCCAGGAGTCGTTCATCCTGCCGATCACCGTGGCGGAGAACATCGCCTACGGTCGGCCGGACGCCACGCGCGAGCAGATCGAAGCCGCCGCCGTCGCCGCCAACGCCGCCGCCTTCATCAACCACTTGCCCCACGGCTACGCGACGGGGATCGGCGAGCGCGGCATGACCCTGTCGATCGGCGAGCAGCAGCGGCTGGCGATCGCGCGCGCCTTCGTCAAGGACGCGCCGATCCTCGTCCTCGACGAGCCGACGTCGGCCCTCGACGCCCACACCGAGTCGGCGGTGCTCGACGCCCTCCAGCGTTTGATGAAGGGCCGGACGACGTTCATCGTGGCCCATCGCCTGTCGACCATCCGCCATGCCGACCGCGTCGTCGTCCTCGACGATGGCGCCCTCCTCGAGGAAGGGCCTCCCGCGGAGCTGCTGCGACGGGATGGCGGCCCGTTCGCGCGGCTGTGGGCGCGCCAGCTCGGCAGCACCGCCACCCCGGTGTGACCGTGGCCGCGCCGGAGGAGGCCCTCGGTCTCGCCGGCTGACGCCCCCCGCGAACGCGTTTCGGCTTCGGGGTGCCGCCGGTAAAACTTGGCCCATGCCCGGGACTTTGTTTCTATGGGGGCATATGCGAGAGAGCCTTTGGCAGCCGCCAGCCGCAACGTAAGCCCCCCGCCTCCCGTTCCTGCCGTGACGCCCGCGCCGCCGCCCAAGCCGACGATGACCGCCGTCGAGATGGGGGCGCGCCAGCGGGAGATCTCGGTCTCCGAGTTCTTCACCAAGAACCGCCATCTGCTGGGGTTCGACAATCCACGAAAGGCGCTGCTGACGTGCGTGAAAGAGGCCGTCGATAACGCGCTCGACGCCTGCGAGGAAGCCGGGATCCTCCCGGACGTGGTCGTCAAGCTCGAGCCCGTCGCCAACGGCGGACCGCCGCCGCCGGCGAGCCAGGCGACCCGCTTCCGGATCACGGTCGCCGACAACGGCCCCGGCATCGTCCGCCAGCAGATTCCGCCGATCTTCGCGAAGCTCCTGTACGGCTCGAAGTTCCATCGGCTGCGCATGAGCCGCGGCCAGCAGGGGATCGGCATCTCGGCAGCCGGCATGTATGGACAGCTCACGACCGGCAAGCCCGTGCGGATCATCTCGCGCACGAACGCGAGGGCGCCCGCGCACTACTTCGAAGTCCAGATCGATACCAAGAAGAACGAGCCGCTGATTCTCGAGAAGAAGCAGATCGACTGGGAGTCCCCGCGGGGGACCCAGGTGACGATGGAAGTCGAGGGCCGCTATCAGAAAGGGCGGGCCTCGGTCGACGAATACGTCGAGCAGACGATCATCGCCAACCCGCACGTCAAGATGACCTACGTCACTCCGGAAGGGGAGACGAAGGAGTTTCGCCGCACGTACGAGCAGCTCCCCGCGTCGCCGCGCGAGATCAAGCCGCATCCCTACGGGATCGAGCTCGGGATGCTGTTGAAGATGCTCCAGGATACCAAGAGCCATTGGCTCTCGGGGTTCCTGTCCGGTGATTTCAGCCGGGTATCGCCGCGCCTCGCCGAGGACATCTGCAAGGCCGCGAGCCTCTCGCCGCGCGCCCGTCCGCGAGACGTTCACGGGCAGGCCGCCGAGAACCTCTACAAGGGCATCCAGGCCACCAAGATCATGGCGCCGCCCACCAATTGCCTCTCGCCGATCGGGGAGAAGGCGATCCTCGCGGGCCTGTACCAGCAGATCAAAGGGGAGTTCTACACCGCGGTGACCCGGCCGCCCGCGGTGTATCGCGGCAATCCCTTCGTGATCGAGGCGGGCTTGGCCTACGGCAAGGGACCGGAGCCGGCGCCGGAGAGCCAGGCGAAGAAGGAAATCTCGCTCGCGGAAGGGGAGGCCGCGGAGAACGATCACGAGCTCGCCCGCGTCATCCGCTACGCGAACCGGGTGCCGCTCCTCTATCAGCAGTCGGCCTGTGTCAGCTACAAGTCCGTGCTCGACACGACGTGGCGCAACTACGGCGTGGCGCAGTCCCGCGGCGCCGTGCCGTCGGGCCCGATGGTGATCTTCGTCCACATGGCGTCGGTCTGGGTCCCGTTCACCAGCGAGTCCAAGGAAGCGATCGCCGAGTACGACGAGATTCGCAAGGAGATCACGCTGGCGCTGCGCGAGTGCGGCCGGCGGCTCGGCGCGTTCCTCCGGCGGCGCGAGCGCGCCCACAGCGAGTTCCGCCGGCGCAACATCTTCGAGCTCTACATCGAGGAAGTCGTCGCGTCGTGCAACCGTCTCAAGGGCGGCAAGCTGGCCACCGCGAAGCTGAAGGACCAGCTCCAGAAGATGGCCATGAAGCGGACCGGCGGCGAAAAGACCGACGAGCTCCTGGGGCAGAATGGAAGCGGCCCCGAAGGCCTGCCGCACTCGATCATCGTGACGCCCGAGGGCGTCGAGGGCGAGGTGCCCGCGCCGGTCGCCGACGCGGCGACGGCGGGGGCGCCGAACGGCGTCGCCAAGACGAACGGCGGCCCTCCGCCGAGCGGAGCCGGCGACGGGGCGAAGGGCGCCAGGCGCTCGGGACGTAAGGGAACGACCAAGGCGCGCGCGAAGGCCAGGCCCACCGCACGCAAGAGAAGGTAGGACGCCCCCATGGCCCAGAAGCAACGAACGGCGACCGCGGTCGAGAAGAAGCTGATCGGCGTGGCCGACGTGGTGATCCACGCCGCCGAGCGGCGCAAGGATCCGACGCTCACGATCCCGGTCCGCTCGCTGTCGAACGTGACCTTCAACGACCGCAAGGGCCTGATCGAGATGGGCAAGCGCAAGCAGGCGCGGTCGTTCTTCAACGTCGGCATGGCCAAGAAGTTCATGCAGACCGTCCTGGTGGCCGACGCGCTCTGCGAGCTGCAGCGGGCGAACCTCACGACCTCGCTCCGTGAGATCTACTACCGCACCAAGCACACGATCAAGAACTCGCACGAGAACACGATCGACACGCAAGACGAGTCCGATCCGCTCATCGAAGACCTCGAGGTGACGCTGACGGCGCTCCGCGAGGAGCTGCACGTGCGCGCCGAGAACGCCGGCTCGATCGTGGGCCCGCTGGTGCTGGTCGACGACGGCGACCGGGTGGACTGCGCGCGGCTCGGGAAGGGCGGCTACTCCGTGCCGTCCATCGTGGAGCCGGAATATCTACAGATCAGGCAGTGCACCGCCGATTTCCTCCTGCTGGTCGAGAAGGGCACCCAGTGGAACCGGCTCTCGGAGGACAAGTTCTGGCGCCGATACAACTGCGTGCTCCTGACCGGCAACGGCCAGCCGCCCCGCGGCGTCCGGCGTCTGGCGCGGCGACTGCACGAGGAGAAGAAGCTCCCGGTCTACGTCCTCGTGGACAACGATCCGTGGGGCTACTACATCTACTCGGTCATCAAACAGGGCTCCATCAACCTCGCCTTCGAGAGCCAGCGCATGGCCATCCCGAAGGCCAAGTTCGTCGGGCTCTCGAGCGCCGACCCCGAGGCGTACGAGCTCCCGCGCAACGTGGGCATCAAGCTCAACGACAAGGACGTCGCGCGCGCCAAGGAGCTGCTCGGCTACACCTGGTTCCAGAAGAAGAGCTGGCAGGCCGAGATCAAGCGGATGCTGGCGAGCGGGCTCAAGTACGAACTCGACGCGCTCGCCAACAAAGACTTCCAGTACCTCACCAAGAAGTACCTGCCCCGGAAGCTCAAAGAGCAGGACTGGCTGGACTGACGTCGGCGGTGCTAGTCTGAGCCGCCCGCCGAGGGCGGACGCTATGCCGCTGGTATCATTCCTCGACGTCGAGAAGACCTATCGGTCGCTGCAGGGCGCCGACTACACGGCGGTCGAGCACTTCAACGTCGAGATCGAGCTCGGCGAGTTCTTCTGCCTGCTCGGCCCCAGCGGGTGCGGCAAGACGACCGTGCTCAAGATGCTCGCGGGCTTCGAGGCCCCGACGACGGGCCAGATCCTGATGGACGGCCGCCCGGTCACCGGTGCCAGTCGCGACCGCGGCGTGGTCTTCCAAGGAGACGACTCGCTCTACGGCTGGCTCACCGCCGTGGAAAACGTCGAGTTCGGACTGCGCATGCGGCACGTGGGCAAGACGGAGCGGCGTGAGCGCGCGATGCGGCACCTCGAGCTGGTGGGACTCAAAGGGCAGGAGCAGAAATACCCGGCCGAGCTGTCCGGCGGGATGAAGCAGCGCATCCAGATCGCGCGGGTGCTGGCGAACGAGCCCAAGATGCTGCTCATGGACGAGCCGTTCGCGGCGCTGGACGCCCAGACCCGCGCGTTGATGCAGCTGGAGCTGGCCCACATCTGGCGAGCCACGCGCACGACCGTCTTGTTCATCACGCACGACATCGATGAGGCCGTGACGCTGGGCAAGCGCATCGGCGTCATGCGCGCGGGCCCTCGCTCGCAGGTCAAGGGCGTGGTCGAGGTGGCGCTGAACGGGGCGCGCAGCCGTACCGACGACGGGTTTCTCCGATACTACAAAGAAGTCTACGAGATGATCCGCGACGAAGTCGCCAAATCCATCGCCGGTGCTTCGTGATCCGAGGCTCGGGCGGCGTCGCGCGACGCGGGATGAGCACCTACGGAGGCTACGCGCTAGGGTTCGTCAGCTTGTTCCTGATCTGGCAACTGGCCTCCCTCTACCTGGTCAGCTCCGTGCTGTTTCCGCCACCGACGGTCGTGTTCAGAAAGGGCTGGCTGCTCCTGCGCAACGGTGTGCTGCTGGAGCACCTCGCGGCCAGCCTCCGGCGCATCCTGGCGGGGTTCCTGGCCGGCTCGCTCCTGGGTATTCCGATCGGGTTGGCGATGGGCTCGTTCCGGTCGGTGCGCAAGCTGCTCGAGCCCTACACGGAGTTCTTGCGGTTCATCCCGTCGGTCGCGATGATCACCGTGGCCGTCATCTGGTTCGGAATCGGCGAGGCGTCCAAGATCTTCCTCATCATCTACACGACGATCTTCATCGTGATCCTGAACACCGCGGCGGGCGTCGCCGCCATCGCGCCGAACAAGATCCGAGCGGCGGAATCGCTCGGAGCGACGCGGGCGCAGATCTTCTGTCACGTGGCGATGCCGGCGACCGTTCCCTACATCCTCACCGGCATGCGCCTGGCGATGGGCAATTCGTTCACCACCATCGTGGCCGCGGAGCTGATCGCCGCCAACGACGGGCTCGGCAAGATGCTCTGGGACGGGCGGCTGTTCATGCTGGTGGACGAGATCTTCGTGTCTCTGGTGACGCTGGGACTGCTCGGGTTCGTCGTGGATCGCATGTTCCGGTGGAGCATCTATACGTTCGCGGGCAAGTATTCGCCGGCGACCTAGGAGGGTGACGTTCATGGTGACACTCGGTGCCCGATGCCTGCTCGTGCTGAGCCTGCTGGCCTGGAGCGGCGCGGCGTGGGCGCAGACCAAGATGACCATCGCCACCGGCGTGGATCCTGTGTTCTCCGCGTACTACGTGGCGCAGCAGGAGGGGTTGTTCAAGAAGCATGGGCTGGACGTGCGCATCAACACGGGGCCGTCCGGCTCGGCCATGGTGTCGTTCCTCATCAACGGCCAGATCGAATCGGCCTTCGGGTCGGAGATCGCCGGCGTCGCCAACCACAACCTGGACCCGAACGTGGTGGTCGTCGCGCAGGCCACGCGTCTGGTGCGATGGATCGCCGTGGTGGGCCGCAATATCGACAACCTCGACGGGCTCAAGGGCAAGAAGGTGGGCGTGGCGCGCGGCTCGGGCGGCGAGGTGTTCTGGCTAGCCATGCTAGACAAGCTCAAGCTGAACGCCGCCGACTACACGGTGGTCAACGTGGAGGCTCCGGAGATGGTGGCGGCGCTCGAGCGCGGCAACATCGACGCCTACGCCGTGTGGGAGCCCTGGGTGACGCGCGGGCTCGCCGCCGTCAGGAACACGAAGGTGCTCAAGGACCAGGAGGGCATTCTCGAGCAGGGCGTGTACATCTACATGAACCTCGGGTGGATCAAAAAGAACCCCGCGCAGGCCGACGGGTTCATGCGCGCGCTCGTCGAGGCGACGGAGATCATCAACAAAGACCGTAAGCGCGCCGCCAAGGACGTGTCCGATTTCCTCAAGAGCCTGGATCCGCCGATGGTAGAGCAGCTCATGACCAAGCTCACGTTCGACATGGAGCTGGGCGCGACGACGATCAACATGTTCCGGCTCGCCGAGGCGCAGCTCAAGGGTCAGGGCAAGCTCACCAAGCCCATCGACTACGGCGCGTTCGTGCATCCGGACCTGTTGCGCAAGATCGAGCCCAAGAAGGTCGACTACAAGCCCTGACCGCTGGCGTCGCCCGAGCCGCGGCCTCTCCACGGCCCCGTGATCAGCCGCGCGCCGCGGTGCCAGGTGACGTACGCCCACGCCCATTCGAAGAGCACGAGCAGCCGGTTGCGGAAGCCGATCAGGAACATGATGTGCACGAGCAGCCACGCGAGCCACGCGACCAGCCCCGAGAGCTTGAAGCGGCCGACGACCGCGACGGCGGCCGCCCGGCCGATCGTGGCCATGCTGCCCTGGTCGCGATAGCGGAACGGACGCGTCGGCTGCCCGCCGACCCGTCGCAGCACGTTGTCCGCCACCGCGCGGCCCTGCTGGATCGCGACCGGCGCCACGCCGGGCAGCGGCGCGCCGGTCTGATGCAGGCAGGCGCACACGTCGCCGATCGCGAACGCCTCCGGGTGGCCCGGAATCGAGAGATCCGGCTCGACGAGGACGCGTCCGGAGCGATCGAGCGGCGTCCCCAGCGTCCGCGCCAGCGGCGCCGCCGCCACGCCGGCGGCCCAGAGCACCGTGCGTGCGCGGATCTGCTCGCCCCCGAGCCACACGGCGTCGGTGGTCACCCGGGTCACGGTGACGCCCGTGCGCACCTCGACACCGATGCGCTGCAGAGCGTCTCGCGCCGCGCGCGAGAGCGATTCGGGAAAGGCGGTGAGGATGCGCGGGGCGCCCTCCACGAGGACGATGCGCGCTCGCGAGGGATCGATCAGCCGGAAGTCGCGCGTGATGGTCTGGCGCGAGATCTCGCCGAGCGCCCCCGCCAGCTCGACACCCGTTGGACCGCCGCCGACGACCACGAAGGTGAGGAGCGCCTCCTGCTCGGCGCCATCGCGCTCGCGCTCGGCCGCTTCGTAGGCCAGCAGCACGCGGCGCCGGATCTCGAGCGCGTCTTCGAGGGTCTTGAGCCCCGGCGCCAGCAGCTCCCAGTCGTCGTGGCCGAAGTACGAGTGGCTGGCGCCCGCCGCGAGGATCAGCACGTCGTAGGCGATCTCGCCGCGATCGAGGACCACCCGGCGGCCGGCCAGATCCACGCGCTCCACGTTCGCCAGGAAGACGGTCACGTTCGAGGCGCCGCGCAGGATGGAGCGTAGCGGCACCGCGATGTCCGAAGGATTGAGCACGGCGGTGGCCACCTGGTACAGCAGCGGCTGGAACAGATGATGGTTGCGCCGGTCGAGCAACGTGACCCGCACGGGACGGCCGGCCAGCGCGCGAGCGGCGTACAGCCCGCCGAAGCCGCCGCCCACGATCACGAGGTGCGGACGGAGATCGGGCCGCGCCATACCCGTATGGTACCGCCGGGGCGGGGGGCTTGACAGACAAGTAACCGTATGGATACTCTCAGCGCCCAGCAAGTATCCATATGGTTACTTCCAGCCGCGACCCCCTCCGTACCCGCGTGCGCATCCTCCGCGCCGCTCGCCGCGAGTTCGCGCGCAAGGGGTTCGCCGGCGCCCGGGTGGACGCGATCGCCCGGGCGGCGTCGGTCAACAAGCGGATGCTCTATCACTACTTCGGCAACAAGGAGGCGCTGTTCCGCGCCATCCTGCGCGAGGGCATCGCCACGAACCTCGACCTGGTGGCCGCCGCGCCGGCCGACGCGGTCGACCTCTTGCCCTTCCTCTTCGAGCGCGCGTCGAAGCGCGGCGAGGGGATCCGGCTGCTCCAGTGGGAGGCGCTCGGCAGCGGTGACCGCAAGCCGATCGCCGAGGAGGAGCGTCGCAAGGCATGGGTCGAGGGCACCGAGCGTCTCCGGGGCGCCCAGCGCGCCGGGCTGTTCCACGGGGATCTCGATCCCGAGTACCTGGTGCTGTCGCTGATGGCGCTCACCGTCTTTCCGCTGGCGTTCCCGCAGCTGGTTCGCATGGTCACCGGCGCGCGGGTGAGTGACACCGAGTTTCAACGGCGCCAGACCCGCTTCCTGCGCCGGCTGGGTGCCTGCCTGCGCCCGCAAGCTCCCGATCGCGAGCAATCCCTGGGTCCAAAGGAGAACCACCCATGAGCTCCGTGCAGACTGCGTTGCTCGGGCATACCACGGCGGCGCCGGCGGCCGACGTCGAGTCCCTCGCTCTGTACCGCATCGCGCTCTGGGCCCTGCTGGCCGGCAATCTCATCGCCGGCTGGGGCGTGCAGTGGGACATCCAGTGGCACGTGCGGGTCGGGCGGGACTCGTTCTGGATTCCGCCGCACGTGATGACCTACGGCGGCGTCGCCATCGTCGTGCTCGTCAGCTTCGGCGTGCTGGCGCGTGACACGCTCCGCCATCTGGTCGGCGGCCGTGCGCCCCGCGGCACCACACGGGTCGTTGGGGTCATGGGCACGCCGGGCTTCTACCTGGCGGCGTGCGGCATCGCGCTCACGGTGCTGGCCGCCCCGATCGACGACCTCTGGCATCGCTTGTTCGGCATCGATGTGACGCTCTGGAGCCCACCGCATCTGCTCGGCCTGCTCGGCGTCACGATCAACACCCTGGCCTGTCTGCTCATCGTGCGCGAGGCGTACCCGGCGCGCGGCTGGGCCCGTTATCTGGGCCTCGTCCTCGCCGCGAGCACGCTCTTCGGCAGCCTCGGCGTCGCGCTGCGGCCGACGGGCCGACTGGCGTTCCTGTATGGCGGGATCTCGTTCTATTCGTACCCGATCCTGGCGGCGCTGCTCCTGCCGATGGCCCTCGTGGCGGTGGCGCGGCTGACGGGCCACCGCTCGGCGCCCCTCGTGGTGATAGCCATCGCGCTCGCCGTCGGCATGCTCGGTGCCTGGATCGCGCGGGTTGGATTCGACATCATCCAGCCCGTATCTTTCATCCAGGAGGAGATCGCGAAGGATCCGACTTCGCCGATCGCGGTCGCTCACGCGATCGCCCAGAAGAACCGCACGACGCCCGGCGGCGCGCCGAGCGGGAGCCTCTCGCGGCTCCTCGCTTTCGTCCCAATACTGATGATGGTCGTGCTCGACCCGCGTCGCCGGCCGGTGGTCGCCACGCTTGGCTACGCCATCGGCGTGTTCGCGGTCTGGGGATTCGCAATGGGCCTGACTCCCGCGTTCCGCCCGATGGTCCCCGGCGTGGGGCCGACCGCCGTCGCCCTGCTATTGACGCTCGCGACGGCGCTGGTCGGCGGTTTCGCGGCGGCCTGGCTCGCCGACCGCCTCGAGCGGGCCGTGAGCTCACCCGTCGCGGCGAGCTGACGACCGGCCGCGCTGGCCAGAGACTAGCTCCTCCTGGTCAGGGACCCACCAGGCCCATCTCTGACCAGCGCGCCGGAACGTCGTGAGATATGGGGAAATTCCCCCGCGGTATCGATCTTGCCCTGCAGTACTGGCATGGAACGCTTGAGTCCCCGGTCCCTGGTCCTGATCGCCGTAACCGCGGCCATGACGGTGGCCGCCCCGGCCGCCGCCGATTCAGCGCGGCGAACCGTCGCGGAAGGCTACCGATACCAGCGTGAGATCGCCGAGGCTTCGGCGCGATATTCGGTGCCGGCGCGCTTGATTCGCGCGGTCATCATCGCCGAATCCGGATTCGATCATCGCGCGGTGTCCCGAACGGGGGCCTGCGGGCTCATGCAGCTGATGCCGGAGACCGCGGCGATTCTCGGGGTGCGCGATCCGTTCGACGCACGCCAGAACATCCACGCGGGTACGCGTCACCTGCGCGCCATGATGGTGCGGTTCCGCTCCGACCTGCCGCTCGCGATCGCGGCCTACAACGCTGGCGAAAAGGCGGTGGCGTCGTACGGCGGGATTCCGCCGTATCCGGAGACTCGCGAATACGTCGTTCGGGTGCTGCGCCTCTATGGCGCGTCGATCGAGTGGGAGCGGTTCGAGGGCACCGGCATCCACCGGGTCTTCCAGCCCGACGGAACGGTTGTCTACACCAACATCCCGGTCCGCCCCGTCAGTTCCGCCTCGCTCGATTAGAGGCTTGAGCGCGACCACCGGCCAACTGGCGCCCAGCGCCCGCACCGCCTCGATGTACTCCCTCTCGCGCTCGTCCAGCACTGGCCCCCGCATGAGGCGGGCGAAGAGCGGCGTGTAGACGATCGTGATGGCCACGACCGCGCTGTTCACGCCTGGCCCGCGCATCGCGGCGACGCCGACCGCCAGCAGGAGCCCGGGGATGCTGAAGAACACGTCCATCACCCGGTTGATGGCGTTGTCCCACACGCCGCCGGCATAACCCGCCGTGAGCCCCAGCGCTCCGCCGACCAGCATCGCCAGCCCGAAGGGAGGAAAACTCGTGAGATCCTCGGATCACCGCGCTATGATGACCCCGTGGCGCGAGCTCGTTCATCGGCCTGCCGCCGCGCTCGCCCCGGCTATCGCCTCCATGGTGTCTGATGAAAGATCGAGATCCAGTCCGTCGAGATGATGTCGGATCGCGTGCCGCGTCTGGCGGGGCGTCCAGGCGCCTGTGCATCGTCTCCCGCGATCGGCTGTTGTCCGGCGCGTCCGTCGCAGCTCTCACGACAGCCCTGAGCCCCGGCGACGAGCTGGAGATCATCATGGACCGGCGCGGCGTCGGGCCCCCGACACACCAGCCGCCCATCGAGCGCCGCCACCACCCGGACGTCGACCACGCGCTCGAGCGAGACGGGTTCGCCATCGTGCCGACGCAAATTCCTCGACCGACGATACCGGGTGGTCTGAAATCTCCTCGAGTCCCATCGACGTCACCGATCGAGCACCTCGCCCTCAATGAGGCGGATGCGCGCGAGCTCGAGCGCATCCTCGGGTTCAAGCGCCACCGGACAGCTCGACTCCGCCGAGGGCTGATTTTGGCCGGGCTGCTGAGCGCGATCCTGGTTCTGCTGGTCCTTTCGCCGCCGGTGCAGACCCTCCTGAGTCGGGCTCGCCCAGCCGCGCCACGAATCGCCGAAGCTCCTCGGCCGACGCCAACTCCACCGGTCGCGGCGACTCCTTCGCCGAACCCCGCGGTTCTCGCGTCGCCGCGCGCCGTCCGCCCGCAGAGCTCGGAAGAACGCCCACGCGAAGCGGGCAGCTCGACGCGAGGGCTCTCGGGACCGAGCGCGGCCGCGCCGCCGAAGGCGGTGCCCGGCCCGAGCACTGTCGATCCGCCGGCGAAGGGAACGCGGGTCGCCACGCTGCCCCAGGCGGACGTGACGCGCAACCCTGTGCCGATGTCGGAGGGCGGGGGCGAGGCGTACGCCGTGCGGCTCTCGGACCCGGCCGGGCGACCCGTCTCAGGCGCCCAGGTCTCGCTTCTCTTCCGCATGGCGGACGGCACCCTGCTCGACGTCCCGTTCGCATCTGGTGCCGAGCCGGGGACCTACCACGCGACGGTGCCGCCCCTCGATCCAACTCCGGTCGATCTTCGCATCCGGGTCGTCACGAGCGACAAGCGCGTCGAGATCCCGCTGACGCCATAGCCCGCGCGCGCCGCCGGCCGCGGCGCAACTCTAGACCGCGGGCAGGCGCTCGTACATCGCGTGCACGTCGGGACCGTGGAAGCGCGCGACGTGGTTGGTGGGCGGCAGCGGCTCCGAGTAGAAGAACTCGGGCAGCTCGTCGTCCTTCTCGGTGAAGCCGGCGCGACGGTTGAACTCGTACTCGAGCCGGAGCGCGTCCCGCCCCAGCGGCTCGAAGAAGTCCTTGGTCAGGCTCGTCCCGTGGGCGGCGTTGATCGCGTTGACGAGAAACTCCGTGTTCGGATTCGTCACGCTCATCCCGAAGATGCAGAGCCCGAGCGAATCGTTCGCCGCCACGCGCGCCTGGTGGGCGAGGGACTGTTCGACGATCTGCTCGGCGTTCATCTCGCGGGTCTTGAGCCGAGGGAGATTGCCGGCGGTGTGATCGGCGCCCTGCGCGGTCGCCATCATCGTGATACCCGTCGCCTCGACCACGCGCGGATCGTAGGCGCTGATCGCCTGCTTCTTGATGACCGGGACGCGGCGGACCCTGTAGTGCGCCCCGACGCGCGCGGTGCCCTGGGCCCACAGCCGCCCTTTCTCGGTACCCTGGCGGATCTCGGCTAGGCAGTCGGCCATGAACTTCACGTCGCCGAAGGCGCCGAGGCCGGCTTCCATCAGGACGGCCAGCGTGGCGCCGAGCTCGATCGTGTCCACGCCGAGGTCGTTGGCCAGGAAGTTCATCTGGGCGAGCTGGTCGGGATCGCTCAGCCCGCAATTGGTGCCGAGGAGGCCGAGCGTCTCGTACTCCACCGGCGAGACCACTTCCTTGCCGCTGGCGTCGACGTAGACGTTGCTGCACTGGATCACGCAGCCGGGCATGCAGGCGTGCGTGTGCTCCCCCCCGCGCGAGACGTTGAGCTGGCTGATATGGTCGCCGCCCATCTTGAACTTCTCACCGCTCTTGACGTCCACCTGCTGGCCGGCGCTGAAGTTCCGCACGGGCAGGCCGCCCAGCGCGTTCTGGAGGTCCGCCATCCCCATCGTGCCGATCTTCTGGTAGAAGTTCGTGACCATCGAGTCCGCCAGCAGCATCTTGGCGTAGTCCTTGATCGCCACGTTGACCTTCTTGGCGTCCGTGAACGGCGGGATCTTGTCCATGTCGACTACAACGGCCTTGACCTTCTTGGAACCCATCACCGCGCCAACGCCGCCGCGCGCCGAGAGCCGCGCCGGCCGGCCGTCTTTGTCGCTGAAGGCGATGCCGGCGAGCAGTCCCTGGTATTCGCCGACGGGACCGCACAGCCCGATCGTGACCTTCTTGCCGTACTTCTTGTGCAGCATCTCCTGAGCCTGGAAATTGCCCTTGCCCAGGTACGGCGCGGCGTCGTCGAAGTCGATCGTGCCGTCCTTCTTGAAGTGGAGGACGACCCATTCCGGCGACGCCCCGTGGAGCGTGAAGCCGGCGACCTTCAGCTGGCCGAGACCGTAGCTGAAGCTGCCGCCGCCGTTGGCTTCCTTGACGCCGCCGGTGAGCGGGCTCTTGCAGCCCACGCTCGTGCGGTTGGCGTTGGAGAAGCTCGTGCCCGCGAAGGGGCCGGCCGAGAAGATGAGCGGATTGGCGGGCGACAGCGGATCGACCGTGGCCGCGCCCAGCTCGAGCAGCGTCTTGGCGATCAGATAGCGGCCCGCCCTCACGATCTCCTCGCCGTGCAGCTCCCGCGTGGTGATCGTTCGACCGGTCAGATCGATGTCGTAGTAGATCCGCATGGCCACGCTCCTCGTGTTCGACGCGCTGGTGTCCTGCTGCGTCAAATTAAGCCGCCGGCGACGTAGAGTCAAATCGCGCCCGCCGATCCTCCGGAAAATGGGAAGATCGCAGCGCAGACGATGGCCGGGACCGTGGACTTCGACCGCCTGGAATACGAGAAGCGCGTGAACCTGGTCATCGACCACGTCTCCGCCCATCTGGCCGAGGACCTCTCGTCGTCTCCCCCGACTTCGCCGGGGACAAGTGGGTCAACGTCATGGACGTGCCGGGAGGCAAGGTGGCGATCGGCGCCAGGCAGCGGCTACGAGCCCGCCGATCGGCCGTGTCTCGAGGTCTACCGCGGCAACCCGGAAGTCGCCGGGCGGCCCGGCGCGTTTCGCTGCGAGCTCTGCATCCCGGTGAGGCCGCGATGAACCGCGACGGACGGGTCATTGCAGGTAAGATGTAGCGCCATGGGACTCGATCTCCTGATCCGGAACGGAACGATCGTCGATGGCTCGGGTGCCGCCCGCTACCGCGGCGACGTGGGAATCGCCGGCGGGCGCATCGTCGAGGTCGGACGCGTGGCCTCGGTCGCCGAGCGCACGATCGACGCCGACGGCCTGATCGTCGCGCCGGGCTTCATCGATGGCCACACGCACATGGATGCGCAGGTCGCGTGGGACCGGCTCGGCAGCTGCTCCTGCTGGCACGGCGTCACCACCGTGATCATGAGCAATTGCGGCTTCGCGCTGGCGCCGTGCCGTCCCAAGGAGCGCGAGTGGTTCGCGCGCTGTCTGACCGCGGTCGAGGACATCCCGACCGAAGCAATGCTGGCGGGCATCGACTGGACTTGGGAGCGCTTCCCCGAATACCTGGCCACCGTGCAGCGGCTGCCGAAGGCGATCAACTACGGCGCCTACCTCGGCCACTCGGCGCTGCGCATGTACGTGATGGGCGAGCGCGCGCTGACCGAGAAGGCGAGGGAAGACGATCTCACCGCGATGGTCGCGATGGTCAAGGAAGCGATCCGCGCCGGCGCGATGGGCTTCTCGAGCTCGCGCGCCACGACCCACATCACACCGGATAACACGCCGGTGGCCAGCCGCATCGCCGACTGGGCGGAGATCGATCGTCTCGTTGGCGCCATGGCGGAGCTCAACGCCGGCATCTTCCAGATCGGCCCGGACATCTCCGGCGGTGAAGCGCAGCGTCGTTTCTTCGCTCGGCTGAAACAGGTGGCCGTGGCGACGCGCCGCCCCGTGATGTTCGGCGCCATCTCGAGCCTTCAGGGCGACAAGCCCA
Source organism: Candidatus Rokuibacteriota bacterium (assembly GCA_003221515.1). Taxonomy (GTDB): domain Bacteria; phylum Methylomirabilota; class Methylomirabilia; order Rokubacteriales; family CSP1-6; genus AR31. The sequence goes on from QHSI01000059.1 coordinate 36,762, forward strand.
ACCCGTGGACCTATCAGCTCGAGTACCTCGATGACTGCGCCGCCGCCGGTGCGACGATGTGGGGCCAGGCCACCACCCGCTCGATCAACGCGATTTTCTCGCTGAAGTCGTACCTTCCGTTCGACGTGTTGCCGGCGTGGCGGGCGCTGCGCGAGCTGCCGCTGGCCGAGCAGAAACGGCGCCTGGCCGATCCGGCGACGCGCCGGCAACTGGTCGCGGCCGAGGCGACCATGAAGCCCCGCGACAACGTGATGCAGGGCGGCGGTGCCGCGACCTGACGCTGCAGAACGAGAACCAGATCTTCGTCCAGCCGCTGGTCAACGAGCACCCCGACCACGTGCTCGGCATGCTGCGGCACCCGCGGACGCTGGCGACGTTCTCCGACTCGGGCGCGCACGTCTGCCAGGAAATGGGCTCATCGTTGCAGACCCACATGCTGAGCTACTGGGTGCGCGCCCGGCAGGCGTTCACGCTGGAACAGGCGATCCGCAAGCTCACCTTCGACAACGCCTCGGCATGGGAGCTCGGCGACCGCGGCCTCCTGCGGGTCGGCTACCGGGCGGACCTCGTGCTGTTCGACGAGGGGCGCGTCAAGCCCGCGATGCCGACCGTCGAGACCGATTTGCCCGGCGGCGCGCGCCGCCTCGTTCAGAAGGCCGAGGGGATCGCCGCCACCATCGTCAACGGCCAGGTGACGCTGGAGAACGGCCAGTCGACCGGCGCCACGCCCGGCGCCCTGCTTCGCGGCCCCGGCGCGATCGTCCCGGTCGCTTGAGGCCGCGCCTCACTGAATCACCGTGACCGAGCTGGACCGCCATCGCTACTTGAGCCTCGCCACGTTCCGCCGGAGCGGGGTCGAGGTGAGGACGCCGGTGTGGTTCGCCGTCGCAGACGGCAAGCTTTACGTGTTCACATCAGGCGACTCGGGCAAGGCCAAGCGGCTCCGGAATTCGCCGCGGGCTCGCATCGCTCCCTGCGACGCGCGGGGCGGAGTCCGGGGTGCCTGGCGCGAGGCGACCGCCCGTCTCGTGACCGACCGGGCGCTCATCGCGCGCGCGGGAGACGCGCTGCGCGCGAAGTATGGCTGGCAGATGACGATCCTCGATCTGTTCTCACGGGTCGCGGGGCGCATCGAACGCCGGGCGTGGATCGAGATCGCCTAGCGGTCGAGCGGCGGAAACGACCGTCTCCGAATTTCCGGAAGCAGTGGTCGGAGACGCACCTCTCCGGCCAGCGGCTTACCAGACTCAAACCTGACCAATGCTCCCGAAGCTAGTGATGTCGCTGGCGATTCAATTCCGGTATCGGAATTGCCTTCATGTACGGGCATGGACGAGACGAAGATCTTCCAGCGCAGGGGCGTCGGGCGCCCGTCCACGGTCAAGCCGTACGAGGTCCTGCTGGCCCAGTGGCTGCGCGCGACCCCGAGCCTCACGGGCGCCGAGATCCTTCGTCGCGCCCGGCTCGAGGGGTATCGCGGCGGCAAGAGCGCGCTCTACGAGCTCATCCGCCGTACGAGGACGCAATGAAGCATCTGCTGGGGTTTGGAGTCCTGGTGCTGACGGTCGCGTCCGGATATGCGATCTCCGGCTTCGCCGGTGCGCCTGGGCCTCGCCCGGTCGAGAGTGCGCCGGTGACGGGAGTCGACATCGACGCCTTCATCGCGACCGCGGCGGCCCGCTACCGGGTGTCGGAAGAGCTCATTGCCGCCATCATCGAGGCTGAGTCCGAGTTCAACCCGCGCGCCGTCTCGCGCCGCGGGGCGCAGGGACTCATGCAGCTCATGCCGGAAACCGCCGCGACGCTCGGCGTGAACGATCCCCTCGATCCGCGCGCGAACATCGACGGCGGCGTCCGGCATCTCAGGGCGCTCATGGACCGGTTCGACAACAACCTGCCGCTCGCCCTCGCCGCCTACAACGCGGGCGAGGTCGCGGTGATCAAGCATCGCGGCGTGCCGCCCTATCGGGAAACGCAAGGCTACGTGAGTCGCATCCTGCGGAGGCTCGATCGCGACCTCTCCCACTCGCGCGATCTGTCTCGAACTTAGCGCAGTCGAGGAGCGCCACGCTCTTCGCATAGATCACAGCGTCAGCCCGCCGACAGCGTTTTGCCAGCTCGGCACGCGTCTCCCGGATGTCGGCGGCCAACTACAGATCGTTTCGAACAAATCGAACAATCGTTTTCTGGTACACGCCGTGCAGTCTCCCGTATTCACGGGAACAAGGTGCGGCGAGCGAGGCCAAATTGCGCGTTAAAGGTGACGATCCCTGCCAGCCTCGTCAATCGCGCATAGCGCACGCACGGCTCGGAAGGAGGGAATGAGGCGAAGAAATCGGGACCTATCACACGAGGGCAAAAGCCCGGTCGTTACGACGGTCGAACAGGAGAAGCCGATGAAGCACGTGAGCATTGGTGCGGCATTCATGCTGGTCATTGCCCTGGCGGTCCCGGTGTACGCCGGTAGCAACCTGAACGGTAACGGCCTGCCGAGCGGGGCGCACTACAACCTCAATATTCTCGGCAAGGATCACTGCCCCGGTGACGATCTGAAGGGCACCAACCGGCACACCATCATGGTGAAGCTCAATTTCAGCGATCCCAACCCCAACAACATCGTCGGCGACAATCCCTTCAATATCACGACACTTGACAAGACCAACAAGATCTTCCTCACCCCGGGCGATTTCGCGGTGCTCGACGGCAACGCCTGTGACAGCGACGGCGCCGCGTTCCAGCTTCCGAATAACAGCACCCCGGGTCTCGACGGTATCCTCGGGACCGCCGACGACGTTCTGGGCGCGGTGTACGAGGTCTTCGCGCGCGAGCTGGGGAAGCCCATGACCCCCGGCACGAATAGCTTCATCACGACCTGCGGAATCAGCGCGGGGCTCGACGGCATCGTCGGCACGAACCCTGTAACCCTCACGAACGATGACGAGATCGTTTGCTCCACCGAGAACGTCATCCTGTTCCGCGACAAGGGCCAGCCGAAGGCGCAGAACGTGACCACGCAGCTGACAACGATGGTCGTCCAGGATCTCAGCGGCGGCACCACCCGAATCGGCATCTTCGACCCGCTCCTCTATCAGTATTTCTGGGACTACGACAACAATGGCCTGCGGCTCGTGCAGCTGCGCTTCTATCGGCTGAACTAGGACCAACTCCGCGAGGGAAGCCCGCAGGCTCGTGCTCGGTGCGGTCTTGCGGGCTCTCCTGTGCGCGATGGTGGATACCGATATGCTGGTGCGTCGAGTCGGCGTGACGTTCGCACTGTTGCTGATGCCGCTGGCGTCGGCCGCTTCCCTGGGACCGCGGGCGGTGTTTTCTCAAACGACCGTCGACTTCGGGACGGCGGTCCAGGGAGCGAAGCTCGTTCACGAATTCATCCTGCGGAACGAGGGCGCCGTCGCGCTCCGTATCCGCGGCCTGCAGGCAACGGCTTCTCTTCTCCCAGACCGCATCTCGGCGTCCATTGCGCCCGGGTCTCAGGTGGTTCTTCGAGTCCGCCTGGACACCACCACGCTCAGCGGGCACTTCGAGGGCGTCGTTCGTGTCTTGCTCGACGATCCGGCTCTCGCCGAAGCTGATCTGACGGTGGTGGGGCGCGTGGTGCCTCCGATCGAGGTGGCTCCGGCTCCCGCCTTCTTCGTCGCGGCGCAGCGAGGCGAACGGAAGGAAGTGGCGGTCGAAATCGTCAACCACGAGCCCGAGCCGCTCGCCATCGAGGCCGTGGAGCACTCGAGCCAGCGGTTCACCACGCGCCTGGATTCACTCGAGGCCGGCCGGCGCTACCGGCTCAGTGTGGTTCTCGACCCCGAGGGACCCGCGGGGAAGGACAAGGACGTCCTGCGGATCCGGACGTCACGTCGCGCGAGCCCGGTGCTCACCATCCCCGTGTACACGAATGTCCGGGAGCGCGTCTACACGTTTCCGGATGCCGTCGACCTCGGAGCCCTGCGTCTCTCCGATATCGAGGCGAAGCCCGACCTGCTCCTGCGAACGGCCCAGACGCTGATGATCTACCAGTCAGGTGGCGCGAACTTCCGCGTCACGCTGAGCAGCGATCTTCCGGAACTGGACCTCAAGTTGGAGCGCGGGGGGCAAGGCGATCGATATCAGGTCACCGTGACCTTGATCAGAGAGAAGCTGCGGCCTGGTGCGATCAAGGGCTCCATCATCATCGCGACGAACGACCCGCAGTTTCCGACTGTCACAGTTCCGGTCTCCGCGGCCATCATCGAGGCTCGCTGAACCCGGGCACGATCAGAACCAGCGCGCCTTGTCGACCACGTTGCGCAGCGGCTGGTCGGTCAGGAAGCGCCGGCAGTTGTCGCGCAGGATCTCGAATCGCCGCTCGTCCAGGTGCGGTCCGTGCCCGGCGGTGTGCGGCGTGATGAGCACGCCGTTCATCGTCCACAGCGGATGGTCTGGTGGCAGCGGCTCCTGCTCGAAGACGTCGAGTCCAGCGCCCGCGATCTCGCCCGCGCGCAGCGCCGCCACCAGGTCGTCGAGCCGGGTCGTCATGCCGCGCCCGATGTTGATGAAGAACGCGGTGCGCTTCATGCGCTGGAAGCGCGCCCGGTGCATGAACCCCTCGGTCTCCGGGGTGTGCGGGACCGTGAGGATGACGAAGTCGGCCAGCGGCAGGAGCGAGTCGAGCGCGTCGGGGCCGTCGAGCTTCAGCACGCCCGGTGGCGCCTCGCGGCGGCGCGCGTCGACGCCCATCACGTACATGCCGAACGCCGCACAGAGCCGCGCGGCCTCGGCGCCGATCCCGCCCACGCCGACGATCAGCGCGTTGGCCTCGGGCAAGTGGATCACGCCGCTGTCGTTCGGCTCCCGGCGCCATTCGCGTCGGAGCTGGCGCGGCAAGTAGTGATGGAAGCCGCGGGCGAACGCCAGCACGAACGCCATGATGTGGGCGCCGATGTGATCGCTGTAGATCTCGCGGAAGTTGGTGACGACGACGGGATGCGCGATCAGCGCCGACGAGTAGTAGCCGGCCGGCGGCGCGGCCTGTGGCGCCTGGAGCCACCGGAGCTTCCCGGCGTCGCGGAGCAGCGCGTCCGGGAGCGTGCCGAAGGCCGCGTCGGCGTGGCGGACGGCTCGCGCGGCGTCGTGCTCGGTCTCGGCGACCACGACCGCGATCTGCGGCACCGCGCCGGCGAGCCGTGTGGCCCAGGCGCGGGTGGTCGTGGTCTGCGGCGGCAACATCAGGAGCGTGGTCGGCATCGGTGGTCCCCTTATCGCCGCAGAGCTGTCAGCGCCAGAGCTGGCGGGTCGCCAGCGCCGCGCCCTGGGCGAGCGTCTCGAGCTTCGCCCACGCGATCTGTGGATGCACGCGGCCACCCAGGCCGCAGTCGGTGGAGGCGATGACCCGCTCGCGCCCCACGAGGGTGGCGAAGCGGGTGATGCGCTCGGCGACGAGCTCCGGGTGCTCGACCACGTTGGTGGCGTGACTCACGACGCCGGGCAGAATGAGCTTGCCGTCGGGCAGCTTGACGTCCTGCCACACCTTCCACTCGTGCTCGTGACGCACGTTGCCCGCCTCGAACGAATAGCCGCGGCACTTGACGGCCAGCATGACCTCGACGATCTCGCGCATCGGGGTATCCGTCGTGTGCGGTCCGTGCCAGCTGCCCCAGCACAGATGGAACCGGATCCGATCCTCCGGCAATCCCTGGATCGCGTGGTTGAGCGCCTCCACGCGGACCATCGAGAACTTCCGGTAGTCGGCGGGGGCGGGCTCGGGATTGACCATGTCCCAGTTCTCGGCGATCGCCGGATCGTCGATTTGTAATATGAGCCCGGCGTCGACGATGGCCGTGTACTCCTCGCGCATGGCGTCGGCGCAGGCGAACAGAAACTCTTCCTCCGTCTCGTAGTACCGGTTGGCTATCCGGGAGGCGCTGCCGGGCGCGATGGAGGTCATGAAGCCCTCCGCGACACCGGCGGCCTGCAGCGCCGCCTTGAAGTTGGCGATGTCCGATTTGATCGCCTCGTGCCCCGTGTAGGTCAGCTTGCCGACGCACACGGGCCACAACGGGGCCCGCGGCCCGGTCGTGATGCCCGAGTCGGGGTCGGCGTAGGCGGCCGCGAACCGCAGTCGATCGCGACGGTCGGCGAAGCTCGTGAGCACGACTTCGCCGGGCCGCGACCGTTGGGCGGGCATGTCGTAGAGACCGCTGGTGCCGAGCTCGAGCCCTCCGAGCCGCTGGAACGAGTAGCTCCACCACGCGCGATAGTTCACGCGGTGCCCCATCGACTTGCCGAACTCGCCGTCGCCCGGTACGTCGATCCCCAGGCCCTTCTGGTGATGCACGACGTCGGCGACGCTGGAGCGCAGCTTGTCCTGGAAGCGCCGCTCATCGGTGGCTCCGCCCGATTCGCGGGCGCGGTTGGCGTCGATCAGGTCATCGGGCCGCGGCAAGCTCCCGGCGTGACTCGTGAGGATGTGGTCCTGACTGCGCCTCATGACGTGCCCTCCCGGCGCGACGAAGAATGGCCCGCCTCGTCGGAAAGATCAAGACGCGTATAGAAGTTACTTGACTGCCAAGTAACTTCTGCTTCCCCGCGCCGGCGTTCGGGTGGTTCACGCATGCCCGCGTTCGCCGGAACAATCCTCTTTTCTCCTGTGCGCTGACGCACATCGGACGCCTTCGGCCCCGAGCGGTGCTCGTGGGCACTCGCATTGCTTAGGGGAAAGCCCGATGAGGCCCGGGCTGGTGTGTCAGCCATCCGACGTCGACGAGGTGGGCCTCCGAGGCCGTCTCTGACAGGAGGATCCGATGCCCAGGCGGCTGTGCATCCTTTCGGGCAACCTCATGCGGTGTGACGCGTTCATCCCGGCGCTGACGTCGTTGAGTAGGGATGACGAGCTCGAAATCGTCCGGGACCGACGGCGAGGCGCCGCTTCGAGCGAAGCGACGAATCGACCGGTCCAGGAGCGGCGCTGCCGGCCCTACCTCGATCTCGCACTGAGGGTCGATGGCTTTGCGATCGTGCCCTGGTCCCCTGAACCCGCGGCGCCGCTCCCGGCCCCAGCACCGATGCCCGCACCTTCGTCGGCGCCCCCGCCGACGCCTGACCGCTTTCGGCCCGCGTCGTCGCTCGATCGCTTCGCCATTGACGACGAGAACGAGGCCGATCGCGAGCGGCTCGAGCGCATCCTTCGCTTCAAGCCTCGGCGCAGGGTCGGTCCGTTGGTCATGATCGTCTTCGCGACCGCGATCGTGGTCGCCGCCTTCGCGACGATGCCGGCGCTGCGGGACCGGGTGAGTCTCATCGTGCCGGACGCGCCGCGGTCTGGCGACCAGCCGACGCCTGCGGGTCAGCCAGAGGAGAGCGCGGTGGCCACGCAAACACTGCCGCCCGTCACCGAGGCCCCCGCGACGAACGCCCCGGAGCCCGCAGCCTCTCCGTCTGCCGTCGCGGCGAACACCGAACCGGACCGCGGCCGTGAGCCCCTCACGCCGGCGCCTGCGCTGCCGCCCGAGCCGAGCGCTCGAGTGGCGCGACCGCGTTCGGCACGCGTGACGCCCAGAGTCGTGCCCCCGCCGATCGCCAGCGCACGCGTCACGTCGCCGGGCCCGGTCAAACGTGAGTGGTCCCCGCCGCTGCCCGGCGTGCCCCGCGTGGAGCTGTCCCGCGCCCACGCGAGTCAGGGCGAGACGTACACCGTGCGTGTCTCGGATATCAGCGGGCGGCCGCTCGCCGGCGCCGACATCCTGCTCCTCGCGCGCATGGCCGACGGAACGGCGGCCAGCATCCCGCTGAGCGCCGCCGAGCCCGGGACCTATCACGGAACGATGCCGCCCGGACGATCGTTGTTGGTCGATCTCCGGGTTCGCGTGACCACGAGCGACAAGCGAGTCGAGATCCCGTTCGCGCCGTGAGCGAATTTGGCTTGCGTTCGCCCGCCGAGCGGCGCCAGAGTAGCGCCCTCTAGCCCCGGGTCGAGCTAGCACCAACGGAACCCAATCCGCAACGAGGGCGCGCAGTGTTCTACACGCTCGCCGGTCGTCGATACGTCATGAGCTTGGCCGTGGTGTTCGGCCTCTATGTCCTCGCGGGCAAGGTCGGCCTCTCGCTCGCGTCCGTCCACGCCAGCGTGTCCGCCGTCTGGCCGCCGACTGGCATCGCGCTCGCGGCGCTGCTCACGCTCGGACATCGAGGCTGGCCCGCGATCTTCGCGGGCGCGGTCGTCGTGAACGCCACCACGGCCGGCTCGCTGGTCACCTCGTTGGGGATCGCCGCGGGCAACACGCTCGAAGCGCTGCTGGGCGCGTACCTCGTGAACCGGTTCGCCGGCGGCGCCCGCGTCTTCGACCGCGCCCCCGACGTCTTCAAGTTCGTCGGGCTCGCGGCCCTGCTGAGCACGACCCTCAGCGCCACCGTCGGCGTCGTCGTCCTGGTGCTCGGGGGCTCCGCCTCGTGGGCCGACTTCTCTCCCATCTGGTTCACCTGGTGGCTCGGCGACGCGGCCGGAGCCTTGATCTGCACTCCGCTGCTCGTGCTGTGGTCGCGCGACTGGTGGTCCGAGTCGCCGCGGGGCCATGTCCTCGAGGCCGCCGCGCTGTGGCTCTCGACGATTCTCGTCGGCCTCGCGGTGTTCGGCGAGGGCCTCGTCCACTTCGGGATCATGACGCTGCCGCTTACGTTCCTGTGCACGCCGCCGCTCGTGTGGGCCGCCGTCCGCTTCCGCCAGCGCGAGGCGGCGACGCTGGTCGGCGTGTTGTCGGGCATCGCGATCTGGGAGACCCTCGGCGGCTCCGGCCCCTTCGTGAGCACGTCCGAGAACGAATCGCTCCTGCTGTTGCAGGTCTTCATGGGGACGGTGTCGTTGATGGTGCTGTCGGCCGCCGCGCTCGTCGACGAGCGCCTGCGCATCGAGCACGAGCGGGAGGCGCTGCTGGCGCGGGCCCAGGCCGCGCGCGCCGAGGCGGAGGGCGCCAACCGGGCGAAGGACGAGTTCCTGACGATGCTGGGCCACGAGCTGCGCAACCCGCTCGCGGTCATCATCAGCGCGGTGAGCGTGCTCGACCGCATCGGCGGTTACGACGCGGTCGCGGACCGCGCGCGCGGCGCGATCCGCCACCAGATCACCCATCTCGGGCGGCTGGTCGGCGACCTGCTCGACCTCGCGCGCGTTAGCAGCGGCGACATCGTGCTGGCGTGTGGCCCGGTGAACCTCGGGGTGAGCGTCCGCCAGTCCGTGAGCGTCCTGGCCAGTACCGGCAAGCTCGGACGTCACGCGGTCGACGTCCAGGCGGACCCGATGTGGGTGAGCGCCGACCCGCAGCGGCTCGACCAGATCGTCGCCACCCTGATCACGAACGCGATCCGCTTCACCCCGCCCGGCGGCACGATCCGAGTGCGCGTGGAGGGCGAGGACGCCGAGGCCGTCGTCTGCGTCGAGGACAGCGGTGTCGGGATTCCCCCAGAAGTGCTGCCGCGCGGCCTCGATCTGTTCGCCCAGGGCGAGCGCCGGCTCGACCGCGCCCCGGCGGGCCTCAGCCTGGACCTGAGCCTCGTCCGGAGGCTCGTAGAGCTCCACGGCGGCCGGGTGCAGGCGTTCAGCGTTGGCCCGGGCCGCGGCAGTAAGTTTCTCGTCCGCCTTCCCAGGATCGAGCCCTCGGCAGGTGTCGGGGAACGGCCCGGGATCGTCGCCAGCCCGCCTGTCTCCATCGTCTGACCTGGAAGTTATGCACTCCTGTGGATAAGTCTGTTGGTAAGAGCAGGAGATAGCCTGTGAACTACATGCAAAAATTGGCGAAGTCGTGATGGCGACTTCGACGGCCCTGGCGGTGCAAGGAGCTGTCCTGATCGACGGGACTGGCCGCCCGCCGATGCAGGACGCCACAGTCGTGGTTGAGGGCGAGCGGCTGACCGCCGCGGGTCCCGCGGCGACCACGCCTGCCCCGCCCGGTGCCCAGACCATCGACGGGCGCGGCAAGTTCTTGATGCCCGGCCTGGTCGACATGCACGTGCACGTCTACACGCGCGACAAGTGGCACCCTGAGCTCTTCCTCGCCGCGGGAGTCACGACCGTGCTCGACCTCGGTGGACAGCTCTCCGACCTCACGGCCTACCGCGGCGCCGTCGCGTCGGGCGCGCGATCCGGGCCGCGCATCCTCTTCACCGGGCCGATGCTCGAGGAAGGCGAGGTCTATCCGGGCTTCGCGGGATTCTGCCGGCACGTCGACGCCGATCGCATCGAGACCGAGGTCGACGCGCTGGCCGACGCCGGGGTCGACGGGATCAAGCTCTACGTCACGACGCGGCCCGAAACGGCGCGACGCGCCTGCGCTCGCGCGCACGCTCGCGGCTTGCCGGTCTTCATGCACCAGCACGCCACCTGGGGCGCGGAAGCCGCGCTGGCCGGCGTCGACTCCGTGGAGCACCTCAACGTCTTCGGTCAGCTGGCGCCGGCGGCGCTCAGGATGGCCGAGCCCGGGAAGCTCACGCCGTTCGAGTACGGCGGCTGGCTCTGGCGCTGGTTCGGCGACCTCGATCCGCGCGCCGACCACGTGCGCAGGCTCTACGACGCGCTGATCGGCGCCGCCACGGCCCTCGACCCGACGCTGGTGCTCTACGCCGCGCGGCCCGGCGCGCTCGGCGACGACGTCGGGGATACGTCGATGGACGATCCGGAGCGCACGCGGCTCCTGCCGCTGCTGCCGTCGCCGGTGTCCAAGGAGCTCGTCGGTCGGTGGGCCGAGCGTCGAACGGCCGCGCGCGGCGCATCCGAAGTCACCCGGGGCAAGACCCGTCGCGCGTGGGACAACATGCTCGAGGTCGTGGGCGGCTTCCATCGCGCCGGCGGCGTGGTGCTCGCGGGGACCGACTGCCCGAACGTGGCGATCGTCTCAGGCTACTCGTTGCATCGCGAGCTCGAGCTTCTGGTGCGCGCGGGGCTCTCGCCGATGGAGGCGATCATGGCGGCCACGCGGCGCCCGGCCGAGCGGCTGGGCAAGCGCGACCTCCTCGGCACGATCATGCCCGGGCGCTCCGCCGATCTGCTCGTGCTCGCGGCCGACCCTCTGGCGGACATCCGCAACGTCCGCCGCATCGAACGGGTGATCGCGCGGGGCGTTGCGCACACCCCGGAGGCGCTGCTCGCGGGGCTGCCGAAGAGCTGAGGGCGTTGCCCTCAGCTGGCGTGGGTGAGTGGCTGCTGCGCCGAGCGGTGCTCCGCCCAGTAGCGGCACGTCTGGGCGTGTGCGACGACGACCTCCATCAAATCCGTTCCGCAGCGCGGGCACGGGAGCGCGCCGGGCTCGACGTGCGAGATCCAGCCGAGCCGATACGTGTCCTGGCACTTCTGGCAGGGCACCACGTGGTTGTTGCAACACAGGAACAGGATCGCCTTCACGTCGAGGTCGCGGAAATCGACGTGCCCCGACGCGCGCGGCACCGCGATCCAGCGATCGACCTTCAGCTCGGCGTCCGCGCCGATCCGGCGCCGGCGCTCGTTCTGACGTCGTTCCGGACCATGACCGTTCGCGTTCGATTGAACGCGGCGGTCGGCGCTCCGGCGATCGACGATTATCTTCACGCTCGCATCGTCCGCGAACGTCTGGCTCAGCGAACGACACGCATCCGGTTCGGTTTTCGGAACGACGATGAGGAGCGAGTGCCCGTTAGCCTTCATACTGATTCCTCCCTGAAATCGAGAAACTCAGCTTACTCCCAAGCCTCGCAAACTGGCATCGAGATTCTTCGCTCGAACGCGGAAATTTTCGGGGCGCGCGTACGGAATTTACCGGGGGGGGTCGGGGGCGACCGCGCCGCTGGACACGACAGGATGGCACGCCAGGACAATGACAGAAGTCGTCACGCGAGCGGCCAGTTGTCACGGCGCTCCACTCTAAGTCTCGTCCGCATCGCAATTGTCGAGCCTCACCGCCGTCAAAGCGCCGGTTTTCCAACCGGTCTTTCCCTGGCAGATGGGTTGCAGTTCAACACGGTGGCGACAAAAAGGCCCGGTGTCGCGCGGGGGGAGATTGTCTGTCGATGGCCAAGGTGATGGTGGTCGATGACGCCTATTCCGAGCTCCAGGTGATGGAGTCGATCCTGCGCTCGGCCGGTCACGACGTCGTGACGTACCTCGACGGCGACCAGCTCGAGGAGAAGATCGTCAAGGAACGCCCGGACGTCGTGCTGCTGGACATCGTCATGCCCAAGCGCAACGGCTTCGAGGTGCTGCGCGCCCTGCGCAAGGACGAGCGCACCCGGCAAACGCGCGTGATCGTGGTCAGCTCGAAGAACCAAGAGAGCGATCGCGTGTGGGGCCTACGGCAGGGCGCCGACGAGTATCTGCCCAAGCCGTTCACCCCCGACCAGCTGCTGACGGCCGTGCGGAGGTTCGCGCGGTGACGACGAACCTGCTCGACACCCCGGCGGCGATCCGCGCGTGCGTGTTCACGCTCGCCGGGATGCCATACGCGATCGACGTCACCCAGGTCAGGGAAGTGGCGATCTTCGACGAGTGGACGGTGATGCCCTTGGCCCCGCCCAACGTCCTCGGCGTGGCCAACCTGCGCGGGGACGTCGTGGCGATCGTGGACGCCCGGCCGCTGTTCGGGCTGCCGTCGCCGCGCGCCGGGCGCCGGCAGTGGACGCTCGTCGTCGCGGCCGAGGGACTGGAAGCTGCCCTCGTCATCGACGGCGTCGCCAGGCTCGAGGCCTTCACTGGCGTCGTGCCGCTCGACGACCCGAGCGCGCCGCACGCCCCCTGGACGCAGGGCGTCCTCACCGGCGGGGAGGGGCGGGTGCCACTGCTCGGTTCGGCGAAGCTCCTGCGGGCGTTGAGAGAGGAGCGATGACGATGAAGCGGCGGAGCGTGCTCAAGATCCTGTCCGGGGCGGTGGCCGGCGGCGTCCTGGGCCGCGAGCCCGCGCGCGCGTGGGCGCAGCTGCCCCCACGAAGCGTCGTCGAGCCGCGGATGGCGAGCGCGCCGGGCGTCACACCGAAGGACATCAAGGTCGGCATGAGCGCGGCCTTCAAG
>QHSI01000049.1 GCA_003221515.1 Candidatus Rokuibacteriota bacterium
CGCAAGCTGCTGGACGAGGGGCAGGCGGGGGACAATATCGGGGCGCTGTTGCGCGGGGTGGACAAGGAAGAGGTGGAACGGGGCCAAGTGCTGGCGAAGCCCAGCTCGATCAAACCGCACAAGAAGTTCAAAGCGGAAGTGTACGTGCTGACGAAGGAAGAGGGGGGGCGGCACACGCCCTATTTCAACGGGTACCGGCCGCAGTTTTACTTTCGGACGACGGACGTGACGGGGGTGTGCACGTTGCCCAGTGGGGTGGAGATGGTGATGCCGGGGGACAACGTGACGATGGCGATCGAGCTGATCATGCCGATCGCGATGGAGAAGGAGCTGCGGTTCGCGATTCGGGAGGGGGGGCGGACGGTGGGGGCCGGGGTCGTCACGGAGATCACGGAGTAGGCGATGCGCGACATCATCTCGCTCGCGTGCGGTGAGTGTCAGCGACGGAACTATTCGACGACCAAGAACCGGCGAACGCATCCCGATCGCCTGGAGCTCAAGAAATATTGCCGGTGGTGCCGCAAGCACACGCCGCACAAAGAGACCAAGTAGAGGTTGCCAAGTGAGACACGAGATCGTCGAGCTTCGAACAGTGGCCGACGAAGTGGCTCGCCTCCTCGAGAACGGCGCGACAATGACTCAGGAAGGGTTGTTCGCGAAAATCGGATCGGTTGCAGGCACGTTACGCGCGCGCCTTCAATACGACGAGCCACGTCACGCTGCGTAGGCCAAGCGCAAACGGTTCGAGCGCGGGCCTTGCCCGCGCAATCGATGGGGGAGGCCTCGGAGGGGGCCTCGCCGGCCCCCTCCGACTGATGTCCAGGGGTGTAGCTCTAACGGCTAGAGCACCGGACTCCAAATCCGGGGGATGGGGGTTCGAATCCCTCCACCCCTGCCACTGTTCGGCGGGTTAGGGAGCAATGGAGTTTCTCAGGCGCGCACAGGAGTTCGTCCGGGAGGTCCTGGCGGAGTTCCGCAGGGTCACGTGGCCGAGCCGCCAGGAGCTCATCAACTCCACGGTCGTGGTGATCACCGTGACCGTGGTGGTGGCGCTGTTCCTCGGCGGCGTGGACATCGTGCTGGCGCGGATCGTGGAAAGGATTTTGCGATGAGCGGTGAAGCGGCGGCGACCACCAACAAGCAGTGGTTCGTCGTCCACACGTATTCGGGCTTCGAGAACAAGGTGAAGGAAGCGATCGAGTCGCGCGCCAAGATCTTCGGAATGTCGGAGAAGATCACGCGGGTCCTGGTGCCCACCGAGAAGGTGGTCGAGGTCCGCAACAAGCAGAAGCGCGAGACCGAGCAGAAGTTCTTCCCGGGCTACGTGCTGGTCGAGATGGAGCTGACCGACGACACCTGGCATCTCGTGCGGTCGACGCCGAAGGTGACCGGCTTCGTCGGCTCCGGGTCCAAGCCGGTGGCGTTGTCGCACGAGCAGGTCGACGACATCCTTCGGCAAATGGAAGCGGGCGCCGAGAAGCCCAAGCCGAAGTCGGTGTTCCAGCGCGGCGACAAGGTGCGCGTCATCGACGGGCCGTTCGTGAACTTCCAGGGTGTGGTCGACGACATGAACCCCGAGCGCGGGCGAATGAAGGTGGTCGTGCCGGTCTTCGGACGGCCCACCTCGGTCGAGCTCGAGTACTACCAGGTGGAGCGGATGTGAAGAAAGTCCAGGCGGTCGTGAAGCTACAGATCACCGCCGGCAAGGCGAATCCGTCGCCGCCGGTCGGGCCGGCGCTCGGTCAGCACGGCGTCAACATCATGGAGTTCTGCAAGGGCTTCAACGCGCAGACGAGCGGGCAAGAGGGGCTGATCCTTCCGGTCGTGGTGACGATCTTCCAGGACCGGTCGTTCACGTTCATCGTGAAGACGCCGCCAGCGGCGGTGCTGCTCAAGCGCGCCGCGGGAATCGCCAAGGCGTCGGCGGTGCCCCACAAGGACAAGATCGGCAAGGTCACGCGCCAGCAAGTTCGGGAGATCGCGCAGAGCAAACTGGTGGACCTGAACACCGACTCGATCGACTCGGCGATGCGCACCATCGAAGGCACCGCCCGCAGCATGGGCATCGATGTCGTGTAGCGAGCCGCAGGACCTAGCGAGCCGTAGAGAGTAGGAGAGAGCGACATGGCGACGATCGTCAGCAAACGGACGGGCAAGCGGTACAACGAGGCCGCGGCGAAGATCGCTCCCGACAAGCAGTACACGCTCGAGGACGCGGTCGCGCTCGTGAAGAGCATGCCGGTGGCGAAGTTCGACCAGTCCGTCGATCTCTCGTTCCGCCTGGGCGTGGACCCGAAGCACGCCGACCAGATGGTCCGTGGCGCGGTCGTGCTCCCACACGGCATCGGCAAGACCGTGCGGGTGGCCGTGTTCGCCAAGGGCGAGAAAGAGCGTGAGGCGCGGGAGGCGGGCGCCGACGTGATTGGCGCCGAGGATCTGGTGGAGCGGGTGCAGGGAGGCTGGATGGAGTTCGACACGGCGGTCGCGACCCCCGACCTCATGGGGCAGGTCGGCCGACTCGGCAAGGTGCTGGGTCCGCGCGGTCTCATGCCGAACCCGAAGCTCGGCACGGTGACGTTCGACGTCGGCCGCGCCGTCCGCGAGGCCAAGGCGGGCAAGGTCGAGTTCCGCGTGGACAAGGCCGGCAACATCCACACGCCGATCGGCAAGCACTCGTTCGGCGCCGAACAACTCGCGGCCAACGGCATGGCCCTCATCGAGGCGATCGTCCGGGCCAAGCCGGCGGCGGCGAAGGGCACGTACCTCCGGTCCCTGACAGTCTCGACGACGATGGGGCCCGGCGTCCCGCTCGACGCGCTGGCGATCGCGAACCTCTTCAAGAAGGCCGTGTAGGACAAGGCGCGCTTCGTGCCAACGCAAGAGAAGGTCGAGGCGGTCGAGGAGCTGAAGTCGCGGTTGAACGGGGTGAAGGCCGTGGTGCTCACGGAGTATCGCGGCCTCACGGTGCAGCAGCTCGGCGATCTGCGCAAGCAGCTCCGCGCGGTGTCGGCGGAGTACAAGATCGTCAAGAATCGGCTGGCGCGGCTCGCGATCGCGTCGTCCGAGCTGCAGGGCCTCGGGACGCACCTCAAGGGGCCGACGGGCGTGATCTTCTCGAAAGAGGATCCGGTCGCCGTCGCCAAGGCCGTGCACGCGTTCGCCCGGACCAACCAGGCGCTCGCCGTGAAGGCGGGGTACGTCGAGGGACAGATGCTCGCGCCGGCGGGCCTCAAGGCGCTCGCCGACCTGCCGTCACGGGAGGCGATCCGGGCGCAGCTGGTCGGCTCGATCCAGGGCGTCCTGGCCGGGCTGGTCGGGGTGCTGGCGGCGCCGCAGCGCGAGCTCGTCTACGTCCTGCAGCAACGCGGCGCGTCGGCCGGCGACGAATCGAAAGCGGCGAGTAGCTAATACAAGGAGAGCGTGATGACGGTTGATCAGATCGTCGAGGAACTCAACAAGCTGACACTGCTGGAGGCGGCCCAGCTCTCGAAGCGCTTGCAAGAGCAGTGGGGCGTGTCCGCCGCCGCGCCGATGGCCGTCGCGGCCGTCGCGGGCGCGGCCGGTGGCGGGGCGGCCGGCGCCGCCGCGGTCGAGGAGAAGACCGAGTTCGACGTCATCCTCGGCGCCGCGGGAGAGAAGAAGATCCAGGTCATCAAGGTCGTGCGCGAGCTCACCGGGCTCGGTCTCAAGGAGGCCAAGGACCTGGTGGACGGCGCGCCCAAGCCGGTGAAGGAGAAGGTCACGAAGGCTGAAGCGGAGGACATGAAGAAGAAGCTCGAGGAGCAGGGCGCGACCGTTTCGGTGAAGTAGGCGCGTCGAATTGCTCGGTCACTAGGGACTCCGTCAAGCCGGGGCCGGGAGCCGGCCCCAGGAGAAGGTATGGCAGGCACTATTCAGTGTGGGCGCCGCAACCGCAGGGACTTCGGGAAGATTCCGTCGATCGTCGAGATCCCGAACCTGATCGAGGTCCAGAAGCGGTCCTACGAGACCTTTTTG
>QHSI01000060.1 GCA_003221515.1 Candidatus Rokuibacteriota bacterium
CCCATCACCGCCTATCACGGCGCGGGGACCGAGCCGCAACGGGGCAAGTCTGATGCCGCGCCCAGCGGCATGTACCCCTGCAAGGACGGCTGGGTCTTGATCGCGGCCGGAGACCAGCACCACTGGCATCGCGTGTGCGCGGCGCTGGGGAAGCCCGAATGGCAAGAAGACCCGCGCTTCACCACTCGCCGCGAGCGCAGCAAGCATGCCGAGGTCGTGAACCAGGCGATGCGAGACCTGATGGCCACCATGACGATGAAGGACGCGATCGCCCACTTCACGCAGCATGATGTTGTCGCGGCTCCGGTGAACACCATCGCCCAGGCGGCGCGCGATCCCCACCCGTGGGAGCGGCGGGCGATGGTCGAGGTCCCGGATTTCCTGGCCGGCACGATCGCCGTGTCCGGTGATTTCTGGCATTTCAGCCGCACGCCGGCCGTCGTCGGATCCACGCCGAAAGTCGGCGAGCACAACGAAGAGATTCTCGGCGGCCTCCTGGGCTATTCCCAGGACGAAATCGCCAAGCTGTACGCGAATGGCGTGATCTCGAACTCGCACCACTACGACACGCTGTCCGGCTGAAGGAGGCGCGACCGTGGCAAGACTACCCCTGGCGACCAGAGAGAGCGTTCCCGAAGCTCAGCGTGCCGTCTTCGATGACATCGTGAAAAGCCTCGGGTCGGTACCCCGCTATGGCCCAGGTTCCGTCATGATCCATGTGCCGCAAGCGCACCTCTGGGCCACCGGCCTGAATCACTACCTGCGCGACGAGTCATCGCTGCCGAAGAAAATCCAGGAGCTCGCCATGCTGGTCACCGCGCGCGAGCTGGACTGCCAGCACATCTGGAACGCGCATGCGGCGTCCGCGCGCAAGGCCGGCGTGCGCAGTGAGATCGTCGATGCGTTGCGCGACCGCAAGGAGCTTCCCGCCCTGGCCGCGGACGAGGCGGCCGTGGTGAACTATGGCCGCGAGTTCTTCCGTACTCGCAGGGTGAGCCGGGGAGCGTTTCAGTCAGCGCTGGAGCAGTTCGGTCGTCAGGGAGTCGTCGAGCTGGCTCTGGTCATGGGGAACTACAGTCTGCTGGCGTTGCTGATCAACTCGTTCGACACCGACTTGCCGCCGGACCGGACGGAGCCGCTCCTGCCTGTTTGACATGGGGGGCTCCGGGCGCCCCCCAAACCATAGCCCGCGCTACCGGGAGTGCGCGGCGAACGCGAGCTCGTGCGCCTCTCGTTCGATCTTTCGGTTGATCTGGGCGGTGACGTCGAACGGCCCGTGTAGGACACCCCAGCTCGCCATCCAGTCCCACGCCCAGCGCGCCTCGTCCTCCGGAATCGGGGTCGGCTCCCTGAGCTGGATCCGGCCGAGGTTGAAGTCGTCGGGTGTGAGCGCCTGGACCGCGGGATCGCCGGCGGCCCAACCCTCCTTGAAGTACGACACGTACCGTCGCTTGTCGGCCTTGATGCGACGCACCGCCCGGATGACGCCGCGGAGAAATGCGGCGTAGCGCTCCGGATCGAGGTCAGGGCCTGCGACCCAGGTCCCGTGGAAGAACGTCGTCGAGACGAGGCGGCATCCGGCCTTCTCCGCCACGGTAATCCATGGCTCCTGCAACACGGTCGCGTCGAACTCGCCACGCATCATGGCCGCGTACCGCTCGGCGGGATGGGTGACGGCGGCGCACGTCGTCACCGCGTCTCGCGGAACCGCGCCTTCGAGCATCTGGAGCCCGGCATAGGCGGTGCCGTTGCCGTAATCCAGTCCCACTCGTCGGTTGGCCAATTCTTGAGGTACGTAGACACCCGAGTCGGGAGGAACGACGAGGGCCGCACAGACGATCATCGACCGACGGCCGATCTGAAGTGCCCCCACGCGGCTTTCCGCCACCCGGCGGTTATTGCCGCACTCTCACCCCTGGAACATCGTGGCTTCGCCGCGTTCCTGAAGCCTTCCCTGATTCGTCACGGGACTCGACAGGGTTCCTTCCGTGGTCGAGCGGATGTCGCGAGACTCCCGCGACGCCATCCGGAGATCGAGCCCCTCATCCCTGAACAGGCCTTCGTCCATGGCGACCAGCACATCGAGACTGCTGAACGCGGACACCGGCTCGATCGTCATCTTCATCGAGGTTCCCTCCTCCAGGGCTAGATCACGCCGTCGGCCTTCAGCTTGGTCAGGTCCTCGGCGCCGAGCGACAGCCACTCCTTGTAGATCTCGGCGTTGTGCTGGCCGAGCAGCGGCGCCGGGCGGAGCTCGGTCGGCGACTTCGAGAGCTGCACGGGGTTCCCGGGCATCGTGAACTCGCCCCAGCCAGGATGCTGGATGGTCTGCACCATGCCGCGCGCCTTGAGGTGCGGATCGACCAGGATCTCCTGCGGGGTGAGGCAGGCGCCGGTGGGGACGCCGGCCTTGCCCAGCTCGGCCATGACCTCGTGCTTGGTGCGCGTGAGCGTCCACTTCTCCACCAGCGCGTCGACCTCGGCCTTGTGGGCGGCGCGCCATTTCGGCTCCGACCAGTCCGCGTGGCCGATCAGATCGTCGCGGCCGACGGTCTTGAGCAGCGCGTCCCACATGTGGCGGCGCACCGGTTGCGGATAGATGTAGGCGTAGTCGTCGGGCCCGCCCGGCTTGCAGCGATAGATGCCCGACGGCGAGGAGTTGGGGATGTCGTTGCCGCGTCGCGAGTCGGCCGCTCCGCCGGAGTACACCAGCCGCATGGCGACGCGGCAGAAGTTGACGATGGCGTCCTGCATCGAGAGCTCGACGCGCTGGCCCTGGCCGGAGGCCTCGCGCTGCCAGAGCGCCGCCATCACGCCGAACGCTGCGTGCACACCCGTGCCGGAGTCACCGATGGTCGGGCCGGGCTTCAACGGGGGCGAGCCGGGGAAGCCGGTGAGGGTCATGGCTCCGCCGGTGGCCTGGGCGATCATGTCGAAGCTCTTGTACTCGCTGTACGGTCCGTACGTCCCGAAGCCCTTGACCGAAAGGTAGATCAGGCGCGGATTGATCTTGGCCAGCGCCTCGTAGCCGAGGCCATTCCGCTCCAGCGCGCCCGGTGCCTGGTTCTCGGCGACGACGTCCGCCTTCTTGACCATGTCGAGGAACATGGCCTTGCCCTGTGGATGCTTGAGGTTCAGCGTGACGCTGCGCTTGTTGGAGTTGAGCGTGAGGAAGTAGCTGCTGTCCACGCCGGGTTTCTCGGCGCGGCCATAGCGGCCCGGCTCCCCCTTACCGGGCTCCTCCACCTTGATGACGTCGGCGCCGAGCCAGGCCAGGAGCTGCGTGCAGGAGGTGCCGGCCTCGAACTGGGTCAGGTCCAGGACGCGGATGCCGTTCAGGGCTTTGCTCATAATGGACGGATCATAGGCTATGACGCATCGGCCGGCAATTCGGCGAGCAGACGGCCGAAGCCCGGCAGGCGGTCGGCGCTCTTGAAGGCGCGCAGCATCGCCCAGAACGACGCCTGATTCGTGGTCACCACGGGCTTCTTGAATTCCCGCTCCCATGCCTCGACCGACGACATCGTCGGGAAGTTCCCCCCGGGCACCACGAAGACCTCGATCTCCGGCCGATCGATCCGCGCGAACGCGTCGCGGGCGTTCTGTGGGCCGAGCTTTCCGATCGCGTACGCGTCGGTCGCCCCGAATCCTTCGAGGGCGACCATCTGGAGTCCATGCTTCTTCTCGAAATAGCGGGCGGCGCGTTCGTTGACCGCCTCCGAGTAGGGAGACACGATGGCGACGCGGCGAGCGCCGAGGGCCCGCACGGCGCGGCCGACCGCCTGCGCTGACGTGATCGCCGGAACGCCGGCCCCGCCGCTCATCCGCTTCGTGACCACGTCGTCGTAGTCCTCGGCAAAGAGGCTGGCCGACGTCTGGGCCAGGATCACCATCTCGACCTTGGCCGTGCCCAGTAAGTGCGACTGATAGTCGATGTCCTCGTCTCGGCTCGGGGAGAAACTGCCGGCGCCACTCGACTTGCAACGGCCGACGTGCGCCTGGTAGGTCGCCGGCAAGAGCCGGCACTCGATCTCGACCGTCGTGTTCGTCGAAGGGATGAGAACGCCGAAGTGTCGGGTCATACGGATGCCTAGGCGGTGCCGCCGTACACGGTGAACTCGACGAGATTGTCGTCGGGATCGCGGAAGTAGACGCTGGTCGACACGCCGCGCGCGCACGTGCGGGGCCCCGGCCCGGCCTCCGGCGCTACGTCGTTGCGCTTGAGCAGCGTCAGGATTTCGTCGACGGTTCCGTCCCACTCGAGACAGAAGTCGGCGCCCCCGGCCGTTGGGCGGCGCGCGCCGAGATAGCCCGGGCGCCCCGGCGCCTCCGGACCATGGACGTTGATCTTCTGCGCATCGTTGATCCGGATCGTCGCCATGTCCGGGCGGCCCGGCCGTTTTTCCCAGGCGATCGGGAAGCCGAGTCGCGCGTAGAAGTCCAGCGTGCGCGGTAGATCGCCCGCGACGATCACCCAGTGGTCGATACCCTTGATTCCCATCGCGACTCACTTCCCCGCGTTGGCGGCGGCTTGGCGCACGGTCTGTAGATACGCGACGCTGCTCTGCTGGAGCAGCCGGCCCACGCTGCCGTGGAAATACTGGACGCCCAGACTCAAGAACTTGGGAATGAGATTGTCGGGGCAGCTGCACCCGGCGATGCGTCCGGCGCCGGTGATGATTTGCACACCGCGTTCCATCATCTCCTGCACGTCCGGATGGGCCTGCTGGCCGGTGTAGCCCATGGATTGCGACAGATCGCCTGATCCGATGAAATACACATCGACCCCCGGCACCTTGACCAGGTCCGGAAGATTCTTGATCGCCTCCACCTCTTCCAGCATCAGGCACACGAGCGTATGGCGGTTGGCGTCCTTCGCGTAGTCCGCGGTCGATCCGCCTCGATCCAGGAACGGCGCGATGATCTCCGGCTTGTTCCCGACTGGGCGCACGACCGGCGCCATGCCGGTGAGCTCGGCGGCAGCGATGCAGGCCTCGGCGGTGTCCACCGTGATGGAGCCGTGCTCGTTGTCGAGCAGGATCCAGTCGAACCCGAGATGGCCGAGCATCTCGACGACCGCGGGCGACGGGAAGGTGCACATGACGCCGAAGGCCGCTTTGCCGGCCTGGAGCCGTTGCTTGAGGGTGTTCTCGCGCATGGGTCCGCGCGGTCCTCAGGCGGTGACGAAGGCGGCGTAGTGATCGCCCTTGGAGATTGGCGCCAGGCCGCTGACGATCTCGTCCCAGCGCTCGCCGCCGTCGTCGCTGCACCACACCTCACCGGTGGCGGTCGCGGCGAAGAGCGAGAAGGACGTGCCCCAGTCCTCCAGGCACATCGCCTCGAAGGCGGTCCGCAGACGGTCGGGCAGCCCGCGGTTCAACAACACCTGCCAGGTCTTGCCGCCGTCGGTGCTCCGGGAGATGCGCGAGCCCGCGTAGCGCTCGCGACGCCAGGACCCGGGTCCCTTCTCGGCGGAGGCCACGAACATCAGCTCGGGCTGCCGCGGATGGAGCACCAGGAGATCGGGATAGCCGCCGATCTCGTGCTTCAGATCGGTCCACTGCTCCCACGTCTTGTCGCCGTCGCTGCTCACGTACATCCCGATGCCCGTGGTGATGTAGATCCGCTCGGGGTTCATCGGATTGAACAGCGTGCGGTGCACGTCGTCGTCCATCCCCGGGACGGCGCGGAAGGTTTTGCCGGCGTCGGTGCTCTTGATGAGGCCGCCCTGCTCGACGCCGATGAACAGCATATCGGGGTCGCCGGGATGGAAGTTGATGTGCTTGGTGTGGGCGACGTGCGGCGGCGCCGGGAAGCTCCACTTGGACGTGTCCACCGACCGCAGAGCCGGCAGCTCGGTCCAGTTCCGCCCGAGGTCGTCGCTGAAGAACAGATGCGCGGGCTCCGTCCCCGCGAAGATGCGCACGCCGCCGGCCCGGCGGGCGCACGCGAGGCTGTAGACGTTGTGCTGGGTGAGCCCGTCCTCCCGGCGCTCCCAGGTCGCGCCGCCGTCGGAGCTGGCGACGATCGAGCCGTGCTTCGAGCCGGCGAAGAGCGTGCCGCTCTCGGGCTCGAGCAGGAGCGCGTGGATGTGCTTGTCGGTCAACGTCCGGCGCGCCGCGCGCCAGCCGGATCCGCCGGACTCGCGCTCGAGACACACCACGCCCTCGATGGTGCCGACCAGCACCTGCCGAGAGGGGGCAGGGGAACGATAGATCGTGGGCCCGCCATGCGAGAGCGTGATCGCCATCAGTGCCTCCTGTCCGATCCGACTGTCGTGTTCGACCGTAGGCGACGTCAGGGCGCTTCAGGTGGCCAAGACAGTGCGCCGCCTCGCCTCGGGTGTCAAGACTGGGGTAGAATCCGCGCCATGAAAACACTATCCGTCGACGGCCTCGATCACCTGGTGCTGGTCGTCCGCGATGTGCACGCGACAGGCGCGTTCTACCGGCGCGTGCTGGGGATGGAGGTGGAGACGTTCGGGCGAGGCCGGACGGCGCTCCGCTTCGGCCGGCAGAAGATCAACCTGGAGCCCACCGGGGAGCTCACGGCGGATCGCGCGGCGCCGGGTCCTGGCCATCTCTGCTTCGTCACCAGCGCGCCGCTCGCAGAATGGATGGCGCACCTCGCGTCGTGCGGTGTCGCGCTGGCCGAGGGGCCGGTCAAGCGGAGCGGCGCCGAGGGGCCGATCGACTCGATCTACCTCCGTGATCTCGACGACAACTCGATCGAGATCGCGACCTACGCCCGCTAGCCCTCTCGCGTCTCGCCCGTCTCGGCAGAACAGGATCTTCCATCAAGCCACAAAGCCGCCCCAAGGGGGGCGGCTTCGGGTCGCCGCTCAATGCCGTTCTTGCGCCTCGCTCGGGCCGGGCAACACAGCTTCCTACTCGGTCTCGGTGGCCGCCAGGAAGCCGTGCGTGCCGGTGCTGTCCCTGTAGTTCCCGACGATGTCGCCGGGCGCATTGCATGTAGGGAATCTGACCGCTGCAGCCGAGCTCGTGCAGTGCGGCCGCTGCCTGGTTCGGTCGCCAGGGGTTGGGCCCGATTGTGTACTATCGCTGCGTCGTGCTCGTCCAGGAGGTGAGGACATGCCCATACGTCGCGGAGAGGAGTATCTGGAGAGCCTCAGGGACGGGCGCCGCCTGTGGCT
>QHSI01000061.1 GCA_003221515.1 Candidatus Rokuibacteriota bacterium
TATCGCTGCGTCGTGCTCGTCCAGGAGGTGAGGACATGCCCATACGTCGCGGAGAGGAGTATCTGGAGAGCCTCAGGGACGGGCGCCGCCTGTGGCTGATGGGCCAGCGGGTGGAAGACGTCACCACGCACCCCGCGCTGGCCGTGAGCCGGGCTTACCTGCTGCCCCGGTCGGTCGAGGATCTGGCGAGCCAGCGGCGTATGTACGAGTGCCTCGTGCGCCGGGCGGGCGGCGTCGCGGCCCGCTTACCCCAGCATCTGGCGACCGTTGCGCTCGGCCTCTACGATGTGCGGGACCTCCTGGGCCGAGAGGATCCGGCTTTCGCTGACCACGTCGCTCAGTTTTTCGAGTACTGCCGCGAGAATGACCGAAGCATCGCGACCGTTTTCAGCGATCCCCTCCACCACCGCAATCATCCGGTGTCCAAGCAGGAGCCTTTGCGAGTCATGGCGCGGCGTTCCGACGGTATCGTCGTGCGGGGGGCCAAAGGCGTGGGGACGCAGGCGCCCTATGCTAACGAGCTCTTCTGCATGACGCCGCCACGGCCCGACCTCACGCCCGAGCAGAGTGTGTACTTTGCGGCGCCGGTGAACGCCGAGGGCATCCACGTCATCTGCCGCGAGCCGCTGGCATCGTCCAACCCCGCGGACCATCCGGTCAGCCCATCCTGGGATGAGATGGACTCCATCGTGGTGTTCGACGACGTGTTCATCCCGTGGGAACGGGTCTTCTATCTGCGGCACTCCCCGGCCATAGACCTCGCCTTCGAGGCGCGACTGTTTCAGGGCGCCGTCGGTCTCGGTCCCTGGTACGTGCTGGTGCGCATGGCCGTCAAGGCTGAGGTGTTGCTCGGCATCTGCGCCGCCATCGCCGAATCCCTGGGCACCAACACACAGCCGCAGGTCCAGACGGCCTTGGCGGATGCCATGGTCTATCTCGAGTCCCTGCGGGCGTTCATCCAGGCCGCCGAGGCGAATCCGGTCCGCTCACCGTCCGGGCTGGCCATGCCCGACCCAACGATGTCACTGGCGGCGCGCACCTTCGCGATCGAGCGCTATCCGTCCGTGCTGCAGCACATCCGGGAGCTCTGCGGCCCCGGCCTCCTGATGGCCCCGGGCCAGGCCGATCTGCACAATCCCGACATCGGCCCGCACCTGCACCGCTATTTCGTCGCCCACGACGAGGGGGCGCCGGAGCGCTTCCGTCTGCTCAAGCTGGCCTGGGAGTACGCCTGTGACTCCTTCGGCTCCCGCCAGCTCCTCTTCGAGATGTACAACGTGGGCAGCCTCGCCACCAACAAGCAGCGGCTCGCGAGCACCTACGACACGAGCTCGTGTGTCGCCCTGGCCCGGGAGCTCGCCGGCATTACCGGGCCGGCTGCTCGGAGTGGTGGCTAGGGGCCCGATGTCGTTCCTGAGCGCCGTCACGGATGTGCTTCGACCGCGGCCGGCGGCCCGTGAGGCGAAGACCGACACCAGGGTGAGCGCGTCGCCGGAGCCGAGCGCCCGGGAAAGACAGGCGATGCTCCACTTGAGCAACGTCTCGCACGCGGTCAATCACTTCCAGAACCAGATGATGACCATGCTGTACCCCTACATCATGGCCGACCTCGGGATGACCTACACGGCCGTGGGTGTCCTCTCGGCCATCTGTTCGATGCTCAGCAGCATCTGCCAGGGTGCTTATGGGTTCTTAACGCCGTTTTCCTCCCGCTGTAAGCTCCTCGGCTTTGGCAATCTCGGCATCGCGCTCGGAACGTTGATGAGTGGCCTGGCCGGCTCCTACCCCATGCTGATCGTGGCCCGTGGGGTCGCGTCGATCGGATCGAGCGCCCAGCACCCGGTCGGCTACAGCATCCTCGCGAGCTACTTCCCGACCAGGCGCGGCGCAGTGATGGCGCTGAACACCAGCGTCTCCAACGTGGGGACGCTGGTGGCGACGCCGCTCGCGACCGCGCTACTGCTGGTCCTGGGCTGGCGGCAGATCTTTTTCGTCGTCACGGTCGCCAGCGTTCTCATGGGCCTGATCTACCTCTTCTTCCGTGACTACGGGATGCCGAATCGCGCGGGTTCTGGATGGGCCGGACTCGTCCAGGGCTTCGGAAGTTACCGGAGAGTGCTGAAGAACCGCAACATGGTGCTCATCGCCCTCGTGTTCATGGTCGGCGGTGCCGGACGTGACGGCGGGGTGAACCAGATCTATTTCGCGCCCCACCTCGCGAACGATTTCGGTCATTCCAGCCTGACCATCGGGATCCTCATCACGGCGATCAGTATCGGAAGTGTCGCGGGTCCGCTATTTTTCGGCTGGCTCTCCGATAGGTTCAGTCGCGTTCGCATGCTGCAGGTGTCCCTGGCCCTCTCCTGCGTGGGGACCCTGTGGGTCGCCCATCTCGGGCCCGGTGAAGTGATGTTGTTCGTCAGTCTCTTGCTCTACAGCGCCTTCACCTCCTCGCGCGGGACCCAGACGCAGGCCATCGTCGCCGATGCGGCGTCCAACGAAGACCGCGACGCGGCGTTCAGCCTGTACTTTCTGCTGGGCTTCCTCTCCCAGCCTTTCTGGGTGCTGATCACGGGATACCTCATGGACAACGCGGGATTCGCGACCGCGCTGACGGTACTGAGCGTGACGTACATTGTCGGGATCTTCGTGCTGGGCTTCATGCGTGACGAGCGCGCCGCCGTGACGGCGGGCCAATGTCCGCCGTGACAGCCTGGTCGTTCCTCATCGGCGTCGGCGCGCTCATCCTCGCGACATCCGGCGCGGGCGCCGGCTTGGCGGAGGAGCCCGAGGGCAAGAGCTACTGCCACGCTCGCTTCGGCGCCGTCGAGTGGCGTACCGACGACGCAACCGGCCGCTGAGCATGAAGCGCGTATTGATGCTGACCGGCGACGTCAACCTCATGAACGTCACCGATCCCCGGGTGCCGTTTGCGCTCGTCGGCGACACGTTGCGCCAGGCCGACGTGCTGTTCGGCAATCTGGAGTGCTGCTTCTACGAACCGCCCGCCGGCCACCCGCTGGAACGCGAGGGATTCTATGCCTCGCTCGCGTCCGCTCAGGCCCTCGTCATCGGCGGATATCGAGCGGTCGGCAACGCCAACAACGTGAACTACGGCGAGGAGCCGATTCGCTCGTCGATCAAGCAACTCCACGCGATGGGCCTTCCGTGCACCGGAGCGGGTGTGAATCGCGAGGCCGCGCGCGCTCCCGCTATCGTCACCTGCCAGGGCCTGCGCTTCGGCTTCGTGCAACGGACCTCCGTCTACTGGGCCACCGGCCACGAGGCCACCGACGATGGCCCCGGTGTCGCCGTCCTCACCGGACGCACGGCGTACGAGCCGATGCTCCAGACGCGACGCGCCGGCGTCCCGCCCGCGAACCGTCCCGGCCTTCCCCCGGCGATCCTCACCTGGGCGGACGCCAAGTCGCTGGCCGAGTTCACGGCCGATCTGCGCGCGCTGCGCGCCCGCGCCGACATCGTGGTCGCCTCCCATCACTGGGGACTGTTCGAGGACGTCCTCGACTATGAGGTCGAGATCGCCCACGCGGCGATCGATGCCGGCGCCGACGTGGTCATGGGTCACGGACCGCACTATGCGTGCGCGATCGAGACGTATCGGGACAAACCGATCTTCTACGGCCTCGGCAGCTTCTCGTTCCACACCGGGCACGGCGGCCGGGCCCACGGCGACTGGGTCGGCATGCTGGCTCGCCTCACCTTCGACGACTCCGCGCTCGTGGAGGTCGCGTTTTCGCTGGTGCGCCACAACGAACGCAACGAGACTTACGTCTGCGATCCGCGCCAGGACAAGGAGGCGGTCGAGCAGATCGTGCGCCGGTGCGACAAGCTCGGCACCGCGCTCACGATCAACGGCACCGAGCTGATCGTGTGGAAGAAGCCGTGATGCTAGACTCCCGCCAGGAGGAAATCGTCATGGAACGTCCGTCCGTCATCACCATGTTACTGGTCGTCGGGCTGACCGTTCTCGGGTGCGCCTACGTATCGTTCGGTCAGCCCGACGCGGGCTGGACCACGCTCATCGACGGCGCCACGGGGCTGGACAAGTGGGATCGCATCGGCGATGCCAACTGGCGAGCGGAGGACGGCGCCATCGTCGCCGACAAGGGCAAGGGCGGCTTTCTCGTCTCGAAGAACTCGTACAAGGACTTTCAGCTCCGGGCGGAGTTCTGGGCGGATCACACCACGAACAGCGGCATCTTCATCCGCTGCACCGATCCCAAGGCGATCACCGCCACCAACGCCTACGAGGTGAACATCTACGACCGGCGCCCCGATCCGTCTTACGGCACCGGGGGGATCGTCAACGTGGCCAAGGTCTCGCCCATGCCCAAGGCCGGCGGTAAGTGGAACACCTACGAGATCACGGCCAAGGGCTCTCAGCTCACCGTCGTGCTGAACGGCACCCAGACCGTGAGTGTTCAGGACAGCCAGCACGCACAGGGACCGTTCGCCCTTCAGTTTGGCAATGGTCCCAACGACGCGCCCGGCGGCGTCATCAAGTGGCGCAAGGTGCAGATCAAGCCTCTATAGGCGGCGCGGGCCTCGGCAACGCTCAGGCCGACGCGATCAGACAAGAGCGTCGGTGACCAGCTTGCCCTCCACGTCACCGAGCGCGACCTCGAGCAGGTGCGCGACCGTCGGAGCGACGTCGCGGCTCATGATGGCTCCGAGCTCGGCGCCCCGCCGGACGCCGGCGCCGGCTGCCAGGAAGAACGCGCCATTGTGGGGATGAGTCGGTCGGTGGCCGTGGTTGCCGCGATACTTCGGTGGGCCCACGTGATCGTCGCCACGAGCCTCATCGCCGAAGGCATAGCCCTCCGCCGCCTCGAGCACGAGCTCGCCCATCATGGGATTCTCGTCAGGGAGCGGGAGTCCTAGACCGGCATAGTCGGCCACGCCCCAGATACCGATCACGCCCTCGAGGCCGGCGAGCTCGGATTGCAAATCACGCACGAGCGAGGGGCGATCGGCCGGGTCGAGGACATAGACGTAGCCGGCGCCGTGGTTGGTGACGAAGCGCGCCCGGCTCTCGGCGATGCGCCCCTCGGCGTCGACCTTCATGAGCCCCAGCCGGCGCAACCGTACGTTGACGCGGATCTCCCGATCGGACGGCAGGAACCCATGGTCGGAGACCACGAGCACCGTGGTGTCTCGCTCGAGGGCACCGGTGGGGAGCGCGGCCAGAACGCGGCTCACGCAGTGGTCCACGTACTCGAGAGCCCAGTACGCTTCCGGCGAGCGAGGACCATGCAGGTGCTGGAAGCTGTCCGCGCAGAGGAAGTGCACGAGGAGCAGATCAGGGGCGTGGCGGTGCAGCACGAGCGCCGCGACATCGGCCACCACGTCGTCCCGGAGAAAGCGTTTCGAGAGCTGCGACCACTCGCCGAGGCGATCGATCGGAAGGCCGAGAGCCCCGAGCTCGCGCCAGACGTCCGGATGGGTCGCGCTCTCGAAAACCCGCTGATCTTTGAAGAACGGCAGGTTGAAGTCGAGGCCGGCGGCGCGACGGGTGCACGGCCAGTCAACGGCGGCCGTGCGCCGGCCGGCGGCGTGGGCGATGTCGTAGACCGTCGGCGCCCGCAGCAGCCGATCCGCGTCGTAGATGGGATCGCCGGTGAGATCCTCCGCGCGTCCCGACTGACGATTCAGGATGTAGTTGGCCACGACGCCGTGGCGATCGGGGCGCACCCCCGTCACCATGCTCGCGTGAGTGGGCCACGTGGTGCTCGGGAACACGCACTCCATGCGCCGCGCCACGACGCCCCGCTCGGCCAGGCGACGCAACGTCGGCATGCGCACGCGCGGGTCGGTCCAGTAGAAGGACGCGAACCCGTCGAGGCTGATCAGGACGACGCGGGACACGTCCCGAAGCATAGCGCACCGTTGGCTCTCTGCCGCCGGTCTTGACTTGCGGCTCCCCGGATGCAGTAATTCCGACGTCACCGGATGAAGGCCGGCCATGGGTCGGCCGCACCGTCAACCACGTGGCGAAGCGAGCCGGAGACCCCGCGATGAGCAACGACAAGCGCGAGCGATTTCAGCCCTGTGGCGGCCTGCTCGGATGTGGCGACGACGGCGGTCGCCCGTACATGGTCGACCCAGATGCGGTCGATGCGGCGCTGCCCGGGCGCACGCGGGACCGCCTCGAACACATGGACGAGTTGAACCAGGAGGCGCTGGAACCGTACGCGGCCACCTACCGCGTCTCTCGTCGGCGTCTCGTGGGCGCCGGCGGCGTTCTCGGTCTCCTGGCCGCGATAGCGCCGACGAGTCTCCTCGCCGCGTGCTCGACACTCCGGAACGGCGGCGCCAGTGCGGCGGCCGGTGGCCGCACACACGTCGTCGAGTCGAATCCGGAGACGGTTCGGCTCGGCACGTTCGACGGCACGCGCGGGGACATCCTCCAGATCGAGTCCGGAGACACGGTGGTCTATCCGAACACGTGGACGCACTTCACGAACCGATTCCAGCCGGGCGTCTCCATCGCGCAGCTTGCCCAGTGGCGACGCGACAATCCCGGCAAGGGGCCACACTCGATCATCGGACCGGTCGGGGTCAAGGGCGCGAAGCCTGGCGACATGCTCGCCGTGCGATTCCTCAAGCTCACGCCGCTCGACTGGGGGGCCAATCTCAACAACCCCGGTGAGCTCAAGACCGGCGCGCTGCCCGACGAGTTCCCCGAGGGCTCGATCCGGTTCATCGACATCGACGCGGCGCGGAAGGTTGCGAAATTCTCGCCGTCGATCACATTGCCGCTCGGGCCCTTCCAGGGCACGTTCGGCGTGGCCGCGCCCGAGGATCGTGAGGTCGTGGGCCGGATCGGACCCGGTGTCGTCAGCTCGGTGGCGCCCGGGCCGCATGCCGGCAACCTGGACTTGAAGGAGCTGCAGGAAGGCAGCATCCTCTACATTCCCGTGTGGCAGCCGGGCGGTAAGATCTTCACGGGCGATTCACACGCGCTCCAGGCGGACGGCGAGGTGAACCTCACCGCCCTCGAGACCGGCATGAAAGAGGTGCGCGTCCAGGTGCAGCTCCACGAGCGCGCGGGCTGGGAGTGGCCGTTCGCGGAAACGGACACGCACTGGATCGCGCTCGGAGTCCATCGCGACCTGAACGAGGCGTTCCGCATCGCGTTGCGCAACACCATCGCGTTCTTGAGCCGTCGGGCGAGCCTCACTCGCCACGACGCCTACGGCCTCGCGAGCATGGCCGTGAACTTCCGTATCACGCAGGTCGTCGACGTGAACCAGGGCGTCCACGCGATGATTCCGAAGGACATCTTCGCGCGCGACCTGCGTCAGTCGATCCGGGTGGTCTAGACGCCCGAGACCACGCCCTCTTTCTTCAAGGTGTCGAGCTCCTCGGCGCCGAGGCCGAGCCAGGTGTTCAGCACTTCGGCGCCGTGCTGGCCCAGGAGCGGCGAGGGTTTGATCCGCGCCGTCTTGCCGTCGACCCGCACCGGCCAGGTCGGCATCTTGAACGGCCCGTT
Source organism: Candidatus Rokuibacteriota bacterium (assembly GCA_003221515.1). Lineage (GTDB taxonomy): Bacteria > Methylomirabilota > Methylomirabilia > Rokubacteriales > CSP1-6 > AR31. Next base: position 7,514 of record QHSI01000061.1, read on the forward strand.
CGGGTGCTCCATCACCTGCATGATGCCGCGCTTCTCGAAGCTCGGGTCGTTGTGCAGCTCCATCGTGTCGAAGACCGCACCGGCCGGTACGCCGACGCCGCTGATCAGCGTCATCGCCTCTTCCTTGGTGTGCTGGCGCGTCCACGCCGTGATGATCGCGTCGATCTCGGCCTCGTGCTCGATCCGGGCGGCGCCGGTGGCGAAGCGTGGATCGTCGATCAGCTCTGGGCGCCCGATCAGCTTCATCAGCCGCCCCCAGTGCTCGGGGTTGCCGCGGCTCGTCGTGATGTACACCCAGTCGTTGGAGCCCAAGGGCTTGCACTGATACAGACCGGAGGGCGCATTGGTGCCCATGACGGTCTTCCCACCGCGGCGCGGCGCCGCTTTGCCGGTGCGCGCCTGGGTCGCGAAGCAGGTGCGCATGTAGTGGATCATCGCGTCCTGCATCGCCACCTGCAGCCGCCGTCCTTTCCCGGTCCGCTGCCGCTCGAGCAGCGCGCCCAGGATGGTCACCGTCATCAGCATGCCGGTGCCGGTGTCGCCGAAGCTCGGGCCGGGCTTGACCGGCGGCCGATCGGGCTCGCCGGTCACGCTGATCGTGCCCCCGGCGGCCTGCGCGATCATGTCGAAGGCGAGGCCGTCGCCATGTTCTCGACCGTGACGTCGGCCTTCGTCAGCAGCTCCTTGACGACCTCGAGCCCGCGCGGCGATTTGAGGTTGATCGCCAGCGATCGCTTGTTGGCGTTGAACATGTGGAAATACCAGGGGTCGTCGTCGGGCTTGCCGGGCCGCAGTCGGCGTCCGGGATCGCCCGTTTTGGGGTTCTCGATCTTGACCACGTCCGCGCCGAGCCACGCGAGCGCCTCGGTGCAGGACGTCCCCGCCTCGAACTGGGTGAAATCGACGACCCGGATACCGGCGAGACAATCGAGGTCCTGGCTGCTCTCGTTCATCGCTGATCCCCCTCGTGCGAGTTGGCTCCGGGCGTGATGGTATCAGCGAAAATGAATCTTCGCGTGGCGATCTCGTCGTTCAGTGGGGCGTGCGGTCGCAGCCGATGCGGCCGTCGATACACACCGTGTTCCGGATGGCGCGGTCGAGGTTCTTCCAGGAGTCGTTGTGTTTCACCAACGCCCGCAGCGCCGCCTTCAGGACGGACTCCGTCGCCTGCGTGTACTCGTTCATCGTCGTCGCCAGGTACTCACGGCGGTGTCCTCGAGCGCGAACTTCTGCAGCCAGAGCACGTTGTCGACGTCGTCGACCACCGTCGAGTCGAAGGCATCGGCCGTCTCGCCGCCTGGGAACCGGACGTTCGCGAGCGCGCCCATGATGATGCCCTCGTGGTTGGCGGCATCGCAGAGATAGCGCGAGCCGAAGATGGAGAGCGAGTCGTGGGCGTACTTGATCGCGAACCACAGGGCTTCCTGCGCGAAGTCGTAGTCGCCGTGCGGGCCGATCACGTGAGGCGCTGCTCCTCATCGAAAAGGCCAAGGACCCGCCAGGCAAGCATGCCGCCGCCATCGAGGGGATCCGTCTCAGGCTGTTGCAGGCCTATGAATATGAGCGTGGGAAGGCGAAGCAGAACCGCGCGACCGTCGAGCAATGGAGACTCTTGATCGACCCCGAGGCCGCCCTGCTCGGTGCATTTCTGAGGAAATGGCGGGACGAGAGCAAAGGCCAGAGCGACGCATTCCTGAAGGGGGTCGCGAGGAACGTCAGTGATGCCTTCGACGAGATCATCAAATTGGAGAATGCCAAGGTCAAGAACTAGCCAGGAACCAGCTATGGCGCCGTCGATCGACAACCCGAGCCAGCGCTGGAAGACCCGCGTAGCGCTGGAAAGGCGCGGCGCCGAACAACAGCGACCGGATCAGGCGCGGCAGCCGTGGCAGGCGACCCACCCCGCGCTTCGCGCCAGCTTCGTGTCCTCGCCTGTGGTCCGCCACATCCTGGCCGTCGAGGCGTCCGGCTGGTCGACGCGGGCAGCTCGCCCACTGCGGTCGATTCTCTCTCTCCGTGATCCACATCTTCGCCATCATGACGGCAAAGTTGTCGGCCTCCGGCGCGGTGTCGAACGTCACGGTGAGTAAAGCGCGCACGTCGTGCGTGCTGACCCTTTCGCCTTCGAAGAGGCTCACCAGCGCCCGGGGACACCAGCAATCGGCGTTCGTCTGATAGGACCGCGACTCGATCTGCCACCCCTTGTGCTCGATCACGCTCATCGTCATCGCCACTCCTCAACTCTGGATTCGCGGGCGGCCGGGCCGCACGTGAGTGTGCCCCTGCAGAGGTAGTGCCAAGTACGGCGAGATTAGCATTCGAGGCCTGAATATCGTGCGGATCAAGTAGGGGGATTCCACTACGTGTGGCCGCTCGGCACACTCCGCCTGGTTGGCGAGTCACGCAGTGGTTCACAACCGACAGTCGAGCGTTTGGATGTTGACGGTCGAGAGGATCTCGGGGGATGACCAGGCGGCTTCTGGTGCATCGTGCCCTCCCGCCTCGTAGAATCAGCAGCGTGGACACCGCGTCGGCTGCTTCTGGTCACGGATGACGCTGGACGCGGACGCGGTCCGCGCCGTCGTGGAAGGCACGCATGGTGACCCCTTCGCCGTGCTCGGGCCGCACCGCGTGCAGACCCCGGATGGCGCGGCCGTGGCGGTGCGCGCGATCGTGCCCGGCGCGGCCGCCGTCCGCGTCCTGCCCGCCGACGCGCCACCGACTCCGATGGAGCGGCTGCATCCCGCTGGCTTCTTCGAAACGGTGCTGCCCGACCGGCACGCCCTAGTCGCGTACCGACTCGAGGTGACGCGCGATGGCCATATCACCGAGATCGAGGACCCGTACCGCTTCCCGTCGCTGCTGAGCGACTTCGACCGCCACCTGCTGGCCGAGGGTACGCACTACCGCGCCCACGAGAAGCTCGGCGCGCATCCGGCCGTGCTCGACGGCGTGAGGGGCGTCGCCTTCGCGGTGTGGGCGCCGAGCGCCCGGCGTGTGAGCGTCGTGGGCGACTTCAACGACTGGGACGGCCGGAGCCATCCGATGCGTCTTCATCCCGCCAACGGCATCTGGGAGATTTTCGTGCCGGGGCTGGCCGAAGGCGACCGCTACAAGTTCGAGATCCGCGGGCCCTCCGTGCAGCCGCTTGCGCTGAAGTCAGATCCGTATGCGCTCGCCTTCGAAGCGGAGACGCCACGGACGGCGTCGGTCGTGGCCGGCCTCGACGACTTCCAGTGGGGCGACGGGGCCTGGCTCGCCGCGCGCACCCGGCGGCACCCGCTCCACGAGCCCCTCTCGATCTACGAAGTGCATCTCGGCTCGTGGCGCCGCGTACCCGAGGAGGGCGATCGCTTCCTCGACTACCGCGAGCTGGCCGACCAGCTCGCGGACTACGTCGGCGAGATGGGCTTCACCCACGTCGAGCTCCTGCCCGTGATGGAGCACCCGTTCTACGGCTCGTGGGGCTATCAGACCATCGGCTACTTCGCCCCCTCGCGCCGCTATGGCGGCCCGCGGGAGTTCATGGCCTTCGTGGACCATCTCCACCGTCGCGGCGTCGGCGTCATCCTCGACTGGGTGCCGGCGCACTTCCCGCGTGATCCGCACGGGCTCGTCTACTTCGATGGCACGCACCTCTACGAGCACGCCGACCCGCGGCAGCGCGAGCATCCCGACTGGGGCACGCTCATCTTCAACTACGGACGAAAGGAGGTCGCGAACTTCCTGCTGGACAGCGCGCTCTTCTGGCTCGACCGCTATCACGCCGACGGGATCCGAGTCGACGCCGTCGCGTCCGCGCTCTACCTCGACTACTCGCGCAAGCCGGGCGAGTGGGTGCCGAACCAGTTCGGCGGGCGGGAGAACCTCGGCGCCGTCGCGTTCTTCCGTCGCATGAACGAGGTGGTGCACGCCGCCCATCCAGGCGTGATCGTCGCCGCCGAGGAGTCGACCTCGTGGCCGATGGTCTCGCGTCCGACGTACCTCGGCGGGCTCGGCTTCGGGTTCAAGTGGAACATGGGGTGGATGCATGACGTCCTCGACTATATGAGCCTCGATCCGGTGCACCGGAAGTACCACCACGACCAGCTGACCTTCGGCCTCCTGTACGCCTGGACGGAGAACTTCGTGCTGCCGCTCTCGCACGACGAGGTCGTGCACGGCAAGGGTTCGCTCCTCCACCGGATGCCCGGCGACGACTGGCAACAGTTTGCCAACCTTCGCGCCCTCTACGCGTACATGTGGACGCACCCCGGCAAGAAGCTCCTCTTCATGGGCGGCGAGATCGGGCAACGGCGCGAGTGGCACCACGACCGCAGCCTCGACTGGCATCTGCTCGGCGAGGGCCCCTACCACCGCGGGCTCCAGCGGCTGGTGCGCGACCTCAACCGGCTATACAGGCGCGAGCGTGCGCTTTACGAGCGCGACGCTGACCCGGCCGGATTCGCGTGGATCGACTGCGCCGACTGGCAGCAGAGCGTGGTGTCGTTCGTGCGACGCGCCCGAGCCGCTGGCGACTTCGTGCTCGTCGTATGCAACTTCACGCCGGTGCCACGCCACGCCTACCGGGTCGGGGTCCCGCGGCCAGGCTATTACCGAGAGCTGATCAACAGTGACGCGGGCGAGTACGGCGGCAGCAACCTCGGAAACGCGGGCGGCGCCTGGGCCGAGCCAACGTCCTGGCAGGGGCAGCCGCACTCGCTCACCCTCACGTTACCCCCTCTTGCGGTCCTGGTCCTGAAGCCGTCGTGACCGAGGTGCATACGCTCCACGTCTCCGAGCGCGAGGCCCGGCTTTCCGCTACGCGCAGCCGGGGCGAGGCGCGCCTGGTGCCTTTCGTGGCACCAGGGTGCAGCCAAAGGTGGCTGGCTGGGCTCGGTACTGAGCGAGCGTAGCCCCCAGCCGGGCCAGAGTCTTGTCGCGCTTGGCGAGACCGATCCCGTAGATGGCCAGGTCGTTGACCAGCCGCGTGTAGAACATGTGCTCGACATCGCCCCCATCACGCATGCAGGGCGTCGGCTTTTGGGCCAGCCGCAGGAGCGGGCCGAAGACGCTCACGTATTCGCCGAGCACCGGTTCGTCCCGCAGATCCGCCGGCACTTCCGGGAACTGAGCCAGGAACTCGCCGACGGTCATCGGCGTTCCGGCTGATCGCGCGCACGCCGCGAGGTCTGGTGAACGGCGAATCTGCATGCGGGCACCCCCGGAGGGAATTATAAACGACGAGCCCGCCACGGCAGCCCGCTCCGGCGAAGGTGTGACCACCGGCGGACCCGTTGACGACGGCGGTATGCTCTGGTCGCGAAAAGGTGTGGAAGCCGACTCACCGGCTCGGTGCCCGCGGAGGCTGCACATGCCGCAGATGCCCGATCTGACCGATCCGCGTTATCTGGACGAGGTTGGCTGGTTCCTCTACCACGAGAAATACGAACGCGACCGCTTCGGCGGCTCCTACGATGCCGAGCGGCTCGCGTACTCCCGGCTCCTGCTGAACGAGGTCGTCGGCTACCTGGGCCGCAGGCCGAGCTGGCTCGAGTCCAAGACCGTCGTGAGCGTCGGTTGTGGCTGCACCGGGGACCTTGCCGCCTTTCCGGCGACCGTCAAGATCGCGATCGACCCCCTCCTTCATCTCTATCAGCGACTCCAGATGCTCGTCGCCGACGAGGCTGGCGGTGGCACGCTCTACCTCTCCCTCGGCGCGGAGAACCTCCCGTTGCTCGACGCCTGCGCCGATCTGGTGATATGCCGTAACTCGCTCGATCACATGCCCGATCCAGGGGCGGTGCTGGGCGAAGTTTGGAGGATTCTGCGGGACGATGGGGCGGTGTTCGTGAGCGTCGATACGGGAGGCGAACCGACGCCGGATGAGCCGACGGTCTTCTCGGTGGACAGCCTCCGCGCGTTGCTGGCGGAACGCTTCGACGTCGTGACGATGACGGACAATCTTCCGCCACACAGCGTCGGTCGCTGCGGGAGTCGCAGAGTCGTGGCCCGCAAGAAGCCGAACACGAGCCAGTCGATCGACAAGGAGCAGATTCTCAGGGCGTACGAAGCACGACTGAAATAGATTGTGAGTGGATGCGCATTGTCGTGACGGGCCTCGCGGCCACCTACCCGATGGGCGGTGTGGCCTGGGACTACCTGACCTACGTCGACGGCTTTCACCGACTCGGCTGCGACGTCCTTTACCTCGAGGACACCGGGCAGTGGATGTACGACCCGGTGCGGCAGACCTTCACGGAGGACGTGAGCGTCAACGTCCGCTACCTCAGCGAGGGGTTGCGCCTCCTCGAGGTGCCGCACGACGCCTTTGCCGTCCGCGCGCCCGACGGCACCTACTACGGGGCGAACGGGCAGGCGGTGGAGCGCTTCTGCCGGTCCGCCGATCTGTTCCTGAACATCTCAGGATCCTGTTGGCTCCGCGACGAATACCGCGGGGCCAAGCGCACCGCCTACCTCGACTCCGACCCGGGCTACACTCAGGCCAAGCTGCTCGCGAAGGAACGCGGATATGCTTCGCGCGACGATCTGTTCTCGGTGGATCTGATCCATCAGCACGACCGCTTCTTCACCTTCGCCGAACACATGGGTCAGCCCGATTGCCTCGTGCCCGCCTGCGGGCTGCGCTGGGTCCCGACGCGCCAGCCGGTCGTCCTGGAACGCTGGCCCTACCACCACGATCCCCGGGCCGAGCGCTTCACGACGGTCATGTCGTGGAAGACCGACGTCACGCCTCCGATGATCGACGGTGTCCGCTACGGCGGCAAAGACCTCGAGTTCGCCAGGTTCCTCGAGCTGCCGCGGCGCGCGCGGGTGCCGCTCGAGATGGCGATCGCGGGCGCGGCTCCGCTCGACCGCCTGCGCGAGCACGGATGGCACGTGGTGAGCGCGCCGGAGCGGTCGGCGACGATGCAGTCCTACCGGACGTATCTCGCCGGGTCCCGGGGAGAGTGGAGCGTCGCCAAGAACATCTACGTCGCGCTGCGCTCCGGCTGGTTCAGCTGCCGCAGCGCCATGTATCTCGCCCTCGGCAAGCCCGTGGTCGTACAGGACACCGGATGGAGCAGCCACTATCCAACCGGAACGGGCTTGCTCGCCTTCGAAACTCTGGAGCAAGCCGCCGCGGCCCTCGAAGCGGTCGACGGCGCCTACGGGCGCCACTGCGACGCAGCCCGTGCGATCGCCGAGCGGGAGTTCGCGGCCGAGAAGGTCCTCTCCCGGCTGCTCACCGACTGCGGCCTCGGGTAAGGCCGCCCCCGACGAGGCATCACCTCGGCGACTTCTGGAAGACTTGGTGGCCCCAGAGCCACTCGTCCTGCCAGACACGGACGAAGCCCAGCGCCTTCAGGCGCTCGAAGGTCGGTCCGAAGTCGTGGACGATGTGCTGCGGCCGGTCCTCGTCGGCCTCGGCGGCGATGCGCGCGTAGAGAAAGCCGCCCGCCCTCAGCGTAGCCGCGAGTCGATCAACCGTTCCCACCGGATCGACGAGATGTTCGAAGACGTCCATGGCGGTCACCAGGTCGAACGTGCCGGCGGGAAGCTCCGAAGCCTTGAGGTCGACGTAGGTGGCCGGCAGCCGCCGCCGGTCGAGGCGCCACTCGCTGAAGCGGAGCAGCGTCGAGCTGATATCGGCCAGGGTCACCTCGAACCCGTGCCTGGCGAAGAGGATCGAGCCCGAGCCCACCCCGGCGCCGAAGTCGAGATAGTGGCGACCCCCGTGGTGTCGCGCGAAGTGCAGCGCGGTGACATAGGAGAGCGGCGAGGCATCCTCGGTCAGGGTGTGCCACCACATGAGTTCGTAGATGGTGTTCTGGCTCTCGTCATAGAACTGCTCGATCGAGTCGCGGCTGCCCGGGACCACCTTCGCACGCCACTCGCTCTTCAGCACGGCGACGGCCCGCGCGCATCGCGCCTCGATCTCGGCCGGGTCCGCGCACGACATATATGTGCCGAGCTCAGCGAGGAGGCTCTCGCGCAGGGTCGGGTGCCCTTCCAGGATCAGGGCGTCGGCCCACGTGCGGCGGTAGTCGTCGAGCAGCCGCTCCTGCTCACTGGTGAATGCCTCCACGCTGAGCAGATGTTCGTCGACCGCGCGCCACAACTCCTTCAGACGATCGGGCAGCAGTTGTTCCATGACGCCTCCCTACGTGAGCGGGTGACCGGACGTCGGTCAATTCTAAGCTCGCGGTCCAGCGGTGTCCCGTGCCACATCACCGGCCATCTCGGGAGGGCGGATCACGCCGGTACCGCCGTTCGCCGGCCCGGCGATCAACTCGTGAACGACGCGGCCCGCGGGTGATCCCGCGGGCTGCGTCCAGTCAGCTCGCTACTGCGCTCGGCCGATCGCCTTGTTCAGCTCAGCCATGGGCACGATGCGCCCGTGCAACGGCAGGTGCTGCTCAACGGCCAAGCCGAGCCTCGCGATGTTGTCCGCCAGGTTGACGGTGTTCGGATTGACGGCCGCGGGCGGGGGTGCGTTCGGCGGCGCCGGGGTGAACATGTCCGCCTGGATCAGGAGCTTTTCCTTCGGCAGGTACACCATCAGCATCCCGTCCTCGTGATGGTTCCCGGCCACGTGATGGATCTCCACCGCTCGCGTGCCGTCGTTCATGACGCGCCGGTCGCGCACGCCTTCCACCTTGGCTTTTCGGCCCGACTTGGCCAGGAGATCGGGACTGATCGTCGCCGGCGCGGCCAGCGCCTCCGTCAGGAACGCGCGATCGGTCTCGTGTGCGACGACGGTGACGCCGAGCGACGCGAACGCGCGGAGGCCACCGGCATGATCGAAATGGTGGTGGCTCGCCACGACGTAGCGGATCGGCTTCGCCGGCACCAGCTCGCGGACCGCCATGATCACGCCCATGGCGCGCTCGTCGTTGAGTGGCGCCTCCACGACGATTACGTGGTCCTTCATCTCGATGGCGACGCTGTGGTGGCTGCCGCCGGTGAGGTACCAGACGCCGTCGGCCACTTTCTGGTTCGCCACGCGCGCGTAGGGCCTCACGGCCTGCTGGATCGGTTCGGGCACCTTGATGTCGACGGCTGCGTTCGGCCGGACCTCGTTCACGGCGAGCTCGAGCCAGGGAGAGCCCGTGGCCGATTGCGAAATCTTCATCGGAAACTTCACACCGCCGAAGTCCTTGTAGTCCGCGTACCGGATCTCGACTGACAGATCACCGACCACCGGGTTCGGGATGACGGCCTCGACCTTGTCGACGAGGTTGTCCTCGGTGAGCGTCGCCTTTGCACGAAGGCGATCGGGGACGGCGAACGAGATCGTGCGACCCTCGACCGTGGCGTTGTATTTCATCGCGGCCTTGATGATCCCGTGCGGGGTGGTCCACAGCTCGAACTGGCGCTGCGCCAGAGCGACTGGCGCAGGGGCGGCCGTGTCTCCGACCACGTTCCAGGCGTGGTCCCCGCTCACCATCCAGATCTGTCGCGGCGCCGGCGAGCCACCGCCGCGCGCCTCGGCCCGAGCCCGCTCGAGATCGGTCCGGACCGACGTGGTCTCGTAGTTGACCGAGCGGGTGTAGCTCTTGATAGTGAATTGGGGCCCCCGCTGGCCGGGAACGGCGCTCTGGCCGACGTCGAACATCGTGCCGGCGGCCGTGTACTCGAGGGTGGTGAGGCCTGATGCCCCCATGGCAGCCGCAGCGCGTTCGAGGGTGGCCCGCGTGTCCTGCGCGTAGCCGGTCACCGGGACGACCAGCAGCAGTGCCACCATAGACACGATGATCGTTCGCATGCTCGCTCTCCTCGTGTGACAGGGTCGAACATCGACGGAAATGCGCGACGCGCTTCGAAGTCTGGCAAACACTAGCCGGCACGAGCCCGTGAGTCAACCTTAGTGCATCGGCCTCGTGGCGGATTCGACCGCGGGCCAGGACTAGCGGACGACTGGCCCGGTATCTGGGCGGTCGCTCTTCAACGGCGGCAGCACGTCGCCCGGATCGAGGCCTAGCTCGAACATGCCGAGGGTCGACAGGCAGAAATCGCGCGGGGGGAACTGTACGGGGGCGACTGCTCCGTCGCGAAAGAATCGCTCGAGGGGCGACGTCTTGAACAGCGCGTGGGCGCCGCCCAGCGTCATGGCGGTCCGCGTGACTCGGGTGACCGCCTCGCCCACGAAGTATTTGGCTCTGTAGAGGGCCGACAGCGTCGCGGGCGTCGGGCCCTGGGTGTCGCTGAGCCAGGCCGCGTAGTGCGTCAGCAGCCGCGCGGCCTCCAGATCGACGCTCATCTCTCCCACCTGCCGCCGGACGTCGGGGTGATAGGCGAGCGACTGCGTGAAGCCTGGTGGCGTGCGGCCCTTCACGATCTCGGTGATGGCACGATACGCCGCGACGCCGATGCCGAGGTACACGGCCGTGTAAGACCCCCAGAACCAGTTGGCGCCATCGCGCCGGAACGGCAGGACGTCCTCCGTCCGGAGGAGCAACGCCTCGTCTGGCACGAAGCACTCCTCGAGCGTCATGAAGTCGCTGCGAGTGGCGCGCATGCCCAGTGTGTCCCACACCAGATCGACGCGGCGTCCCGGCACGTCGGGCGGTACCAGAAGGAACATCGCCGCCGTGTTCGAGGTGGCGTCGTCGGGCCGGGCCAGCACCATCACGTGGTCGGCGACCGCGATCATCGAGGCGAACGCCTTGCGTCCCGTGAGGCGGTAGCCGCCGTCGACGCGCCGGGCCCGCGTGAGGGGCACCGGCGTGCCGACCAGGCCCGACGTCGTGGGCTCGGAGAAATTGCCGCCGATGAGCTTGCCCTCGTGGACCACCATCTTCGCGAGTCGTTCTTTGGCGGCGCGCGGCACGAGCGGGCTTTCCATCATCGGCCCGACGACGGAGAGGTGCATGTTGAAGGACAGCGCCGTCGAGGCGCAGCCCTGCGCCAGCTCTTCGGCGGCGAGCGACCAGCCCAGCAGGCCCACGCCGGCGCCGCCAAGCTCGGCCGGGACGTTGAGCCCGTAGAAGCCGGCGTCACGCAGGGCGGCGTAGTTCTCGACGGGGTCGCTGGCCTCCCGATCGTGTGGGCGGCGCGGGTGACGAAGTCGGCGGCCAGGCACCGGGCGCGGTGCTGCAGATCCCTCTGCGCCGGCGTGACGTGAAACTCCATTCGGAGGCCTCCGGCGCGCGCCCTAGCCCGCGCGCGTTCGCAATTATACGCGGGGCGGGCTGCGGTAAACTTCGCCGATCAGGAGAAACCCATGGCAGACACGCCGATCCTCTCGAATCCTCTGAAAGAGATGATGAAGGCCGGCAAGGTGGCGCTCGGCATGAACGTGCGTCTCGGGCGGTCGGGCGATATCGCGCGCATCGCGAAGTCGAGCGGCCACGACTTCATCTTCATCGACGGCCAGCACGCGATCTTCACCCTGGAGACCATCGCGCACATCGCCCACACCGCGCTCGGGTGCGGCATCACGCCCCTCGTGCGTGTCCGCAGCGTCGACGACCAGGACGTGCAGGTGCTGCTGGACAACGGCGTGATGGGCATCGTCTATCCGGACGTCAACACCGCCGCCGAGGCGCGTCGGGCGGTCGCGCGCGCCAAGTTTCCCCCGATCGGAAAGCGCTCCGCCGCGGGCGCCTACCCGATGTTCGACTATCGCCCGGTGCCCGCGAGCCAGACCGTGTCGGCGCTGAACGACGCCACGCTGGTGGTCTGCATGATCGAGACGCCGGAAGGAGTCGACAACGTGGAGGAGATCGCCAAGGTGGACGGCGTCGACGTCATCCACATCGGCGCCAACGACCTCCTGACCGCGATGGGCAAGCCCGGAGCGTTCGGCGATCCGGAGGGTGCGAAGGCGATCGATCGCGTCATCTCCGTCACCGCGGCGAACGGCAAGATTCCCGGGATGGGCGGCGACCGCAACATCCCGCGCCAGCGCGAGTACATCCGCAAGGGCGCACGCTTCCTCACGACCAACAGCGAGATCGCGTTCATTTTGGCTGAAGGAACGCGCGTCACGACGGAGTTGCGGCGCGGCCTCTAACGAAGACGCCCGGCGGCGCGCAGACGGCGCTTCTTCTGCTTCTTCTTGAAGGCGGCGCGCTTGCGCGCGGTCTTCCTGCGATTCCTCTCGCGCATGGCAGTCTCCTATCGGCTGGGAGAGTTGGGGCGGCCTCTATGTGCCTGCAACTTCGAAGCGCTCAGATTCCGGCGGCTTGGACCACAGGACCTCCGCGCCGCTCATGGCGGCAGCACGCGCCGGGCTTGCCCGCCAAGCGTCGTATATCTCGTTCGACGTCCACACCACCAAGGTGGTGATCTTAGTGGGATCAGTCTGGCCATACAGGGTCTGACGGTTGACGAAGCCCGGGGCTTTGGTTTGCGCCTCGCCGTTGCGGTCCAACAGCTTGCGGGCCTCGTCGACCCTGTCGGTCTTGGCCCAGTGATGCGTCAGTACGCCGATCATTGTCCCCTCCATGCCGGGCTAGCCACTGAATGCCCGATCACGGCACCGGCGTCGGGCTTGAAAGGTTCAACCATAGCTGAGTCCGAGACGAGATCCATGGTGGCAGCGTAGGACTGCGCCGCAAGTCGGTCAACCCCGTCACCGCACCGGCCGGATTAGTCGCAGGGAATCTGTCGTGGTGGCCCCAACGGGATTTGGCAGTCAGCTTGTCGACGACGTTCGGCCCGAGCATCGCTGCGTCCGGTGATGCCGCGGCACCATCGGGCTACGTTCCGTGGAGGCGAGGCGGGCGCCGTCAAGGTCGAGCTCGCCCTCGACGAGCTGTCGCCCTCTTGAGGGTTATGTCTGTGGAACGCCGCGAAGAGTGCTAGCCGAGCCGAATTCTCTGGGACTTATCGGTACGCTCGCGGACGTCACGATCGACCGTTCGGGTGAGAGCGACGTCATCACGTACCAGGGACCGACAACGGGCTTTCCCCGGTTTTCTTTGAGGCGTTTACCGTAATGCGACTTAGGGATTTCCTCGATTGTCGGGCTCGAGATTTCGGGCTTGAATGCATCCGATGCTGTCCGGCACGTCGGTCGTCTTCGCGGGCAGGTGTCCATGCGTACGGAGCAGCAGAACGAGCACGCCCTACATCTCGCTCCCCCCGGAGGTCAGCAGGGGCAGAGCCCCGATGACCCCCGGTTCTGTCCCGAATGACCGATGACTCGGCTCGCGTTGCCATGAGCAGGTTCTCTAAAGCCCTCGAGCAAGCCGAGCGGGACTTGGCCCAGGGCGAGCCGGCGCCGTCGACGAGCGCGCGACCTCCGGCCTTTTCGGCGCCGACCCCCCAACGGATCACGCGGGCGTCTCTCGAGCCTCGGCACCGAGCGGCCGACCCGCGCGAGGAGCATCTGGTGAGCCTGCACGCGCCGCACTCGGCCGCCGCAGAGCGGTATCGCATGCTCCGCCACGTCGTGGAGAGCTTGCGGAAAAACACGAACCTCCAGGTTCTGGCCGTCACGAGCCCAGGGGCGGGAGACGGCAAGACCACGACGTCCATCAACCTCGCGGGCGCGCTCGCGCAGTCGACGGCCGAGCGTGTGTTGCTGGCAGACGTGGATCTTCGACGGCCTTCGGTGGCGCGTCAGCTCGGGCTTGACGGCTCCCGGGGCTCGCTCGTCAACGCCCTCGTGAAACCGGGGCTCGCGCTCGAGGACATAGTGGAGCAGCTCCCCGAATTCAACCTCTCGGTGCTACAGGCAGGCGAGGCGACTGACACGACGTACGAGCTTCTCAAGTCTCCGCGACTCGACGAGCTAGTGGACGAGGCGCGCCGGCACTACGACTACATCGTGCTCGACACGCCGCCGTTTGTTCCCGTCCCGGACGGCCGGCTCATCACGAAGAGCGCCGACGGGGTTCTTGTCGTGGTCGCGGCGAATCGAACCCCCCGAGGCGCGCTGGCGGAGGCGGTGAGTCTCATCGACCCGGCGAAGATCGTGGGCTTCGTGTTCAACAGCGACGACTCGCCCACCAACGCGAGCTACTACTACGGCGGCGGGTACGGGAAATCGGCCCGCCCGCCTCTGTGGCGTCACCTGTGGCGGTCGTCGTGACGGTGCCACCGACTCCGTTGACGAGGTCCGACGACCAGTCACTCTGCTGAGAGTACAAGCCGAACCTCGCACTGCGTCGCGACCGCGCGATAGAAGATCAGCCTGCGTCTAAGAAGGATGCGCCCCTCGCCCTTGGCCTGCTCATTGACTACGCCTCCGCGGCGACGCACGATCAACCCAGCTCTTCACAGTCATCACATCGGACCCCACACCCCGGACGAAGGGAGGTGAGCCATGCTCGACATGCTCATTCAAGGCGGTCGCGTCGTCACCCCGGCCGGGGTCGGCGATTGGGACGTGGGAGTTGAGGGCGAGAAAATCGTGTCCGTAGCCTTTCCGGGCTCGCTCCCTGCCGCCGCGACCCAGGTCATCGACGCCCGCGGGAAGATTGTGGTGCCCGGCGGCATCGAGACCCACGCCCACGCTGTCGCCAACGTCCAGCCCGGCGCCCGTACGCTGGTGGCCGGGGTTCCCAACGCCGGGCCGCTGGAACACTCCCTGGGGGCCATCTGGGGCGGGACGACGACCGTGATCGATTTTGCCCCCGTGCCGCACACGGGGGACCTGGCCCAGGGGATCCATGACTACCTGGCGCCCTGGCGCGGTCAGGCGTATACGGACTATTCGACCCACTGTATCTACTCCAACCGCACTCCTCCCGACGCGATCGCCCGATACCATGAGCTCGTTGAGGCAGGCTTCCCCAGTGTCAAAATCTTCACGACCGACATCCGGCCTCCCGAAGGGCGACAAACGAGCCTGACCCCGATCGCCAAGATCGACACTGGGCGCCTCGAGGACCTGATGCGACAGGTCGCACGGCACGGCGGGGTGTTAGCGGTCCACGGCGAGGACGATGAACTGGTCATGTACAACTACCTCCTGGCCCAGCAGCGAGGCCAGTGGGATTGGTACAACGTCCATCTCATCCACTCCAAGCTGGTGGAAGA
>QHSI01000062.1 GCA_003221515.1 Candidatus Rokuibacteriota bacterium
CCCTGAACACGGAGGAGTTGCTGGCGGGCGTGCCGTGGCTCAAGGCGATGCGCTCCCAGTCAGTGACCGGCATGTCGTCCGTTCAGCTCATCTTCGAGCCCGGCACCAACTTGATGCGCGCACGGCAGCTGGTCCAGGAGCGTCTGATCCTGTCTTACCTGCTGCCGAACGTCTCGCAGAGGCCGGTCATGCTCAATCCGGTATCGGCGACGAGCCGCACGATGATGATCGGGGTGTCCTCGAAGAAGCTGTCCATGATCGAGCTGTCGGTGCTCGCCCGCTGGACGATCAAGCCGCGCCTGATGGGTGTTCCCGGCGTCGCCAACGTCTCCATCTGGGGCCAGCGGGAGCGGCAGTTGCAGGTGCAATTCGATCCCGAACAGTTGCAGAAGCACAAGGTGACGCAGGAACAGATCATCAAGACCGCCGGGGATGCCCTGTACGTGTCGCCCCTGACCTTCCTGAATGCCTCCTTCCCGGGGACCGGCGGCTGGATTGATACCCCCAATCAGCGACTCGGTGTTCAGCACGTCCTGCCCATCTCCACGCCGGAGGACCTGGCCCGCGTCCCGGTCGACGGCGCGGCGGTTCGCCTGGGCGACGTGGCCAAGGTGGTGGAAGGCCATCCGCTGCTCATCGGGGACGCATTCCACAACGGGGGCGCGGGACTGCTGCTGCTCGTCGAAAAATTCCCCGGCGCCAACACGCTCGAGATCACGCGGGGCGTGGACAGGGCGCTCGAGGCGTTGCGGCTCGGGCTCCCGGGGGTGGACGTCGACTCGCGGATCTTCCGAGCGGCGACGTTCATCGAGATGGCGTTCGAGAATCTCGGGATCGCTCTACTCCTCGGCGGCGTGCTCGTCGTGCTCGTGCTGGGCGCCTTCATGGCCTCGTGGCGGACCGCGCTGATCAGCCTGATCGCGATCCCGCTGTCCTTGCTGGCCGCTGCCGTCGTGCTGAGCCTGCGTGGCGCCACGCTCAACACGATGGTGCTCGCGGGGTTCGTGATCGCCGTCGGGGTCATCGTCGACGACGCCATCATCGCCGTCGAGCACATCGGGCTGAGGCTGCGGCAGCGCCGGTCGGAAGGCAGCGATCAGTCGACCGCCTCGATCATCTGGGACGCGTCGCTCGAGGTGAGCCGACCCGTTCTCTACGCGACGCTGATCGTCCTGCTCGCGGTGGCGCCCGCCTTCTTCATGGAGGGCTTGTCGGGCGCCTTCTTCACGCCCCTGGCGGTCTCCTATGCCTTGGCGGTAGTCGCCTCGACGGTGGTGGCGCTGACCGTCACTCCCGCTCTGGGCCTGATCCTCCTGGGCGCCGCGCCCATCAAGGACCGTGCGGCCCCGCTCGCTCGGTGGTTGCAGCACGGCTATGATCGGCTGCTGGCGCGGACGATCCACGCTCCACGTACGGCAGCCGTCACCGCGGTCGTGCTGATGGCAGTTGGACTCGCGGTGTGGCCCGTGCTCGGGCAGTCCTTCCTGCCGGCGTTCAAGGAGCGGCAGCTGATGATCGACTGGGTGGGCGCGCCCGGCACCTCTCATCCGGCGATGTCTCGCGTCATGAATCAGGCGGCGCGGGAACTGCGGGCGGTGCCGGGAGTCACCAACATCAGCGCACATCTGGGGCGGGCCGTGACGGGTGATCAGATCGTCGGGATCAATGCCAGCCAGCTCTGGGTGAGCGTCGATCCCCAGGCGGACTACAAGGCGACGATGACCGCCGTTCAAAGAGTGGTCGACGGCTATCCCGGCCTCTCCAAGAACGTGCAAACGTATCTGCGCGAGAAGGTGCGAGAGGTGCTCACGGGTACCGACGACGCCATCGTGGTGCGCCTCTATGGTCCGGAGCGTGCCACGCTCAACCGCACGGCGCAGGACGTGCGCGACGCCCTGACGAACGTCAAGGGCATCTCCGACCTGCGCGTGGAGGGCCAGGCCGAGGAAGCCCAGATCGAGATCAAGGTCGACATCGCCGCGGCCGAGCGTCATGGCCTCAAACCCGGCGACATCCGCCGGCAGGTCGCCACGATCTTTGCCGGCCTCCAGGTCGGGACCCTCTTCGAGCAACAGAAAGTGTTCGAAGTGGTGGTCTGGGGCGTGCCGGAAGCCCGCCGCAACCTCACCAATCTCCACGAGCTCCTGCTCGAGAATCCCAGGGACACTCGTGTGCGCCTGGATGATGTGGCCGCCCTGCGCATCGTACCCACGCCCACGGTCATCCATCATGAGGCCCTCTCTCCGCGTGTCGACGTGGTCGCCAACGTACGCGGACGCGACTTGGGGTCCGTCTCCGGCGACGTCGCTCGGCGTCTGAAGCAAGTGAAGTTCCCGCTCGAGTACCGAGCCGAGCTGCTCGGTGAGTACGCGGAGCGACAGGCTGCTCAGAAGCGCATGCTCAGTTTCGCCATTGCGGCCGCCGCCGGCATCTTTCTCGTCCTCCAGGCGTGCTTCGGCAGCTGGCGTCTGGCCACGCTGGTCTTCGTGACCCTCCCCGTGGCGCTGGTGGGCGGAGTGCTGGCCGCGTTCGCCGGCGGAGGCATCTCGCTCGGGTCGCTGGTCGGATTCCTCGCGTTGCTCGGGATCGCCGCGCGCAACGGAATTCTGTTAATCGACCGCTACCAGAGTCTCCAGCAGCACGAGGGTGAACCCTTCGGTCCGGCGCTGGTCCAGCGAGGAACCCGGGAACGCGTAGCGCCGATCCTCATGACCGCGGTCACCACCGCGCTCGCGCTGGTACCCCTGGTGCTCCTCGGCGACGTCGCCGGCCTCGAGATCGTCCGTCCAATGGCGCTCGTGATCCTGGGCGGCCTGGTGACATCGACCTGGCTCGCCCTGGTGGTGATCCCCGCCCTCTATTTGAGGGTGCGAGCGGCTAGCTATCGAGTGGACGTCACCGACCATGCGCCCAGCGCGGCGGCGGCGCGAGCGTGAGTGATGGCGCACAAAACCGAACGCAACGAGGAGGAAATCATGCGGCGTGACTATCGACTATGGGCTCTGGTCGCCATCCTTGCTGGTCTGCACACGACCGCGTGTACCCAGAAGGTCGAGCTAATGAGCGAGATCAAACCGGCCAAGGTCGAGCGTGTCCAGGGAACGGAGCTCAGTCGCCTGACACTGACTCCGAAGGCGGTCCAACGGCTCGACATCAAGACGGCCGCGGTTCGTGAGGAGCGGATCGGGGCGCGGAAACGGCTGGTCGCCGGAGAAGTCATCGCCAGGCCGGCCGCCGCCGCCAACGACGGCAGCAAAGTCTGGGTCCGGGTGCCCATGTCCGCCGCGGACCTTCGCGTAGTGGCCGCCCGCCAGCCCGCCCAGATCGCATCGCTAGCGGACGTCACGGGCGGCACGACGGCCCGACCGGTCACGGTTCT
The DNA here is from genome assembly GCA_003221515.1 of Candidatus Rokuibacteriota bacterium. Taxonomy (GTDB): domain Bacteria; phylum Methylomirabilota; class Methylomirabilia; order Rokubacteriales; family CSP1-6; genus AR31. The sequence continues at coordinate 3,380 of QHSI01000062.1, forward strand.
CAACGGCTCCAAGGAGCTGGCGGCCCTGCATTACGCACTTGATCAGGCCGACGGCTTCACCCCGGGGCAACGGGTGCGGGTCGAGCTCGCGGTGTCCGGGGCCGCAATGCGCAGGATCGTCGCCACCTCTTCGGTGCTCTACGACGCGAAAGGCAAGACCTGGGTCTACACCAGCCCCGAGCCTATGGTGTTCGTCAGACATGCCATCACGGTCGACCACATCGATGGGGACCGGGTCGTGCTGTCGGACGGTCCTGCCCCCGGTACGGCGGTCGTGACGGTCGGGGCGGCGGAACTGCTCGGTACCGAATACGGCAGAAAATGATGGCCCGGAGAGGTTCACGGCGATGATGCGCTGGATCGTCGGGTCCAGCTTGAAGTTCCGGTTCCTGGTGGTCGCCGTCGCGGCGGCGCTGATGTACTTCGGCATGGAGCGCATTCGCTCCATGCCGGTGGACGTCTTCCCCGAGTTCGCGCCGCCCTTGGTGGAGATCCAGACCGAAGGCATCGGCATGACGGCGGCCGAAGTGGAGGACCTGATCACCCTGCCCCTGGAGGAGCTGCTCAGGGGGACGCCGGAACTGGATATCCTGCGCTCCAAGTCGGTCACCGGCCTGTCGGCGATCCGCCTCATCTTCAAGATGGGGACCGACCAGTTGCATGCCCGGCAGCTGGTGCAAGAGCGCCTCGCGCTGGCGGCTCATACCCTGCCGCTCTCGGCCGGCGCGCCGATCATGCTCCAGCCTCTGTCAGCGACCAGTCGCACCATGAAGATCGGGATCACCTCGAAAGAGCACGACCTGATCGATCTCTCGATGACAGCCTACTGGACGATCAAGTTCCGCTTGATGCAGGTGCCGGGTGTCGCCAACGTGCCGATCTGGGGCGAGCGAATCAAGCTGCTGGCAGTGCTGGTGGACCCGGAGTTGTTGCGCGTGTACGACCTGACGCTCAACGATGTCGAGAAGGCGGTCAGTGAAGCCCTGGAGTTCTCGGCCCTGCCCTATTCAAAGCACGCCAAGCTGCAGACCGAGGGGTTCATCGATACTCCCAACCAACGGCTCGCCCTCCGCTACGTCCTGCCCGTCTTCGAGGCGCAGGATCTGGCCAAGATTCCCCTGGAGGGTCACGACGGCAAGCCCGTGCTCCTGGGGCAGGTGGCCGAGGTGAAGTGGGACACCTGGCCGATGATCGGGGACGCGGTCATCAACGGCGGTCCGGGCCTGATGATGATCGTCGAGAAGCTGCCCTGGGCCAACACCCTGGACGTGACGCGAGGCGTTGACGCAGCGCTGGCGGCGTTGAAGCCCGGTCTTCCCGGGATCGAGATCGACGCCCACATCTTTCGGCCCGCGACCTTCATCGAGCTGGCGCTCCACAATCTCACGACCGCCCTGCTGATCGGGTGCCTGCTCGTGATCGTGGTGCTCGGCGCATTTCTCGTCGAGTGGCGGGCCGCGCTGATCAGCGTGGTGGCCATCCCGTTGTCGCTGACCGCCGGAGCCCTCGTGCTCTATGCGCGCGGCGCCACCATCAACACCATGGTCCTGGCCGGGTTCGTGATCGCCGTTGGGGTCGTCGTCGACGACGCCATCATCGACATCGAAAACATCGTGCGGCGACTGCGCCAGCATCGCCGGGAGGGGAGCACGAGATCGACGGCGAGCGTCATTCTCGAGGCCTCGCTCGAGGTGCGCAGCGCAATCGTCTACGCCACGCTGATCGATGCCGTGACCCTGGTCCCGGTCTTCCTCATGGAGGGTCTCTCCGGCGCCTTCTTCAGGCCCCTGGCCCTCTCCTACGCGCTGGCGGTGCTGGCCTCAATGGTGGTCGCCTTGACCGTCACCCCGGCCCTCGGACTGCTCCTCCTGTCCAAGTCGGCTGTCGAGCACCGCGAGTCCCCGATCGCCCGGTGGCTGCAACGGAAGTACGAGGGGTTGCTCGCCCGGATCATTCGCACTCCGCGCCCGGCGTATGTCACCGTCGTCGTCATCGTGCTCGCCGGCGCCGTGGTCTATCCTTGGCTCGGGCAGTCCCTGCTCCCGAGCTTCAAGGAGCGAGACTTCCTGATGCACTGGGTGACCACTCCCGGCACCTCGCATCCGGAGATGGTCCGGATCACGGAAAAGGCGTGTCGTGAGCTGATCTCCATTCCCGGAGTCCGCAACTGCGGCGCCCACGTTGGCCGCGCCATCACCGGTGACGAGCCCTACGGCGTCAACTTCACCGAGAACTGGATCAGCATCGACCCCAAGGTGGACTACGACAAGACGCTCGCCAAGATTCAGGCGCTCGTCGACGGCTACCCCGGGCTCTATCGCGACGTCCAGACGTATCTCAAGGAGCGCATCAAGGAAGTCCTGACGGGCGGCAAGCAGGCCATCGTGGTGCGCACCTATGGCTCTGATCTGGAGGTCCTTCGCCAGACGGCCGCCGAGGTGGAGCACGCCCTGACCGGAATCCCCGGGCTCGTGGATCTTAAGATGGAGGCTCACCGGCCCGTACCTCAGGTGGGAGTGAAGGTGGACCTCGCGGCCGCCCATCACTTCGGGCTCAAGCCCGGCGACATCCGTCGGGCGGCGGCGACCATCGTGTCCGGCATCGAGGTCACCGACATCCACCGGGACGGCAAGGTGTACGACGTGTGGGTGTGGAGCAAGCCCAAGGCGCGCCAAAGTGTGACCAGCATCAAGGAGCTCTTGATCGACACGCCGAAGGACTTTGTTCACGTGCGCCTGGATGAGGTCGCCGACGTGAGCGTCAAGCCGACCCCCGACAGCATCGAGCATGAAGGACTCTCGCGCCGGCACGACGTGGGCGCCAACGTGCGCGGCCGCGATCTCGGCTCCGTCGTCGCCGACGTCGAGCGTCGGCTCAAGAACGTCAAGTTCCCGCTGGGGTACCGCGCCGAGGTGCTCGGCGAGTACGCTGAGCGGCAGGCCGCTCAACGGCGCTTGCTGACCTTTTCAGTCGCGGCGGGGATCGGTGTCTTCTTCCTCCTGCTGACGTCCTTCGGGAGCTGGCGCCTGGCCATGCTGTCCTTCTTGACCCTGCCCTCGGCCCTGGTGGGAGGCGTGCTGGCGGTGTACCTCGCGGACGGCGTCATCTCGCTCGGCTCGCTCGTCGGGTTCTTCACGATCCTGGGCATCGCCGCCCGCAATGGAATCATGATGATCAATCATTTTCAGCATCTCGAGCGTCACGAAGGCGAGACGTTTGGCCCCGGGCTCGTCGTGCGGGGAGCCCGCGAACGGCTCTCACCGATTCTCATGACCACGTTGGCCTGCGGTCTGGCGATCGTTCCCCTGGTGATCGCCGGCAATATCCCCGGGAACGAGATCGAGCACCCGCTGGCTATCGTCGTCCTGGGAGGATTGGTCACGTCGACCTTGCTGAATCTGTTCGTGGTGCCCTCCCTGTACTTGCGTTTCGGGAGGTCCCAGCAGCGACCGGCATAAGGGATGTTCGGGCCTTCTATCCATCCACAAAGAGAGCGATGGGACATGATGACAGTGAAATGCGGACTTCGTCATAGGGCGTTCGGCATCGCGACGATCTTCGTGTCGATCCTGCTCGCGTCGAGTGGTCTCGTGCTGCCCGGCGGTGTCGCGGTGGCGCAGAAGTCCGATGCTCCCGAAAAGGAGTTCGAGGACTTCGACCGCACCAAGTTCGAGCGTTCGACCACGATCGACAACGAGTGGTTCCCGCTGAAGGTGGGAACACGGTGGGTGCACCGCGGGTCGACCACCGAGAGGGGAAAGCGCGTCGCTCATCGTCTGGTCACCACCGTCACCGATTTGACGAAGGTCATCGATGGCGTGCGCACGGTCGTGCTCTGGGTCGAGGACTACAAGGAAGGCAAGCTGGATGAGGCGGAGCTCGCCTTCTTCGCTCAGGACAAGGACGGCAACGTCTGGTCTTTCGGAGAGTACCCCGAGGAATACTTCAACGGGAGGATGATCAGGGCGCCGGCCTGGATCCACGGATTGAACGATTCGACAGCGGGCATCATGATGCCGGGGGTGCCGCGGCTCGACACGCCCAGCTATTCCCAGGGGTGGGCCCCCTCGGTCTTCTGGACCGACCGGGGGAAGGTGGACCAGATGGGCCAGAAGACCTGTGTCCCGCTACGCTGCTACGACGACGTTCTGATCGTGGCCGAGACCAGCAAGGCGGAGCCCAACGCCGAGCAGCTCAAGTACTACGCGCGCGGTATCGGCAAGGTTCGAGTCGGCTGGAGGGGTGAAGGAGAAAAGCTCCAGGAAGTCCTCGAGCTGACCGAGTTCTCGCAGCTCGCCCCAGAGGCCCTGGCCCGGGCCCGTGCGGCTGCGCTGAAACTGGAGAAGAGCGCCTATAACGTCAGCAAAGATGTGTATGGCGCCACGACGCCCTCGGAGCACATGCCGAGCGCTCAACATCGATGACGTCCACAGCGTCGACGTTTGCGTCGCTGATGCTCGCGGTGATGGTGATCGGAGTTGCCGCCACCGCCGACAGTCAGGACAGAGCGCCGGCGCCGGTTGTGGAGGGTCAGGACCAGAAGCCATCGACCCCACTCGAGAGCCAGGAGAACACCGCGGCTCTGCCCGAGAGCCAGGAGAAGACACCGGGCCCGACGGCGCCGAGCCCGGACAAGGCATCCGAGCCGGGGGGAAAGCAGGATCAGAAGTCGGTGGTCGCGTCCGAGGTCGTTGTGTACGCATCCGATCTGTCGGAGCGCGCGCTGTTCGAGTTCGACTTCTGGCCGAGCCGGGGATCTCCGGGGGGGAAGATGGTCGGAACCATCCAGACCGGGGACGAGATGCACCCTCCGCCCGAGGAAGACCCGCATGTAACCTTCAAGGTCAAGGTTTTGGGTGGCGTGCCCTACCGCTGCTGGATCCGCATGCTGGTGGGAGAGCCGCTGGGGCTATCGCAGGCGAACCGGCTCTATGTGCAATTCTCGAACGCGGTGGACAGGGCCGGCAAGGATGTTTTCAGGCCCAATACTGCGAGCTATCTGACCGTTCAAGGGCCCCCTCGGCGAGGCTGGAGATGGCTCCCCTGCGAGGCGGACCCCAAGTCGACCGACTCCCTGATCTATTTCCGCGACAGTCGGGAAATCACCATTAAGGTCCAGGCTGGGATGGAGGGCGTTGGGTTCGACCAGTTCGTGCTGAGCCCGGCACGATTCCTCGAGAAGCCTCCCGCGGAAGCCATCGTCAAGAAGTGAGCCTCTCGAATTCCTTTCGTCCGGATCTCGATCAGCGTCCACCTATAGTTGTTCGTAGTCCCTATGCCATCCGACTGCCCACTCTAGGGAAGGGCGGTTTCGTCGCGCCCGGGGCCGCGAGCCCGAGGTCGTGGCGTCGACCCTTTCGGGAGCCATGCGAATGAATGACCGGCGACTCAAGTGGACCCTGCTGACGGCGTCTGTGGCGTGGATTCTCTCCAGCTCGGGGGTGCAGGCGCAGCAAGCAGCGCCCGGCGAGTTGGAAGCACTCAAGAAACTGATACAGGAAGTCGTTTCAGAGAACCAGGATCTCAAGAAACGGGTCCGCGACCTGGAAGAAGCGATGAAGGCCCGGGGCCCGGCGGAGGGAACCAAGGAGGTCGGGGTAGCGCCGGCGGCACCGGCCGAGCCGACCGCGCCGGAGGTTCCCCCCGGGCCGCCCAAGGCCGCCCGGGAAAAGATCCAGCTCGGAGGCGCGATCGAGGTCGAAGCCGGGCTACGCAAGGACTTCGCCCGCATCCGATCGAGTGACTTCGCGCTCGCGACGGCCGAGTTCGACTTCGAGGCCGACGTGGTCGACTGGGCCAAGGCGGAGCTCTCGCTTCAGTGGGACAGCGCCAACGACACGATCACCGTGAACGAGGCGCTGATCACCTTCGCCAAGCCGACGCTGCTTCCGGTCTATCTCAAGACCGGCCGAGGGATCGTGCCGTTCGGCGTCTCGACCGGGACCACGGTGGCGGCGCGGTTCGAGGAGTCGTTGACGATCACCGGACCGCTGACCATCGAGGCGTTCGAGGCCAAGGAGGACTATGTGCTGCTCGGCGCCAAGAGCCACGGGTTCTCCGCGGGCGCCTATGTCTACGACGGGACGACCGACAACCGAAAGAGGGGAAAGCACCTCGAGCACTATGGCGGCACCATTGGCTATGGGATCAAGACCGATCTCCTATCCTTCGACGTCGGCGTCGACTGGATCGACTCTGTCTTCGATACCGACGGCTTGACCGCGGCCTTCGCCGAACTACAGAAGCGCCCGAGGCGCGCGTATACCCCGGGCATCTCGGTGCACGGGAGGCTCGGCATGTTCGGATTTTCGCTCATCGCTGAATACGATGGAGCCACGAGGAGAGTTCACGTCGCGCGGGCAAGGCAAGATCTCAAGACCATGCCCGAGGCGTGGCAGATCGAGCTCGGCTACATGACGAAGATGTTCGGGATCAGGCCGTACGTCGCGTTCAACTACTCGCGGACGACCGACATGTGGGGCGCGTTTCCTGAGCGAAGACTGCTCGGGACCGTCGGGAGTTGGATCACCGACAACATCCGACTCGGGCTAGAGTACAGCCACGAGGACGACTATCCAATAGTTCAGAAGGGTACCGGGAAATACTCGGACGGGTGGCTCCTTCGATTGACCTATGAATGGTGATCAACGCCCTATCCGGATGGTGGCGGTGGGAGGAATTGAACCTCCGACACGGGGCTTATGAGACCCCTGCTCTGCCGCTGAGCTACACCGCCGATCCTAGGAAGGTCGACCAGTTGCAGGACGAGATTCTACCGCAGACCCCCCGGTCATGCCCGAAAACATGCCCAAACCGAGCTTATTCGCGGCCGCCCGCTTGTCCGCAACCGCCTCGAGACGTTCGGGGGGTACACGGCGTATCAGATGGATCCGGACTGCCGAGCCATCCTACAGGTTCTGAAATCACCCACACGACTTTACGAAGACCCGGTAAAACAAGAGCGGCTCGCGACTAAGCTCCCATCGGTCGCGTTCCCCAACGGCAACCGCGGGATCGGGCCGCACGACATCGCGATGCTCGGAGTCGGCAGCGCCCACGTGACGATCGGGCTCGAAGGAAGACTCAGCGCTCGCGACAGGCTCCTACCAGGATCAGGTGCCCACTGGGAACCAGGCTCTCTGCGATGCGCGGGAGCACACCGTGCTAGTCAAACCAGTGAAAGGCCTCTGCCGCAACGACGGCGGCATACGCCCTTCGACTCAACGGGCCTCCTCCCCGTGACAACGTGCAAGGTGCACGGGTCAACGAGTCACGACTACAACGGTAGTTCCCACAAGGCCGCAGGCCCCTCCACCTGTCCTCCAGCGCGGCAAGTCGGCTGCCACGAACAAAGGAAGGATCGTATTGCTGGAAACTCGGCAAATCTGTTTGCGGAAATCCCCGGAAGGGCCACAACGAGACACCGAAACGTGTGAGGAGGAGTGGACATTTCCGGCCAGCTGGACATTTCCGGCCCCCGTTGCGGCGGGGAACAACCCGGCTCTTGGAATTCCAGAAGACTTAGGGAGACCTCAGCGTCCGGTCTGACGACGGTCTCGTTTCACAGGAAAGAGTTACCGGATCCGGCGCTTGAGATTTCCGGAAGACGCTCTGACTTGACGCTCTGGTTCAGTGGCCACACGCGACGTCCCAGATCTCCGACTTCGACAGAGCTCGACTCGATTGGCATGCGTTGTGCCCCTCTGCTTCGGCGATGGAAGAATCGCTGGACGTTGCTGAAACGTTGAACGGCTTCGATCGGACCGGCCAGTCCCGTGGCAGGCTCGCGGGCGATGCCAAGGCGTTGCAGTGCGCGTCGGTCGACTCGCCCGTGCTGGTGCTCGGGCTTCCGCGCACATCCTCAGCGAATGACTGATACCGATATGCATCTAGACCGAGACCGGGAGGCCGGACGAGAGCGGGGGTCGTCGACCGTCGAGTGGCTCTGTGTCATTGGGTTGATCCTCACGATCCTGACCGCCGAGGCACGCGGAGAGCCGGTGGATCCCGGCTCGCGCGTGGTATCTCTGACTTCGATCGTCCGCCTCGCGGCGCCGGTCAGCGCGCAGGCCATCCGCCTCCCGATCCATCCGGGACTAACTCCGCAGGCTCTCACCGCCCGCGTCGCGCTGGCTCCGGGAATCGAGTCTGGCGCGCTCAGGGTCGAGGCTGAAGGCCGAGCCATTGTGACGCTACCCCTGGATCACGCTCACGACCGTATCATGATCCCGCTCGCGGGAGTGGTCCCGATGAGCGGCTGGCTCGAGCTCACGTTCCGGGCCACGACCGTCGTGGCGCGGACCGCATGCCATACTCCGAACATCGCAGGTGCCGTCGAGCTCTCGGCGTTTGAACTCTCGCTCGGCGAATCGCCGATTCCTCCACGAAGCACCGCGGAGTTCTGGCCGCCGGATCTCAACAGGCTCGACGTGTACCTGCCCGCGAGTGCGGAGCTTGGCGAGGCGACCGCCGCTTTGACGCTCTCGGCTTTCGCTGCCCGATTGGGGACAGAGCACCCCGTGCGGATCAACGTGCGGGTGCTCGATCAAGCACTGCCGGGTGGCCCCGCCGACGCCTCGTCCCGGACCGTCGTTATTCGAAGCGCGGCGGCCACCCAGACGCGGTTGATCGACGGCGCCGGCACCGCGGATGGGGAGTGGCCTCCACTCCTCGTGACCGCGCCCGCCCCCGAGCTACCCGCTGCCGTGGAGGCCCTCATCGGAGTCGCCCCGGCACCTGGGACGCGAAGCCGCGAGCAATGGAGCTTCGAGGCGCTAGGGCGTCGCGCCGATCAACTCCAGGCCACGAGGGCGGCGGACGTACACATCCGCTTCTCCCAGGCCGATGTCGGCGGACCGATCACCGCCGCGGGAATCCGGCTGGTTGGCCGCCACGCGGGCGCGCCGTACGGGGCGCGCCTGCTCGTCCTCATCAACGGTAGACTCGTGCACTCCATGCCGCTCTCCGGGGCGGGACGCTTCGACCTCTACCGCGACATCCCAGGCGTGCTCATGGCGCGTGACAACGACGTGATCGTGCGAGTGTCCGGTGGGTCAGCGCCCGCCTCGTGCGGCGGCGACGCCTTTGTCGTTCAGCTCGATGCGGTCTCATACGTTGACGTCACCCACGGACAGGCGCTGCCTGTCGGCTTTGAACGCTTCCCCCAGGCCTTTTTGCCGGAATTCGACGTGAGTGTGGACGACGGTAGCGTCGAGGGCCTCGCAATCGCCGCGCAAATCATCGCGGCCCTCCAGCGAGGAACCCGCACACCGCTGCGCCCGCGCATGGTGCGCTGGGACGCCGCCCGCGCGGGCGGCCGACCGTGGCTCGCGGTCGCCCGGCGCCCCGAGAGCACCCGCGATCTCGCGCTGCCGTTGAAGCCGGCACCGTTCCGGATCCTGGATAGCCACGGCAATGAGCTCGTTCGTCTCGATGCCAAAACCCGCTTCGCCGAGCTGGTGGCCTTCACCGTCCAGGGCCGCGACGCGTTGCTCGTGACTCACCGCGACTGGCCCGACAGTGCGACCGTCCTTGGCGCCGCGCTGGCGACGCCGAGCGGGTGGGCGGGGCTCAGTGGCAACGTCTGGGTCGTTCCCGCCGACGGCCTGGCCTTCGCGATGCGACTCGAGGGGCGCGCCGGCCTCGAAGCGGCACCGCTCGTCCAGGAAGTATTGCCGATCCGGCTCGGGCTGCGGCGGGCGGCTTTCGGCATCGCGTTCGCAAGCGTGATGCTCTTCCTTGGTTGGGTCTACCCGCGTGTGGTGCGGGAGCATTCACCGCTCCGCCGGTCAGGCGACGAGGGCGGGACCCTCGCGGTCCCGGCCCTGCGCAGCGGCCAGCTCGAAGCCAACCAATGAGCGCGACGGACACGGGCGTTCGACCGCGCCGGCTTGGTGAGCTTCTCGTAGAGCGGGGGCTCGTGTCGGACAAGGACCTCGCCCGGGCGCTCGCGCTCCAGCGCCGCACCTGCGACCCGCTCGGCGGAATCCTGCTCGCGCTCGGCCTGGTGCGTCGCTACGACCTCTACCACACGCTTTCGGAGCTGTGGGAGCTACCGTTCGTCGATCTCAGCCGAGAGCCGGCCGACCGGGTGCTGCTCCAGAGCCTGCCGATGGAGTTGATGATCCGGGAGCGCTTCGTCCCGGTGACAAAGGCGGGCGCGCAAGTCACCGTCGCGGTCGCCCGCCGGCCCGATGCCGCACTGGAGGAAACCCTCCGGCAGGCGCTCGGCGACGTCCCAGTCACCTACCGCGTCACCACCGACTGGGACATCGACCACGCCATCCGGCAAACGTTCCGTCAAGAACTGATCGACGGCGCGACCTATGGGCTGTTCTTCCGTAACCCGGAGGATTCGGCACACTCCGTGTTCACCCGTTCCCAGTTCGCCGTCCTGGTTGGCGCCGTGGTGGCGGCGCTCGGCGCGCTCTACGTCGCGCCCCTGCCCGTCCTCATCGTGCTTAACCTCTTCATCAGCCTTGCGTTCCTCGTCAGTATCGTGTTCAAGGTCGCCGTCTCCTTCGTCGGGGCGGCCCCCGAGCGCTGGGAGACGATCACCGCCGATGACGTGACACGGCTCGAGGATCACGACCTACCGCTCTACACGGTCCTGGTGCCGGTCTACCACGAAGCGTCGGTCGTGCAACAGGTGCTGCGGAATCTCTCACGTCTCGACTACCCGAAGAGCAAGCTCGAGATCCTCATCCTCCTCGAGGAGGACGACGTCGATACGATCGCCGCCGCCAAGGCGGCACAGCCGCCTGGCAACGTCCGGTTCGTGATCGTCCCGGACCAGGTGCCGAAGACGAAGCCCAAGGCGCTCAACGTGGGTCTGTACTTTGCCCGGGGTGAGTACCTGGTGATCTACGACGTCGAGGATCGGCCCGACCCCGACCAGCTCAAGAAGTCGGTCGTGGCCTTTCGCGACGGCCCCGCGAACCTGGCGTGCGTGCAGGCCGCGTTGAACTACTACAACGCGAACGAAAATCTGTTGACCCGCATGTTCACGCTCGAATACTCGTACTGGTTCGATTACCTGCTTCCCGGCCTTCACAAGCTCGCGCTGCCGATCCCGCTGGGAGGAACCAGCAACCATTTCCGCACGGAGATCCTGCGCCGCCTTGGCGCCTGGGATCCGTTCAACGTCACCGAGGATGCCGATCTCGGCGCGCGCGCGTCCGCACGAGGCTACAGCGTCGGCATGATCAACTCCACGACGTACGAAGAGGCCAACACGCACGTGGGCAACTGGATCCGCCAGCGCTCGCGATGGATCAAAGGGTTCATGCAGACGACGCTGGTGTTCCTGCGGAAGCCGGCGGTCCTCGTGCGCCAGATCGGGTTGATCCCGACTCTGAGCTTCCTCGCGTTGGTGGCCGGGACTCCAGTCACGTTCTTGATGACGGTGCCGATGTGGGCGCTCTACGTCACCTGGCTGGTGCGTGGGACGAACGCGCTGAACCCGCTGTTTCCGCCGGCGATCCTCTATCTGAGCCTCTTCAACTTCCTGGTCGGCAACATGTTGGCCACGTACCTTGGCATGCTGGCGGTCTTCCGGCGGCGTCAGTACGGGCTGATCTTCTGGGCGCTCGCCACACCGGTCTACTGTGTCCTGCATTCCATCGCCGCCTCGAAGGCGGTGTGGCAGCTGTTCACGCGACCCTTCTACTGGGAGAAAACCACGCATGGCCTCAGCCGCGTCCGCGCGCCGCGCTGAGCTGCGGCAGAATCCGACGGCCGGCCCCCTGGCGGCCGCCGGCGTCTTCTTCTTCCTGGCCGCAGCGCTGACGTACCGCGCAGACGTCAGCCTGTGGCTCAGCCATCATCATGCGCACGTGATCGAGAAGGCACTGCTCGTGCTCGATCGGGGACGGCTCGAGCTCATCGGCTTCTTCTACCCCCCGCTGCCGTTCCTGCTCATGCTCTCCTGGCCGAGCCCTGTCTTCGCCGGCCTGCTCGCCGCCGGCTGCGGCGCGGGCCTCGTCTGGATCCTTACCCGTGAACTGTCGTGCCTGCCCTTCCCGCGCCCGGCGTCGTTCGGTTTGCTGCTGGGCCTGGCGACACCGACGACGTTCTTCCTGTTCACGCAGTCGCTCTGGGAGGCGCTTCTGTTGGTCCTGCTCGTCGTCGCGCGGACTCAGTGCGTCGAGTTCGTCTCGCGCGGGAACACCCGGGCTCTATTCATCGCCGGGCTCGCGCTCGGCCTAGCCTTCCTGGCGAACTATTACGTCCTGCTCTTTACCCTGCCGTACGCGTTCACGATGCTCTTGTTCGTGCGCACGACGCGGCGCGGGGCTGGCGTGGCCGCCGCCTTCGTGCTGGTCTTTCCCATGGTGGCGACGATCCTCGGCTGGATGTACCTGAGCTGGGTCTTCACCGGCGAGCCCCTCGCGTTCACGCGCGACCCCGCGTCGAGTATGTTTGCGTTCCTCAAACCCGACGGCGCGGACCTGCCGACGGGCTGGTCGGCCGCGCTTAGGGCGACGGCGCACGACGTGCGGATGGCGCCAGTCTACATGGTAGTGGCGGTGGTCGTCGCGTGGTACCGGCCGTTCCGACTACTCACCCTCGTCGTCTGCGCGGTGTTCGTGCTCGTCTTACGGACGTTCGGCTTCGTGTTTCCTGACTACCTCGCCACGGTCACCTTTACCGTCGTGGCCCTAGCTTCGCTGCCGCCACGCACCCCGCGGCAGCTCTGGCCGCTCCTCCTGGTCACCGCCCTGCTGCAGTTCGGGCTCGGATGGGCGCTGCCGCTTCGTGGCGAGCCAGCTGCGTGGCAGAACGCGGTCACCTCGGGCGAGGTGACGCCGGAAGACCGGGAGGAGACTGCGATCGGCCAATCTCTCAACCAACGACCGGCTCGCTCCGTTCTTATCGACGATCGCGTCGGCTATCGGATCATTGCCCGCGCCGGGACGGCACGCCCCTTCCTCACGCCAGTGGATGGCCTCTACGCGCTGGCCGTGAGCCAGCCCGCTCGATTCGTTCCCTCTATGCTCGCGCCGGTGGGCCGTGCGCATGTCGTCGAGGCTGCCGGCCAGTCCCCAGCCGGCGCGCACCCCGGCTTGCGGCTCACCAGGGCCTGGTCGACGTGGTGCCTCTACGAGTCGACCACCAGCCGAGCCACCCTGGGACCCCAAATACGTTGACGGCGGCGCGCGCGTTCCCCTAAGCTCGTCGCGGACCAGTCGAGCGTGATCTCCTGCACGCGGCTCACGAGGCGATTCCTGCTGCTCGTGGGGTTGGCCGCCGGCCTCGACTTGACGGCGGCGGCGCGTCCCGCGCACGCCGGGGCCTGGACGCTTCCGGAATCGGAGGCGCAGGTCATTCTCAACACCCTGTACTACCAGGCGACCGACGAGTTCACGCGGGGCGGACACAGGCGGTCGTTCTCGGACGACGGCAAGTTCACCAAGCTGGAGCTCAATCCCTACATCGAGTACGGGTTGCGCGACGACCTGACGCTGGTCCTCAATCTGTTCGCGCGCCGCGTGGAATTCTCCAACAACTTCGGAAGCGACGCGAACTTCGGTGTGGCCGATCCCGAGATCGCGCTCCGCTATCGGCTGAGCGCACCAGAATCGCTGACCGTATGGTCGGTGCAGGGGCTGATCAAGCTTCCCGTCGCGGCCCCCCACGGCACACCCCCACTGGGAAACGAGCAAACCGATGTGGAGGGGCGCTTGCTGGTCGGGCGCAGCTTCTCGATCGGCCCTCGCTGGGCCTACTGGGATCTCGAGGTCGCCTATCGGTTCCGCGACGAGGAGCCGGCCGACGAGATCCGGTTGGACGCCACGCTCGGCGTGTGGCTCACCGAGCGTTGGTTGGTGATCGGCCAGTTCTTCGGCATCCGCGGCCTGCGGAACGGCACGCCGATCGCGACGCACAACAACCCCACCATCGATCCCAATTTCGATCTCTACAAGGCACAGCTCTCGGTCGTCTACACGCTGACGAAAACGGTGCGACTGCAGGTCGGCTATTTGCGGGATCTCGCGGGCCGCAACACCGGCGCTGGCCAGGCCGCGCTCTTCGCAGTGTGGTTCAGATTCTGAGGCGACCGCGCACGCCTCGCACCGCCGATCTCCGGTAGGACGAAGGGCCGCAGCACCGGATTTTACCGCGGGCCCTCCGATCGTGCGAGAAAACATCACGCGCCGAGAGCGCCGCGATCACGTAGCATGCGTCCATGATTCGCGCCCTCACGTTCGATACCTACGGCACCGTGGTGGATTGGCGAACGAGTGTCCTGGACGAGCTCCGCGCGCTCGCAGACCGAAAGGTGCTCAGGCTCGACTCCGTCCTCTTCCTCGACGAGTGGAAGGCCGCCTACCGTCCGGGCATGGACGACGTGAACCGGGGGGCCCGCCCGTGGACCACCGTCGACGCGATCTACCGTCGGCGGCTCGTGGAGCTGCTCCCCAAGCACGGCGTCTCGCTCGCCACGGACGAGATCGACGCGCTCACCCGCGTGTGGTGGCGGCTGCGTCCATGGCCCGACGCACTCGCTGGACTGCGCCGGCTCAAGCGGCGCTACATCCTGTCGCCGCTCTCCAACGCGAGCTTCATCGGCATGGTCGAGCTCGCCCGCTGGGCCGGCCTGCCGTGGGACTGCGTCATCACGGCGGAAAACGCCCGCTGCTACAAGCCGCGGCCCGAGGTGTATCGCACGGCGATCACGCTCCTCGGCCTGGCGCCGGCGGAGATCATGATGGTCGCCGCGCACAACTACGATCTGGCGGCCGCCCGCGGCGAGGGCATGGCGACGGCGTTCGTGCCGCGCGCGCTCGAATACGGCACCGGACAGACGACCGACCTCGCGCCGGCGCAGGCGTGGGACGTCGTCGCGGCGGACTTCGAAGATCTCGCTACCCGCCTTGGGTGCTAGTCGAGGTGCTAGTTGAGGTTGACGGCGGAGGATGTTTGTTATAATCCGCCCGGACAACTCACCGAAGGAGCTTTCACATGCAGTTTCGGACGCACCCGTGGCCTGACGACGCCGAATTGCGCCGGAGCGACGTCGAGAGCGACGAAGACGCGGAGGAGACGGAGACCGAGGCCGAGGACGAGGACGACGACGACGACGATGACCTGGACGACGATGACGAGCTCGACGACGACGATGACGACTTCGAGGATGACGACCTCGACGAAGAGTCCGACGACGACGATGTCGACGATCTGGATGACGACGATCTCGACGACGATGAAGATGGAGACGCCGAGGAGGACGACCAGGACGGAAGCGCACCACTCGACTAGGAGGCGGCGCAATGACTGACGGTTGGTTGTTCCTGCTACGCTGGTTCCACTTTCTCGCCGGCATCACCTGGATCGGCATGTTGTACTACTTCAACTTCGTGCAGGTCCCGTTCTTCGCGGGGGCCGAGGCGCCGGTGAGGACCGGCATGATCGCGGGTGGGCTCGTCAGTCGAGCGCTCTGGTGGTTCCGATGGGGCGCGATGCTGACCTTCATCACCGGCTGGCTCTATCTACTGCATCGGCTCGGCCAGTTCGGTGTCCAGCCGTTCTTTGCGACGTCCTACGGCTGGGCGATCTTCATCGGTGGCATCATCGGCAGCCTCATGTGGTTCAACGTCTGGTTCATCATCTGGCCGGCGCAGCAGGTCGTCATGGCGTCGGCGGCCCGGGTCAAGGAAGGCGGCCAGGCGATCCCGGAGGCGGCCGCGCGCGGCGCACGTGGTGGTGTGACGTCACGCGGCATGAAGATCGCGATGATGATCGTCTTCGCGATCATCCTCGTCATCGTCGAGGGGAACGCCGTAGTCGGTCCCGCCACGCCCGACAAGGCCAGCGCGGGCAAGAAGCTGCTCAGCACGGTGAACGGAACGCTCTGGGCGGGGTTCGTGCTCACCGCGATCTTCGTGATCGCGCTGAAGATCATCTTCGGCTGATCGAGCGCGCGCGTCGACGGTCCGGCGGCGCTTCCGCCGGGCCGTCGGGCGTTCAGCGCAGATAGTCGGCGAGCGCCGCGATCTCCGGCGCGACGGCCGGCAGTGGCACCATGACCTTCGTCGGCCGCTTCGGTGTGTAGCCCGGCGGATAGGTCCCGCTCAAGACCTTTGCCTCCAGCAGCGCGCGAGACGAGCCCCTGACCGGCGGGCCCACCGAGCCAGGTTGGCCGGGATCCGTGTTGTGGCACGCGGTGCACTGGGCGAGATAGACCTGCCGGCCACGCTCGGCGCTCGGCGAGAGCCCGCGTTCCGAGCAGCCGCTCACCGCCAGGGCGAGCGCGGCGGCCAGCGGCAGCGCCACCCTCACCCGAGGTCGTCCCGCAAACTCTTCTTGGTCTCGTCCGAGAGCACCGTGCGCGCATGTTCGTTGGGGTGCTCGACCACCAGGGCGACCTCGGCCGCTCGGAAGATGCGCCGCGCGGCGGGCGGTAGCGCGAATCGAACCAGGTGGACGGCGCTGAGCTTGCCGCGCTCCTCGTCGGAGTGGCCGGCCTCGAAGTCGCCCACGATCGTGTGGGGGCCGACGGTCAGCTTCACGTATTCGCGCGTGTCGATCCCCTGGAACCGGTCGAGCACGGGCTTGACCTGTGTGGGCTCGGCGATCTCGATCATCATGGTGGCCGACAGCTCGCCGGGCCGCGGCAACAGCCCGTTGTAGACCTCGACCTCCTCGGCGACCTTGGCGTCGTCCGCGATGCGCTCGGCCCGCACCATCTCCTGGATCTGGAACCACACCGTGGCGCGGTTCTCGAAAACGAAGGACAGGTAACGACCGACGGTCACGCGACGGAAGTTCTTCAGCGCGATCAGCTCGCGGCGCCGCGCGTCGCGTACTCTTTCGTACTCGACGAGGTTCAGGATTTCCGAGGTCAGCAGCTCCTTCATCGCATCACTCCTCGAGGCCGTAGGCGGCGGCGAGAATCTCGATCGGATGCTTCGCCTTCCGGCCCGTTCCTTGCTCGATCTGGAGCGCGGCCAATGGGCAATCGGTCGCCACCGTCGGCGCGCCGGCCGCCACCGCGTCGAACAGCGGCTTCGCGACCTTCAACGAGAGCTCGTAGTATTCCTTCTTGAAGCCCCACGTGCCGTCCACCGCGGAGCACTTCTCGACCACGTCGACCGCGGCGCCGGGCACCGCCCGCAGCACGTCCGCCGACTTGTGGCCGAGGTTCTGGGCTCGCAAGTGACAGGGCACGTGATACGTCACGTTGCCGATGGGTCGCGTGAAGTTCGTATCCAGCTGCCCCGCCGCCTGGAGCTTGGCCAGGTACTCGAAGATGTCGCGGGTGTTCGCCGCGACGAGCTTGGCGTCGTCAGAGCCGTCGAGCCAGGGATAGTCCTGCTTGAGCATGTAGCTACAGGTCGGCCCGGGCACGACGATCTCGCGTCCCTCGCGCACCGCAGCGGCAAGGCTCTGCACGTTCTGCTTGATGAGGGCCTTCGCCTCGTCGATAGCGCCGCCGTCGAGGAACGGCATGCCGCAGCAGCGCTGCTCGGGCAGGCTCACGTCCGCCCGATTCCGCTCCAGCACGCGCACCGCCGCGCGTCCCGTCGACGGCTCGTAGTACTCGACGCTGCACGTCGCGAACAGCGCGATTCTCTTCGCGGCGGGCTCCCGGGCTGTCGCCACGCCCGCCGCGCTTGCCCGACGCGCGGTCTTCCCCCGCGCATGCTGCTTGAACCAAGCCGAGAAGGTCTGCCGGTGGAACTTGGGCATGTTCCGGTGCTTGTGGATGCCCAGCACGGCCTGCACGAACGCGCGGTGCACGGACAGCTCGTTCATCCAGTTCGACAGCGGTGCGCCCAGGCTCCCCAGCCTGCCGACGAGATCGGCGCTGCCGAGCAGTCGGTCTTGAAGGCTCACGCCGCTCTTGCGGGCCTGAGCCCCGCGTGCGCGCAGCATGAGCCGCGGGAAGTCGACTTCCCAGCGATGCGGAGGCGTGTACGGACAGTGGTTGAAGCAGAGCTTGCACTGGTAGCAGAGATCGACGACGTCCTTGACGTCCGATGCCGGCAGCTTGTCCACGTCGCCGTCGACCGCTTCGACGTCCATCCGGTCGAACAGCACCTTGAACGACGGGCACAGCGGCAGGCAGCGCCGGCAGCCGCCGCAGATGTCGTAGACCCGTCGGAGCTCTCGGTCAACCGCCCCGAGATTCCAAAACTCCGCCTTCTTCAGATCCAAACCCGCCATGATTGAAACTGTCGCGGCTAGCGACCGCACGGGCTCTCGGCGAAGGGCCGGGAGGGGCCGACCGGACCCGTTCCCTCCGAGTGGCGGCGGACGCCGTGCACCCAGATGGAGCCCAGCCGCCGCCGGGCAACGCACGCGTGCCGCGTGGTCCGGCGGCCCCTCCCCCCGTCGGCCCTTCGCCGAGAGCCCGTCGTAGCTAGATCGCTTCAGCCGGATCCTTGCCCGCGATCTGCTGCAGTCCCTTACTGAAGCGCCCGGCGTGCGACTTCTCGGCCTTCGCCAGCGTCTCGAACCACTCGGCTAGCTCGCCGAAGCCTTCGCTCCGCGCGGTCTTGGCCATGCCCGGATACATCTGGGTGTACTCGTACGTCTCGCCCGCGACGGACGCCTTGAGATTCTTCTCGGTCTTCCCGATCGGTTCTCCGGTCGCCGGATCGCCCACTTCCTTCAGGAAGTCGAGGTGACCGAAGGCGTGCCCGGTTTCGGCGTCCGCGGTGTCCTTGAAGAGACCCGCGATGTCGGGGAACCCTTCGATGTCCGCGACGCGCGCGAAGTACAGATACCGCCGGTTCGCCTGCGACTCGCCGGCGAAGGCTTCCTTGAGGTTTTCGAAGCTCTTAGTGCCCTTGAGACCTGCCATGAGTCCTTCTCCTTTGTCCCTTGACGGGTGATCGGCCGCGGCGCCGGCACGCGCCGCAGCGGCCGTAGTATTCGGTCCGGTGATCCAGCACCTCGAAGCCGGTACGCGCCGCGACCCGGCGGCGCCCCCCCGGTCCGGTGCCGGCCGGTACGTCGTAGATGCGCCCGCACACCAGGCACGTGAAGTGGTCGTGCGGGCCGGTGTTGCCGTCGAAGCGCAGCCCGCCAGTGTCGGCGCGCTCGGCCAGGAACCCCTCGGAGGCCAGCACGCGAAGATTGCGGTACACGGTCGCGAGGCTCACCCGTGGGAGCCGGCGCCGCACGCGCTGGTAGACCAGCGCGGCGGTCGGGTGCGCGTCGGTGGCGCGGACCACGTCGAGGATGAGTCGGCGCGGCCGCGTGAGCCGGAGCCCGCGAGCCCGCAGCGTGTCGAGGCCTTCCTGGCGAGCGAGCATGGGGGTCAGCGATCTCTGTTAGGAAGCTCTGTTAGGAATCATTATCAATTACTACTCGACGCCAGCCTACAGGGCGCTCGCGCCGCTGTCAAGCGTCCGAAGCGTGTGGCGCGCTGCGCTCTCTTCCAGTAGACTACCCGCCTCAGGAGGACTGTTTCGAATGCCTCAGCCCCTCGGGCTGCGCATCTACGGAGCACGCCAGAACAACCTCAAGAACATTTCGCTCGAGATCCCGCACGACCGACTCACCGTCGTGACCGGCGTCTCCGGCTCCGGCAAGTCGTCCCTCGCCTTCGACACCCTCTTCGCCGAGGGCCAGTGGCGCTACATCGAATCACTGTCGACCTACGCTCGAATGTTCCTCGACCGGGTGGATCGTCCCGACGTGGACAAGATCGAGCAGATCCGGCCGGCCGTCGCCCTCGAGCAGAAGAACCCGGTGCGGACGGCGCGGTCCACCGTCGGCACCGCCACCGAGGTCTACGACTATCTGCGTCTCCTCTACGCGAAGATCGGCCGCGTTCACTGCCCGAGCTGCGGCGCGCCGGCGGTGTCGCACTCGCCGGAGTCCATCGTGAACGTGCTGCTCGGCGAGCACACCGGCGCGCGGGCGCTGATCACCTTCCGGCTCGCGGTTCCGGCCGGGCTCCCACCCGCCGAGCTGTGGGCGACGCTCACCCGTCGTGGATTCGCCCGGGTTCGGATCGACGGCGACATTCTCGATCTCGCCGCGCCGCCGCCGGCCGACTTCGGCGACCGCACGGCGATCGCGGTGGTCCTCGATCGGGTCGTGCTGGACCCGGCCCAGCGCGGCCGGATCAGCGAGTCGGTCGAGTCGGCGCTGCGCGAAGGCGGGGGGCAGCTCGCCGTCGACATCGTGAACGGTCCCACCCGCGTGTTCGCCGAGGACTTCCGCTGCAGCGGGTGCGGGGCCGCCCTCGAGCGTCCGCAGCCGTTGCTGTTCTCGTTCAACCACCCGCTGGGGGCCTGCCCGGAGTGCAAGGGCTTCGGCAACGTGCTGAAGTACGACGAGGCGCGCGTGGTGCCCGACCGCACGCTGAGCCTCGCCGACGGCGCCGTCGAGCCGTGGACGCACCCGTCGGGCCGCTGGTACCAGCGCGAGCTGATGAAGGCCGCGCGGCGGAAGCGGCTCGACACCGACACGCCGTGGGAGAAGCTTCCGGAGGCGACACGCGCCTTCGTCTACAAGGGTGACGGCACCTTCCCCGGCATCCAGGGGTTCTTCGAGGAAGTCGAGTCGTACCGTTACAAGCTCCACGTCCGGGTCTTCCTTTCGCGCTACCGGAGCCAGTCCATCTGCCCGACGTGTCGCGGCGCGCGGCTCAAGCCCGCCGCCCTCGCGGTCCGCGTCGGGGGGCTCACGATCGCCGAGTTCACCGCGCTCACCATCGACGCGGCGGCGCGTCTCGTCGGCGATCTCGGTCTCACCGCGTGGGACGCGGTGGTGGCGCGCGAGATCCTGCGCCAGCTTACGGCGATGCTCACCTTCCTCCTGCGCGTCGGGCTCGGCTACCTCACGCTCTCGCGCCAGACACGGACGCTGTCGGGTGGCGAAGCCCAGCGCATCAACCTGGCCAACCAGCTTGGCTCGCAGCTGGTGGGCACGCTCTACGTGCTGGACGAGCCGTCGATCGGACTGCACCCACGCGACACCACCCGGCTGGCCGACCTCTGCCGCGAGCTGGCGCAGGCTGGCAATACGGTCGTGGTCGTCGAGCATGACCGCGAGTTCATCGCGGCGGCCGACCACATCGTCGAGCTGGGACCGGGCTCGGGCGAGCGCGGTGGCGAGATCGTCTTCAACGGCACGCAGGCCGAGTTCCAGAAGGCGACCCACTCGCTGACCGCACGCTACGTGACCGGACGCGAGTCGATCCCGGTGCCCCCGTTCCGACGCGGCGGCCGCCGGCAGCTCACCCTCGTCGGCGCGCGCGAGCACAACCTCAAGGACGTGACGCTCCGCGTGCCCCTGCACACGCTCACGGTGGTGTCGGGTGTGTCCGGCTCCGGCAAGTCCACGCTCGTGCACGACACGCTCTATCGCGCCGTCGCGCGCGCCTTCAAGACCGACTTCGCGCCGCCGGGCGCCTACAAGGCGCTGACCGGCATCGAGTACCTGAAGGGCGTCCGCCTCATCGATCAGGAGCCGATCGGCCGCACGCCCCGCTCGAACCCGATCACCTACGTGAAAGCGTTCGACGAGATCCGCAAGCTCTTCGCGGCGCACCCACGGGCCAAGGCGCTCGGCCTCGACTCCGGCGCGTTCTCCTTCAACGTCCCGGGCGGGCGCTGCGAGTCCTGTCAGGGCGACGGCTTCCAGAAGCTCGAGATGTACTTCTTCGAGGATGTGTACGTCGCCTGCCCCGAGTGCGAGGGTCGGCGCTACCGGACGGACGTCCTCGGCGTCCGGCTGCGGGGCCGGAGCGTGAGCGACGTGCTCCAGATGACGGTCGACGAAGCCGTCGACTTCTTCGCCGCCCAGACCGGCCTCGCGCGGCGCCTGCAGACTCTACAATCCGTCGGTCTCGGCTATCTCCGGCTGGGCCAGGCAGCGACGACGCTGTCGGGAGGCGAGGCGCAGCGGCTCAAGATCGCCGCCGAGCTGGGCGCGCGCGCGACCAGCGAGATGCTCTACGTCCTCGACGAGCCGACGACCGGTCTCCACCTCGACGACGTCAAGAAGCTCCTGGGCGTCCTCAATCGTCTCGTCGACGCCGGCAACACCGTGCTGGTCGTCGAGCACCACCTGGACGTGATCAAGGCAGCGGATCACGTGATCGACCTCGGGCCCGAGGGCGGTGAGGACGGCGGCGAGATCGTGGCCGAGGGCCCGCCCGAGACGATCGCCCAGACGCCCGGATCGTACACCGGCAAGTTCCTCGCGGAAGTTCTTCCGAAACCCCTGACCGGGACCCGCGCCATGGCTTCCGCGACAAAGGAGACTCGATGAACACGCTGCGCGACAAATACTGCATCGTCGGCGTGGGCGAGACAGAATACTCGCGCAGCTCCCGGCGCACGACGCGGGCCATGGCGGTCGAGGCGATCCGTAAGGCGATCCTCGACGCCGGGCTCAAAGCGGCCGACGTGGACGGCATGCTCGACTACCAGGGCGGCGACTCCACCCTCGCCAACAGCGTCGCCTCGGACCTGGGGATCCGCTTCAACTTCTATATGGACGTGATGGGCGGCGGCTCCTCCACCGAGGCCCTGGTCGGTCTGGCGATGGGCGCGATCGAGGCCGGCATGTGCAACACCGTCGCCATCTATCGCTCGATGAACGGCTACTCGGAGTTCCGCATCGGCGGCACCGGCGCGCGCGCCGCCCAGCCGGTCCGCGGGCTCGACCTGGCTCAGGTCCCCTACGGGATGCGCAGCGCCGGCCAGAACTTCGCGCCGACGTTCATGCGCCACATGTACGAATACGGCACGACCTCCGAGCAGGTGGCCCACGTCCGCGTCGCCCACAGCAAGCACGCCTCGCAGAACCCGAAGGCGCTCTTGAAGGAGCGCGTGACGGTGCAGGACGTGCTCAACTCACGCTGGATCGTCAAGCCGCTGCACCTCCTCGACTGCTGCCTCGAGACCGACAACGCGACCTGCATCATCGTCACGTCGACCGAGCGCGCGCGTAACTTGAAACATCGGCCCGCCTACATCATGGGCGTCGCCGGGCGCGTGTCGAAGCCGCGGCTGGACTTCCACTGGGCGCACGGCCCGATCTCGCGGGTGGCCGGCTACTACGCGAAGGACATCGTGTTCCCGCAAGCCGGGATCACGCCCGAGGACGTCGACGTCACCGGCTCGTACGACGCGTTCACCTTCACCACGATGCTGCAGCTCGAGGAGTACGGGTTCTGCAAGAAGGGCGAGGGCGGCGCCTACGTGTCGAGCGGGATCATCGAGCTCGGCGGCAAGCGCCCCAACAACACGTCCGGCAGCCACCTGTGCGAGGGCTACACGCACGGCATGTCGATGGTGATCGAGAACGTGCGCCAGCTCCGCGGCACCGTGGACGACTACTGCCCGCGCGCCACCGACGGCGTGCACACCTACGACTACTCCCCCGGCCATTGCCGCCAAGTGAAGGACGTCGAGATCACGATGAATCTCGGCTGGGCCATGCCGGCCACCGGCAGCGCTTTGATCATGCGCCGATGACAGGTCTGATATCCCGTCAAGAGGAGCTCTCATGCCCCAACCCGTCCAGTATCGCGGCATGGCGCTGATCGTTCCCGACAACGACAGTGAATGGAAGGAGTTCTACGAGCACGCTCGCGCCCACCGGCTCGTCGTGCGCAAGTGCAACGCCTGCGGGCTGATGCGCTACCCGCCCACCCACGCGTGCCCCTGGTGCATGGACCTCGGGTGGACGTGGCAGGAGGTGTCCGGGCGCGGGACGATCTACTCCTACGAGATCGTCGCGCACGCGATCCAGCCAGGCTTCAAGGCGCTGACGCCGTACGCGGTCGTGCTGATCGAGCTCGACGAGCAGCGCGGCAAGCCGACGGCCGACGAGGCGCTTCGGGTCATCGCGAATCTCGTTCAGCCCGACTTCACGCCGGAGCCGGAAGCGAACGTGGCGATCGGCAAGCGCGTCCGCGTGGTCTTCCAGGACCTCGCCGACCACATGGCGCTGCCGCAGTTCACGCTGAGCGAGGAGCCCGCGCCGGGGCGGCTCTGGCGGCTGCCCGGGTGAAATTCGGCCTCGGGCTCTCGGTCCAGCACCTGCCCGACGAGCCGCAGGCCGTTCGGTTTCGTGAGCACGTCGAGCAGGTGCGGCTCGCCCGCGCGGTCGGCTTCACCTCCATCTGGGCGAGTCAGCACTATCTCTCCGATCCTTTCACTTACTTCCAGCCGATCCCGACGCTCGCGCGTCTCGCGGCCGACGCGCGCGGGCTGACACTCGGCACCGGCGTGCTCCTGCTGCCGCTCCACCATCCGGTGGACATCGCCGAGCAGCTCGCGACGCTCGACGTGATCGCCGACGGACGCCTGGTCTGTGGCGTCGGCCTCGGCTACCGCGACGTCGAGAACACCGCGATGGGGCACGATCCGAAGCAGCGCGTCGGCCGCCTCGTCGAGGGGCTCGAGGTCCTCGAGCGTCTGTGGAGCGGCGAGCCCGTCGATTACGAAGGGCGGCACTTCAACCTCCGGTCGGTCCGGATCTCGATGCGCCCGATGCAGAGCCCACGCCCGCCGATCTGGCTGGCCGCGAACAGCGACGGCGGCGTCCGCCGCGCAGCGCGTCTCGGCGACGCCTGGCTGATGAACCCGCACACGACGCTCGCGACGCTCGAGCGGCAGCTGGCGCTCTTCCGACGCGAGCGCACCGCCCTCGGCCGCCCGGCGCCCGCCGAGATCCCGTTGATCAAGGAATGCTACGTGTCGCTCGAAGCGGCCACGGCAGTGGCCGAGGCGGCGAGGTTCGTCGGGCCGAAGTATCAAGCGTATCGGCGCTGGGAGCAGGACAAGGCGCTACCCGCCGGAGAGAGCTTCGACGCGAGCTTCGACCAGCTGGCGCGCGACCGGTTCCTCGTCGGCGACCCGGCACGCATCGTCGACGAGATCGCCCGCTATCGCGAGCGGCTCGGCGTCACCATGATGATTTTCAGGCTCCAGTGGCCGGGCATGGACCAGGAGCGAGTGTTGCGCTCGATCCGGCTCCTGGGTCAGAAGGTTCTGCTGAAGTTTCTCGGCTAACGCAGCTCAGCGGGCGGCGCGAACCCGGAACTCTCGCAGGCCGTCGGCCGCGACCAGCTTCGCGCCCGTGAGCGCCTGAATCTCGCCGACCGTCCAGCCGGGCGCGTACTCGCTCAGCTTGAAGCCCTGCGGGGTCACCTCGAACAGGCCCAGATCGGTCACCACCAGCTTGACGACGCCTGGCGCCGTGATGGGCAGCGTGCACCGCTGGAGCAGCCGGGGCTCGCCCTCGCGCGTGGTGTGCTCGAGCGCGACGAAGACGCGCTTGGCGCAGGCCGCCAGATCCATGGCGCCGCCGATGCCACCGCCCTTGCGGCCGGGGACGCGCCAGTTGGCGAAGTCGCCGTTCTCCGCGACTTCGTAGGCGCCCATGACGGTCACGTCCACCATCCCCTTGCGGATCAGCGCGAAGGAGTCGGCGTGATGGACGATGGCCATGCCGGGGACCGCCGTGACCTGCTGCCCGCCCGCGTTGACGAGATAGCGGTCCGCCGTCTCCGGAGCGGCAAGGGGACCGTAGCCGATCGCCCCGTTCTCGGAGTGGAAGATCAGGCTCTTGGTGGGATCGACGTAGTTGGAGCACAGCGTCGGCATCCCGACGCCGAGATTCACGATCCATCCGTCCTGGAACTCCATGGCCAGCCGATCGCACATGGCCTGTCGTGCCAGTCTCGGCTTCTCCGTCGTCGGCGTCCGATGCTCGGCCATCGCCCCACTCAGTCCCAGATCCCGTCGGGCGGGATGCGCACGAGGCGGTCCACGTAGACGCCCGGCACGTGAATCTGATCCGGGTCCAGCTCGCCCATGGGCACGATGTCGTTCTCCACCTCGACGATGGTGACGCGGGCGGCCATCGCCATGATCGGGTTGAAGTTGCGCTGGGTCAGACGGAACTGCAGATTGCCGAACGTGTCGGCCTTCCAGGCCCGGATGAACGCGTAGTCGGCGTGCAGCGGGTATTCGAGCACGTAGACCTTCCCGTCGATCTCGCGATGCTCCTTGCCCTCGGCGAGCTCGGTGCCCACGCTGGCCGGCGTGTAGAAGGCGCCGATGCCGGCGCCGGCGGCGCGGATCCGCTCGGCGAGCGTCCCCTGGGGGATCAGCTCGGCGTCGACCTCGCCGTTGTTGTACATCCGCACGAAGGCCGTCACCTGCGAGGGATGGGGCGTCGCGGTGAAGGCGCAACACATCTTCTTCACCTGCCCGGCGGCGATCAGCGTGCCCACGTCCACCTTGGCGTCGACCGTGCCGGCGTTGTTGGAGATGCCGGTGAGGCCCTTGGCGCCCTGACGGTTCACCGCGGCGAGGATGTTGCGCGGAATACCGACGCCGCCGAAGCCCGGGGACATGAACACCGAGCCGTTGGGGATGTCCGCGACGGCCTCATCGAAGGTCCGGTAGATCTTGTTCTTCATGGGACAGGGCCTGAAGTTATGACGGCCGCCTCGGCGATGTCAACGGCCCCGCTAGAAGTATTCGAAGGTGACGGGCTCGCGGGCCATCCGGAGCCGCAGGTCCGCCATGAAGACCAGATAGGGATGGGCGCCGCGGGCCAGGAGCGTGTCGCGATCGCCCCGGAGCACCGCGGCGGCGTCGTCGTCGCCGAGCCCGAGCTCGCGCATGGCCGCGCGCGCGTCCTGCAGGAAGCGCGCCCTGAAGTCGTCGTCGGACTTGAGCGCGAACAGACACCGGTTCAGCCGGTACGCGGACGCCGGCGGAAACCGGTAGTGGAGGGGCTCGGCGGCGCTCACAGCGCCCACTCGACGACGGCGTTGCCGTGGTGCCACGACGGCTCGTAGCAGTACACGTCCGCCTTCGCGTCACCGACGGCGCCCAGGACGACCGCCCAGGTCCGGAGCTCGATGTTGCCCATCTTGTCGAGCTCCTCGCCGGTGACGGCGGCGAGCTCGCGGCCACGTCCCTCTCGTAGCGTGTCGAGCAGCCGGCGGTCGTACTCGAACTCCGGTGACGCGTACCGGTCGGTTCCCGGGAAGTGGGACATCCCGCCGGAGCACATGAGGACCACGCGCTCGGACCGCGCCCGGACAATCGCGCCGAGCGCCGCGCCCCACTCGAAGCAGCGCCGGGGCGTGGGCTGAGGCGGCAGGTACACGTTCACGTGCAGCGGAACGATCGGGAGCGCGGGCTCCGGCATCGTGAAGTGGAGCGGAACGTAGAAGGCGTAGTCGAGCGGCGCCGATTGCGTGTAGCAGAGATCGAAGCCCCGCTCGACCCCCTGCTCCACGATCGCTCGCGCCAGGGGCTCGTGGATCGGGAAGCGGTAGCGATAGTGTCCGAACGTTCCGGCGCACTCGGCGCCCACGTACACCGCGAGCGCCGGGACCGAGTCGAGGAAGAACGCCTCGACGTGATCTCCGGCGACGATCGCGATCGCGTCGGCGCGGAGCGCCTCGAGCCGCCGCTTCACGCGGGCGAACGCCGCGTGCACGCGCAGCACGAGGTCGCGGTCTTCGGTGCCCGGCCGCGCCAGGAGCTGCGGCGTGTGGGCGCAGGCGAAGGCGCCGACCAGCATCAGCGTCTCACGCGGTCAGTTTCCGCACGATCTCGTCGAAGGCCTTGTCGGCCAGCGCCCGCACTTCCTCGCGCGTCAGCGGCTGGATCGGGTGCGCCACCACGACCGCCCGATACTCGGCGGCGCCGAGCGCCTCCGCCTGCGCCCGGGCCGCGCGGGTGAACTCGGATGAAATGACCGTCGCCACCGGAATGCCGTTGTCCTCGAAGAACACGCCGTCGTGCACACTGCACGTTGTGCAGGACCCTCAGTCGGCGAGCGCCTCGATGAGAACGTCGGTGGCCCCCACGATCTCCTGACGGAGGCCGTCGGGCGCCGGGCGCGCGAACGTCGGCTTCTTCTTCCGGACGATCGCCGTCGCGTGAGTCCGCTCGCGCAGCAGCTCCTCGATGCGGTCCAGGAGATGGTTCCCCTTGGCCTTGGAGATGTCGAGCAGCGTGACGACCTTGCCGTCGAGGCTCGTCGGTCGCAGCGCCGTCTTGCGCGGAACGGCGACGGAGTCGGTGGGGTCGAGGTAGTCGGACATGAGGCCTCCTTAGCGGGAATGCGACGGTGTGTGGATCGGCCTGAACACGAGCGCCGAGCCCTTGGAGAACGTCCAGCCCGGCACGATCGCCGAGAATCGACCGGCCAGCCCGCCGGCCACCAGCACCTTGATGTTCTCGGGCGAGCGGAACTTCGGGATCATCGTGGTGTCGCTCGACGGGTCGCCGAACTTGGCGAGGACGTGCTCGGGCAGCCCCTCGCCGCCGTCGAGCCCGGGCCGCAGCGCGCGCACCGGCCACCGCAGCCGTTCGTGGAGCCAGCGGCGCACGTCGGCCTTCTTCCAACCGGCGTCGCCGAAGATCTTTGCGTGCTCCGGCGAGAGCACCAGCAGCGTGTCGCCCCAGTGCGTCATCCGGTGATGGGAGACGACGGCCATGCTCGCGGCGAGCGTCGGCAACAGGTGATCGGGCGTGCGGCTATGCTGCGCGTAGACGCCGAGCGGCGCGTCGGCGGCCAGCACCGCGACCACGCTCTGACTCGCCGCGAACCCGTGCTCGACGGCGAGCGACTCCCAGGGGCTCGCCTCCTCGTGCTCGCCGATGCAGTACGTGTAGCGACCCGGATGCGCGAGCGTCGACATGCTGACGACGCCGGGCCGGGCGCCACCGAGGTTGACGCAGACGAGCCGCACCGCGCGACCGATCGTCGCGTTGGCGCGCCAGCCTGGTCCGAACACCCCGGCGCCGGAGTTGATCTCGAGCCGGGCGCGAATCGGCCCGTTCACGATCACGAGCGGCGACGGGGCGTTGGTGGTCGCGGAGACGCCGTGCAGGTCGAACGCCTCGTCGCAGACGGCGTCGATCGCGGCGATGACGACCGGGAGATATTCGGGCCGGCAGCCCGCCATCACGGCGTTGATCGCGACCTTCTCGACGGTCGCACGCCCGTAGTTGGGCGGGACCAGCGCGACCAGCTCGTCCCCGGACCGCCCGGACGCGGCGATCGCCCGGTCGACGCGGGCGCGCGTCGGCGGCACCACCGGCAGGCCGTCGGTTACGCCGCGGGCGTATAGCTCCTCGATTGCGTCGGCGTCCACGTCGGGAACGGACATCGCCCCGAGGCTAACACAGGCGGTTGGCGGCTGGCGCGGGCCGGCTCGGGTGTGGGGAGGGGCTCGCCGGACCACGCGGCACGCGTTCGCTGATCCGCGGCGGCTGGGCTCCATCTGGGCGCGCGTCGTCCGCCGCCGCTTGATGGGAACGGGTCCGGTCGACCCCTCCCCACACCCGAGCCGGCCCGCGCCAATCCCCCGCGACCTTTGGTTATGCATGCTCCAGCGCGAGAGCACTGGTGACCGCGGCTGCCTGCGAAGCGTGCGCCGCGGCGTCAGCGGGCGTAGGAGGCGGAGTCAGCGGGGGTCGTGAATTGGCGCGCGCGGAGTGAGCTGGCGTGAAGCGGGGACGTCAGCGGGGCGTGGAAGACTGCGCCCACTGCCGATGTGCGAGCGGAGGGTCAGCGGGGAGCGGGGGCGTTGGCGAAGGCGGAGGGGGGTAGGCCGGCGGCTTCGATCACGGAACCAACG
>QHSI01000044.1 GCA_003221515.1 Candidatus Rokuibacteriota bacterium
CGATCACGGTCCCGGCGTTCACGGTCGAGAGCCCGAGCGCCTGCCGGAGCGTCTGCATGTGGATGGCCAGCACCGCGCCGCCCGCGGCCGGCGCGGGCGTGGGCCAGCTCAGATTCGTTCCGGGTTGCACGGCATTGATCGCGTCGAGCAGCTCGGTGAAGTGCAGCGCCGTGACCGGCGTGGCGTCGGGCAAGAGGTCCGACGAGGTCGCGTCGGTGAAGATCACCGAGAACGTCGCGGCCACCGACCGCGCATCGTTCAGCGTCACCGTGCACAGCGACGCGCCGCTGCACGCCCCGCTCCAACCCTTGAAGCGCGCCTGGGAGCCGGGCGCGGCGGTGAGCGTCACTACCGTTCCCGAGGTGAAGCTCGCCGAGCAGGTCGACGCACAGCTAATGCCAGCCGGGCTGCTCGTGACGGCGCCCGCCGCCGAGCCCTTGACGGTCACGCTGAGCGTGAACGCGACGCTCGGCGCCGGCGTGGCCGTCGCCACCTCGTTCGAGTAGTCGGAGCAACCGACGACGTTGCACGCCCTCGCTCGATAGACGTAGATCGTGGCGGGCGCGAGCCCGGTGTCCGAGTACGCGATGACGTTCGCGCCGACCGTGGCGATCTGCCCATAGGTGCCGCCCGCCCCGGTCTTCCGCTCGACGCGGGACTCGGTCTCGTTGCCGTTGGTGTCCTGCCACGCGAGGTTGATCTGGCTCGACGACGTGGCCACCCCGGTCAGGCCCGCCGGCGCGATCGGCGACACCGCGATGCCGGACCCTGACACGAACCGGCTCGTGCCCCCGGTCCCGCTGAAGGCCACGCTGCCGCTGAACATCGCGACCGAGACCGGGCTGAAGCGGACCGTCACCGACTGGCTCTGGCCCGTCGACAAGGAATAGGCACCTCCGGACACGACGGCGAACGGCGCGCTGGTGGTCGCCGTGCCAGTGACGACGCCGTCCCCGACGTTCTGCACGGTGAAGGTCAGATCCTGCGAGCTGCCCAGCGGGACGTTGCCGAAGCTGCGAGAGCTCGGCCTCACGTCGATCGCCGCCGGCGGCGGCGTCAGCGTCCACAGGAGCGCGGAGCTGCTGCTCAGACTCTGCGTGTTAACGCTGTACTGGGTGCCGACGCTCGAGCTCACCTGCACGCCGACGGTGGCGGAGCCGCCTTGATCGGCGACGCATCCCCCGAACGTCGTGTCGGCGTAGTTGAACAGCACATTGCTGCTGCTCTCGAAGAAGACGACCTGGAACTTGACGGTGGCGCCAACGGCGCAATTGAAATGCTCGACGTTCCTCCACTCGATCACGAGCTCTCGGCTCGGCGGCGTCCCGGTGACCGCCCAGAACACGTTCTGGCTCGTGCCCACCACGGGAAAGAGATCGTCCCAGAACGGGGCGACCAGGGTCACGACCTGCGGGACCGGGATCGAGGCATTGAAGTAGTCGGTGAACGGTGCGCTGAAATTCAGGTTGCCGTTGCTGCTGACGAACAGCGTCGTGAAGCTGCCGCCGCCGAAGGGCACCGGGAAGGGCGAGACGATCGACACGGCGGTGTCGTCGTCCAGGTTCAGGCTGGTGCCGGTGATGTTCCGGTAGCTGAACGACGTCGGCGCGACCGCGTAGCTCCCCTGGACGACCTGCACCGTCACCACGTCGCCGCCCGGGAAGGTCAGCGTGTAGTTCCCGCTCTCGGGGGGCGTCCACTGGCCGGAGTAGATCCCGTCGCCCGACGCCTGGTCCGACCCGAGGCCGTCGTCGAGCAGCGTCACGGTCTGTCCGCCGGGGCTCACGCTGACCGTGACGGTTCCGTTCGGACTCGCGCAATTGATGTTGAGCATCGCGAGATCGATCGGGGTGCCGATCGTCCCGGTGATCGGGGTGGCGATCGGGCGCAGGCGCGAGCGAACGCTCGAGTTGGCGCAGGCGAGCGCGCCGCGGGCGTTGAGCCGCCGTTGCGTGACGGTGTTGGTCAGCGAGAAGTTTGGATCGCCGCCGGCCAAGATCAGGTTCTTGATCGCGCGCCAGTCGCGCGCCGGCTCCTGTGCCTTCAGCAGCGCCGCCACGCCGGTGACGTGGGGTGTCGCCATCGAGGTCCCGTTGAACACCGAGTAGGTGTTCCCCGGCGTCGTGCTGAGGATCTCCTGGCCCGGGGCGCCGAGATGGACGGTCCGCCGGCCGAAGTTCGAGAAGGACGCCAGCGCGTCGGTCCGGGTCGTCGCCGCGACCGCGAGGATGTTTGGGAGGTTATAGGCGGCCGGATAGCTGGGCGTGACGTCGTTGTCGCTCGCGTTGTTCCCCGCTGCCACGACGAAGAGGATCCCCCGTTGCAGGTGCGCCTCGATGGCGTCGAGCAGGGACTGCGAGAATCCGCCGCCGCCCCAGCTGTTGTTGGTCGCGACGACGTTCACGCCTCGGTCCTTCATGAGCTTGACGTACTCGAGGCAGTCGATGGCGTCGCCGATGGTGCCGGAGCCGCTGGCGTCCAGGAACTTGCACGCCATGATTCGAACGGTCCAGTTGACGCCGGCGACGCCCACCCCGTTGTTCCCGAGCGCCCCGATCGTGCCTGAAACGTGGGTGCCGTGGCCCGCGTCATCCCTGGGATCCGCATCGTTGTTCGCCGTGTCGATACCGACGCAATCGTCGATCACGCCGTTGCCGTCGTCATCGATCCCGTTGGCGACGCAGTCGCGCGCGCTGCGATACATGTTGCCGGACAGGTCCTGGTGGTTGTAGTCGACGCCCGTGTCGATCACGGCCACCACGACGTCGCTGCTCCCGGTGGTGATGTTCCACGCCTCCACCGCGTCGATGTCCGCGTCGGGCACGCCGCCACTCTGGCCCGTGTTGTTGAGGCCCCAGAGGCTGCCGAAGCTCGGATCGTTGGGCGCCGCCTGATGCTCGACGATCCAGTCGGGCTCCGCGTAGAGGACCGCGGGATGGCGACGATAGTGCCGGAGCGCGTCCTTGATCCGCATTCCACGCGGGAGGCGCACAGCATGCAGGTCCTCGACGATCGTGAAGCTCTTGTAAACTCGGGCGCCGATCGCCGCGTGCGCGAGCGCCTGCTCGGCCGGCGGCGCCGACGCCTTGAAGCGCACCAGGATCGTATCGGGGCTGTACCGGGGCGGCGTCTGGGCCGCGACGCCGAGCGTTGGGAGGAGCAACGAGAGCAGGAGCAGCAGTCCCAGCAGCGGGACGGCGGCGAGGCGGGGCGTCGAGCCGACGTTCATCGCGCCGCGCTTTCGGAGACGAACGTCACGGCGCCGTCATCGCGGGACTGATGAGTCGCGTATCGCTCGGCTCCGTGATTTCGATGTGCCGAAGGACCCACGGCCGATTCTTCCTCCTCGCGATACCGACAGAGATCAGGCTCAGAAGGGTGACGATGACCAGCAGTTCAAGCAATGCGTTCCCCCGTACTCGATGGATGGCTGGGGCTACTGTACGCAACTACTATGCCGACGATGGCCAACGCAGGTAGCGGCTTGAAAGCGCTAAAATTCACAGCCTGGAACCACCTTCAGGTCGCCGAGACCTCGAAATTTTGGAGTCCCGGCTCGAAAATTCAGAGCGTGCACGTAGGGGACTGCGACTGGGTTGGCCGATGTGTGCACGGGCCGGTTCCTCATTCGCGACAAGCCCCCTCGTACCGCGGTGCTTGACCGTGTACCATGCGGCGATCGAGCCCCGCCTCCCCTCTCAGCCGCGGGTGCTGCACCAGCATCCGGTTTCAGCAGTTCGAGGTCGTGTCAATTGGCGCTGAAGAGCCCGAGCCTGAGGCCGTTGCCGCTGACGAGGAGGGCATTGCGTCGCTGCATCGCAGTGGGAGGATAGCCCTTAGCGTCGATCGGAGAAAGAGCCTACAATGCCCACGACATCGAGGCAGCCCGGCGAAGGAGGCCCATCATGGCCGAGCCAATCTGGAACCGGTTCCTGACCGAGCGTGACAAGGCGGTGTTCGCCGCGGCGGGCTACGGGGCCCGCGCCGGGTTTGGCAGCCGCCCCGCCCTGCTCGTCATCG
>QHSI01000045.1 GCA_003221515.1 Candidatus Rokuibacteriota bacterium
ATTTGAGCGACGCGTCGAGCGCGTACAGCTTGAAGAAGTACCGGTGTGCCGGCCCAGGCGGGGGACACGGCCCGCCGTAACCGGTGCGCCGGAAGTCGTTGCGGCCTTGCAGCGCGCCGCTCAACCCCGCGGGCGCGTCGCTCTTCGCGACGTTTTCAGGCAGTTGCGACGTGGCAGCCGGAAGGTCGTACAGGACCCAATGCACCCAGGTTCCGGCGGGCGCGTCGGGATCGTCGGCGATGAGCGCGAACGCGGCGGTGCCCGGCGGGGCGCCGCTCCAGCTGAGCGGCGGCGATACGTCCGCGCCGTCGCACGTGTATTTGCCGGGGATGGCCGCGCCTTCTTTGAAGGCCGCGCTGGAGAGCGAGAATGCCATACGTCCCCCCTGGTCTCGCGCCGCGCTGAGCGCAAGCATGCCGATGAGCGTGGAGAGCCCAGATACGACGGGGAGCCACATGACCCGGAACATAAAGCCAAACCCGGGGCCGTGGACTGCACCCCGGGTTGACCGGTCGGGACGAAGTGGCCGTCACACTTCGGCCGCGACCGAGTGCATTCTATCCAGCGCCACTGCCTTACAGGTGGAGACCCGGTGCGGAGATTGTCAGCAAATGGTCAGACCGTCTTGAAACTCCGTCGAATCACGTGCATCTCTCGGGACGCTCGATGAACCTGGCCAACCAGATGCGCCACGTCCCCCGCCGCCCGCGCGGCGTCCTCATCGCGGTGATGATGCTCGCCAGCCTGCTGCTGGCGTGCCTGCTCGCGCTCCAGGCTCATCGGACGTTCCTCCATCATCGGGCCACGGCGGAGCGGATACTGCGCGACTACGCCCGGCTCGCGGCCTCGCGCTTCGCGCTCCGCACGGGAGCGAACCTCTACTACATGGCGGCCTGGCCGCCGATGGAGGCGTTGCTGCACACGCAGGCCGGCGCCCCGGGGGCGGGGGCGCCGCTCCCGCGCCCAGAGCGGCTCGCGCCCGGGCTCAAGCCTTACGCGGCCGCCGTCCTCAAGCTGGCGCGTTACACGTTTCGCCTGGACCTTGCGACCGGCCACCTCGAAACCTCGGGCGGCGCGCCGTCGACGGCAGAACGCGCCTGGCTGCGCGACACGCTGCCCGCGCACGCCCGCTCCGTGTACCAGCCGGAGGAGCATCTGGCCGTGATCGTGACGCGGGCCGCCGGGGTGCCCCACGCGGTCATGTACACCAGCAAGGACCAGGCGGGCGCGCTCCGCACGCTCGTCGGCCTCGACGTCGATCCCAAAGCGTTCGAGCCGTTCTATACCATGGGGGCCGAGAAGCAGCCGTTGTTGCCGCGCCCCCTCACCGGCGGGGTCGTGTTCGACTCGCTCATGTCCGTTGTCGTGACCTCCGCGGACGGCGCCAAGCTGTACCATTCCCCGGTACAGTATGCGGCAACGTTCTCGGCTCGGGACACCGTCGAAGCGATGATGGGGGGGATGCAGGTGGCGGTCGCGCTCCGCCCGGAGTTGGCGTCGAAGCTCGTGATCGGCGGCCTGCCGCAGTCGCGCCTCCCGCTGCTGCTCGGGGCCCTCGGCCTCACGGCCGGCCTGATCGTGACCGCGCTGGTCCAGCTGCGGCGCGAATACGAGCTCGCCCGCCTCCGCACCGATTTCGTCTCGGGCGTGTCCCACGAGCTGCGCACGCCGCTCGCGCAGATCCGGATGTTTTCCGAGACCCTGCTGCTGGGGCGCGTGCGCTCCGAAGAGGAGGGCCGCCGCTCGCTCGAGATCATCGATCAGGAGTCACGCCGGCTCACCCATCTCGTCGAGAACCTGCTGCACTTTTCCCGTTCGGAACGCCAGGTCACCCGCCTGTCGCCGGCGCGCGCGCCGCTCGCGCCGCTGGTGCAGGAAGCCCTCGAAGGGTTCGCGCCGCTGGCGGGAGCGCGCGGCGTGCGCCTCCGTTCCGAGCTCGCGGAGGGCGTCGTCGCCCCGGTGGACGCCGAGGCGTTTCGCCAGATGCTCCTCAACCTGCTCGACAACGCCGTCAAATACGGACCGCCGGGGCAGGTCGTGACCGTCGGCCTCGCGGCGGGCGACCAGCGCGCGCGAATCTGGGTCGACGACCAGGGGCCCGGCATCCCCCCGGCCGACCGCGAGCGCGTGTGGGACCGCTTCTGGCGACTCGAGCGAGACCGGGGCTCGGCCGTCGCCGGGACCGGCATCGGGCTCGCGGTGGTGCGAGAGCTGGTGGCGCTGCACGGCGGGCGCGCCTGGGCGGAGGACGGGCAGAACGCCACGCTCCCCGCGGGCGCGCGCGGCGTACGGTTCGTCATCGAGCTGCCGCTCGAGCCCTCCCCCCGCGTCGCGGGACAGCCCGACGGCCTCTCGAGCGTGCCGGCATGATGCGAATCCTCGTGGTGGAAGACAACCCCGACCTCGCCTACGGGTTGCGCAACAATCTCGAGATCGAGGGCTATCAGGTCGAGGTGGCGGACGACGGCACAAAGGGACTGGCGCGCGCGCGCGACGGCCGGCCCGACCTCATCATCCTCGATCTCATGCTCCCTGGGATGGACGGGTTCCGCGTGTTGCGCGCGTTGCGCGAGGCCGGCCGCACCATGCCCGTCCTCATCCTCACGGCGCGAGGCGAGGAGGCGGACAAGGTGCGCGGCCTGCGCCTGGGCGCGGACGATTACGTCACCAAGCCGTTCGGTGTGCTCGAGCTGCTGGCCCGCGTGGAGGCGCTGTTGCGCCGCGCGGCGCCGCCCCTCCCCGGGAAAAACGGCGGCCCTCCGCCCGAGCGGTTCGGTGACATCGAGGTGATCCCGGCCTCCCGCACCGTGCTCCGAAGCGGCCAGCCGGTGCCGCTCACGCCCAAGGAGTTCGACCTGCTCGTGGCGCTGCTGCGGCGTCGCGGCGCCGTGGTGACGCGGCTCGACCTGCTGCGCGAGGTGTGGGGGTACAGCGCCGAGGTGCTGAGCCGCACCGTGGACACGCACGTCGCCGAGCTGCGCCGCAAGCTCGAGACAGATCCGGCCGCGCCGAGGCATATTCTCACGGTTCGCAAGGCAGGGTATCGGCTGGAGAAGTAGGACAGCTCAAAGGAGCCTCTATGTTACACTTCCTGCTCGCCTCTGCCGTGCTCGCCACGCCACCGAGCGGCCGTGAGATCGTCCGAGCGATGCACGACCGCTACGCCGGCAAATGGTATCGCACGCTCAGCTTCGTTCAGAAGAACACCGCGACCCGGCCGGATGGCTCGCAGGAGCACTCGGTCTGGCACGAGTATGCCGCGCTGCCTGGGAAGCTGCGCATCGAGTTCGTGCCGGCGGATTCGGGGAACGGCGTGCTGTTCGTCAACGATTCCCAGTTCGTCTTCAAGGCCGACACGCTT
>QHSI01000081.1 GCA_003221515.1 Candidatus Rokuibacteriota bacterium
TGAACCTCGACCCGGACGCGGTCAAGCGGGTGGTGACGGCGCGGACCCGTGCCCTGCTACCAGTCGACTTCGCCGGGTTGCCGTGCGACTACGAGCGGCTCGTCCCGCTGGCGCGCGAGCACGGCTGGATCGTCATCGCCGACGCCGCCCACTCGTTCGGGGGCAGCTATCACGGCAGGTCGGTCGGCGCCCTCGCCGACATGACCACGCTTTCGTTCCATCCGGCGAAGCTGATCACGACGGGAGAAGGCGGCGCGGTGCTCACAGACCGCGACGACCTTGCCGAGCGGCTCCGGGTGATGCGCCATCACGGGATTCGCTACCCTGACGCCACGCACCCGTGGCGCTACGAGA
Source organism: Candidatus Rokuibacteriota bacterium (assembly GCA_003221515.1). Classification (GTDB taxonomy): domain Bacteria; phylum Methylomirabilota; class Methylomirabilia; order Rokubacteriales; family CSP1-6; genus AR31. The sequence goes on from QHSI01000081.1 coordinate 355, forward strand.
TCCCGGAGCCCGGGAACAACTACCGGCTGACCGACTTCCAGTCGGCGCTCGGCCTCTCGCAGCTCGCCAAGCTCGACCGGTTCTGGGAGCGCCGCGACCGGCTGGCCGGTCGCTATCGCGACCGCCTGAGTGGCTCGCCGTTCGTCGAGCTGCCAGCGCTGCCCAGGGAGCTCCGGCACGGCTGGCACCTCTTCGTCGTGATGCTCCGCCTCGAGCGCCTCGGCGCGGATCGCGACACGATCGTCGACGCGCTCCGCGCCGAGAACATCGGGGCGACGGTCCACTATCCGCTCGTCTACCGGCACACGTTCTACCGCGACCGGTTCGGCGATTCGGCCGGGCTCTGTCCCGCGGCCGAGACCGTCGAGGCGCGCCTGGTGACGCTGCCGCTGTTCCCGACGATGACCGAGGACGATCAGGACGACGTGCTGCGAGCGCTCGACAAGGTTTCCTGCGCGCGATGCCGCTGCCGGTGCTGCGAGCCCTGCGCGCGCCGGCCTTCCGTGAGACGCTGCGGGCCGCGGCGCGCGCGCCGTGGTATCGCGACGCGTTCGCGGCGGCGCGCGTCGACGTGGGCCGGGCGCGCCGGCCCGAGGATCTCGGGGACTTCTTCCTCACGCCGGAGGTGTTGAAGACCCGGCCCGAGGCGCTGCTGGCCGGCACGCCCGAGCTCGCCCTCGAGAGCTCCGGCACCTCCGGGCACGTGTCGCGCGTCTACCTGAGCCGGCGCGAGCTCGAGTACAACGCGCGCCAGGGGAGCCTGATGCTCGGCCTCTACGGCCTGGGCCGCGGCGATCGGCTCCTCTCGACGCTCGATCTCGGCTGGGGTCTGGGATCGGTGCTGGTCGAGCGGCTCGTGCGCGGGACGCCGCTCTTCGCGATGGTCGTCGGGCGTGTGGACCCGGAGGAGGTGTATCGAAGGCTGGCGGAGTATCGCTTCAACGTGGTCGTGAGCGATCCGTTCTGGCTGGCGCGGCTGACCGAGATCGCGCGCGAGCGCGGCCGGCCCGGCCCGCTGAAGCTCCTGATCGGCGGCGGCGAGGGGATCACGGCTCGCGCGCGTGCCGAGCTGGAATCGTTCTGGGGCGCGATCCTCTGCATGACGTACGCCTCGACGGAGGCGGCCACGATCCTGGCGTTCGAGTGCACCCACCGCGCGGGCTACCACGTGAACGAGTTCGACTTCTGCGTGGAGATCGTCGATCCGGACTCCGAGGGCTACGGCGAGATCGTGCTGACGACGGTGAGCCGCAGCGTGATGCCGCTCGTGCGGTATCGCACGGGGGACGTCGCGCGCTGGCTCCCCGAGCCGTGCCCGTGCGGTCTGGCGTTTCGCCGGCTCTCGCCGCTGCGCGGCCGGCTCGACGAGCAGGTGTCGTGCGCCTGGGGCAATCTCCATCCCGAGTTCTTCGAGCCCCTGCTGCGCGAGGTGCCGGGGCTCGCCAGCGATTGGCAGGTCGCCGTCTACGAGCGCGAGCTCACGCACGTCGTCCAGCTGCGCCTGGAGATCGACGGCGACGATGCGGCGCGCGAGCGCGCCGTCCAGAGCGTGCTGGGTGCCCTCGAGCGCGCGCGGCCCGACGCGTGGCTCGCCTACTGCCAGCGGCTGATCGACGTGGAGTTCGCGTTCTTCGCGCCGGGGACGCTTCGCACCTCGCGCAAGCTGCTGCGCCTGGTCGACGAGCGCCAGAGCGGGCCGCCCGCGTGGGTGGCGCGCGCCATCGCGGGAGTTCGGCCGCGATGACCGGGCATCCCGTGGTCCTATGGAAGGACCCGAAAGCCCTCCGCCTGGGCGGCCTCGCGAAGTCGATCGTCGAGGCAAACGAAGTGTCGACGCGCGGTTTGTCCGTTGGTCCACAGGAGTGCTGCCGAGAGTTGGACCGCGTCCGCAGCGCGCAGAGGGTGCAGGAGCAGTGCGCGCGCCGCCGCCTCGCGAACTCGATGGCTGGGTTGCACCTCGAGCCAGTCCGCGGCCAGTCGCGCCACGGCTTGTCGCGCCTGGTCCTCGTGAGCACGCGTCAGGATGTCATTGCGTCTCAGCCTTGCGAAGGCGGAATAGCACTCGACGGGGGTCATCCACCAGACGACGATCGCGCCGTCTTCTTCGGCAACGCTTCTCACGAGAGGCGTCTGGGATTCTCTCAGGCAGAGCGGAACGATTGCCGAAGTGTCCCAGAACTTCACCGTTCGCTCTCACGCTCCTCCAAAACGGCCTTCACCCCGGCCCCATCCGGAACCGCCGGGCGCGGCATCTTCCAGAACCCTTTTGGAAGTTTCCCGGAGCCGAGCCGAATGAGACCGGCGCGGGCCAGCTCGAGGAGATGGGCGGGGAGGTCCGACTGATCACGCCCGAGCGGAACAATCTTGGCGATCGGTTTTCCACGCTCCGTGACGATCAGCTCCTCGCCCGCCTTGACGCGAGCCAGATGCTCGATCAAGGTCGCCTTGAGCTTGGACACCGTCGCGCTCCGCATCAGCGACCTCCTGTAGTCATCTGCATGTGACCAGTATAGTCATTCAATGGGCATGATCAAGACCTCGATTTCTGCCGTCTCGGGACTGGTTGCCGCTCTGTGGCTGACTTCCTCGGCGGTTGGCCAGGAGCCGCTTGCCCGGCTCGAGCCCATGGAGGCGTCCTACGCACGCGTGCAGAGCTACACGGCGCGCTTCGTCCGTCAGGAAGTCGTCGACGGCACGCTGAGGCCACGCGAAGAGGCGCTGCTCAAGTTCCAGCGCCCAGGTCGCATCTACCTCCGCTGGGCCGCCGGTCGTCCGGCGGGGCGCGAGATCCTCTTCGTCCCCGGCCAGAACGGCGACCGCATGCTCGTGCGGGAGCCCGGGCTTCTCGCGAGCCTGGCGACGATCGTCATGGCGCCCGACAGCCCGCGCGTGCTCGAAGAGAGTCGCCACCCCGTGACCGACATCGGCATCGGTCCGCTGATCGGCTTGATTCTCGACAACGCGCGCCGGGCCGCCGCCGCCGGCGATCTCGTGGTGCGCGACCTGGGCGCCTCCGCCGGGCCCGAGGGCCCGGGACGGGGTGTCGAGATGGTCCTGTCGACCCGAGCGGATAAGGGCTACTACTGCCGCCGTCTCGCCCTGGTGATCGGTGAGAGCTCGGGCCTTCCCGTGCGAGCGGTCGTCTACGACTGGACCGACCGCATGGTCGCCGAGTACGCGTACCTCGACCTGAAGCTCGACCCATCGCTCGAGGCGCGAGACTTCGATCCAACCAATCCGGCATATGCGTTTCCGCGCTGGAAGATCAGCCGATAGGACCTATACTGCATCCTCTCTGCTTCGAGGGGCACAGGAGATAACGACATGTGGTCGAGAAGCCTCGTCGTCGCGGTCACGCTTGCCTCGATGCTCGGCTCCGATCTGGCGGTCGACATCTCTCTCGCTCAGACCGGCGGCGGGCCTGGCATCGTCCCGCCGCTGAGCAGCGGCGACGGGACCTACGGGAAGGTTCTGCCCGGCCCCGGTACGGCCCCGCCGTACCTCAACGGACCGCAGCAGCTCCAGCAGTCGCAGCCGTCCGTCGTTCAGCGTCCGGCAGGCCCGGTGGCTCAGAATCTCTGCCAGCCGGCCGGTCGGTCGTATCAGACCGTCTCGGTTCCGCGCAGCCGCGAGCCGGTGCCGTTCCAGCCGCAGGCCCCGACGACCACGGTCACTCAGGTGTCGGTGTCCCAGGGCGCTCAGGGCATCGCGTCGCAGCCGGCCTCCGACGGGCGGGCGCCGGCCGGCGGGCAAGGGCCGAGCGGTCCGGGCGTCGACGAGCTCTCGCGCATCGAGGCCGGCTTCAATCTCGATCCGATGCGTCCGATGGCGGTCCAGCCGCAGTACGGGGCTCAGCGGGTGAGTCAGCAGCTCACGGCGCAGCAGCTCGCGAATCAACAAGGCGCGGGCTTGCAGCAAGTCTCGGCTCAGCAGCAAGGCGCGGCGTCCGAGCAGGCGTTCCTCGGTCCGTATGGCGCGCCGCTACGCCAGTACGGCTACGCGATGTTCGCCTCGAACGTCTCGACGTTCGCGCCCGTCGACGACATCCCGGTGGGGCCCGACTACGTCCTCGGTCCCGGCGACGACCTCACGATCAACGTGTGGGGCGCCGTCGACAGCACGTTGATCCGCACCGTGGACCGCAACGGCCGCATCGTGCTGCCGAAG
>QHSI01000063.1 GCA_003221515.1 Candidatus Rokuibacteriota bacterium
CGCAGTGGCTGGAGCTCGATCCGAACGAGAAGAAAGGCGTCGTCCGGAGCCTGCCGCTGCGTGACGACATCCAGATTCCCGTCGCCGAGCAGCTCATTGTCGAGCTGTACAGCAAGTAAGGAAGGCTATGCCACGCATTCCATTTCAGAAGCCGAAGCGGATCGAGTGGGAGATTTTGAGTGATCAGTACGGCCGGCTCGTTGCCGAGCCCTTCGAGAAGGGCTATGCGCTCTCCGTCGGGAGCTCGCTGCGCCGGACCCTGCTGGCGATCGTGCCGGGCGCCGCGGTCTCCTGGGTGCGCATCGACGGCGTGAAGAGCGCCGAGGCGAAGATCCCTGGGGTCAAGGAGGGCACGGTCGACGTCCTGCTGAACCTCAAGAAGCTCGCCATCCAGGTGCCGTCGAACGAGCCCAAGGTCCTCCGGCTCGACGTCACCGGGCCGAAGACCGTGACCGGGGCGGATGTGCCGGAGACTGACGTGGAGGTGGTGAACCCGGCGGTCCACCTGTTCACGATCGAGTCGGCGACCCGGGTGGCGATCGAGCTCGGCGTCGGCATCGGCCGCGGCTACGAGGCGGTCGACCGCGCGACCACCGCCACGCCGGCCGGCGCCCTGGCGATCGACGCGGCGTACTCGCCGATCACGCGCGTGGCGTACAACGTGGAGATGTCGCGGCTCGGCAAGATCACCGACTACGAGAAGCTGGTGCTCGAAGTGTGGACGAACGGCTCGGTGAGCCCGGACGATGCGCTCACGCGGGCGTCGACCTATCTCAAGGAGCACTTCCGCCCGCTCGCCTCGGCGGCGCCGCCCGAGGACGAAGAAGCCGAGGGCGCGGACGGCGAGGCGTTCCTGCGCGAAGCCCTCGCCAAGCCGCTCGAGGAGCTGGAGCTGCCGGCGCGCGCCATCAACGCGCTGAAGAACGCCGAGTTGAACCTGGTGGTCGACCTCGTCCAGAAGAGCGAGGCCGACCTGGCGCACGTCAAGAACCTGGGCGACAAGTCGATCGACGAGATCAAGACGGCGCTGGCCGCGCTCGGCCTGTCGCTCGGCATGCGGATCGATCCCAACGTCCTCGGCGCCCTGGGAAGGGGAGTCGTGCGGTGAGACATCGGAACGACGGCTACAAGCTCGGACGCCTCACGGCGCACCGCTGGGCGCTGTTTCGCAATCTCTTGGTGGCGCTCTTCCGGCACGAACGCATCTCCACCACCGAGACGAAGGCCAAGGCGGTACGCGGCCTGGCCGATCAGATGGTCACGCTGGCCAAGCGCGAGCATCTCCACGCGCGCCGCCAGGTCCTGTCGATGGTCCCCGACGCCGAGGTGGTGGCGAAGCTCTTCGACACGATCGCGGCCCGCTTCGCCGACCGCAACGGTGGCTACACGCGTATCGTCAAGGCCGGCCGGCGCCCCGGCGACGCCGCGCCCATGGTGTTCCTCGAGCTGGTCGATCGCGCCGAGACGCCGAAGGACACCGACGTGCAAACCGAGAAGAAGGCCAGGGCGCCGCGCGGCGAAGCGGGCGCCACCGGCCGGCGGAAGCGGAAGGAAAAGGCCGCGGCCGCCTCCGCGTAGCTTCTATCGAGGCGGAACGGGCGCCGGCACCGTCGCGGACGGCGTCGTTCCTGCCGTGACGACCGCCGGGTACTTCGCGCACGCGGCCAGCCCGGCGAGCAGTGTCACCAGCGCGACCACGCGCATCGTCGATCTCAGTCCCGAACTCATGAGGTGTTCTCCTTTCGCAAGGGCACTCCAGATCACCTCTCGAAGTGCACACGCGGTGCCAGCCGACTTGGCGTTGTCGGATAGAGACTTGGAGCTCCCTGGTCCCGGCGCGTGACAGCCAGACGCAGCGAGCTGACGGGGATTGTCGCTTGGGAGATTGGGGGGCCCGTCGGGGCCCCCCAATTGCTTTGAATGCGGCGCTACTTCACGTTCTGGCGGAAGAACGCCAGCGTCCGTCTCCACGCGTCCGTCGCCGCGGGCTTGTTGTAGACGTCGGCGCGGTCGTCGTTGAAGAAGCCGTGGTCCACGCCCGGATAGATGTGGAACTCGGACTGTTGGCCGGCCTTCTTGATCGCCGCGTCGGTGTCCTTGGCCACCTGAGGCGTCACGAAGCCGTCCTTCTCCGCGAAGAGCCCCAGCACCGGTCCCGAGAGCTTGGAGTAGTCCGGCTTCACGTTCGGATGGATGCCGTAGAAGTTCACGCACGCGCCGACCGACGGGTTGAGCGTGGCCGCGAAGAGGGCGAGCTGCCCGCCCATGCAGAATCCCACTGCGCCGAGCTTCTTGGCGGACGACTGACCCAGCAGGTAGGTGGCGGCGCCGCGCAGATCCCGCTCGGCCTGCGAGATGTTGAGCGCCATGAAGAGCTTGCCGGCGCCGTCGGGCTCGCTGGCCGTCTTGCCGTGGTACATGTCGGGCGCCAGCGCCGTGAAGCCCTCGGCGGCGAAGCGGTCGCAGACGTTCTTGATGTGACCCACCAGCCCCCACCACTCCTGGAGCACGATCACGCCCGGGCCCTTGCCGGAGGCGGGGGTCGACAGGTAGGCCGCGGTCTTGCCGCCATTGGACGCGAATTCCACCATCGTTCCAGCCATGTTCAGAATCCTCCCTGATAGGCGCCGGTGGGAGCCACCGGCGTGATCTTCACCGCGGCGACGTGCCGGACGTCGGCCTCGAGCACGGTGATCGTGTAGCCCGGGATCTGGAACTCCTCGCCCGCCCGCGGAATGCGATGCAGGGTGGCCAGCACGAGCCCGGCGACGGTCTCGTAGTCGCGCTTGGGTAGAGTCCAGTCGAACGCCTCGTTCAGCTCGTCGATGTTCGCGCGCGCGGCGACCCGGTAGCTGCCGTCAGGCAACCGCTCGGCCACGGCCGGCGCCCGTTCGTGCTCGTCCTGGATGTCGCCGACGATCTCCTCGAGGATGTCCTCGAGCGTCACGACCCCGGTCGAGCCGCCGTACTCGTCCACGACCACGGCCATGTGGGTGCGGTTGCGCTGCATCTCGCGGAGCAGGTCGTCGATGCGCTTGGTTTCGGGCACATAGTACGGCGTCCGCTTGAGCACGTCCAGGGTCGGCACCGATGCACCGCGGTTCAAGAGATCCTTCACGCTGACGACGCCGACGATGTTGGTCTCGCGCTGCCGGTAGATCGGGATCCGCGAGAACCCGCGCTCTCTGACCAGCGCGACCGCGTCCCGCGGCGAGGCGGAGTCGGGGAGCATGGCCACCTCGACCAGCGGGACCATGACCTCGCGCACCGTCGTGTCGCCGAGGTCGAAGATCTTGTCGATCAGCTTGGCCTCGTTGGTCGTCACCTCGGCCTCGTCGGGCTCCATCTGCAGGAGCGCCTTCAGCTCCTCGCGCGAGACGAAGGCGCGCATGTCGGGCTGGCGCCCTCCGAAGGTCCTCAGGACCGCGCCGACGACGAAGTTGGCGACCGCCACGAACGGCACCAGGAGCGCGGCCGCCCAGGTAAGCGGCCGATAGAGGGTCAGGATCAGGCTCGTGGCCCACTCGCGAGCCACCGCCTTCGGGATGATCTCGCCGAAGACGAGCATCACCGGGGTCAGGAGGATCGTGGCGACCAGCGGCGCCCACGAGCCCACCACCGGGAGGAGGCTCCACGCCATCAGCGAGCCGGCGACGATGTGGGCCACCGTCACGCCGATCATCGCGGTCGACAGCGCGCGCTCGGGCTGGCGGAACGCCTCCAGGTAGCGCGCCGCCGTGGTGCTGCCCTCCTCCGCGAGGTGGCGGAGGCGGAGCCGGTTGGCGGCGATGAACGCCATCTCTGCCGCCGAGAAGAACATCGTCAGCAGGAGGCAGAGCCCGACGACCCAGAGGAGGCTCACGCCGCCGCCTCCTTCGAGGTGGGCTTCTTGAGCGAGACCAGCACCTCGACGATGCGCGTACGCTCGACCTTTTCCACCGTGAGGCGGAACTCCGCCGTCTCGGTGCGCTCGGCCCGGCGCGGCACGCGCCCGAACAGGTCGAGCACCCAACCACCGACCGTGTCGTAGCCCGCGTTGGAGATCTTGAGGCCGGTGACGGCGTTGAGATCCTCGATCGGGAGCTTGCCGGCCACCCGGAAGGTCGTCGCGTCCACCCGCTGGATCAGGCGTTCGGGCTCGTCGTACTCGTCGGCGATCTCGCCGACCAACTCCTCCAGGAGATCCTCCAGCGTGACGAGCCCCGCGGTGCCGCCGTACTCGTCCACCACGATCGCCATGTGGAGCTTCTTCGCCTGGAACTCCTGCAGCAGCATGTCGGCACGCTTGGACTCCGGAACGAAGTACGGCGGATGCAGGCGCTCACGGAGCGCGAAGCCGGGCGGCAACCCCTCGATGTACGGGAGCAAGTCCTTGGTGTAGAGAATGCCGACGATCACGTCGATCGAGCCCTCGTACACCGGCACGCGCGAGTGCAGGTGCTCCCGCAGCCCCGGCAGGATCTCGGTCGGTGTCGTCTTGATGTCGAGGCAGACCATGTCGGTCCGCGGCACCATGACGGCGCGGACGGGTGTGTCCTCGAGCTCGAACACCTTGTGGATCATCTCCCGCTCTTCGCGCTCGACCACGCCCTCGCTGGCGCCCACGTCGACGAGGGTCCGCAGCTCTTCCTCGGTCAGCATCGCCTGGTCGACGCGCTCGCGCCCGATGAGCCGTACGGTCAGGTCGGTCAGCCCGGTGAGCACCGCGCGGACCGGCCGGAAGAGCACGCCGAGCCACGCCACCGGCCGGCCGGCCAGCGCCAGGAACCGCTCGGGGTACTTCACGGCGAGGGTCATCGGGAGTACCTCGCCGAACGTGGTGAGGATGAAGACCAGCACCACGATCTGGACGATCAGCCCCCAGCGGTGGCCGAAGAGGTCGTCGGCGATCGTCGCGGCAAGCGCGGCGGCGCCGATGTTGATGACGGTGATCCCGACCAGCAGCGTGACGAGCAGATCGTGCGCGCGCCCGAAGCGCGGCTTCGCCGGCTCGCCCTCCGGGGTGACCCGCTTGAGCCGCGCGCGCCCGAGCGAGAAGTACGCGGCCTCGGCGCCGGTGAGGATGGCCGAACAGACGATGAGCACGGCGAGCAGCCAGAGCCGCAGCAAGATGCTGTCAGGCACGCGCGCGCCCCGTCACGAAGTGCTCGAACCCCGGGCCCACCGGCACGACCTCCCCGCAGGCGTCGAGGTAGCGGATGCCCTCCGCGGCGCCGACGACTTCGCCGATGGCGGTGAGGCGTGTCCCGGTCGCGCCTGCGAGGCCGTCGGCCAGACGGTCGAACGCCCCGGGCTCGCACGTGAGCAGAAGCTCGTAGTCTTCACCGCCCCCGGTCGCCCAGATCAGGGAGTCGCGCCCCAGCACCAGCGCGACGGCATGCACCGAGGCGTCGACGGGAACCCGTCTCAGCTCCACGCGGGCGCCCATCCGGCTCTCCTCGCAGATATGGCCGAGGTCGGTGGCGAGCCCGTCCGAGAGGTCCATCATCGCGGTGACGCCTCCGGCCTGCGCGAGCCACTGTCCCTCACGCGTTCGGGGCCTGGGTCGCAGGTGCGCGGTCGTCACGTCGGCGAGGACGTCGGCCGCAATTCCGGTCGGCGCCTGCGGCGCCTCCAGAACGGCCAGGCCGGCCGTCGAGCGGCCGAGCGATCCCGTGACGGCGACGACGTCGCCGACGCGCGCGGTGGATCTCAGGATGGGTGGGGCGATCGCCTCGCCGAGCAACGTCACGTTGACGATCCAGCCCCGGGGGGAAGCGCACGTATCGCCGCCGACGACCACGACGTCCTCCTCGGCGGCGAGCGCCTGGAGGCCACCGTAGAACGCCTGGGCCTCGTCCATCTGCACGGTCTCGGGGCACGCGAGAGCGATCAGCGCCCAGCGGGGCCGTCCGCCCATCGCGGCGATGTCCGAGACGTTCACCGCGAGCGACTTCCACCCGATGTCGGCCGGGTTCGCCCAGCGGCGACGGAAGTGAACGTCTTCGATGAGAAGGTCGGTCGTCGCCAGAAGCAGGCTCTTGCCGCCGAGCTCGAGAACGGCGCAATCGTCGCCGATACCGACGCGAACCCCGGGCGCCCGCCGGACCGTGCTTCGGATGATCTCGATCAGACGGCGTTCGGATGGAGTGCCTGGATCAGAAGTACTGATGCAGTCCCCGCCGGGAGCGAGCTAGGCGAGCGCGTCCAGCTTCGCTTTGAGCTTGGCCCGAGGCACCGCGCCGATCACCTGATCGGCGACCTTGCCTTGCTTCACGAAGAGGATCGTCGGGATCGAGCGAATCCCATAGCGCGCGGCAAGGCCCGGGTTCTCGTCGACATTCACTTTGGCGAGCGTGACACGACCCGCCGACTCCTGCGCCAGGTCCTCGAGGACCGGCGCGATTGCTTTACACGGTCCGCACCACTCGGCCCAGAAGTCCACCATCACGAGCCCGCTCTCTCGGCTCAGTGCCTCATCGAAATTCTGCTCGGTCAGGTGGACGGTTCCGGAATTCGCCATGTGGTGGTCTCCTCGATGAAAAGTCAACATCTACGCTAACATGGCCCTCGGCAGGGCGCAAGCAACCGCCGGGTGGATCCTCGATACATACCTTGTCAGTTTGACATCTTGGTCGTGCTAATTTGGAAGGATGATGGAGTCCGCAAAGATCCTCGTCGTTGACGACGAGACTTCGATCCTCAAGCTCCTCAAGGAAGCACTCACACAGTGGGGCTATCAGGTCGCGTGCGTCAGCACCGGGACCGAGGCGCTCGAAGCCATCCGCACGGAGCTGTTCGACGCCGCGATCACCGACATCCGCATGCCGGAGATGACCGGGCTCGACCTCCTTCGCGAGATCAAGCGTCACGACGAGTCGATCGAAGTCGTCGTGATGACCGGCTACCCGACGATCGCGTCGGCCGTCGAGGCGCTGAAAGAAGGCGCGTACGACTACCTGTCCAAGCCGCTGATCCTCGACGAGCTACGCCACCTGATGGCGCGGGTGACCGAGCGGAGGTTCCTCAAGGGTGAGGTCCAGTCGCTCCGCGCGCGCCTCGGCGAGGAGCTGAGCGTCAACGAGCTGGTGGGCAACGCGTCGCTCATGCAGCGCGTGAAGGAGATCATCGGCAAGGTGGCCACCACCGACTCTCCCGTGCTGATCGAGGGAGAGAGCGGCACGGGCAAGGAGCTGGTCGCCGCGGCGATCCACCGGCTCTCAACGCGCGCGAAGGGGCCGTTCATTCCCGTGAACTGTAGCGCGATTCCCGAGGACTTGCTCGAGTCCGAGTTCTTCGGTCACGTCCGCGGCGCCTTCTCGGGCGCGGTGTCCGACGCGCTCGGCCTCTTCCGCGGCGCCAACGACGGCACGATCTTCCTCGACGAGATCGCCGAGCTGTCTCCGGGTCTCCAGGTAAAGCTCCTGCGGGTGCTCCAGGAGATGCAGGTGCGGCCGGTCGGCTCGACGAAGGCGCACTCCGTCGACGTCCGCGTCATCGCCGCCACCAACCGCGACCTCGACCGCTCGATCGCCGACGGCCGCTTCCGCCAGGACCTCTATTACCGGCTCAACGTGGTCCGCGTGAGCCTGCCCCCGCTGCGGGCACGCCGCGACGACATTCCGGCCCTCGTGAACCACTTCCTGCGCCGCTACAACCGCCGATTCCGGCGGGACGTGAAGGGCATCACGCCGGACGCGCTCGCCGCGCTCGCCGCGTACGAATTCCCCGGCAACGTGCGCGAGCTCGAGAACGTCATCGAGCGCGCGTTCGCGATGGGCGCCCGGGAACAGATCACCTTCGCCGACCTGCCGACCCTCGGGAACGCCATCGCGATACCGGCAACGTCGGCGACGGCGACCGGCACCGTGCCCAGGCTCGCCGACGTGGAGAAGGACCTCATCCTGCGAGCCCTCGCCTTCTACAAGGACGACAAGGAGGCCGCGGCGAGCGCGCTCGGCATCTCTCGCCGGACGATTTATCGCCGCCTCAAGGAATACGGCATGCTCTAAATCGGCACACACTGTTTGCCTAACTGACATCCCACCCTGTTACCCATTTCAGAAGTAGCTGATCTTGAACATCGTTCCCATTGGCACCCCGGCTGCAAAAGGTCGGGACCATGCACGCGCCAATCCCCGTCGAGACAGAGTCTAAGACCCTTCAGATCGGGATCGGGTTCGCCTCCCACCAGGACTCGATGTGGGCCGCTGTCCGGGCAACCGCGATGGCGCGAACCGGACTCCACGGCGCTTCGCCTGACCTCGTGCTGCTCGTGACCGCAGGGGTACCTGCCCAGGACGTGGTGCCGCTGATCCGGGGGGTTCTCGGTCCCGTAGGGGTTGCCGGGGGCGCCACCTCCGCGATCCTCACTCACAACGGCGCCGTGACGGCCGGAGCGCTGGTAATTTGCCTGGCGAACGGCGAGGGCGCGGTGAGCGGCGTCGCGGCCGCTGGCGGCAACGACCTGACCGAGGCGGGGCAGGGCGCCGCTCGGCTCATCCTTGCCGGCTGGCCGTTCAGGATGCGCTACCCGCGCGGGCTCGGCCTCGCATTCGTGAAGCCCGGCTTCGGGGCACCCGCGGAAGCCTTCCTGCAGCCCTGGCGCGTGCTGATGGGCCCGAAGATGCGGACGGTCTGCAGCGTGCTCTCGGCCCCCCGGGTGTATGGGGCGTCCACCGGTGAGCCCCTCGCCAGCGCCGCGTGCCTCGAGGCGGCGTACTCGACCGGGCTCGGCTACGCCGAGGGCTTCGACGGGCGCTCGGCGCCGGCCTCCGACACGCTCATCCAGGGATCGGTCGACGCCACCCTGACGGCGCTCAAGCGGCTCGAGGGCGACGGCGCGCGCCTGCTCCTCGTGATCGAGTCGACCGCGCGCCACCGGGCGCTCGGCGCCGCGGCCGCCGACGAGTGGGCGGCGATCAAGGGCACGATCGACTCCCGCACGCCGTGCGTCGGCTGGCTCTGCGACCACGTGGCGGCCTACGGACGCGGCGTACGGCCCGTCGATGCTCACGGCTCGCTCGTCGTGGTCGCCCTCGGCGACACGCCGCGCCGCTAGCCGCCCGAGGCGCCCGGTGCGCGCCCCACGGCTGCTCGTCGTCGCGACGTTGCTCCTGGGGGTGGGCTCCGGCGCCGCGCTCGCTCAAGACGCCAAGAACCCCGCGCAGGCCATGCGCGATCTTCGGATCGCATTCCTCTCGTCGTCCGCGTCGTCGCTCGGGTTCCAGCCCACCAAGGAATATCCCCGCGTGTTCGGCGTGGCGATGGACTGGCCGATCGGTGAGCACACGGCCACGATCGTGACGGCCCAGGATGGTTCCGCGAGCCTCTACACGACGGCCACCTTCGGAGTCATCGGGGGCAGCGCCGCTCACGAGCCCGTCCGCGCCGCCGCGCAGCGTTTCGTCAAGGCCGCCGAGTCTCATCACGACGAGGCGGCGCCGACCAGCAACTACGCGTATCCGTCGAAGGGCAAGGTCCGTTTCTACCTCCGCACGTTCGACGGGGCGCGGCTCATCGAGACCGAGTCGGCCTCCGTCTACTCCACCGCCGGCAGGTACTCGCCGCTGTTCAGGGCGGGCCAGGCGGTTGTGACCGAGCTGCGCAAAGTCACAGAGCAGAAGTGATGTGGCTGGAAGGCGGGCGTTCCTGGCGGCCTGGGCCCTCATCCGCCACCTCTGTCAGTTCGACGTGATCTGAGAGATCCTTGGACCGGGAGGATCTCTCATGTGTCGAAGCATCAAGACCCTGCACAACTTCTCACCGCCGGCCACCGACGATGAGATCCGCGCCTCGTCGCTGCAGTTCGTGCGAAAGCTGAGCGGCTTCACGAAGCCGTCGAAGGCCAACGAAGTCGCCTTCGATCGTGCCGTGGACGAGGTGGCGCAGACGGTGCGGGAGCTGCTGGATGCTCTCGTGACGAAGGGGCCCTCGCGCGATCGCGACGTCGAGGCCGCGAGAGCTCGCGCCAGGGCGGCGACTCGCTTCCCCGCTTCGTGATCATCTCGGCCGTGCGGAGCCGCGTCCGGCAGGTGCTGATCAACCTGATCGACAACGGCGTCAAGTACACGCCGGCCGGCGGCCGCGTGACCGTCGTGGCCACGTTCTCGACGGATGGCGATGACGCCGAGGCGGTGAGGCTCGAAGTGACCGACACCGGGATGGGGTCCCCGCCCGCGACCTCCCGCATGTATTCGACAAGTTCTATCGCGTCAGGACCGAGGCGACGAGCGAGATCGCCGGCACCGGCCTTGGACTCGCCATCACCAAGAGCATCGTCGAGGCGTACGGAGGGCGGATCGGCGTCGAGAGCCGGGGGGGGCCGGCACCACGTTCGTCGTCGAGTTGCCGCTCGTCCAGACTTGACGCGCACCCCGATCACCCGAGGTAGGACGCCACGAACGTCCCGCTCGGCCTCTGTGCCCTGAAACGCCCGAGCGCGAACGGCGCCGGATTCACCGACGGCACCGCCCCGGTGATCAGCGCCGCCATCATTTCCCCGACTGCCGGCGCGAGCTTGAATCCATGCCCGCTCATGCCGGTCGCGATCCAGAAGCCGCGGAGGGGCGACTCGTCGAGGATCGGCATCCAGTCCGGCGTGATGTCGAAGGCTCCGGCCCAGCCGCGCCGATAGCGGGCATCGGCCAGGCGCGGGATCGCGCGGCCGGTCCGCTCGAGCACCTCGGCCGCTTCCTCGAGGCTCACGTCGCCGCCCAGCAGCTCGGGTTCCATCGGATGCTGTGTTTCGTCGTCGGTGAGCGAGCCGGTCAGCGTGAGACCGCCGGTCTCGGGCCGCGCGTAGCTGCCGCCGGCCAGGTCGAGGTAGACGAGATGCGGCCGCCCGAACTCGGCGTCACGCTCGACGACGAAGACCGGATGGCGACCGACGACGATCGGGAGCGCGACGCCGGCGAGCCGCGCGACGGCGGTGGACCAGAGCCCGGCGGCGTTGACGACGACCGGCGCGTCGACGCGATCGCCCGCCGCGGTCTCGACGCCGGTGACGCGATCGCCCGCCGAACGGATCGTCACCACCTCGACACCCTGTTCGATCTGCACGCCCCGCCGTCGCGCGGCCGCGGCGTAGCCGGTGGTGACAGCGGTCGGATCGCCGTAGCCCGATTGCGGCTCGTAGAGGACGGCGCCGAGATGCTCGATGTTGATCCGCGGCTCGACGCGGGCGAGCTCCACGGGCTCGAGCACCTCGGCGCGGACACCGAACAGCCGCTGGCGCTTGACGGTTTCCTCGAGCTGGGGACGCATCGCGGCGGAGACCCCGATCACCACACCACATTCGACGTAGCCCGACTCGCCGCCGACGGCGTCTGGAAAGTTCTGGAACACGGCCAGCGACCGCACGACCATCTGGCTGGTCTCCGGCGTGGGGTAGAGCTGGCGGACGATCCCGACCGACCGCCCGGTGCCGCCGGAAGCAAGGAACTTGCGCTCGATGAGGAGGACGTCGCGCACTCCGACGGCCGCCAGATGGTAGGCGATGGAGGCGCCGGTGACACCGCCGCCGATGATCACGACCTGCGCGGAACGGATCACCGGGACGCTGCGGCAGTCACCTCGGCGGCCTCGACGTCGTCCAGCAGCCGCACCGGGTCACCCTGACGGATCGTGCCCGGTGTCAGAACACGCGCGTAGACGCGGCTCCAGCCGGGATGGCGCTTCTGCGACACGCGGCTGAAGTCGCCGTCTTTGAAGGCTCGGGTGATATTGACGCAGGGGCTCGTGTAACGAGTCACCTGGAGGAGCACGGTGTCACCGAGCAGCACGTGGCACTCGGGGACGACGGCCGACCAGTCCAAACCCTCGACCGTGACGTTCTCGCCGATGGCCCCGGGCACGATGTCGTGGCCCTCAGCCCGGAGGCTCGCGATCGCCTCCAAGGCATAGAGACACACGGCGCGCTCCGGGCCTCCGTGATGCTCACGGTCGCGGTGCGCGTCTCCCTCGAGCCCCAGCGCCGTGACGTGTGCTTGCTCGATCGTGGTTTTCGGGACACCACCGCGGGACACGCTGATCTGGACGATTCTTCCACTCACGAGTCGACCTCCGTTCCGGCCGTGTGCGCTTCGGTCGATGCGTCGAGCCTCGACCGGCCGGGCGCCAGCCGCTCGATGGCGCGCCCCCGGGGAATTGTACCCGAGGCTCAGCGCCCGGCGCGGCGGATCATCCGTTGGACGCGAGCCTCCAGCACCATTTCGCCGCGCTGGTTCAGGACCCGATGGCGATACGTGACGATGCCGCGGTCGGGTTTCTTCGTCTCGCGCTTGTCGGCGACTTCGACCTCCACGGTGAGCGTGTCTCCCTCCAGCACCGGTGCCGTCACGCGCAGCTCGCCGCCGAGGTACGCCATGCCGGTGCCGTGGCCTGAACCGGATCACCGCGGCCAGGAGCCCGATGGCCGCGAGAAGGCAGAGGGCCCAGGCTGAGCGTGGCGCTGCCATCTCAACGGGCGGGCGCATGGTTACTGGGTCGAGCGAGGTGCCAGGTGGGCACATTCTGGACACCTCAGTTGACGGTTTTTGGCCAGGCGATTGCTGCCGGCTGAGTACACTGATACGCGTGGCGTCCTAGTCGCGACAATGAGCCGAGTATATCGGGGGGGCGAATCACGCGGCCCCTCGAAATTCTCTGGCATCACACTTGCTAGAAATATCCCCTATGCACCGCCAAGTTACGGAATGTCGGATCTGTAAAGGGGAAGGGCTCGCCGTCCTTCTGGAGCTCGGCACCCAGGCCCTGACTGGAGTGTTCCCGCGCCGGCCGGACCCGCAGCTCACGAAAGGACCTCTGACGCTGGCGCGGTGCGACAATTGTGGTCTGGTTCAGCTCCTCCACTCCTACGAGCGCGACGAGCTGTACGGACCGCACTACGGGTACCGGTCGTCGTTGAACCGACGGATGGTCGACCACCTCGAGAGCAAGGCGCTGGCCCTGAAAAGCGCCGCGAACCTCCGACCCGGTGACGTCGTCGTCGACATCGGAAGCAACGATGGGACTCTGCTCTCGTTCTTCTCGGGCGAGAACCTCTCGCTGCTCGGCTTCGATCCGTCCGCCGCGCGTTGGCGAGGTAACTATCCAGCGGACAGCAGCCTGATCGCCGATTTCTTCACCGCGGATCTCTACCGGGGCGCGCTCGGCCGCCGAAAGGCGAGGGTCGTCACGTCGATCGCGATGTTCTACGATCTGGAGCGGCCGCTCGATTTCGCGTACGAGGTCGCCGACATTCTGGCCGACGATGGCGTCTGGCACCTGGAGCAGAGCTACCTGCCGGCGATGCTGCGGGTCAACGCCTACGACACGATCTGCCACGAGCACGTCGAGTACTACGCATTGGCGCAGATCAAGTGGCTGGCGGACAAAGTCGGCCTGGCGATCCTGGACGTCGAGTTCAACGACGTCAACGGCGGGAGCTTCGCGGTGACGCTGGGCCGGAATCGGCGCATCGCGCCCCGGGGTGAGGATCGGGTCGAGCGGTCCCTGGACGAGGAGCGGCGCCTGGGCCTCGACACGCTGCGTCCCTTCGCGGAGTTCCGAAGCCGAGTTCTGGCGCATCGGCACCAGCTCCGTGCGCAGCTGGAGGACATTCGCGCCCGAGGGGAACGTGTGCTGGGCTACGGCGCCTCGACGAAAGCTCGAGCGCGCAAGCCCGACTACTTCTTGGTCTTTCCGTGGCACTTCCGGGCTGGGATCGTCGAGCGCGAGGCCGCGTACCTGGCGGCGGGTGGACGGCTGATGTTCCCGCTCCCCACCATCGACGTCGTCTCGGCGTAGGGCCGTGACGTCTCCCCGCTGCCTGATCTTCGTGCCGACCTACAACGAGAACCGCAACGTCGAGCGGCTGTGCACGGAGCTCCTCGCGCTGCCGCTCGCGGCCGAGATCCTGTTCGTCGACGACGGTTCGCCCGACGGCACCGGCGAGACGCTCGATCGGTTCGCGCGCCAGCACCCACGGATATCCGTGATCCATCGAGAGGGCAAGCTCGGGATCGGCAGCGCGCATCAAGTCGGCATCGCCCACGCCTACGACAAGGGATACGACCTCCTCATCACGCTGGACGCCGACTTTTCGCACAGCCCGAGCGACCTGCCCCGCCTTCTCGCCGCGCACACCGCCGGCGTCGACGTCGTCGTGGGCTCCCGGTATCTCGAGTCCGACAGTCTTCCCGGTTGGAGCCCGCAGCGCTTGTTCTTGACGTGGTTCGGGCATTTCCTGACACGCGTCCTGTTGCACATGCCGCACGATGCGAACGGTGCGCTCCGCCTCTACGATCTGCACGGGATTCCCCGTGAGCTCTTCGGACTCGTGACGGCCAGCGCCTACGGGTTCTTCTTCGAGAGCCTCTTCGTCCTCTGTCGTAACGGCGCCCGCGTCCGACAGATTCCGATCGTGTTGCCGGCCCGCGTGTACGGCAACTCCAAGCTCACGGTCCGGGACGCGTTGCGGAGCGCTCGCCTGCTCGCGTCGCTGTTCGTTGCCAACCTGGTCACTCCCGGCCGCTTCCTGCGATCTCGCCCGATCGACAAGCTGCGCCCGGAGCTCGGCGAGTCGCAAGGTTGGGACCAGTACTGGACCGAGAAGCGCACCGCGCTCGGGTCGCTCTACGACCTCGTCGCCTCCGCGTATCGACGGGTGATACGGTTCAACCTGCGAACGTTCGCGGAGCGATCGTTCGCCGCGGACGCCAAGGTCCTCCACGCCGGATGTGGTAGCGGACAGGTGGACGCCGACCTCCACGGGCGGCTGCGCGTCACCGCCGTCGACATCTCCGCGCGGGCGTTGAGTCTCTATGCTCGGAACAACCCGCGGGCGAGCCGCATCGAGCAGGCGGACATATTCGATCTGCCGTTCGAGGCGGGCACCTTCGACGGCGTCTACAACCTCGGCGTGCTCGAGCACTTCGATCGCAAGCAGATCCGTGAGATCCTCGGCGAGTTCCATCGCGTCCTGAAGCCGCGCGGGAAGCTCATGGTCTTCTGGCCCCACCGCCGCGGCTCCAGCGTGCTCTTCCTGGGCGCGGTCCGGCGCCTCATCGGGCTCGTGTCGGGCACGGAACCGAAGTTTCACCCCGACGAGATCTCGCTCCTCGGCTCTCGGGCCGAGGCCGAGGCGCACTTGCGCGACTCCGGGTTCGTCCTCCGCGAGTACTCTTTCGGTATCCGCGACCTTTTCGTTCAGTGCGTGATCGTCGCGGAGAAGGTGGACGCGGACCCAACGGCGTCGAGGTCGTTCGTCTTCGGGCGCACCGCCACCGCATGAAGCGTCTCGGCGGCAGCATCCTGTCGGCCGGGCTCGCCGGCGGAGACGGCGCCGTGGTCCGGAAGGTCGAGCGAGCCGTCGGGCTTACGGCGACCGCGATCCTGGTGGTCTTCCATCTCGTCCTCCTCGCCCACGCGGGCGGCCTGTGGCGGGACGAGGCCAATCTCGTGAACCTTTCCTCGATGCCTCCGCGGGAGGTGTGGGCGAACCTCGAGTTCGACTCGACGCCGCTCGGCTACGTCGCCCTGCTCAGAGGTTGGATCTGGACCGGCCTCGGGGCTACCGACTTCTCGCTGCGAATCCTGGGATGCCTTCTCGGCCTGGGCGTTCTGGGAGCTCTCTGGCGGAACGCTCTCCGCTTCGGCTGCGGAGGCCCGCTCGTTTCCCTGGCCCTTCTCGGCTTCAACGTTGCGGTCATCACTCATGGCGACGCCATCCGCGGCTACGGTCTGGGAATGCTGACGGCGTTGCTGACCCTCGGTCTCCTCTGGCGGCTCGTAGAACGACCGTCTGTCCCGAACACGCTCATCGCGCTGGCCTCTGCGGTCGTGAGCGTGCACGCCGTCTTCTTCAACGCCGTGATTCTCCTCGGGGTTTGCGCCGGCGGCACGGCCGTCGCCCTGAGGCGGCGACAATGGAACACGATCAGGCTCATCGCCATTGTGGGATCGGTATCGGCCCTGTC
>QHSI01000064.1:0-1172 GCA_003221515.1 Candidatus Rokuibacteriota bacterium
ACACGCGTGAAGACCTGATCGGCGCCGGCCGGCAGCTCGAGCGTGATCGCCCGGATCGGCTTGTCGAGCGCGCGCGCGTCGGCCAGGTAGCCGACGAGCTTCGCATCGCCCGCCGGCCGGCCCTCGCGTGTGCGCAGGTCGACGACCGTCCGGTCGCCGCGCTGCTCGAGCCGTAGCTCGACCCCCTCGACGCCGGTGGACGCATCGGTGCGGATGGGAAAGAGTGTGACCGCCAGGGGCCGGGCCTTCTCCTTCGTCGTGGTGACGCGCGGCCGGAACGCGTGCGCGACCACTTCCCCGGCGCCGTTGAAGACGCGCAGGTCCGCGAGATCCGGATGCACGACGCCTTCGTACACCGCGCGCGGCAGCTCGAGCTCCTGGAGCGCGTCCTGGCCGCTGGTCTGGAGCGGAATGCCGTACGCGAAGTCATGCGGCTGTTCGGCGGCGGCGAGGGCGGGGACGAGGAGCAAGGTCGCGATCAGCGATTTCATCGAGCCTCCCGCGGAGACCGAGGCGGCACGGGTGAGAAGTAGCCGAGGACGAGCATGAGAACACCCACGCCGACGAACGACACGATCCGCTGGATCGTGCCGACGTTGGACAGGTCGATCATGAAGAGCTTGACCACCACGACGGCCATCAAGACCGCCCCGGCGATCCAGGCGGCCCGCAGGCGGCGCCGGGTCGCGAGGCCCATGCTGGCCAGCGCGACCAGGGTCCACAGGATCGAGAACGCGGTCTGGACGACGTCCGAGCGCAGCATCGCCTCCAGGCTGAAAGGCACGCCCCCCCAGTGGTGAAGGGTCCGTAGCAGTACGGCGTTCACCCACACGAACACGAGCGCTGCGAGCACGCCATAGGCCTGCGCCGGCGGGACTGTTGCGATCGGGTGGAGTGCGAGCCGACGCGACTCGACGAACCAGAGCGCGACCGCGAGCAGGGCGCCGAGCTCGGCCAGATCGAGCGGGCTGAGAATCGGAACGTACGGCAGCGGAGCCGGATCGCCGCTCGACACGAAATTCACGAGCAGCCCCCACAGCACCAGGTAGACCGCGAGCAGCACCGCCCCGGCCGTGAAGTAGGCGTCGCGGTGACTCGCCACGGGCCACGCGATCCGCGTACCGCTGAGCGCGAGCACGGTGAGGAGCGCGCCCGGGGCGAGCGCCCAGGCG
>QHSI01000064.1:1397-15332 GCA_003221515.1 Candidatus Rokuibacteriota bacterium
GGCGCACGACGCAGTGAGGACCACGAGCGCAACCTGGACGCGATACGGGCGCGGCACGTGGCGATCGATCTCGGCGAGCGCGCCGCCGACCCACCACGCGATCCCCCACGCGAACAGGACCCTGGCGATTGTCCGCTCGGGCTCCGTGACGGCCGCGCGGTGCCGATCGAGATACCACGCGCAGAACAGGCCGCCGAGGGCGAGGAAGACGCAGCCGAGATATGCGCTGTTCGCGATGAGCCGGGAGCCGGTGAGGTGCGACGGGTCGGCGAGGAACGCCGCGCCGGCGAGAAACTGTAACGCCAGGCCGAAGATCCGCGCCGGGAGCCGTTGTTGCCGGATGCCGACCCACACGATCGCCGCGCCCTCGAGGGCCCACGCGGCGGACGTCCACCGCCCGTCGAGGGCCAGCGGGATCGCCAGGCTGCCGAACACAACGCCCAGCGCGAGGAACGCCTCGGCGAGAAGGCGCAGGCCCTCGCCGCGTCTCCCGAAGACGGCCTTCGTCAGCGCGAGATACACCGCCGAGAGCGTGAGGGCGCTCCACGCCGCCGCGTACTCGATCTCGCGCGCGAGCGCCACCTGGAGCGCGAACGCCACGAGCGGCACGCCGAAGACGAGCGTTGTGTCGACGTACCGCTCGAGTCCGGGCGCGCGGCGGCGAGCGAACAGAATCGGGATCGCGAGATAGAAGGCGAAGAAGAGCGCCAGAAACGGCTCGGTGGTCGCGAAATGCTCGGGGCGGTAGAAGCTCACGCCCCAGACCGTCCCGATCGCGAAGGTGAACGCGAAGCCCACGAGGTTCAGCACGCGCCACGCCTTGAACCAGGCGATGGCCAGGATGCCGACGTTCAGGACGGCGTAGTAGCCGAACAGCATCACGTGGCTGCCGCCGCCGGTCGAGGCGAGGATGGGCGCGAGGAAGCCGCCCGACGTGCCGAGCACCGCGAGGGCGAGCGCGTCCTGGACGACGGCGATCACGGCGGAGAGCGCCGCGACCGCGACGAGCAACACGAAGGCTTGCGCCGGGGGCAGAAGGTTGTAGAGCCGAAACGCGGCGAAGATGACGAGGTAGAGGATGCCGATCCCACCGCCCTGCAGGGTGAGCGCGTAGCCCGCGCGACGCTCGCGGAGCCGCCAGCCGAGCGCGAGCAGCACGACCGCGCCGGCGGCCACGCCGGCGAGTCGCAGCTCGATCGGTAAGGCGAAGCGTTCGTGCGCGTACTTGAGCAGGAACGCGACGCCGAAGAACAGGATGACCACGCCGACTCGTACGACCGTGTTGCCGCCGGTGACCCAGCGCCAGAGGGGCCAATCCCGAAGCGCCTTCGTCAGCACCGATTCCCGCCACGGCTCGGGCTCGGCAGCGGCCGACGCGGCGGGCTCCGTCACGGGCGTCGCCACCGTCTCACCGCGCGCGATGAGCGGCTCGAGCGGCACGAGCTCCGGCGGCCGGGGCGTGGCGGCCGGCGCAGGCTGATCGACCCTTGCGAGCGTCTCGACACGTCGCTCGAGCCACTCGAGACGGCCTCTCAGCTCCGCGAGCCGACTCTCGACCTCCACCAGCCGCCGCTCTCCCGAGGGCTTCGCGACCATCCGACCGGCCACCAGGCCGGCCAGCGCGCCGATGATCGCGCCAAGAGCCCATGCGTGGGAATAGACCTGGTAGGCAAGCAGCCCACCGATGAGCGCTCCAGGCATCCACATGGTGGCTCCTCCAGGGCTGCCGGGGAACGTCGATGTCGCCAGATTCGAGAATGCCCCAACACCCGCGAGCAACGGAAGACTATTGCGCACGCGCCGTCCTCGACGTTGGTTTGACTTGCCCTACCGCCGATGCTACGGTCAGGTCAGCGTAAAGACTGCACTTTCCGGGGACGCATGGCCAAGCTCCACTTGATCACATACGGCTGCCAGATGAACGAGTACGACTCCGAGCGCGTCGCGGGATTGCTGCGCGAGCGGAGCTGGGAGCTGACGGCCGACGAGGCCGAGGCCGATCTGATCCTCGTCAACACGTGCGCGATCCGCGAGAAGGCCGAAGACAAGGTGTTCTCGAAGCTCGGCGAGCTGCGGTTGCTCAAGGCGCAGCGCCCGGACCTTATCATCGGCGTCATGGGCTGCATGGCCCAGCTTCACCAGGGCGCGATCCAGCGCCGGGCGCCCGTGGTCGATCTGGTCTTCGGCTCGCCCGCCATCGCGCGCGTCGGCGAGCTGGTCGATCGCGTGCGGCGCGACCGTCGATCCGTGCTCGAGACCGGCGAGGGGCCGCTCGTCAAGATCACGGCCCGCCCGTCGTCGGCCGGGCGCCTCAAGGCCTTCGTCACCGTGATGGAAGGGTGTGAGAAGCACTGTACGTTCTGCGTCGTGCCGCGCACGCGCGGGCGCGAGCGGAGCCATTCGCCGGCGACCATCGTCGACGAGGTGGAGCGGCTCGCCGCCGACGGGTGCCGCGAGGTGACGCTGCTCGGTCAGACGGTCAACGCGTACGGACGCGACCTGACGCCGGCCACCGACCTCGGCGAGCTGTTCGCGCTGGTCAACGAGGTCGACGGCATCGCGCGCATCCGCTTCACGACCTCGAACCCGTACAACCTCACGCCGAAGCTGATCCGCGCGATGCGCGACGTGCCCAAGGTGTGCGAGTACTTCCACCTGCCGCTCCAGTCGGGCTCCAATCGCGTACTGGAGCGGATGAACCGCGGCTACACTCGCGAGCGCTACCTCGAGCTGGTCGCGGAGATCCGCGACGCGGTCCCGACGATGGCGTTCTCGACGGATCTGATCGTCGGCTTCCCGGGCGAGACCGAGGCCGACTTCGAGCAGACGCTCGAGATGGTCGAGCGCGTCGGCTACGACAACGTGTTCGTGTTCCGCTACTCGCGGCGACCGGGCACGCCCGCCGCGGGAATGGCCGATCAGGTGTCGGAGGATGTGAAGGCCCGGCGCAACACCCAGCTCCTGGAGACCGCGACCCGGGTGGGCGCCGAGCGCAGCCGCCGGCTGGCCGGACAAACGGTGGAGGTGCTGGTGGACGGAACCTCGAAGAAGAGCCCCGGAGAGCTCGCGGGCCGGACGCGCTGCAACCGTGTCGTCAACTTCGACGGGCAGGGGAGCGTGTCGCTCGGCGACCTCACCCCGATCCGTATCACCGAGGCACTGCCCCACAGCCTGCGCGGGACCCTCGCGTCCCAGCCGGAGGAGGCCGCATGTTTGTCGAAATGAAGGTTCGCGGGCTGGCCCTCGACGCCGTCTCGAACATGCCGATCATCATCCTCCGCGACGAAGAGGACAAGCGCTCGCTGCAGATCTGGGTGGGGATCTTCGAGGCCAACGCCATCGCCCTCGAGCTCGAGAAAGTGGCGCCGGCGCGCCCCATGACCCACGACCTCATCAAGAACATCCTCGAGGCGCTCGAGGCTCGCGTGCTCAAGGTCGTCGTGACCGATCTCAAGGAGAACACGTTCTTCGCGGTGCTCCACCTGCAGCTCGGCGAGACCGAGTACACGGTGGACTCGCGCCCGTCGGACGCGATCGCGCTCGCCCTGCGGGTGAACGCGCCGATCTACGTCGACGAGGAGGTCATCCGCAAGGCGAAGAGCCTCGAGGTGACCAAAGAAGCCGAGCCGGTCAAAGCCGACGACCCCGAACAGCTTCGGGAGTGGCTGCAGAACATCAAGCCGGAGGACTTCGAGAAGTTCAACAAGGCCTGACAGGCGTCTGCCGGTGCGGATCGCGCTCTACACCAACAACTATCTGCCGTTTTGCGGGGGCGTCACGATCTCGGTCGAGACGCTTCGCCGCGGGCTGGAAGCGGCCGGGCACGAGCCCTGGGTGTTCGGGCCGCGCCTGGGGGGCGCCCGCGACGCCTCGCCCCGCGTCGTACGCTATCCGTCGATCCCCGCAACGACCTATCCCGAGTTCGCTCTGGCGGTCCCGTACTCGCGGCGGATCGCGCGGCTCGTGGCCGCGATCGACTTCGACGTCTTCCACGCCCACCATCCGTTCCTGCTCGGGCCGGCGGCGCGGCGCCTCGCCCGGCGGGCCCGGCGCCCGCTCGTCTTCACCTACCACACGCGCTACGAGAAGTACGCGCACTACGTGCCGCTCAAGCGCGCCCTCGTCGAAGCGGCGGCGGTGCGGTTGAGCGCCGCCTTCGCGGCCCGGGCCGACGCGGTGTTGGCACCCTCGGCGATCATCCGCGACGAGCTGAGCGCTCGCGGCGTCCGCGCACCGATCAGCGTGGTGCCGACCGGCGTCGACCTGGAACGCTTCCGGCCCGGCGACCGGGCCGCCGCACGGCGAGAGCTGGGCATCGGTGACGGTGAGGCGGTCGTGCTCTACGTCGGGCGACTCGACCGCGAGAAGAGCGTCGACCGGGTTCTGCTGGCGTTCGAGCGCATCGCCTCCACGGTGCCGGCGGCGCGCCTGCTCCTGGTCGGCCACGGGACCCAGGCCGAGCAGCTCCGGCGGCTCGCCAGCTCGCTGCCGGTCGCCACGCGGATCGGGTTCCTCGGCGTGCGCCCGCACCACGCGCTCGTCGAGTGCTACCGGGCAGCCGACGTGTTCCTCTTCGCCTCCGAGACCGAGACCCAGGGCCTGGTGCTGGCCGAAGCCGCGGCATGCGGCCTGCCGGCCGTGGCGGTCGACGCGCCGGGCTGTGACGAGGTCGTGCGCGACGGTGAGACGGGCCTCCTGACCAAGGGCGACCCCGCCGCGCTGGCCGAGGCGGCGATCGGGCTGCTTCTGGATCCGGAGCGCCGCCGCGGGATGGCGCGCCGCGCCCGCGAAGTAGCCCAGCGCCTGTTCGACGTCCAGCTCCAGATCGACCGCACGATGGCCGTCTACCAGGACGTGATCGCCCGCGTCCGATGAGACATCCGGTGGCACCCCCGAGGCACGCTACGGCTTCGCCGGGGCGTGAGATCCGATGAGCCGATCCCGCCTCTACGAGTCGAACCGGCGGATCGACACCGAGGTTGCGCAGGAGAAAGCCGCAGCGCTCGGGCGCGCCGGCGAGCGCCTCGAGCAGGCTCTCGCCGCGGCCGCCGCCGTCGGCCGGGAGCTGGAAGCCGCCACCGACGACGTGGAGCGGACACGGCTGCTCGCCGACTACGAGCGCGCGCGAGACCGTGCCGGGGAGGCGCGCGTGGCGCTGCTGATCCAGCGCGAGGCCGTCGGACTCCGCCATCACCGGATCGTCGATCAGCTGTTCCCCGAGCCGCCCCGGCGCGGCGCCGGCCGGCGGCCGGCGCGTACGTGAGCGCGGGTCCGCCCCGCGTCCTGATCGCCGACGGGGCGCCGGCGAGCCGGGCGCAGCTGGAAGCGCCCCTGCGACAAGCCGGCTGGAACGTGCTTGCGGTCGGCTCGAGCTTCGAGGTCCTGCGCGCGGTTCGTGACCACGACGATGTCAGCGTGGTCCTCATCGACCCCGACTTGCCGGGCGCCGGCGTCTCCGGCGTCGACGTCGTCCGCACGCTCAAGGCCGCGCCGCACTTCCGCCAGGTCCCGGTGTTCTTCCTGCTACGCGACGGGCAAAGCGCCCCGGCGGACGTGCCGGTGGATGGCGCGCTCGAGCTCGACCAGCTGAGCGGCGCGGCACTGCTCGAGGCGATCCGGACCGCGCTTCGGGCGCACGGGTTCGGGGACCCGGGCGAGGGGGCGGCGCGGGAGGCGACGGTGCGTGCGGCCGAGACCTCGGTGGCGCGCGCCGGCGACGACGAGGTGCGCGCGGCGGTCGAGCGCATCGTCCGCGAGGTCGCGCGGGAGGTCGTGCCGCCGATCGCCGAGCGGCTGATCCGCGACGAGATCCGGCGCTTGCGCCGTGAGCACGGGTTCGAGGACCCGCCGCCGTGATCTGGAACCGCGAGGCCGAGACGATGTCGCGCGGGGCGCGAGCGTCTGCAGCTCGAACTATCCGTTCGGGCTTCTGGCAGCTCGTGGTCGACCGCGCCGCCACGCTGGCGAGGCTCGAGGTCCAGGTCGAGCCGGCGCCCGAGCTGGTCGCCCGCTGCGGTGGATTCAGCCTGGAGCACCCGGAGATCGCGACGCTCCGGCGCCGCGTCGCCGATCGTCTCCAGACGGCGATCGGCCTGAGCGTCGAGTTGACGATCGTCGCGCCGCGGACGCTGCCACGGTCGGAGGGCAAGGCCGTGCGCGTCATCGAGCGCGGTGGAGTATTCTGAGGGCGTGGGAGGGCACGGGATGAGCGATCCGGCCACGGACATGATGGCGAAGATCACCGGCGGCGTCAGGCTCGAGTCGGCCGAGGAGATGACGCCCGAATATCGGGAAACCCTCGTCCACCTGCTGACGATGCAAGCGGACTCCGAGCTGGCCGGCGGCTACGGCTACGTGCCCTGGATCACCAAGGCGCCGACCGTAGAGGAAAAGCACGTCGTCGCCCAGATCGTGAAGGACGAGCTCCGCCACGCCACGGTCATGTACGGGCTCCTGGCCGACCTCGGCTTCGACGTCGACACCCACGTGCGCCAGCACGACCAGCTCCTCACGATGCGGATCGAGGCGACCGCGGACATCGGGACCGCGCGCATCACGAGCGACAAGCGCGTCAACATCTTCTATTACCCGATCGACACCTGGGCCGACTTCGTCTTCTTCAATTTCTGCATGGACCGCGGCGCCGGTCACCAGCTCGAGGACGTGCGCGAGTGCTCTTACGGCCCCTGGGTGCGCGCGATCGACGGGATCTTCAAGGAAGAGAAATTCCACATCCGTCACGGCGAGTACTGGGTGAAGAAGCTCGCCGGGGACCGCCAGACCCACGACGAGGCCCAGGCGACGTTCAACAGGTGGTTCATCCGCACGATGAACATCTTCGGTCGGCCCGGATCACCGAAGAATCAGGTCTATAGACGCCTCAAGCTCAAGCTCCGTGACAACGACGAAGTCCGCCACGCGTTCGCGTCGGAAGTGAAGGACCTCTGCGAGAAGTTCGGCCTGACCGTCCCGGTGTGGACGCCGAAGTGGGCCGAACTGCCCGAAGAAGCCCACATCCCCGGGTAACCGGGGGAAGGGAGACGCCTCGAGATCCCGGTCGCGCCTGCAGGCCTTTCTTGAACTTTACATAATCCTTCTTATCGGAAGTACGGCCGGCCCGATCGGCTAAGCGCCGAGGGCCGCCAGACGCGCGCGGATCTCCTCGGCGCGGCGGCTCTGCGTCAGCTCGCTGAGTGCGCGCCGGTAGGTCGCGATCGCCTCCGCCTTCTGGCCGGCCAGCTCCTGCGTGCGGCCGAGGCCCAGCAGCAGCTCCTCGTAGTAGAAATCCTTCGGGCCGATGCCCGTCAGCGCGATCTTGAACGCCTCGACGGCTTTCGGATAGTTGCGCTCGGCCTCCCACGTGTAGGCCACGCCGCCGAGGCTCAGCGCCTTGAGCGTGCGCGTCGCGCCTTGCGCGACCGCCAGCTCCCAGGCGCCGCGGGCCTGGCTGTATTGCTGGCCCTCGAAGCGGAGATTCCCCAGCTGGTAGGCCACCTCGGCGGCGCCGGAACCCGAGGAGTACTGCGTGAGCGCGGACTCGAGCCCGCGGATCGCGGCCTCTCGGGCGTCGGGCGCCGCCTGCGGGCCCTGAGCCGACTGTGCCTGCGTCAGCGCCGCCGCATAGGCGGACATCGCGCGATGCTGGCCCGACGAGTGCCAGAACCAGCCGCCGACGGCGAGCAGGCCCGCGGCGAGGAACGCGGCGGCGGCCATGAGCAGCGTTCGGGGTGACGGGAGCGTCATGGACGGACCTCCAGAGAACGCGGGCCCGGCGCCGTCATCGGATGCGGAGCCCGCGGCGATACTGGCGCCCGCACGCGCCGCAGCGCCGCCACCCCTGGCCCGCACGACGCACGAGATGCCCGCAGTGTGGACAGCGCTGGTAGTTCATCCAGCCGAAGACGAGCCCGATGCCGGCGGCGACCGCCACGCCGATGGCGAGCGGCGGCGAGGAGAGCAGGAACTCCACGAGCGATCCTCAGGGCAGGTCGACGAAGATCGCGCCGTGCTCGACGGCGACCGGGTAGCAGGCCACCGTCACGGCAGGGTTGTTGACGTTAGCGCCGCTCGTGACGTCCCAGCGCCAGGCGTGCCAGGGGCACATCACGACCTTGCCGTCGAGGTCGCCCTCGCCGAGCGGTCCCCCGCGATGCGCGCACATATTGTCGAGGGCGTAGTAGGCGCCGTCGACGTTGAAGACCGCCAGCGTCTTGCCCTCGGCCTCGATCACGCGCCCCTCACCACCAGGGATGTCGCCCACGGAGGCGACCCGCACCCGCCGCTTGTCAGCCATTGTCGTCTCTCCAGCTCATCGGGGACGCCGCGCGAGCCGCTGAACTTCGCGCCACCGAAAACAGTCGCGGGTGTGGTCGTTCACCATGCCCACGGCTTGCATGAAAGCGTAGCAGATCGTCGGCCCCACGAACCGAAAGCCGCGCGCCAGCAGATCGCGGCTGAGGGCCCGTGACACATCCGTCTCCGCCGGGCACTCACCGTGGCGACGCCACGCGTTTTGAATGGGTCGGCCGTCGACGAACCGCCACAGGTATTCGTGAAAGCTGCCGTGCTCGCGTTGCACGGCGAGGAACGCGCGGGCGTTGTTGATCGTCGCCGCGATCTTGGCCCGATTGCGGACGATCCCCTGGTCGTTCATCAGGCGGCGCGCTCGAGTCGCCGTATAGCGCCCGACCTTCGTTGGATCGAAGCGATCGAACGCCTTGCGGTACGCGGTTCGCTTTTTTAGGATCGTCGACCAGCTGAGGCCCGCCTGGGCGCCCTCGAGGATCAGCATCTCGAAGAGCCGCCGGTCCCGATGGACCGGCACGCCCCACTCCTGGTCGTGATAGCGGCGATCCAGCGTCCCCCGCGCCCACGCGCATCGCCGCCTGTTCACCACGTCGTCATGGAAGGGCTACCACCTGGACCTTCACGTCGGTCGCGCCCGCGACCGTGCGGTAGAGGGGTCAACGCCCGCGATAGGTCGCGACGAGCTCGTCGGCTTGCGCGGCGCTCACGCCGGCGATCTCGAACGTCATCGTGACGGTGGCGAAACGGTTGGGTTCGGCCGCTGTGCGCGCGCCCTCGATGGTGACCTGGATGGACCGCATGGGCACGCCCGTGTCCTTGGCGTGCCCCTCGATCAGCGTGACGCCGCAGGACGAGACGCCGGCCAGGAACGCCTCGCTGTTCGTGAACGCGTCGGGCTGAGCCCTGGACGACGAGTCGAGGACGAGCCGATAGCCCCGCGCCTCGCTCTGGGCTCGACCGACCACCCCACTGTTCGAAGACCGTACCGTGTCGACCTTCATGTCGCTCATCGGAACCCTCCTTCGGCCCCCCACGATACCTCACTCCCGCCGGCTCGCGGGCCTGGAGAGAGGTCTTCCGTTTTTCTAGAGGCCGGGGGACCCCCCTCGCCTACGATTGAACGTGATGGCCGTCGTGTCAGCTCACCCCGTCGCGCGCAAGGCCTCGGCGCCGCCGTCTCGACCAGGCGCCAAGTCGAACTCGCTCCGCCACGCGGCCTCGGCCGTGTTCGCCGTGACGACGGTCCTTCCCCTGCTGATCTTCGTGCTGACCCTGCACCGGATCGGCGCGCTCAACCAGCAGCAATCGCAGGTCGGCCTCGGCCTGGCCCTCGGCGTGGCGCTGTTCGGCTTCTACATCTTCCGACGGCTGATGGGGCAGATGTCGGACCTCATCTCGGCGCTCGGCCGCGTGGTCGCTCAGGGGGCGCGCGCGACCGCCGAGCCGCGCGTGGCCAGTGCCCCCTCCCCCGCCGCGGCCCCTCACGTCGCTCCGGTCGTCCCGATCGCTCCTCGCGTCGCGCGGCCGCCCGAGCCCGTCCTGGTAAATCACGCGCCCATGGCGGCGCCCGCCGCGACGACGGTGCCCGGGCTCGGGGCGATCCGCGAGGTCGACGACCTGAGCCATGCCATGGCGAAGCTCTGGATGGGAGAGGCGGTCGTCTACAAGGGACGGCGCGTGTCTCTGTCCATCATGAACGCGCGGGCTCCGATCGTCGGCACGCTCGTCGATCTGACCCGCGAAGGCCTCCTGGTCGACCAGGACGGCAGCGGACAGGTCGCGGTCAGTTACGATCGTCTTTCCGGAATCGACGCCGCCTAACCTCGCGTTCGCTCGTCTCCGTCTCTCGATCGTCCCCCAATCTTCGCCTGGCGACCGGCCACCTGCTGACGTAGGATACGCGCACGGATGTCCTAGCCCGCCAAGGAGGCCCGGTCGATGCCCTACGACCTGCTGATCAAGAACGGCACGGTGGTCGACGGATCCGGCCTGCCCCGCTATCGGGGTGATGTCGCGGTGCGACACGGACGCATCGCGGCCATCGGCCGCATTCGCGAGGCCTCGCGTGAGGTCCTCGATGCCGACGGCCACGTGGTGGCGCCCGGCTTCGTGGACGGGCACACGCACATGGACGCCCAGATCTTCTGGGATCCGCTCGGGACCTGCTCGTGCTGGCACGGTGTGACCAGCGTGGTGATGGGCAACTGTGGCTTCACGCTCGCCCCCTGCGGCAAGGCCGAGCGTCATCTGGTCGTGCGCAATCTCGAGCGCGCCGAGGACATCGCCGGCGCGGCGATGGACGCGGGCATCGACTGGACGTGGACGACCTTCCCCGAGTTCCTGGATCGCGTCGATGGGCTGCCCAAGGGCATCAACTACGCGGGCTACATCGGTCACTCGGCCCTGCGCACGTACGTGATGGGTGAGCGCGCCTTCGAGAAGGAAGCGACCGAGGACGACCTGCGCGCGATGGAGCGCGAGCTGCGCGACGCGCTGCGCGCCGGCGCCATCGGCTTCACGACCTCGCGCTCGCCGAGCCACGAGACGCCCGACCGGCGCCCGGTCGCGAGCCGCCTGGCCTCCTGGCAGGAGATTCGCCGACTCGTCTCGGTCATGGGCGATCTGAACACGGGGATCTTCGAGCTCGCCGGCGAGCGCACCGGCGGCGATCCGGCGCGCCTGCGCGACTATCACGTGAGGCTCCGCGATCTGGCGGTGGAGACCGGGCGACCGATCACGTGGGGGCTCTTCAGCCGCCGCGAGGAGCCCGACCTCTGGCGGGTCTATCTTGGGCTGCTCGAGGAGACGGCGGCGGCGGGCGGCCGCATGTTCGCCCAGGTGCACAGCCGGGCGCTCTCCGTGGTGCTCTCGTTCAAGACCAATCTCCCATTCGATCGGCTCCCGGTGTGGCGTGAGTTGCGCGCGCTGCCGCTCGAGGAGCAGAAGCGCGGGCTGCGCGACCCCGAGACGCGGCGCCGCCTGGTCGAAGCCGCGCGCGAGCGTGACGAACGCAAACCGATCGGCGCCGAGGCGCGGGTGACGTCGTACGAATGGATCTTCGTGATGGACACGGCCGAAGGTCCGCACCGCTCCGTCGCCGAGGTCGCGCGCCAGCGCGGCGTCGACCCGGTCGTGGCGATGATCGACCTCGCCCTCGAGAAGGATCTGGACCGCTTCTTCCTCCAGCCGCTCGCCAACGAGAATCAAGAGCACGCCCTCGAGCTGATGAAGCACCCCCACACGGTGGTGACGTTCTCGGACTCGGGCGCCCACGTCTCGCAGATCATGGACGCCTCGCTCCAGACCCACCTGCTCAGCCACTGGGTGCGGGGCCAGCAGGCGCTCACGCTCGAGCAGGGCGTGCGGATGCTGAGCTTCGAGCCGGCCACTCACTGGGGATTCAGCGATCGCGGCCTGATCCGTGAGGGCATGGCCGCCGATCTCCTGGTGTTCGATCCGGAGACGATCGCGCCGGAGATGCCCGAGGTGGTCCACGACCTGCCGGCCGGGGCGCGGCGCCTCGTGCAGAAGGCCCGTGGGATCGCCGCAACCGTCGTGAATGGTGAGGTCGTGCTGCGTGACGGCAAGCCGACTGGGGCGCTGCCCGGACGGCTCCTGCGCGCGCCTCGCCCGTGGTAGGGCGCGCGGCAGGCCGTCGCGGGGCTGGGGCCCCGCCGGCCGAGGTGCGCAATAAGGAGAAATCCTGACAACCGAGGAGGTCACACGATGAGCTGGACTCTGGAGCAGTTCGGCGCCGCCTGTCAGCGCGCGCTCACCGAGGAGCCCGGGCCGTCGGGGCGCAAGAAGGTCTGCGAGATCGTCCAGAACGTCCTGAAGGACGACGCGTTCATCGCCACATACGTCGGCGACGACGTGCCAGAGCGCAAGATCCTCTACGAAGATCCGAAGCTCGGCTTCTGCATCCTCGCCCACGTGTACAACGGCGTCAAAGAGAGCAACCCGCACGATCACGGGCCGTCGTGGGCGATCTACGGCCAAGCGCGCGGCGAGACGATCATGAACGACTGGGCGCTCGTCCATCCGGCCGGCCCCGACACGCCCGGCAAGGTGCGTCACGTCCGGAGCTACACGCTCAAGCCGGGCATGGCGTACGTCTACAACGAAGGGGACCTGCACTCGCCGCGGCGCGAAGGCCCGACGCGGCTGATCCGCATCGAGGGCACGAACATGGACAAGGTACGGCGACTCTCCTACGAGCGGGTGTGAACGCGATAAGAGAAAGGTCATGCCATGGCGAGCGCAATGAGCTACGGAGTCGTCGAGGGCTGGGAGCAGCTGCCGTCAGGATGGGCGCATCGCGACGTCGCGGGCGTGGCCGTCGACGGCGAGGATCGCGTGTACCTGATCTGCCGCGGCGATCACCCGATCATCGTCTACGACCGCAAGGGCAACTTCCAGAGCTCGTGGGGCGAGGGGCAGTTCACCCTGCGGACACACGGGATCACCGTCGCGCCCGACGGCACGCTCTACTGCTCGGACGACGGCAACCACACCGTGCGGCGGTTCACGCCGCAGGGCAAGCTGTTGATGACCCTCGGCACCATGAACACCCCGTCCGACACCGGCTACGACGGCAAGAACACCGCGACCGTCAAGCGGGCCGGCGGCCCCTTCAACCGCCCCACGAATCTGGCGGTCGGTCCCCGCGGCGATCTCTACGTGTCCGACGGCTACGGCAACTGCCGCGTCCACCTGTTCTCACCGACCGGCGAGCTCAAGCGGTCGTGGGGCGTGCCGGGTCAGGGTCCCGGTGAGTTCTTCCTGCCGCACGGCATCGCGGTCGCCGCGGACGGGCGCGTCTTCGTCTGCGATCGCGAGAACGATCGGATCCAGATCTTCAGCCCCGACGGCGAGTATCTGGCCGAGTGGACCGACACCCGTCGGCCGACTCACCTGGTGTTCGACAGCCAGGGGCGCGCCTACGTCTCCGAGCTCTGGTGGCAGCCCGGGCAGACGTCGCACCGCTACGGACCCGCCGGCGAGATCCGCTCCGGCCGCGTCAGCGTCTACGACCGGGACGGACGCGTGATCGCGCGCTGGGGTGGGCCCGATCCCGTCGCGGCCGGAAGCTTCGCTGCGCCGCACGGAATCGGGGTCGATTCGCACGGCGACGTCTACGTGAGCGAGGTGACGTGGACCTTCGCGGGCAGCCGCGGTCACGTCCCCGCCACCTGCCACACGTTCCAGAAGTTTGCGCTGAAGTCCTGACGGCGTCTCGCCGGCGCTGGTACCTCCTGGCCATCCTGACCGGGTCGTACGGCGCCGGCGCCTTCGGGATGCTCGGACTCTCGCCGCGGTCGCCGAGCCTCGTCGGCGGCTTCGGCCTCACGCGCCGACAACCCTGTCGGCCCTGGTCACGGTCGCGACGCTCCTGGCCGGTCCGGCGATCGACCGCCTCAGGATGCGTAGCGGCGCGTGAGCCCCTCTGCGTACGCCTCGAGCAACCGGTGCATCTCGCGCATCGCGGCTTCGGCGGCGTGGAGGTCGGCGCGCGTGCGCAGGTGCTTGAGGATGATCTTCTGCGTCTCGCCCGACTCTTCCTTCTCGATCGCCTCATGCGCGGTGTAGTTGAGGCCGCCCCACTCCGGGCGCACGCCGTAGTGCTGG
>QHSI01000082.1 GCA_003221515.1 Candidatus Rokuibacteriota bacterium
CGGCGACACCACCGCGTTCATGCAGCTGATCACCGCCGACCTCTTCAAGGACTTCCCGACCCTGAAATTCATCATCCCCCACGGCGGCGGCGCGGTGCCGTACCACTGGGGGCGCTACCGCGGCATCGCGCAGGATCTGAAGAAGCCGCTGTTGAAGGACCATCTGCTCAACAACGTGTTCTTCGACACGTGCGTCTACCACCAGCCCGGGATCGACGTGCTGTTCAAGGTGATCCCCGTCGACAACATCATGTTCGCCTCCGAGATGGTCGGCGCGGTCCGCGGCATCGATCCCGAGACCGGCCACTACTACGACGACACCAAGCGCTACGTCGACGCGCTCAAGATCAGCGAGAGCGACAAGCGGAAGGTGTTCGAGGGCAACGCGCGGCGCGTGTACAGCCGCCTGAAGAACAAGTTCCCGGCGTCAACGTAGGAGAGACGCATGGCTGAGATCCCGCGGCTCAACGGAGTGATCAAGGCCCTCGAGCAGGGCAAGACCGCGTTCGTCGGCTTCGGCTCGGTGGACAACGAAACGGCCACCGCGCTGGCCGCTTCCAACCTCGACGGCGTCGCCTTCGAGATGGAGCACGCGCCCATGAGCTCGCCCGCGCTGCGGGACGCGCTCCAGTCCATGCTGGACCGGCGCCAGATCGTCGACGGAGGCTCGCTCGCGCCGAAGGTGACGCCGATGGTGCGGATTCCGCCGAACGGCGGCGAGATGAACCAGTGGATCGTCAAGCAGGTGCTCGACATCGGCGTGTACGGGATCATCTTCCCGCACGTGAGCACCGTGGACGAGGCGCGCAACGCCGTCAGCGCCTGCCGCTATCCGCGGCTGCCGGGCGCGCCGCTCTACGACCCGCCGGGGATTCGCGGCGACGCGCCCACGCGCGCGGCCCGCTACTGGGGGCTCTCGCAGCCGGACTACTACGCGCGCGCGGACGTCTGGCCGCTCGCGCCCAAGGGCGAGATTCTCGCGATCATCCAGTGCGAGGACGTGAAAGCGATCGAGAACCTCCCGAAGATCCTCACGCAGGTGAAGGGGATCGGCGTGGTCCTGATCGGGGAAGGCGACCTCAGCCAGGAGCTCGGTCACCCGCGCGAGTACGAACATCCCGTCGTGGCCGAGGCCATCGATCGCATTCTGAAGATCTGCAAGGACCACAACGTGCCGTGCGGCCACCCGCATCCGGACGCCAAGAACATCGAGCGCCTGATCGCGAGCGGCTACCGGTTCCTCATGCCGAGCACGCCGCGGTCGTTCGCGGTGCTCGAGCAGGGGCGCAAGCTGGCCGGCCGGACCTAGCTCGCGTCAGAAGGGGAGAGGACTTTCAGGGACGGCGCGCTCGCGCCCGCGGGGTCTGCATGCGCGCGAACATCGCGTCGAAGTCCGCGCTCAGCGTGTCCAGGGTGCTCTCGGTCGCCTTCGCCAGCGCGTTGAAATCGTCCACCGAAAGCAGGATCGCCTTGGGCTGATCGTGCTTGGTGATGACCACGGCACCACCGCGAAGGACCATGTCGAGAACTCGGCCGAATTGCTTCTTGGCGTCGGTCGCACTCAATGAGGACGCGGGCTGGCCGCGCCTATTCCGGAACGGGAGATTGTTCACATTATTAGGCCGAGCGCTTGTGGTACAGCACCTCGCGGACGCCGGACCTCATGAGGACGGAGTCGGACAGCTGCAGGCCGGCGAAGAGATTGTCGATGTCGCGGTTCTGCAGCACCGCTCGCCGGCGGCACGCGCCCACGTAGAAGCGATAGCGCAGGCGCGACTCGTCCTCGATGAAATACTTGGTGTAGCGCGTCTCGCCCGACGCGCGGGCGCCGAAGAACCCGAGCAGCGCGCCGCCCGGGCGCAGCATGCGGATCAACTCCCCGGACAGTGCGCTTCCCGCGTCCGGATTGAGATAGTCGAAGACGTCCCAGCACAGCACCGCGTCGACGCTCTCGTCGCCCAGCGGGAAGCGCGCCGCCATGAAATCCGGCAGCCGATCGAGCGTACCCTCGAGAGCGTGGCGATCGAGGTCGGCGTACAGATCCTCGATGTGGATCTTGCAGCCGACCCGCTCGCCCATGAACGCGATGTTCGATCCGATCACCGGTCCCAGATCGATGAGCTCCGCCCCCGGCCGCGAGAAGACGAACGACAGGAACTTGCTGAGCGTCTTGCTCGAGTAGACGTCCTCGGTCGGGGCGGTCGCGACCGAGGACAAACCCTTGAACGCGGTTTTCAATGCCACGTTAGACGCGTACCAGATCGGTGAGCGACGAGACGGTGGACAGCGGCCGATCCCCGTTCGCCCCTTCCTTGCGCTGCATGTCGACGCTGCCCTTGAAGTGGGAGCCGTCGGCGATCGCGACTCTCGGCGACACGATATCTCCTTCGACCGAGCCCTTCTCTTTGATGTCGACCTTCTCGGTCGCCGTAAGATTACCCGTGACATGCCCGAAAACGACAATAGATTTTGCGGTGATCTGGGCCTTGATGCGCCCGTTCATCCCGACGGTGAGCACGTGGTCCTTCAGGTCGATCTTGCCCTCGACGCGCCCCTCGATCGTGAGATCCTCGCTGCCGGTCAGCTCGCCGTTGATGACGATGCTCTTCCCGATGCTCGCCAGCTCCTCGTTCATGGGCCGCTTCCCTCCTGGTGGTTGATCGAATCCCAGGGACGATCCCTGCCATGACTTGACCGGTTCATGCACGGACGGCGCCGTTGCCGGCGCGGACTGCGCCGGCTCCTCCGCAGCGCTGGTCGGCGTCTGCGCAGTGCTCGTGGGGACGTTGGTCGGCCGTGGCGGCTCCTCTCGCTTCCACACCATCAGACTCACCTCCGGGACATGTGATAACGGCCAAAGAGATGCCGAGTATAGCGCTCGTTCCGGAAACTCAGGAAGCGTTTAGGCGCGTTTGAGCGCGTTTGGGGTGCGCTCGCGGCGTTCGAGTGTTTTTTACACGCTCTCCTCACCCCGTTCGCTCGGCTGTCGGATTCCAAGCAACGCTGCGCGGAACCGCGTAGCGCCTCTGCGGCCCCGTCGCCCGGCTAACAACGCCGTGCGATGTAACCCACCGACACCTATAGGCTTATGATCACCGACTGATCTTGGCTCGGAGCTTGCCTTGCACGGTGTTTGAGATTCGCAAACCGCCCGAGGACTGTATCGGTCAGCGGACATTGACGCTTCTGTCCTCGTGCCGGTACTCTCTGACCGCCATGGGACATACACGACGGACGGTGCTTACGGGCCCGATTCC